>NZ_JAVQNP010000026.1:0-309824 GCF_031798995.1 Acinetobacter sp. V104_13 | reverse complement strand
GCGGGATGGAGCAGTCTGGTAGCTCGTCGGGCTCATAACCCGAAGGTCGTTGGTTCAAATCCAGCTCCCGCTACCAATTTGATTAAGGTGCAACTTAATCAAGCGAATATTAGATAAGTTTACATTGACTTTTTTCGATATTTGTATATAATTTTTGCACGTTGATGCGGGATGGAGCAGTCTGGTAGCTCGTCGGGCTCATAACCCGAAGGTCGTTGGTTCAAATCCAGCTCCCGCTACCAAGTTTCTTAAAAGAGGCTCACAGACAGGTGGGCCTTTTTGCACAGTGGACTATTGTTTTCTGTGCTAAATAGGGGCGATTAACGCCCTTTTTTATTGGTTATCGTATCGCTATCGTGTAGTGTCGACATCAATTGGTCAAATAGTCATGCTTCACTATAGTAGGTCTGTGTCGGTTAAAACAACCGATTGAATCGCACGAGAATGACGAGAGTAAATGAAATTATCAAATAAATCCCAAGCATTGCATGACTTAATTGTTCCTGCAGTGGAAGCATGTGGTGTCGACCTTTGGGGAATCGAGTTTCTCCCACAAGGTAAACGTTCATTATTGCGTATTTATATCGATAAAGCGGTAAGTGAAGATGCTGAGCCTGTAATTAATGAAGATGGCGAAGTAGAACTAGGCCGTGGTATTGGTGTACAAGATTGTGTGCGTGTAACACAACAAGTTGGCGCAATGTTGGATGTTCATGATCCAATCTCAGGTGAGTATTCATTAGAAGTTTCTTCACCGGGTTGGGATCGTCCATTTTTTCAACTAGAACAGTTACAAGGCTACATCGGACAACAAATTGCTTTGCGTTTAATTGCAGCAGTAGAAAACCGTCGTAAATTTCAAGCAAAACTTATCGCAGTAGACCTTGAAAATGAAGAAATTCAGGTTGAAGTTGATGGGAAGCATGTGCTTGTGATCGACAGCAACAATATCGATAAAGCAAACTTGATCTATCAAGATTAAATTTATTTAAATTTTATAAGAAATCGGTAGGTGACTTATGGGCCGCGAAATTCTTACCGTTGTTGAAACGGTTAGTAATGAAAAAGGTGTTAGTCGTGAAGCGATCTTCGAAGCTTTAGAACAAGCTCTAGTTGCTGCAACGAAGAAAAGATTTTACGAAGGTACGCATGCTGAAGAAGCTCAGCTTCGTGTAGAAATTGATCGTAAAACTGGTGATTACCGTACGTTCCGTCAATGGACTGTTGTGGCAGATGAAGATCATGAAATGCCGGCTTGTCAAGATGCAATTTCTGACGTTGATCCGGCTAAATGGTCAATTGGTGACGTGCGTGAACTCGAAGTAGAATCTATTGAGTTTGGTCGTATTGCTGCACAAATTGCAAAACAAGTTATTGTACAAAAAATTCGTGAAGCTGAGCGTGCTTTAGTTGCTGATGCATACGAGTCTAAAGTTGGTGAGTTAATTTACGGTGAAGTGAAAAAACAAACCAAAGATGGCTTCATTATCGACTTAGGCGACAACGCAGAAGCTTATCTTGCACGCGAAGAGATGATTCCAAAAGAAATTCTTCGTCCAAAACAACGTGTAAACGCTATTTTATATAATGTTAACCGTGAAGGTCGTGGCGCTCAGTTGTTGTTATCACGCGCTAAGCCTGAAATGTTAATTGCTTTAATGAAAAAAGAAATTCCTGAAATTTCTGAAGAAATTATTGAAATTAAAGCAGCGGCACGTCAACCGGGCGTTCGTGCTAAAATTGCAGTGAAAACAAATGATCACCGTATTGACCCTGTAGGTGCATGTATTGGTATGCGTGGTACGCGTATTCAAGCTGTACAACAAGAGTTAAATGGTGAACGTATTGATGTAGTGGTCTGGTCTGATGATCCGGCTCAATACATTGCTAGTGCATTAGAACCAGCTGATGTTTCAGGCATCGTGCTTGATGAAGATGCAAGAAGTGCCGACATTATTTTTGCAACCAGCGATCAATTAGCTCGTGCGATTGGCTCTCAAGGTCAAAACGTTCGTTTAGCTTCTGATTTAACTGGCTACAAACTCGACATGATGCTTGAAGAAGAGTATCGTGCTCGTCAGCAAAATGAAGCTCAGCAATATCTTGATATGTTTGTATCACGTCTCGATATTGAAGAAGATTTAGCAATGGCATTGGTGGAAATGGGCTTCACTTCTTTAGAAGAGATTGCTTATGTTCCTGCTGAGACTTTTGACGAAATTGAGCTTGATGCTGAATTGGTTGAGTTATTGCAAAGTCGTGCAAAAGAAGCAGCCCTTACTGATGCTTTGAAACAGCAAGAAAATATTCAAGAACCGAGCGCAGACCTTCTCACTATGGAAGGCATGACTTCTGAGATCGCTTACTCGCTTGCCGCTCGCGGTATTATTACTGTCGACGATTTGGCAGATCAAGCTACTGACGATATCTCTGATATTGAAGGACTTGGTCATGAAAAAGCAGGTCAATTGATCATGAAAGCTCGCGAATCATGGTTTAACTAGGAGATGAAATATGACGGACAAGTCGATTAAAGAGTTAGCTCTCAGTGTAGGACGTCCTGTTGAGAAGCTCCTAGAACAGGCTCGTGAAGCAGGTTTGCCTCAACGTACAGCAGACGACATTATTACCACTGAACAACAGGATACTTTGGTCAATCATTTGAAAAAAGTTCATGGTCAGGAAAGTGGTAACACAGGAAAAATTGCGTTGAAACGTAAAACAACCAGTACCGCTAAAGTTGCAAGTACTTCAGGTAAAGCAAAAACGATTAACGTAGAAGTACGTAAAAAACAGGTTTTTGCTAAACCAAACCCTGAACAAATTGCAGCTGAAGCTAAAGCACGTGCAGAAGCTGAAGCTAAAGCACGTGTAGAACAGCAAACGCGTGAAACTGCCGAGCAAAAAGCGCGTCTTCAAACAGAGCAAAAAGCTAAAGCAACTTTAGATGCGATGCGTGCTGCTCATCAACAAGATAGTGCTGCACAGACAGCTCCAAAAGCTGCTGTTGTAGTGAAAAAGCGTGGTGGTGGTACAGTTAAACCTGCACCAAAACCAGCTGAAACTCCAGAACAGAAAAGAGCTCGTGAAGAGCAGTCAGCTCAGTTAAAAGCAACTGAAGAAGCTGCACGTCGTAAAGCGGCTGAAGAAGCTCAGCAACGTACACTTGAACAAATGCGCAAAATGGCGTCTAAGTATTCAAATGACGATGCTACTACGACAATTCGTGTGATTGATGATTCTCCACTTGCTTCAGGTCTAGTTGGCCAAGCTTATGAAGATTCATTTAAGCAAGAAGACCGTGAAATTAAACGCGGTGGCGCAACCACTAACCCACGTGCTGGGAAGAAAGGTGGCCGTCGTGGTCAAGAAGAGCAAAGCTTTGTTAACCATAACAAACGTGGTTTAAAATCAAGCCAAGCGAATAAGCATGGATTTGAAAAGCCAGTTAAAAAGCAAGTTTATGATGTAGAAATCGGTTCAAGCATTGTTGTTGCCGATCTTGCTCAAAAAATGGCGATTAAAGTACGTGAAGTTATCAAAACACTTATGAAAATGGGTGAATTGGTTAATCAAGATCAAGCTATTGATCAAGACACAGCGGCACTTGTTGTAGAAGAAATGGGCCACAACCCTGTTTTAGTTTCTGATACACAAGCGGAAGATAACTTGCTTGAAGCAGCTGAAGAAGCTCGTGGTGAGCAAACAACTCGTCCGCCAGTTGTTACCATTATGGGTCACGTTGACCATGGTAAAACATCATTGCTTGACCGTATCCGTCGTTCGAAAGTAGCGGCTGGGGAAGCAGGTGGTATTACCCAACATATTGGTGCATATCACGTTGAAACAGACAAAGGAATTATTACATTCCTTGATACACCGGGACATGCGGCATTTACTTCAATGCGTGCACGTGGTGCTAAAGCAACAGATATCGTTGTATTAGTTGTTGCTGCAGATGATGGTGTAATGCCACAAACTGCAGAAGCAATTGACCATGCTCGTGCAGCAGGTACTCCAATTATTGTTGCAATCAACAAAATGGATAAAGAATCTGCTGATCCAGACCGTGTTTTAAATGAATTAACAACGAAACAAATCGTTCCAGAAGAATGGGGTGGTGATGTTCCGATTGCTAAAGTTTCTGCACACAGCGGACAAGGTATTGATGAACTCCTTGATTTAATTCTTATTCAATCAGAATTGATGGAATTAAAAGCATCTGCTGAAGGTGCTGCGCAAGGTGTTGTTATTGAAGCACGTGTAGATAAAGGCCGTGGTGCAGTAACTTCGATTCTTGTTCAAAACGGTACATTAAACATTGGTGACCTTGTTCTTGCAGGTTCATCTTATGGTCGTGTCCGTGCAATGTCTGATGAAAACGGTAAGCCGATTAAATCAGCAGGACCATCTATTCCAGTAGAAATTCTGGGTCTTCCAGATGCTCCAATGGCGGGTGATGAAGTTCTTGTTGTAAATGACGAGAAGAAAGCGCGTGAAGTTGCCGATGCTCGTGCTGACCGTGAGCGTCAAAAACGTATTGATCGTCAAAGTGCTATGCGCCTTGAAAATATCATGTCGTCAATGGGCAAAAAAGATGTTCCTACAGTGAACGTTGTTTTGAAAACAGACGTACGTGGTACTTTAGAAGCATTGAATGCAGCTCTACATGAATTATCTACTGACGAAGTAAAAGTTCGTGTAATTAGTTCAGGTGTTGGTGCGATTACTGAGTCTGATGTAATTCTTGCTGAATCTTCAGAAGCTGTATTGTTAGGCTTTAACGTTCGTGCCGATACGACTGCTCGTCAACGAAGTGACCAAGATGGTATTGATATTCGTTACTACAGCATCATCTATGAATTAATTGATGATGTGAAAGATGCCATGAGCGGTAAACTTGCTCCTGAACATCGTGAAACAATCTTGGGCGTTGCGGAAGTACGTGAAGTATTCCACTCAAGTAAGTTTGGTGCAGCAGCAGGCTGTATGGTACTTGAAGGCACATTACATCGTAATAAACCGATTCGCGTATTACGTGATGATGTTGTAATTTTCCAAGGTGAGCTTGAATCTCTTCGTCGTTATAAAGACGTTGTTGATGAAGTTCGTGCTGGTATGGAATGTGGCCTTGCGGTGAAAGGTTATAAAGACATCAAACCACAAGATAAGATCGAAGTGTATGATGTTCAATTGATTAAACGGAGTCTTTAATGGCGGGTAGCCAACGCTTAAAGCGCATGGCGGATTCAGTACAACGTGAGTTGTCTGAGCTGATCCGTCAAGAGCTTAAAGATCCTCGCTTAGGTGGTCTAGTGACCATCTCTGCGGTGAAAGTCAGTGCGGATATGGGTTATGCTGAAGTTTATGTCACCGTTATGGGGCGTGAACTTGGCGATGAGCAAAGTGAAGCAGCAAATAAAGAAACTTTAGATGTATTAAATAAAGCTTCTGGTTTCTTGCGTCATGAATTGAGCCGTCGCATTAAGACTCGTATTACGCCTCGCTTACGTTTCCATTACGATAAGACGAATGCATATGGTAACTATATGTTTGGTCTAATCGAAAAAGCGGTACAAGATTTGCCAGAACGTAAGTCAGATGACCAAGAGTAATTAAAACTCAAAATAAAAAAGCCACCTTCGGGTGGCTTTTTTATTGATTCAATTTCTTATTCTTTAGGAGGTTCCATTGGTGGTTTGTTTTGTGAAAAGCGTTGACCAATTTTGTACCGGTCCCAAGGGAGCGGGCGTTCAATGGCTTCAGGTACTTCACCACTCAGTGAGCGTAAACGTAAATGTAGCGCAGCTTGTGCAATCAAATTAGCCGAAACAGGCGCGGTAATAAAAGCTAAAAGAGTAATAAGTAATTCGGCAAAACCAAAGCGACCTTGGAAAGCAAAAAAGATCATGGAAGCGATCAGAAAGCTTCCTAAGCCGAGCGTACTCGACTTAGTTGGCGCATGTAAGCGCATGAATAAGTCGGGTAAACGGACCATACCGATTGAGCCAACTAACATGAAGAAGGCGCCAAAAACCAGAAAGACCGAAACAATAATTTCCATTGTAAATTGCATTTTGACCTCTCCTTAATCGATAACATGACCGGTTGTGAAGTAGCGTGCTAAGGCAGCTGTAGATACGAAACCTAACATCGCAACCAGCAGTGCTCCTTCAAATAGAGAAGTCGTCATCCAATAAATGCCTAACACAACAATAAGGCAAGTTGCATTGAGGAAAAGTGTATCGAGGGCTAAAAGGCGGTCTACAATTGATGGGCCCATAACCAATCTAAAAAGGCAAAGTAGCATCGAGATTGTAACGGCAATCAAGCTAATACCTAGAGCATAGGGTAGGATTGTCATGCACTTGCCTCCGTTTTACTTTTCACATCAAAAATTTCCATAAGAGGAATTTCATAACGTTCTTTGATGTCTTGAATATCAGATTCGGTATTATCTGTGCTCAAAGCATGAACTAGAATATCCCCACGTTCCTGATCGATACCCGCAGAAACCGTACCTGGTGTTGTGGTAATGATCATTGCCAGTAAGGTGTTGACCTGCTCATGTTCTGTCTCTAAAGGTACGCGATACCATTTAGGATGTAATTTCTTAGTAGGTCCCAAAACAAGTTTTGCGACCTTAAAGTTAGAAATAATAATATCCCAAAGAACCACAAAACATAGTTTAACAGCAGGTTTCCAGTGAATATGCGGTGTGCGGGTAATAAACGGTTTGACTAAACGAGGGATGATTAAGCCCAAAAGCATCGCAGTCAAAAGATCACTCGCATCAAGACTATGCGCCAGCATCAACCAAAATAAAACGATGAGAACCGAAACAAATGGATGTGGAAACCAGCGTTCAAGCAAATGAGTTAACTGCATTGTTATGGCTCCATAGGTTTCAATTGACTTTCATCAACAATGGTAGGAGTTTGGAGTTTGTCCTGTTGCTGAATTTGTCGTTGTTTATATTCAGAAATATGTTCGCCATTGAACGTATCTTTCGAAATAATATCTGGAACAAGATAAGCATTATGATCTTCAACTTCACCGCCGTACTTGGTTTCCGGTAAGTAAGCTGGGTCATATGGTTGCACACTGATGACTTCACCGTTTTGATCTACTTTAAGAATAGAGTGTTGGTAAAGTGCATGGTCCTGAATCTGTTGTGCGGTGCTTAATGTGTAATGCTGAATGGGTGCAGCAAAGACAACATAAGCGATTAAACCAGCCAGTAATAGATAGATAACTTGATCGTTACGTGGCGGTGCGCGTTCCGGCAAAGCACGATAAAGAATATAAGCTGGATGGATTGGATCTTCTTCTGGAGGGGATGCGCGCCAGAATAAGATAAAACCAACACGTGTGAGTGCAATAATACTTAATAGGCTCACAACAAGCACAACACCAATAATCCAGCCTTGATAGCTAGCTTCAACTGTCGCTTGTAAAATGAATACTTTTCCAAGAAAACCACTAAAGGGTGGTAATCCAGCCATCATCATCGCAATCAAGAAATAAGTCAGCATAGCTGCTTTTTCTTGTTTGATTCTTGGGGCAACTTTTAAATGATCTTTAAAATCTCCACGTTGTGAAGTGATCCATCCACAAAATAGATAAAAAGCTGCGCCAATTAAGGTACTGTGCACTAAGTAATATAAAGCACCAGACCATGCTTGCGTATTAGACATGGCAATTGCGGTGAGCAAGGTGCCAATTGAAGAAAGGACCATAAAGCCGACAAATCGACGTAAACGATCTGCTCCAATTGCGGCAATCACACCATAAAGAGACGTAATTAAGCCAATAGGTAATAACCAGCTTTTTAAGATTTCTTGACTCAGTGCATCGTCAAATACTGTTCCATTTACACGTAAAATAGAATAGATCCCGACTTTAGTCATAATAGTGAAAATTGCAGCCACAGGTGTACTTGCAACAGCATAAGTTTTTGGTAGCCAAAAACCGACAGGAAGCATTGCTGCTTTAATACCGAAAACAACAAAGAGAAGTAAGGAACCAGCGACTGCTAATTTATGTTGATCTGCTTCAAGTGTCGGTATAAGACGTGAGACATCCGCCATGTTGAGGCTACCCACGCTGCCATAAATCATACCAAGCCCAATTAAGAAGAGGGCAGAGGCTAAAAGATTGATAATGACATAGTGAACGCCAAGCTGAAAACGAGGTTTGCCTTGTCCATGTAAGAGCAATACATACGAAGCCATCAACAGGATTTCAAAAAAGACGAAAAGGTTAAATAAGTCGCCTGTTAGAAATGCTCCACAGATTCCCATTAATAAGAAATGTACCATGGCATGGAAATAGCGGCCACGCGTGTCCCAATTATCACTTGCATACCATAAAACTGGTACTGCTAATGCATAAGTCAGTGCCAGCATAAAAGCTGAAAGACGATCGAGTACAAGCACAATACCAAATGGCGCTGACCATTCACTTAATTGGTAAACAGTAATTTGCCCCGTGCTGGCGTAACTAAGATAAACAATAGCGGTAATTAATCCGGCAATTGCTGAGACGAGGCTAATGCCACGACGCCAAGGCTGACGCCAGTCATCTTTTAAAGCACCTGCCCCAGGGTTACCTAACAGTAATAAGATAAAAGCAGTAAATGCTGGGATGAGAATGCTAAAAATAGGCGTGTGTTGTTGCCAAAAAGATAAAAAATCAAACATCACGGCTCATCCTCACGTGGGTCGTATGTTGGGGAAGCATCTTCTTTAGCATCAACATGATCACTACCTGATTCATAACGGCTACGTAGCGCAAGTTGTACAATAAACGCTGTAGTTGCAAAACCGATCACGATGGCGGTTAACACCAACGCTTGAGGAAGTGGATCGGTTATTTTTGTTGTTTCAGTTAAAATTGCTGGTGAGCTGATTTGTAATCGACCCATAGCAAATAAAAATAGGTTTACTGCATAACCGATTACAGCCAATCCGAGCACAACAGGGAAAGTACGAGCACGTAAAATCAGATAAATACCTGTGGCAACAAGTAAACCAATAGCAGAAGCCAGTAAGAATTCTAAACTGATCATGATGATTCCTCCCGATGTGGTACAGGACCGGACATACTCGAATGACGAGAGTCGCCTAATACAGAGATGAGCAACATTGTCGCGCCTACAACGGTGATATAAACACCCAAATCAAAACTTGCAGCTGAAGCTAGATGTAGTTTTCCTAGAATTGGTAATTCAACATAGACATGAGCACTCGTGAGGAACGGACGTAACCAGAACCATGCTGCTATACCAGTCAGACCTGCAATCGTTAATCCTGTGCCAATCCAGACTTCGTAAAGGCGGCCAGACTTCGCTTTTAACAGCTGTTCTGCTTGATCTTGACCTAGTGCAATATATTGAATGATTAGCGCCATTGAGGTGATTAGACCTGCAATGAAGCCACCGCCTGGATAGTTATGTCCTCGCAAAAAGATATAAACACTGACGACAAGCGCTAGAGGTAGTACCCAAGAGGCCGTAATACGGAACATAAGCGGAGATGGATTGAAACGATAGGTGAGACCTTGCGTCATGGTGGTGCCGTGTACACGCATACCATCCATTAAACATAGTGCACCAATCGCAGCGATTCCTAATACCGTAATTTCACCGAAGGTATCGAAGCCACGGAAGTCAACTAAAATGACATTTACAATATTTGAGCCACCACCAAGTGGTAAAGACTGTTGGGCAAAGAACCAAGAAATTGAATTATGATCACGGGTTAAAATGAGCCACGTAATCCAGCCAATTCCTAAACCTCCAATAATTGCTAAGGCAGCATCTCTCAAACGTCTAGAACGACGAGATTCATACGGCGTGAGCTGTGGAAGTAAAGATAAGCTCATTAATAAAAGAACAGTCGTTACAACGTCTACTGTAATTTGAGTCAGCGCTAAATCTGGTGCTGACATGGTGACGAAGACCATCGTTACCACTAGACCAATTGCACCACTAATAAGTACTGCTTTAATGCGCTCATGGTGGAACCAGAGCATCATCCAACAGCCTGAGAACAACGTCAGCCAAAGAACCACAGCAATCCATGGAGCATGGGTGAGTTCACGTGTACCTGTGCTCAGCCCTTGATTGAGTAAAGGCATAGTGACCATGATGATGCTAAAAGCAATGATCCAGAACAAATAACTTTGCAATGAACCATTTTCAGTTTTTTGTTTGATTTTTCGGCTTGTAAGCAGCAGATGTTTTAAAAATAAATCAAATAAGATACGGCCTTGTAATTTGCCTAGACGTGGGTCAAGGTCAATTTTACGAATCATGCCGTCTTTTGCTAAAGCAAAGTAGAACAGCGTACCGCCCACTAAAGCAATAATACTCATCACAAGAGGAGCGTTGAATCCATGCCAAATTGCAAGGTGTGTACCCGCAAATTCTGGCTGCATCAAGCTTGCTCTAGTTACGCTATTGACCAGTGGTTCTACCAATAACGAAGGCAGAACGCCGACCAAGATACAAAGCACAGCAAGAAGGATGGCTGGAGCACGCATCCCGATAGGTGGTTCATGTGCGTCTTTATTTGGCACTTGTTTGCCAATTGGGCCGTCAAAGAAGACACCATGTACTAAGCGAATTGAATAACTTACTGCGAAGATACCAGCCAGAGTTGCAATGATGCTGGCAAAGATAACTGTTGAGCCTGAAAGATTCGCCAATAGCTCGGTAAAGAACATCTCTTTTGAAATGAAGCCGTTGGTAAGTGGTACACCTGCCATAGAGGCAGCGGTAATCATGGTGAGTGTGGCAGTGAAAGGAAGTAATTGCCAAATACCACTGAGTTTTCGAAGATCACGTGTGCCGGTTTCATGATCAATAATCCCTGCAAGCATAAATAGCGCTGCTTTAAATGTTGCATGATTAATAATATGGAAAATAGCAGCGGCAACTGCTAAAGGAGAACCGATACCGAGTAAACAAACAATAAGCCCTAAATGACTAATGGTTGAATAGGCTAACAGTCCTTTTAAATCTTCTTTGAAAATAGCAAAACACGCTGCCATACAGAGTGTAAATAGGCCGACAAACGTAACGATATTGTGATAGATCGCAGCGCCTATAAAGATTGGAAGTAAGCGGGCAAGTAGAAAAATCCCGGCTTTTACCATGGTCGCAGAGTGCAGGTAAGCGGACACTGGTGTTGGTGCCGCCATTGCGTTAGGTAACCAAAAATGAAATGGAAACTGAGCACTCTTCGTAAATGCGCCAAGCAAAATAAGCAATAACATCGGAATAAAAAGAGTATGAGCTTGGATCGCATCTTTCATGCCCATGATTTCGCTAATTTCATAGGTCCCAGTGATTTGTCCTAATAGAACAAATCCACCTAGCATTGCTAAACCGCCCATTCCTGTAATGGTGAGTGCCATCCGAGAGCCACGTTGAGCAGCTTCATAGTGACTCCAATAACCCACTAACAAGAAAGATGAAATACTGGTGAGCTCCCAAAAGACTAATAAAATAATAAGATTATTAGAGAGCGAAATACCCAGCATTGCTGCCATAAACAGCATGAGTAACGTATAGAGTTTACTTAAAGAATTTTTAGGGCCTAAATAATAATAGGCGTATATATAAATGAGTGTACCGATACCGGTAATAAGAAGAGAAAATAATAAACCAAGAGCATCAAGTCTAAAGCTTAGATTAATCCCTAATTGAGGTAACCAATCCCAGCTTTGTTGAATGCTTGCACCACCAAGCACAGTTTTAGCTTGAGTCAGTAATAAACCAAAACTGGTTAAACTGACTCCAATTGCCCCTAAAGCCGTTACTCCACGCGAGAACCGTTGAAGCAATGAAACAAGGGTGGTGCCTAATATTAACGGTAATAAGATAATTATCGGTAGCACACTCGTATCCATATGTGATTTAGGTCGAAACCTAAAGGTGAAATTTTAATTTCAGAATAGATAGGAATTCAAAGAGAGTTCCAAAGCTTATTATTCCGAAAACCCAACCAAATTAGAAAATAAAGCGAGAAACAAGTTGTATTGCGCAACTTGAAGAATAAAAACGCAAAATGAAATTTATTGTACACTAAAAAAGCATTGAAAATCTGATGTTATTACATGTAGTAACAACATCTAGTTATTTTAGTGCCTAAAAAACCGTACTCCACCATATATTTTGTGAGTGTGGTTTTTTGATTATAAAACTCAAACCGAAGGGCTTTCTTCCGGTGCGTCTCCCGCATGAATCATCCTTAATAATTCATTTTTTTGTTGTTCAGTTAAACCCTGAATCTGCTGAAATAAAACCTCAATCTGTGCTGGTGTTGGCGTCGGATCTATTAAACTCAGAGGCTGTGCTTCTATAGATGGTGTTAAAGGTTCGCTTCTTTGAAGTAAGGTATAGATATGTTCAAGCTGTTGCTTGGTCGTATTAAGGTCAAGATGGCTAATTTTACCAGACTCTAATTTTAGACATTGATAGGTCGAGGCATGTTCAAGTAGCTCTTCACGACTTCCTGTTGCAATAATTTGTAGGCGTGGGAATGCTTGATGAAGCCGATTTAAGATTTCGGAGCAATGTGTTGAGTCGAGCTGTGCATCAATCTGGTCAATGAGTAAAACGCCATCTCCCTCAAGACAAGGGTTTAAGCTCAAAGGATTGAGTAAACAGAGTCGGCGGGCTATATCGCCTACTAAAGCAATCCAAGTTTTGGTTGTATTTGAAAGCTGCTGAAAAGGTAAGGTTTGACCTTCATAATCAACCATAAGTTGCAACCGAGGCTGATATTGTAAATAGAGGTCTTTAAGCTCAGGCAGAATGATATTCAATGCATTCTTGAGGGCGTATAGATTGGGTGAAGTGAGCTGTTTAGGTTGCCCTGATAATTCTTTTTGAAGCTCATTTAATAATTCTGTTTGATCTTGTTGATCTGATTGTTTCGACCTAATCCGTTGTACGAGGTGAGCGGCTTGCGCATTTTCGATATCACTAATTTCTCGTAGCCATTCAAAAAAGCGTGTAAAAGTTGTAAACGGTAGTGGGCTAATGTCATAGGCTGAAATGGCTTGAGTAATGCCGGGTAAATTTTTATTCAAAAGATTAATATCATTCACAAATCGCTCGGCTGGGTAGTAAGCGATTAAGGGAAGCCCCTGTAATGGATCTTTTTTTATGACTTGTTGATAAAGAGCCATGGTTTGGTCAAGTTGCTGAGTTTCAACTTGGCTCACTCCAATCCCACTTGCATTTAAGGTTTTAAAAAGTTTCCAGCTACATAGTGAAGAGTCTAGCTGCTGAGCAGAGGTACTTTCTGGCAGGTGACCAATTTCTGAAGGAATTTGAATAGTCACTTCAATTTTTGATTGTAGACGCGACTGAGTAATGTCTTGATCAGGCATGACAATACCGGGACTACGCAAATCTTTAAGGCGAGCAGGGAGCCAAGTTAAAGCATGATAAGTATGTTTGAGTAACATACTTTTACCAGTTGCCTGTTCACCTAAAATTAAGGTGATTGGCTGTTTTTCATAGTGAAAGTGTATTTTAAGGTCGTGAAACAGAGCAATATGTTTAAATTGGACAGATTCAAGTTTCATAGGCTCACCTAAATATGAGCGCTTCAACCAACCGACTGACGAAGACTTAAAGGCGCCCTTAGTTTTAATTGTTGTATCAGATCATAAAGATGATGGATATTTAGACTTACTTTAGCACGAGTACAGGCAACGTACAGTAGTCTTAATTCTTCATCGGTAATCTTGTGTTCTAACCCATTAATTTTAAATTGATAGTCATCTTCAATATGAACACGGTTCCATTCTAAGCCTTTCGCTTTATGGGCTGTAGAGATGACATAGTCAGCTTGCTCAAGTGGTGTAATCTTTGCAAGCGCTTTTTTTAGTGGGTCAGTGCCGTGATCATCCACCAATTTAACCAATGGTTTAATATCACTACCTTCATTGGTTTCACAGTATTCATGGACATCATGCCATGAGTTGAACCATGCTAATTCAGGCACATCAGTAACCCGTTTTCCTTGTTTTAAGAGACTTGCAGCATCTACAAAACGGTTTAGTTTTTGATGGTCAGCTTGCAAACTTACTTTATCGCCGTGAACTAAACCTGCCAGTAAAAGTTCCATAGCACGAGCATTGGTACGACACAAAATCGCATCACGCATTTTGGTATGCGGTTTATTTACGACACTTGATTTTTGATTTGGATTACCAAGCAAAGGAACAGTTTCATTTAATCCGCCTAGCAATGCATTGGCAACATCCGCAATCGTTTCACCAAAACGAAAAGAAGTGGTGAGGCGAGACTCTGGCAACGGTAATTGTTGCATCGCATTGATTGCACCACGCCATGCATAAATTTGCTGATGTGCATCACCTACATAGATGACCTGCGTACTTTTTTGGCGAAGTAAAATACCCAGCATTAAAGGGTCGGCATCTTGTGCTTCATCAAATAGTACATAATCGGCTGGGATGTTAGGTTCAGACAAAGCCCAAAGTTTGAGATAAATATCGTGACCAATTCCTGCCTGATGATTTGGATCAATGGACTCTAACCAACGGCGCTCTACAGCAGGGTAAAGATGGGTTTGAAGTGCAGTAATATCGTCTGGATGTAACCAGTTTGGTGCCTGAATATGTCGAGGCGCTGGATATTGAGAACTAGTTGAACAGAAATAGCTGACAGCATTAGCGACAAGGCTTGCAAGGCGGCTTGGCATTAAAACGTATTTTTCATAACGTCCACCCATCATGCGTCGTAAGGTAATTGGTTCTAGTCGATATTCTTTTGCAATAAAGCTTGGGCTTAAGCGAGGCAAGCGTAATTTATCAGTCACACCGCGTGGCACACTGCGAAACGCGAGTGAGTGAAAAGTCCGGCAGTCTACATTACGATGAAATTTGTTCTGAGCTTCACCAGCAATTGCCTTGTTAAAAGCCAAATACATACCGCGCCGTTCAGGCATGGCATCACTAATCATTTGTAACGTAGTAGTTTTACCTGTACCCGCATAGGCAATCACTTTAAATGATTGCCCAAGACGTGCGTTATCTATGGCAATTGCTTGCTCATAGGTGGCTTTAGGTTTTTCGATATTCGACACTGAGTGATTTTAAACCTTGTTGCGGTTAGCTTTTTCAACTAAACCAGATAAACCCTGACGACGAGCTAATTCGTCAATAATAAGTTGTGGATTAAGATCGAAATAACCCAACATGACAATGCTATGGAACCACAAATCAGCAGTTTCATAAATCAAGTCATTTAAATTGCTTTCTGTATTTTGAGCAGTGTAGTCTTTGGCAGCGATAATCGTTTCTACGCTTTCTTCGCCGACTTTTTCTAAGATTTTATTGATACCTTTTTTGTAGAGGCTTGCAACATATGAAGTGTCTGCTTCTGCTTGCTTACGCTCTTGCATCAATTGCCCTAAGTGAGCAAGTACATCCACTTGTTCTGTAGTGTGAGCATGATCGTGGCTTTCAGTTTTGGCTTTATCGCCATAAATTGCAGTAGGGTCTTTTAATTGTGCGTCGACAATTTCCCAGCCCTGTGGGGTGAGTTTACGGTAGAAACAAGACTCACGACCTGTATGGCATGCAATACCGCCGTGTTGCTCAACTTGTAATATGATTACATCGCCGTCGCAGTCTAAACGAATTTCATAAACCGTTTGGAAATGACCTGATTCTTCACCCTTGTGCCAAAGTTTTTGGCGAGAGCGAGAGAAATACACCGCTTGATTTTTTTCTGCTGTGAGCGCAAGTGATTCACGGTTCATCCACGCTACCATCAAAATACGTCCGGTTTGATGATGTTGAGCAATGGCAGGGATAAGACCTTGTTCGTTAAATTTTACTTCATCGAGCCATTGCGTGTTATTCATGAGGAATCACCAAAGAAATATGAACTATAAATTGATTTCAATCTGATGCTAAAAATAGCTTGTATAGTGTACGGCATCAACGTCGCTTTGCGGAAAAATTCTTTGTCCTTTTTGTCTTTGCTAGCGTAATGAATAGCTTGTAACACTTACCAATCTGTATCTTATTCAAATGACTAGGGCGTGAGGATATTTGAAATCTCAATCAAATTTTGGTCTGGATCGCGAATGTAAACTGAAAAAATAGGATGCATTGCACCAGTACGCTCAATCGGACCTTCTTCAATTTGAATATTTAATTGATTAAGGTGTGCAACCACTTCTGAAATGGGAGTGTCTGAAATAAAACACAAGTCGGCAGATCCGGGAGTCGGCTGTAATGCCTTCGGTTCAAACTCGTTGCCTTGCTGGTGTAAATTTATTTTTTGATTTCCAAACTTTAGAGCCTTTCTATTACCTTTAAACGTGATGACTTCAAACCCCAATACGGTTTGATAGAAATGACAGGTAGTTTCAATATTTGAGACAGTTAAAACAAGATGATCAAGATGGCTGATTTTCATGTGTTAATCACTATTATTTGGTGGGGTTAATAGTCAGACAAAGATTGGCTTTCTAAATGAAATGCACTGTTTTCTTTAGGCAATTGAGCTACCTGATCATAATCAAGTTGCTTGAATGGTCCTGTTTTTAAGCCTGAAATTGTAATTGCCATTTCTTTTCGAAAATAAGGGATTTGATACATCCATGGAAAAACTAAATCTCTTAAACCTCCAGCCCACCAATGATCAGATTGATAAAGTGGTGTTAATAAGCGACTAAGAAATTGATAAAACTGGGTGGATGAACGGCGAAGCTGGTGGTAGTGCTGCCAGAGCAGGGACCAATCAATATTCTGGTTTTTTTGAGCATGTTGCAATGATTGAGAGAAAGCCCAAGCATCCAATAATGCCATATTTGCACCTTGACCTAACTGTGGACTCATTGCATGAGCGGCATCGCCAATTACCCCAATTCGACCTTGACCAAATTGAGTCATAACGACATCACGGTAGTTTGCAGATAACCATTTGGGCTGAGTTTGACTGTTATACAAAATTTCTTTCAGCCATTCTGCAACTTTGGGCCAACGCTCAGAGACTTGCTTTAACCAAGCTTGTTTAGCCTGCTCATCTTGTAAAAAGCTTTGTAACTGTGGAGTAGGTAAGCTCCAAAAAACACTTGAAAGGCGCTGTTGAGGTTCTGTTGGAACTGCTCCTGTAGGGAGAATTCCCATCATAATTTTCGAGCGATCATAAAATTGATGCAGAATTTCAGAATCGAGAACTTGGCATTCAGGCACGATACTCCACGCCGCACCCCAAGGGTAGGCTTGGTCAACCTTTACCCATGCTTTGGGACGTAATTGGCTACGAGCACCATTGGCAATCAGTAAAGCATCAAAGCGAGCATCAAACTTTTGATTTTGATGACTTCCGAATAGCTGAACTTCATTGTTATGTTCTTCAAATCTTTCAACAGAATGGTTCATACACCAAGTAATTTGGCTTGAATACTCGCTAAGCTTTTGAGTGAGTACATGACATAAAGTGGCTCGGTGTATACCCAGACCATAGAGGTTTGCTGATGCTTCATGATAGTGACTGTTAACTAAAAGACGCTTGTCTGGAAGTTGGCCTTCTAAGCCTGTGACTTTTGCACCTAATGTTAGAGCTTTATCGAGCACACCTAAATGTTCAAATACAGCTAAGCCCGCAGGTTGTAGTAATAAACCAGCCCCTACCGGAGATAACTCATCAACTTGTTCAAAAATAGTAACGTTATTGCCTTGGCTGGCGAGTAAAATTGCAGTGGCTAAACCTGCTGTACCTGCACCGATAATGGCAAAATGAGGTGTTTTCATTGTTTGTTCTTTTGAAGCATTTATAGCTTCAATTTAGCAATGAACGAATAGTTGATCTATAAATTTTTTAAAATATTAGAGTTTTTCCCATAAAAAAATCCCTTGCTCTGGCAAGGGATTTTGAACTTATTTCAATATACGCCAAAGCGCTAGTAAACTACTCAGCACAATTAGAATAATCGAAACAAACCAAGGGCTAATAATTGCAATAGTCAGCAAAATCAGCATGGTACTGCCGAACATCCAGCTACGGCGTTGCTGATGTTCCATTTGCAAACGAAGTTGCTGAATTTCGCGTAACTGGCGGTCTTGCCAAGCCGACTGATTTTTTAAACCATTTAAGCTATCAATAATTAAGCTTGGGAAATCTTGAGCGCCTAAAAGCAGGTCAGGTAATTGCTGGCCGAGCTCTTTTACATTTTTGACTGGGTTCATGTTGGATTTGACCCATTCTGTCAAAATTGGTTTTGCCAATTTCCAGATGTCGAGCTGCGGATAAAGATCAGTACCTAAGCCTTCTACATGCACTAAAGTTTTGAGTAGCAGCATGAGCTGTGGTGGTATCTCAAGATGGAAGCGTCGAGCAATATCCATGACTTGAATTAAGATACCCGCAAAATCAAGTTGATCCATTGGTTTAGACACCATTGGCCCAACAGTGCGTCGCATTTCACGTGCTAACGCGTCTTGATCTGTACCCGGTGGAATCCAGCCAGCTTGATGCACAATTTGAATAAGCTGCATAAAGTTGCTGTTCATCACAGCAAGCAACATACGGGCAACTGTCATCTGGTCGTGCTTAGAAAGCTCACCCATAATCGCACAGTCTAGTGCAATAAAGCGTGGATTGCTTGGGTTGATGGTTTCTACAAAGACATTACCAGGGTGCATGTCTGCATGGAAAAAGTTATCGCGGAAGACTTGCGTAAAGAAAATGGTTAACCCTTTTTCTGCAAGTTGTGCGCGGTCCATGCCTAGACGGTCAAAGGTTGCCGTATCTGAAATAGGAACACCTGTAATGCGCTCTGCCACCATGACATCTTTGGTGTCCATGTAGACTTCAGGCACATACATCATGGTTGAGCCAGTAAAGTAATGGCGCATACGACGGGTGTTATCCGCCTCAATACTCAAGTCCAGTTCGTTTAAAATGATCTGGCGGTAGTCTTGAATAATTTCGGTGAGATGCAACGCACGAGCAGCTTCAAGGCGGCTTTCTAGTGTATTGCCTAGCCATGCCAAAATCTCAAAGTCTTGTAAAATTTGATTGCGAATGTCAGGGCGAGTGACTTTAACAACGACTTCGCGACCATCATGCAATGCAGCAGTATGCACTTGGGCAATTGATGCGGCAGCTAATGGCTGATCATCAAAGCGAGCAAATAATGTATTAACGTCAGCTTTTAACGAATCTTGAATACGTTGTTTAGCAACATCTCCATCAAAAGGTTTTACTTGATCTTGAAGTAAAACCAGTTGAGCGAGCACCTCAGGTGGAATCAGGTCACGGCGAGTAGAGAGTAATTGACCAAGCTTGATTGCAAGTGGTCCCATATCTTCTAAAGCTTCTTTGAGCTTTAAAGGATTTTTACGTTCACGACTCGACCATGCAGCTGGATGCATTTTAATAATATTTAATGCATGCTGAGCTTTAACTGGTAATTCATCCGCAGGGAACAACGTATCGAGTCTATAGTGCGCTGCAATACGCCAAAGTTCGAGTAAACGTGAAACGTGCGGAATCATATACAGTCTTACCTAGTCTTGAGAGGGTTGTAGTTGTGCATTGAGTTGCTGCAATCTTGCTTCTAGACGGTCAATGTCTTGATTAAGCTTGCGAGTTGCTTGAGTTAAGTGGTCCATTTCCCAGCGAGGGGCAAATAGGCCGCTATCTTCTTTTAAGGCATCTTCAGCAAAAAACAGATGGCTTTGCACGGAGCGTTTTAAATGTTTTGGTGCAAGTTGAATCTTGCCAATTTCATGAGCGAGTTGAGGACCCACCCATCTTGATAAATGCGCAGCTAAATCTGGTTCAGCTTGCTGCATAATCTTTTGAATATCCTGTAGGAGGTGGTAATCACCTTGAAGTGGGATATTCCCAATCTGGTCTGGATCACTGACCAATAATTTAATCAGTTCAACGACATCTTTAACATGCAAAGTTGCGGTTGCTTCAGAAATTTTTAATTGGGCATCAAAAAGACGCTGTTCAAAAATAGAAGGCTTTTCACTATGACCTGTTACGGTAGGTTCAAGACGTACTTTTTCTTGGTCAAAGAACACATCGACAGAAAGCTGCGGGCTATCAATCACAACACGCAACATTTTGCCCTGTAACTGATTAAGCTGAATGCGAGTAACCGCATCCAGATCTATCAGATGATGAATGATACGTTCGACTGCACCGAGTGCCAGAATCGACCACATATCGTTATCCCTTACAGTTTGAAGCCACGGTGAACAGCAACGATACCTGCAGTAAGGTTGTGATAGTCACAGTTCTGGAAGCCAGCATTTTCCATCATACCTTTTAAAGTACGTTGGTCTGGGTGCATACGGATTGATTCAGCCAAATACTTATAGCTTTCTGAGTCATTCGCAACCAATTTACCCATGATCGGTAAAGCGGTGAATGAATAGAGGTCATAAAGTTTCGAGAATGGCTCAAATACAGGTTTAGAAAATTCAAGAATCAGTAAACGGCCGCCTGGTTTTAACACACGGAACATAGATGCAAGTGCTGCGTCTTTATCTGTCACGTTACGTAAACCAAAGCTAATGGTTACAAGGTCAAAGCTGTTGTCTGCAAAAGGCTCTAAAGTTTCTGCATTGGCAAGAACGAAGTCAACATTGGTACAGCCTGCATCAATTAGACGGTCACGGCCAACATTGAGCATAGATTCGTTAATGTCTGAAAGTACAACATGACCTTGCGGACCAACTTCACGGCTAAATACTTTTGCTAAGTCGCCTGTACCGCCAGCAATGTCTAACACGTGTTGACCACGGCGAACACCAGACATGTTAATTGCAAAACGCTTCCACAAACGGTGAATACCAAATGACATCAAGTCATTCATCAAGTCATATTTGCTTGCAACTGAATGGAAAACTTCTGCAACTTTTTGTGCTTTATCTTCAGTTCTAACAGTTGAGTAACCAAAGTGTGTGGTTTCACCAACGTTGCCAGTATTACCAGCACCACGAGGTAAATTGTATTTAGGTACAGAACCATTCACAGGTGTGTCTGTTAAGGTTTGCTGTAAAGTTTGTTGTTGCCCTTGAGGAGTACCTTGAGGTAAAGGTGAGCTTAGGAATGGGCTAACTTTGTCTGAACTTTGTGCCTGCTCAGTTGGAGATGTTGGCTTTTGGTTTTCGTTAGACATATTGTCTCTCCTAGACTCAAACTCAAGTGAAACGGAATAAGTTCTGCATGATGACAGATTTTGTCTATTTTTACAGGCATCATCATGCAAATATAATGAATAAAATCTCAACTTCGTGAGGTTGAGTTTTTCTATGTGCCGACCTTATCACACTCTAAACGGATTCGGATGCCCTGAATGTACATTTTCAATAATCTGGCGTTCTTTTTCAGTAAAAGTCTTGATAAAGGTCTCGGCTGATTTTAACGGTTTCATCGCACTAAAACCATCTTGAATGAAATCATACATCAATTCGAAGTGATATTTTTGGGCAATACCTTTACACATTTTAAAAGCAGTAAACATCATAAATGAGCGCATGTATTTATCGAGTGCTGCACCTAAATCGTCAAGAAGAGCAAGTTGTTGATAACGAGCTTCGGCCTGATCCAGCTTGATTAAGGTTAAACGCATAATCTCATCAGTGAGTACGGTATCTGCCGGATAGTCCTCAAGAAGTTGCATTGCTACTTGCTCATCAAGTTGAGTTGCAAGTACAGCTAAACTTACCGATTTAGTGCCTGTTTTAATTGCATTTTCAGGTAAGACTTTTTCGGCTTTATGCGCATATTTCAATAGGCGTTCAATTTGAGCTGCTAAAGCATCAAACTCTGGACCGCCATATAAACGATTTAAAAAATACTCTGACATGAGCTTGTGCGCTGGCAAATTAAAAAAGTCGTGATGCGTATCTTTCATCCGCTCTTTTAGCCATGTTTGTACATCTTGCAAACGTTGGGCAAGCACAGGATTATCGTGATAATTAAATGTTTTATATTGTTGTAAAAGATCATCAAAAGCAGCGAGTTTAGACATTTAAGGCTCTAATATTGGGCTATTTGCAAAAAATCATAAAAGGCATTGTAACCTTGTACTATGGCGAGTAGATGTAAAAAAAATGATTCATGCGTCAATTTTTAAACAGAATTTTGTCGCAATGACATAATTTGTATAGCAATTCATCATTTAACCGCATAAGTTAAAGATCATCGAAATTAAACAATAAAAGATTAGAGCCGTGGACTATGAGTGAACAACAACCAAAATTTGAGATTCGTGATGAAGAACAGCTTTCAGTCGATTTGATTGAAGCACAATATGCGTTAAAAGAAAGTCGGGGCAAACCCAACGCTAAAAGCACACTGATATTAATGAGTGGTATTGAACTGGCTGGAAAAGGCGAGGCCGTTAAGCAGCTTCGTGAGTGGCTAGATCCACGATATTTACGAGTCAAAGCAGACGCGCCACGTGTGCTGACAGACACAGAAGCATTTTGGCAATCTTACTCGGAGTTTATTCCGACTGAAGGTCAAATCGTGGTGATGTTTGGCAATTGGTATAGTGATTTGCTCGTCACCGCAACGCATGTTTCCGAGCCTTTAGATGATTCTCGCTTTGATGAATATGTTGAAAATATGCGGGCATTTGAACAAGATTTAAAAAATAACTATGTCGATGTGGTTAAAGTCTGGTTCGATCTATCATGGAAATCGCTGCAAAAACGTTTAGATAAAATAGATCCGTCAGAGCAACACTGGCATAAGCTGCATGGTCTAGACTGGCGTAATAAAAAACAATATGACACTTTGCAAAAGTTACGCCGTCGTTTTACCGATGATTGGTACATTATTGATGGCGAAGATGAAAAGCAGCGTGATCAATTTTTTGCTCAATACCTTTTACAACACATGCGTCAACTTCCAGAGCATGAAACTGAAGTTAAAGGAAAATGGCAGCAAGCTAAAATTCCAGAGAGTTTATTAAAACCTTCTAATGAACCACTTGAAAAAGCTGAATATAAAAAAGAGCTGGATAAGCTGAGTAAGAAAATTGCCGATGCCATGCGTTTTGATAAACGTAATGTCGTGATTGCTTTTGAAGGCATGGATGCAGCCGGTAAAGGTGGGGCCATTAAGCGAATCGTTAAAAACTTAGACCCACGTGAATATGATATTCATTGTATTGGTGCACCTGAACGCTTTGAAGCACGACATCCTTACTTATGGCGCTTTTGGAACCGCATTAATGAAGCTGAAAAAATCACGATTTTTGATCGGACTTGGTATGGACGTGTGCTTGTTGAACGTGTCGAAGGTTTTGCTTCACCTTTAGAATGGCAGCGTGCCTATGATGAAATAAACCGCTTTGAAAAAGATTTATTTGATAGTCAAACGATTGTAGTAAAAATTTGGCTAGCGATTAGTAAAGATGAGCAAGAGCAGCGTTTTAAGGCCAGAGAAGAAACACCGCATAAACGTTTTAAAATTACCGCAGAAGATTGGCGTAATCGTGATAAGTGGGATGATTATTTAAAGGCAGCAGCCGATATGTTTGAGCGAACCAGTACTGAATATGCACCTTGGTATATTGTCGCAACCGATGATAAATATACGGCACGTTTAGAAGTGTTGAAGGCCATTTTAAAACAGCTGAGAGCAGACTAAGCTCTCAGCTACAAGGCAAACATTAATTTACAATAGTGCTACGGCTTTTTTGCTGAATACGTTTTGCAAGGTTATAACTATCATTCAGATGAGTTTCTGCTATTTTTTTCATCATGAAATAGCCCAAACTTGCTGCTACAATTTGCCCACCTAGTGGTATAAATTTAGTCACCTGTTTCGTTACGATTTTGCCAAGAAAGCCATTAAATGTTTTTTTAACTGTAGTACGCGCTACTACAAAGCCTGAAAATTCAAAACCGCGTTTACGTAGTTCATCCCAATGAATTGTTTTAGTTTTCGGGTCGTAGACACTCACGTGTTCAGGTGCTAAGCCAAAACGGGAATTGATATCTGGAATAAGGTACGACAAAATTCCCAAATCGACTGCCACGTCAAAAAAAGGAATCGGTACAATTGCCGCTCCTGCTGAGACGTAAGCTCTTTTTTTGATGAGATCATGACACTCATCGCGAATTTGTTCCAGATTTAGGCTAGGATCAATATAGTCAGGAATCTTGTCAATTTTCATAATGTCTACCTGTATAAGTTTCTTGATGGCGTCATTTAAACCAAGTGTAAGTGACACCTAAAGTTAAATTATGCTGTGTTTAAACCAACGTGACATAGTCAGATTCAGTTGTATAGTAATGAATGTTTATGATTTTGTGCATAAATTATGCAAGCAGGATATGAAATAAATGGGGATTCATGTTATTCAAAGTCAACGTATTGATGTGTTGTTGCAAGGTGTATTGACGTCTACATCTCAAGCTTCAACGCATCCATTACAGGTTTTGAAAACCCAGCATTTTATTGTTCCAAGTCCTGCGGTCGAGCAGTGGCTGATACAAAAACTTGCAGAACAACAAGGCATGAGTGCCAATTACCAGTTTCACCAACGGGTACGAGGTTTCCAATGGTTTGCCTATCAGCAAGTTTTAACTGCGCATAAAGAGCAGGTTCGTAAAGCGAACATCCCGCGTTTGATTTTTAAATGGCGGGTGCATCAGGCTTTGCACGAATTTATTCAACCTGACACGATAAGCATCGATACGTCGCATCCTTTACGTTCTATTGTTCAGCGTATTTATGACAGCGCAGATCGACTCGAACAAGGCATAGACAAACAATTAAAAAAACAAAAAATGCTGTATTGGGTCGCTGAGCAGGTTGCTGATCTATTTAGCAACTATATGATTTATCGTGGACAGTGCCAGCGTGGTTGTGAAAATAGTTGTACCTGTCCGGAAAACTGGTTGTCTGCTTGGGGACAGGGCCGAGCACTCGATATTGAAAAATATATTGTGCAAAAAGATGATGAAGTGACTGCTTTTGCATTACATCAAACTGAGGAGCTAGAGCGTTGGCAGCGTTGGTTGTGGCAGCAACATTTTCATGATGACTTTTTGCAAATGCAGCAAATTGACGCGTTGTTTTGGCAAGAGTTAGATCATCCAGACCGTGGTAAGCGTGCTATTTCAAGATTACCTAATCAAGTAGTGATTTTTACATTATTAGATTTGCCGCCAAGCCAGTTACAGTTTTTGCGCCGTTTAGGCCAATATATTGATGTCTTGATTTTGCACTATAACCCTTCACAAGAATATTGGGCCGATAGTGTCGATCCACTGTGGAAGCAGCGTTATGACTTAGGGGTAAAAGAGCGTTTTATTGCGAAAAATCCAAAGGCTACTGATGCTGAAATTAGTGATTTCTTTAATAAATTTACACTCAACTTTAATGCTGAAGCGCGTGAGTCTAGACATCCGCTTTTAACCAGATTGGGTAAACAAGCCCGCGACCACTTTTCGCTATTATCAAATTTGTCCACGGGTGAAGAAGGTAAGTGGGTGGATGCTTTTGTGGATGATTTTCCTGAAAGTTTACTCGGTAAAGTTCAGTCAGATATTTTGCATTTAGTTGAACCTCAAGCTAAGCAATATGAGCTTGTTCCAGACGATGACTCGATTCAGATTCATGTTTGTCATTCGACTTTACGTCAACTTGAAGTTCTAAAAGAGCAATTGATTGGCTGGTTGGCTAAACCGCATGAGCAGCCGCGCCGACCAAACGACATTTTAGTTTTAGTTCCTAATTTGGCCGACATAGAGCCTCTAATTCGAAGTGTATTTCCCGCTACTGCCACTGAGCAAGGTGTACATTTGCCAGTGAAAATTGCAGGTGTTGCATCACTTGATGCACTTAATGCTTGGCGTGCCGTAATTGGGCGTATTCAACTGATGCAGGGCCGTTTTAGCTTTGATGATTTTGCTGACTGGTTAAGCTTGCATGCGACCCAGCAACGTTACGAACTTGAGTATGTTCAGGTCGAGCGGATTTTAAATTTGCTTGCCGATGCGGGTTTTAAACGAGGGCTTGATGCAGAGCATCTCAAGCGCAGTTTGTGTGACGGTGATGATGATTATCGATATAGCTTTAAATTTGCCTTAGAACGATTGGCTCTTGGCATTGCCGTGCCTGTACATGCGACGTTTAATCAGGTGTTGAGTTATGCCAAAGTTCAACCGAGCGATTTCGAGCTGATTGGTACACTCATTCAGATTTATCAGGATTTGAACGAGCGCCGTGATTGGCTGACTCTGCATGAACAAGGAAAAGTCTATACCGTTGAATATTGGCTTCAGGTACTAGGCAAAGATATTGTTGAATTTGAGCAGGTTGGTGTTGCTGCTCTAAAAGCTGTGCGTGAAATTGTTAAAAAACAAGAACGAATGTTGACGCTCGCAAGCTATTACGCCGAGACAGAAACAGGAACTTTGCGCAAAATTACTTTGCCTCTGCCTTATATTATTGAAGAAATTCAACGGACATTAGAAAGCCAAAGTGCACAAGCTGAACCGACAGGGCAAATTACCTTTGCCCAAATTGGACACATTCGGCCGTTACCTTATCGTTTAATGGTCATGCTAAATCTTGATGCCGGACAATTTCCAAACCGCGATACCCATGTTCCATTTGATTTGATGGATGCACTGCGTCAGCAGTTAGGCGATCGCTCTCGACTTGAAGATGATCAAGGTGCTTTTTTAGATGCTTTATTATTAGCCCAAGAAAATTTATGGCTGTTTTATAACGGCTTTGATGTGAACGATGGCGAGGTGCGCGAACCTTCCAGTATTCTTCAAGAGTTTCGTGAACATCTTGCGTTGATTGTGAAAGCTGAAGATGGTGAACCTGAAAGTGTCGTTATTGAAGGAATTGAGATTCCATCACAGTTAAAACAACTCTATCACTTACATGATTTACAGCCCTTCGACCCGAAAGGTTTTACTGTAGAAAAAAGTGTTATTCGCTACCAAGATCACTGGTTTAAGGTCGCTTCACAAATTCAGCAAGTTTCAGGAAGCCGTCAACCTTGGGCGAATACGACCTATCCGCTACAAGCACCTGACATGCTGGTTTTAGAGAGCCAGCATTGGATACAGGATGTGACGTTCCCTGCACGATTATATTTGAAAACTTTAGGGGTAGAAAACTTAGGAAGTGTCGGAGTGCTCGACCAAAATGAACCTTTATTATTAGATGGTTTAGGGCGCTATGCGATCCGACATTTTTTACAACAATCTGAACAGCAAGCACAACCTGAAGTATTAATTGATCAGTTGCCTGTAGGTAAAGTCAAATATAGTGCATGGCAACAAGGTGTGTTTGAGCAAGAATGTTTGCTTGAGCGCCTTCACCGTTATGCACCAGCAGTGACACAAACAACTCAGCGTATTTGGCGAATTGCTAAACAGCTTCATATGAATATTACAATTCCGAAGTCTGAAACTCGGGACTGGGTGAGTATGGAACCTTCAAGCGCTCGGGCAAAAAGACGCGCTAAAGTCTGGTTAGAATATCTACTCTGGTTAGCTTATTTGAATGAGGGAAGTGCAGGAGCTGAAAAGCGCCGTATTGTGGTTTTTAGTGATCAAACTGTGATTTGTAGTGGCGTAAGTTCTGAGCAAGCTCGGCAATATTTGCAGCCATGGTTTAAAATCTGGCGTCATGCACAGCAACAACCATTGGTTTTACCAGCAGCCTTATTATTAAAGCCGCTAGAAAAAGCTAAAGCATATCAGTGGGAAACAACAAATCAGACAGAAAAAGCAAAACTGGATGAGAAGAGCTATGCTGAGCTGCTAAAATACTGGAATGAAACAGGGTCATTTACCACGATGGATATGACTCAAAATGAAGCTTGTAAGTTGCATCAAGACTGGAGCTTTATTTTACAAGAACAAGATGCGCAAGCTTTGCTTCAACATGCTTGTGATGAGTTTGCGTATGATTTGTATCATCCGGTTTTTCAATTTCAACATTCGGAGTAAGGCATGAACTCAAGAGTACAGGTGTCTTATCAACCTATTATTGATATTGAATTTAGTGGCTTGCACTTAATTGAAGCTTCGGCAGGTACAGGAAAAACCTATACCTTATCAAGTTTGATGGTCCGTATCTTTCTTGAAAAATATTTGCCTAGACAAGTCATTGCGACCACGTTTACCCGTGCTGCTGCTGCTGAGTTAAAAAGCCGTATTCGTGCACGTTTGGTTGAAACGTACCGTTATTTAGATGCCAAGCGTAGTTTTACAGAACAAGAATTACTTACGCAGGCAGAGCAAGAACCTGACTTATTACTCCAGCATATTCTAAAGCATTTTGCGACGCGTATTGCCTATGCGTGTGAACGTTTAAAATTGGTTATAGATCAGTTAGACGAGTTATTTGTCGGAACACTCGATAGCTTTAGCCAAAAACTATTACGTGAGTTTGCCTTTGAGAGTGGCAAAATTGAACGCGCTCAAATTACCGATGATGCTAAAACTTATAGTCGACAACTGATTCATGATGTTTTGCGTGAATGGATACAGTCTCAACCTCAGACCGTGATTGATGCGTTGTATCTGGCAGGTGAGTTAAAAAGTGTCGATAGTTTTGTCAAACTTGTTGAAGACTCACTTAACTTTAGTTCTGCTCATTTTAAACTTCCTGAAAAACCAACCATTCAATTTGAAGAACTTACGCAGCTCAAACAATTAGCGACAGAAATTGATATCAGTCTTTTAGAAGCATATTACTTGCTTGATGGAGAGCACTATAAACATGTGAGCGGGACAGTATTTAGAAATAGGGCATTTAATAAACTATTTAGTGAATGTTTGCCACAGCTTCTACAAGTTCTAAAGCAAAGCGACAGCATTTTGGTTTTTGACGGTTCGTTGGCGGTACAGCGAGAACTTGTTTTTAAGTTTTTAGGTCAACTTGCTGATCAGAAAGTTTTTAAGAAATGTCCTGCTGAAATTTCAGATGGTTTCTATCAGCATCCTTGTATTCAGCAGATTCAGAAACTGTTTGGTGTGCTGAAAAACTACGCCGAGCAGTTCGATCAACTTCATATTTATTTAAAAGCCTATTTATGTGTAGAGGTGAAAAAACGTTTACCTCAGGTTTTGCAAAATAAAGGTGAAACTACTTTTTCTCAGCAAATTCGTACACTTTCTGAAGCTTTAAAAGGTGAGCAGGGGCAACGTTTTGCTGTATTTGTGCAGGCTCGATATCCCTTAATTTTGGTTGATGAATTTCAGGACACCAACCAAGATCAAGACGACATGCTGGCGAGCATTTGGCGCCATCCAGAGCGCTACCAAAAAGGCTGCATGATTATGGTGGGCGACCGTAAACAGGCGATTTACGGCTTCCGTGGTGGGGATATGCTCACCTTCTTAAATGCCTATAAAGATATTCAAGCCAAACATGGTCGTGAATATAAGTTAATTCATAACCATCGTTCTGTTGCTGATCTGGTTGATGTGGTCGACGCCTTATTTCAACGACAAATTGATTTTGGTGAAGAAGTTCAATATGACCCAATTCGAGCAGGCACTCGGCCTCATCCTGTACTGATTGAGCAGAACAATCATAATCCTCACCCTTTGCGCTGGTTAATGCTCAAAGATAAAGAAACAGAGGCTCAGCAAGTTGCTTGGAAGATTCGAGATCTACTTAACCAGTCACATGCCGGACAACTATATTTTCAAAAAGATGCGCAGACTCAAACCTTAAACGAAGATGATATTGCGGTATTGTCCCGTAATCATGATGGACTTGATAAAGTTCAATTTGAGCTAGAGCGTTTAGGAATTCGGGTTAACAGACCATCAAAAAGAAGTGTTTTCGATTGCACGATTGCTCAAGACGTTGGTGCTTTGTTGACTGCCATACTTCATCCTTACGATGAGGCAAAAATGAAGCGAGCTTTAATTAGCCGTCTATTTGCCATGGATTTAAAACAACTCTTGCAGCTTGAGCAGACAGCCGAAGGGTTAAGCCAGTTTATGACTGGTTTTGACACGATTAGAGAGTTGTGGTCCACTCAAGGCTTTTTAGTGGCATGGCAACAATGTCTCATCCAGTTTGATATATGGCAAAATTTGGTTGTTGCCCAAAGTAAAGATAATGAACGGGTTGTGGTGAACTTGCGTCATTTAACTGAAATTCTGAGTCAGCATAGTGAAAAATACTCAGGTGCTCAGAACCTTTATCACTGGTATCTCAAACAGTTGCGTTCTCCTCTTGACCGTGATTGGGAGTTAGAACGTAAATTATCGAGTGAAGCTGGTGTTCAGCTCATGACCATTCACCAGTCCAAAGGATTGGAATTTAAGATTGTATTTTTATTAGGTGCAGACAAGCCCTTTCGAGAAAATAATAAAACACTCAATTTTTCGACCCAAGAGGTCGTCAAGCCAGACATAAGTCAGACCTTGACTCAACGTGTCGTTGCGATTGCTGATAAAACTTATTTGAATGAAATTGAACTTAAGCAGCACGAAGAACGAGCGCTCGCTGAACAGAATCGACTTTGGTATGTCGCTTTAACGCGAGCAAGCCACCGCGTCTATGCTGTCCTACAAGATCTTGATGGCAAGTCAGTATCAGGTCTCGCTTTTTGGAAAAATAGAGCTGAACCTTTTCAACACCGTTGCTGTACGGATGAAGTGGTTTTAGAACAGATTCCACAGGCAATTCATTTAGCCAAGCAAACCAGTATTATTGAAATACAAGCACAACGATTCCCTGAACAACGTTTTTATTCGAGAGGGAAAACCAGTTTCAGTTACTTGGCACAGCATTTAAAACATAAGGCTGGCACAGATTTATTGGCCAGCCAGAGCAATGATGCTGTATTAGCAGAAGATGAGTTAGACTTAATCAATACTGCTGAAGCAATCAGTGCTCAGCCGATTGACTGGATAAAGAATAATTTTCCTAGAGGAACGCTTGCCGGTAATTTCTTGCATGAAATATTTGAACATATTGATTTTCAATGTTCAGATGACTGGGTCATAGAAATACGTCGTCGTTTTAAAAATGACTATAGTAGCCTTTGGCAAGATTTACTCAGTAAATATAACGAGAGCTTCCCAGAAGAGGAAGATGCAGAAAATCTGCTTTACCAGTCAGTTGCAGAGTGGTTAAAAGATATTTTGCGAACACCGCTTTCTCAAGGCTTTCGATTAAACCAGCTCCAACAAGATCAGTATTTGTCAGAGTTTCCTTTTTATTTGGCACTCTCAGATCGGGTTTTAGCAATGACACGTATTCAGCAGCTCTTCGCTGAGTATGGGTTGAATATGCCGGAGTTACTTGAGGCTCGTTCAGCGCGTTACCTTAATGGTTCTATCGATTTGGTTTATTTTGATGGTCAGCGTTACCACATTGCCGATTATAAAAGTAATTACTTAGGGGATGATCTTGCAGATTATCGTAGTGATAGCATTGCTCAAAGCATGTCTTTGGCAAGTTACTGGCTACAAGCAGGTTTATATCTCGTTGCGTTACATCGCTATTTGCAAGTCAAAATGCAGGATTACCAGATTGAGCAACACTTAGGTGGGGCAACTTATCTTTATTTACGTGGCATGAATGGTGAAGCAGAGCAGGGGTACTATTATTGGGAACCTAGCGTCGAGTTTATTCTTCGTCTTGATGCCATTTTGGGGTATTTTGCTGAGGATAAAATAGCATGAAAAATGCTGATAAAATGCGTAATCTGAAGATTAACAAATACTTGGCATGTGGATAAGCCTGTCTATAACCATGTGGACAAGCGTGTGGAAAACTAGGTGGATAAGTGTGTGGACAATCTAAATAGCTCTGAACAGGCCGATTTAAGCTGGTTAACAACGTGGAGTAACTTCTTAAATCAGGCTCCATTTACTGAGCAATCGCAAGTGTCAGAAGCCACTTCTTACTTGCGGCAGCTTATTGAAGCGAGCTTACAAGGCGATAGTTGTATCGATATCAGTTCAGAGCAAATTGCAGCACTTGGTCAGCTTGCTATATCTGCCGATCAAGCAACCTCAAAAGTTGCGCCGTGCGTCTACGATGAGCAGGGGTTGGCATTATACCGATATTGGCACCTAGAGCAACGACTTGCAGAACAAATTTGTCGATTAAAGCAACAATTAATTCAACCTGTCTCTTGTGATGACTATTTAGACCTGCTTACCGATGCTCATCAACAGGCAGCTTTACAAATGGTTGCTCGGCAGAGCCTGAGTATTATTACGGGTGGACCGGGTACAGGTAAGACTTATACGCTGGCACGTATCATTGCTGTACTTAGCCAAGCTATTCCACATATTCGTGTGGCGATGGCTGCTCCAACAGGTAAAGCCGCACAGCGCATGCAAGAGGCCTTACAGAACTCGTTTAATGACCCTAAATTGCTTGAGTCTGGATTAGTGAGTGAAGAGCTAAGGAATCAGGGAACACAAACAATTCACCGATTATTGGGGATGGGACATAGCCAGACACCACGGTTTAATCAAAAACAGCCTTTGCCTTATGACGTGATTGTCGTGGATGAAGCTTCCATGCTGGATTTAAATCTGGCTACTCTTTTATTTGAAGCTGTGCCTGAGTCTTGTCGAATTATTTTATTAGGAGATGCAAATCAGCTTGCTTCCGTTGATGTCGGGGCGGTTCTTGCAGATTTGCAGCAAATACAGGCGTTGGCTGATAACCGAGTACAATTACAAACCAGTCGTCGTTTTGCTGAAGGTGCATTGATTGGACAAGTGGCCAAATTTATTCAGGCACAAAGCTATCAACAAGACCATGTAGAGGTTTTGCAGCGGTTTGAAGTTGATATTGTTCAGGTTTCAGAATTAAAGCCCATACTTTTACAAAGAGATATGCCTGATGTTGTTCAGCTTGAATATTTACCAGAAGGGAATCTATTAGACCTAGATACCTATTATCAAAAGCTAATGCTCGGTTTCCAAGGGTATGTACAGAGTCTAAAAAATTATTTAAAAGAAGAGCGCTCGATTGAACAGGTCCAAAATGTAGTAAAAGCATTTGATGACTACCGGATTTTAACCGCGGTTCGGCATGGCCCGTTTGGGTTGCAGCAGTTAAACCAATATGCGCAGCGTTGGTTGCAGCAGCAACTTTCAATAGTGACTCTTGGAGGATGGTACGTGGGTCGTCCTGTAATGATGACTTATAACGATTATCAACTCGGTATTTCAAATGGAGACATTGGTTTGTGCTTTGAGCACAGGACTCAGCCACAGCAGTTTGAAGTATATTTTCCAAGTTTGAATAAATGGGTCGCTGCAAATCGATTACCTAAAAGTATTCAAAATGCGTTCGCTTTAACGATTCATAAATCGCAAGGGTCTGAATTTACACACACTGCTGTCGTTTTAGATCAGGCTGCCAAGAACTTATTAAGCCAAGAACTTATTTACACTGCGATTACACGAGCTAAGAAAGTAGTCAGTCTTTTAGTGCATCAAGAGGCTTTATTACAAGCATTTACAGTTCGTACTACACGAAAAAGCGGTTTAGTTCAAAAAGTTAATCGGTTAGTTCGTTAAGACAAACTTAATATTTTTACCCTTGTAAGAAAAAGCTTACATAGATTCGAGATATTTGCTGCTAGAGTACACCCCGTGTTTTTGAGATTATAAACGCACAACGAGCTTGGCACGGAATGTCGGGCAAAATCGCACAATAATAATAACTTAAGTCGAGAGACTGCGAACTTACAATGAAGTAGGTGTATAAAGAGGAAACTTACAGCCGCTAAGCCTTGTAGTTTTGGGAGAGACTACAGGGCTTTTTTATATTCTACTTTTCACCATATTCCAAAAAGCATTCGCACATTTCGTTTTTAACACTATCTTCACTCTGTTTTTGTCTAAAGATTTAAATCAATAATATCAATATATTTATCTATAATATGATTTCAAAACAGGCATTTTTCCTGTGAATTGTTAAGTTATATGTTATACAGAACTGTACGTTAAAGGTAAAAATGGCTATTTACCAAATATTATACAGACCTGTACGTTTTCACTTACATGATGATAAGAAAAATACTACTTTTCTTCATAATTGGATATGTCACAATACATCACATAAGGAAATAGAAACAAAAACATCGGAAGTGAGTTAAAACAACAAGAAGGATGTGACTAGCATCTCACCAACGACAATAAAAACAGCAATAACACGATAAACAAAAACTACAGCGCAAAAAACCCAAGCAGAAATGCTTGGGTTTTTTATTTGCTTCTACACTAAGTCAGTCTCATGAGAATCACTACCAAATAACGAACGGCGTTGATCTCTCGGTATACGTGGACATTGGGTTGAGATTTGATAGAGCACTTTAGCTAAAGCAGGTAGGTGAGTACCCACTACAGATTTACCAGTTGTTAATAGAGACACACTGATATCTCTTTCAGGGTCAGCCCAGCATAAAATGTTGGAGAACCCTAAATGACCAAATGCTTGTCCTGTCATTGGGCCAAAAAGGCCTACAGGGTTGCTACCTAACATTGGTCCTAAAGCATAGCGCATTGGAATTAACAAAGTACGGTCAATGTTAATGCCTGTGGTTGGCAGTGTTGCTCTGAAAATTGTTTTCTCACTAAAGATTTGCTGACGGCCGTAGCTTCCACCACTTAAAAGCATTTCAAAGAAGCGGCCGGCTTGTTCTGCACTGGTATAGATGTTTCCAGCTGGGCAAATGGTGTCCATAAAACGACTATCGTTAGTCACATCAACTGCAAGTTGTAAACCGCCACCTAACACATGATTCAGGTAGTGATCGGTACCAAGGCGAGGGTGCAGACCTGTTGCACAGTTTAAGGCGACTTCTGAACGGTATTCTGGTTTTAAGCCATAATTGAAATAAGGCATCCCCATTGGTTTTTCGATAGTTTGATGTACAAATTCACGTAAATCCTGCCCAGTCACCCGTTCAATGACTTCTCCTAAAATATAACCTGCCGTAACAGCATGATAGGCAAGGTGATTGCCAGCAGGAGACACAGGTCGGGCAGCATATAAACGTTTTAAAATTTCGTCTTTATCAAATAATAAATCTGGTGTGACATCGCCATCAATATAAGGAATGCCACCACGATGTGCTAATAAATGAAAGATCGTTGCACGGCGCTTACCGTTGACACCATATTCAGGAACATAATAGCTTACAGGATCAAGCAAATTGATTTCGCCTTTTTCATCTAATAGATGAATCAACATGGCTGTAATCATCTTTGATGCTGAAAATAGGCAAACAGGTGTATCAGGTGTTGCAATCAGGGCATTTTCTTGAAGTCCTGCCGGAGAGTTCCCTTGGGCATATCCAATGCTCCGATTCAGCAAAATTTTACCTTGCCTGCGTAAACAAAAGGTAATAAGTGGATAGTTTCCGGTTTTATATAGTGCTTCTATACTGTTCCAGATTTTTTGAATCTGGCGCTCAGTCATTCCACCCTGTTCAGCAGCAACTTCATCTTTTTGTCGAATGACTTGCTCAATATTGTCCGGTACTGGACAAGTGTTGGTTGAAAAAATTTTCACACGTCCCTCGCGCTTCTTTCTTTTTATTCGAGGCTAGTGTGCAGGGTTAAAGTCTTCATGTCAGTGTCTAAAATGACAAGTTACTGAAAACTATTTTGCAATCCACCTATAGATACCTTAAAATAGGCGACTTGCTGTAGTGATGCACGGCAGTCAGTTGCCTCAACTGATTCATATCGTTTACTTTTTTAAGCATCTCGGAGAAATCGAATGGCTTTAACTAATGCAGACCGCGCAGAGATCATTGCTAAATTTGCTCGCGCTGAAAATGACACTGGTTCACCAGAAGTACAAGTAGCTTTATTGACTGCTCAAATCAATGATTTACAAGGTCACTTCAAAGCTCACAAACACGACCACCACAGCCGTCGTGGTTTGATCCGTATGGTTAACCAACGTCGTAAATTGCTCGACTACTTAAATGGTAAAGACCACGGTCGTTACACTGCTTTGATCGGTGCTTTAGGTTTACGTCGTTAATTCGATTTTCACTTTGTTTTCGCTATTTCGCATGTCGCAATGCTTTATCGCTGAAAAGAGAGTTTCACTTAATGTTAGGTTAAGTGATTTTTAGAAGGGGCGCTTGTGCGCTCCTTCTTTGCGTTTAACTTATTTTAAATAATTGATCTAGTGTGATGGCTTCTAAGCTTTGTCATTTATCTACCAATCGGTGTAGTCTGAATGCCAAACCTTAGGGGTCTCACTAGAATAAAATTAGGAAAATACAATACATGTCAATGTTTAATATCGTTCGTAAAGAATTCCAATTCGGTCAACATCAAGTCGTTTTAGAAACGGGTCGCGTTGCACGTCAAGCAAACACAGTTTTAATCACTATGGGTGGCGTAACTGTTTTAGTTGCAGTTGTTGCTCAACCTAAAGCAAAAGCGGGTCAAGACTTCTTCCCGTTAACAGTTAACTATCAAGAAAAACAATATGCAGCTGGTCGTATCCCTGGTGGTTACGGTAAGCGTGAAGGTCGTGCTTCTGAAGCTGAAACTTTAATTTCACGTCTTATTGACCGTCCAATTCGTCCGTTGTTCCCAGAAGGTTACTTCAACGAAATCCAAGTAACAGCAACTGTTGTTTCTTCTGACAAAACTATGGATGCTGACATTGCAGCAATGCTTGGTACATCAGCAGCATTGTCTATTGCTGGTACTCCTTTCCGTGGTCCAATTGGTGGCGCACGTGTTGGTTTAATCAACGGTGAATATGTTCTTAACCCGAACTTCGAACAGTTGAAAGAAAGTGACCTTGACCTTGTGGTTGCTGGTACAGAATCTGCTGTATTGATGGTTGAATCTGAAGCGAAAGAACTTTCAGAAGACCAAATGCTGGGTGCTGTTCTTTTCGGTCATGACGAAATGCAAATCGCAATTCAAGCGATTAAAGAATTTGCTGCCGCTGCTGGTGCTGTTGAGTCAACTTGGGTTGCTCCAACTAAAAACGAAGCTCTTCTTGAGCAATTAAAAGCAGCTTTCGAAGCGAAAATTTCTGAAGCATATACAATTGCGGTTAAACAAGATCGTTACGCAGCACTTGATGCACTTTATGCAGAAGCTGTAGCTCAGTTCGTTCCAGAAAATGATGAAACTGGTATTGCTGATGAAGTAAACGAATTATTCGAAGACCTTAAATACCGTACAGTACGTGACAACATCTTGTCAGGTAAGCCACGTATTGATGGTCGTGATACTAAAACTGTTCGTGCTATCGATGTTCAAGTTGGCGTATTAGATCGTGCACACGGTTCTGCATTATTTACACGTGGTGAAACTCAGGCGTTAGTAACAACAACTTTGGGTAATACTCGTGATGCGTTAATGGTTGATACCCTTGCTGGTACTAAAACTGACAACTTCATGTTGCACTACAACTTCCCTGCATACTCTGTAGGTGAAACAGGCCGTGAATCTGGTCCTAAGCGTCGTGAAATTGGTCACGGTCGTTTAGCACGTCGTGGTGTTCAAGCAGTTCTTCCTGCTGCTGACCGCTTCCCGTATGTAATTCGTATTGTATCTGACATTACTGAATCTAACGGTTCATCTTCAATGGCTTCTGTATGTGGTGCTTCATTATCACTTATGGATGCAGGTGTTCCGCTTAAAGCTCCAGTTGCGGGTATCGCAATGGGCTTAGTGAAAGAAGGCGAGCGTTTCGCAGTACTTTCTGACATCTTGGGTGATGAAGATCACTTAGGTGATATGGACTTTAAAGTAGCAGGTTCTGCAAACGGTATTACTGCGCTTCAAATGGACATCAAGATTGAAGGTATTACCGAAGAAATCATGGAAGTTGCATTAAACCAAGCATTTGCTGGTCGTATGCACATCCTAAACGAAATGAATAAAGTCATTTCACGTGCTCGTGCTGAAATCAGTGCTCATGCTCCGACGTTTGAAGTTATTAACATTAACCCAGACAAGATCCGTGATGTTATTGGTAAAGGCGGTGCAACTATCCGTCAAATTACTGAAGAAACTAAAGCTGCAATTGATATCGAAGACAACGGTACTGTTCGCGTATTTGGTGAAACTAAAGCTGCTGCTAAAGCTGCAATTGCTAAGATTCAAGCAATTACTGCTGAAGTTGAACCAGGTAAGATCTATGACGGTAAAGTAATCCGTATCGTAGAATTCGGTGCGTTTGTAAACATCATGCCGGGTACTGATGGTCTTCTTCACATTTCGCAAATTTCAAATGAACGTATTGCGAACGTAACTGATGTTCTTAAAGAAGGTCAGGAAGTGAAAGTACAAGTTGCTGATGTTGATAATCGTGGTCGTATTAAATTGACTATGAAAGACATTGAACAAGCATAATTGTTCTAGTGACATGAAAAAGTCCGCTTGATGCGGACTTTTTTTATGGCATGATGCAAGTAATACAAAAACAGATCATTGTGGTATGCAGGTTTATTACTTTTATCGCCATCAAGCTGACGGTTATGTCTTTTTAAGCCGTGAACAGCATAATGAACACATTCTGGAGTTTTTCTGGATTGATAGTGTCAGAGCTGATGTGGTGAACCATAACGAAGAATGGCAACAAAAAATTCAGCAGCTTTCAGGCGTGGTTATTAATGAATTTCATATGCGAGATATTGCGAATATTGAGCATCCTTGTGCATTTGATACGCTTGAAGAATATGACCTGCTTATTTTTAGAAAGCTCGTTACACCTGATGATGAAATTAAAAATGGGGAATCCCACGAGAGTGTATTTGGCCTAGCAACTACGCCGATTAGCTTTGTTTTTACCCCTAAAGTTCTGATTAGTGTTCGTGAGCAGGGCAATAAGTCGATTGAAAACTATATTCAACGTCTCGAAAATATTTTATGTAAAACTTTGGAAGAACAAAACAAAACCCGTAAGCTTCCTAATTCACCTGTAGATTTATGTTTACGACTGCTTAATAGTATGGTGGATGGCTACCTTGATATCCGTTCACCTTTGACTAGAAGGGTCGAGCATTGGCAACAGCAATTGCTGCAAGGTAATCGTCGTTTTAAACAATGGCATCAGTTGTTTCATGAAAACATGGCCTTTCAGCAAGTTGAAAATTTATGCGAAGAGCAAATCGAAACCTTACAAGAGTTTCGAGATGAAATTGTAGAAAACTATCATCATGTTATTGGTGAGAAGACGCATAGTTCTCAAGACCTTCTGTTAGTTCGTTTGAATGATTTAATGAGTCATGTCGAACGTATTCAAAAACATACTTTACGTTTACGTAGCGCTATTCAATCAGCGATTGATTTGCATTTCTCGGCAATTGCAAACCAGACCAATGAAAATATGCGTATTCTTGCCATTATTACTGCTGTCTTTGCACCACTTACGCTTTTAACGGGTATTTATGGAATGAACTTTGAGTTTATTCCAGGGCTTAAATCACCAGTAGGTTTCTGGATTATGCTTGGTGTCATGCTGCTCAGTACTGTTTTATTACTGTACTATTTTTATCGACAACATTTGGTCGGCCGCGGTGAAAAAAGTGTGATTGATTTATTGGCTCAACAACATCGCCAAGATCGGATGAATTTGTTCTGGTTTTTGGAGTATGAACCGATTAAGCAGACTTTGAAGGAAGTAGAAAAGATTACTCGATTAAAATAAATTTTTATTTTTATACGACGGAGTCTTCTCATTAATATATCAAATAGTTATAGCTAATTCGTTACTTTGGTTTCGCCCAAAGTAACCAAAGGCATTTGTCATCCTTAGAACCTGTTCACTACCAGCATTTAACTAATTTTATTGCAAAAACAATACTATTTAGATAATTGGCAGGCCAAGGATGACTTTTAGCTCAAGCTATACCTCGGAAAATATGATTTCAAAAAAACTCAATGAAAATGCTTCAACTGTTTTCTAAGTTGTTGCACTTCATCAATCAAATCTAACATTACTGCAACTGCCGCCAAACTTGCGTCAAAGTCACGTTGTAAACGATAAGCTTTACGTGCACGTGCGACATCTCCGCCCATAAACTGGTGTGCTTCAGGTTTATTTTCGACTGATAAAATGTCATATTCAATGAGCTGAAGAATCCAGTCAGGACTTTGGCCACAAGCTTGGGCAAATTGTTGTAAATCAAATGTCGATTGTTCATCAACGACCTCTGCACTAAAGGTATGGCCGTCATATACAATTTCTCGATAGTGAATGGTTGTCATGATCTTGCTCCCTAATGAGATGAACGAGGTTCGAATGAAGCAAATGCTTCTGCCAGTTGCTGATACGCTTCTTTTTCTTTTTCAGAATTTGCAGGCGGGAATACAATATTTAAAATTAAATACAGATGGCCTGGCGTTTTATTTGGTATCCCTTTGTCTTTTAAACGTAGCTGTTGTCCTTGTTTTGCATTTTTAGGTAAATTTACATGTAAAGATCCTGCTGGTGTTTTCACTTCAATACCTTGGCCTAATGCTGCTTCCCATGGAGTTACATCTACAGTCAGATATACGTCACTGCCTTCGACATGAACACGGTCTGTATCTTTATACTGGATTTCAATATAAAGATCGCCGTTAGCACCACCATTAATCCCACTTTGGCCTTGTCCAGTTAAGCGGATTTGCTGACCTTCTTTCATGCCTTTTGGTATTTTTACCTGTAAGGTTTTGCGTTGAACTTCAGGCTCACCATAAGCATTCATGGTTGGAATTTGCAGAGTAATTTGCTGGGTTGAACCATGATAGGCAATATCAAGATCAACCTCTATGCTGGCATGTTGATCTTCACCGCGATAACTACGTTGTTGTCTTTGATATTGTTGTTGGCCACCGCCAAAGCCTGCACCAAAGCGACCAAATAAATCTTCAAAACCGCTAAAGTCTGCTTGTTCACCGCCTGTAAAACCTTGACGATAAAACTGTGCTCCATCAAAGCCCCCTTGTGCAGCACCTTGACCAAAGTTATTAAAACCTTGAGGATGATCTAACATTTGGTCATATTCAGCTTTTTTATCTGCGTTGCTTAATGTGTCATAGGCAACATTAATGGCCTGCATTTTTTCTTCTGCATCTTTTTCTTTGCTGATGTCGGGATGATATTTACGGGCTAATTTTCGATAAGCTTTTTTAATTTCATCAGCAGAGGCTTTGCGTGTAACCCCTAATTCTTCATAATAATTTTTTGCCATAATGTTTTATCACGATGGTGTTGTTTATTTCATTATGAAACGATTTTTAGAGTTTTCAATAAGCTAGATTGTATAAGAGTTGTTCTATTACGAAATAAAGAGGTATAGAAAAATTAGACTATACCTCTAATGAATTAGATGAAACTCTGATATAAGCCGTACAGAGCAATAAGTAGAAGTAATAAACCGCAGAGGCCTAATATTTTTGGATATAAATGACTATTAGAAAGGCGGCGGAAAAAGATATAAACCAAAGATAGTGTGAGGAAGTCTAAAACAATCCATGTCAGCGTAAGTAAGGTTAAACTTAAATTTAATTGAGGGGTAATAGAGACGAATTGCGGAAAGAAAGCCGAGAAAAATATAATATCTTTTGGGTTTGAAATACCGACAAGAAAACCTTTTTTAAAACCACCATTTTGTGCTGAAACTGTTTGTATCGCTTCTGGGTGAGGAGCCTGAATAACTTCTTTGAGAATACTAAAACCCAAATAACCAATATATAGGCAGCCTAAAATACGAATGATATTGAGGTAACTATCATTAACACTTAGTACTCCTTTTAAAACCAGTACTGAAGTAAAAATTAAAACAAGGGATGCTAGGTTTGTACCAAAAATGGTTTCTAGTGCTTTTTTATAGCCCCCTTTAAGTCCAGCGCTTGCAACTAAAATCATGACAGGGCCAGGGGTCGCAATCATGATAACTACACTAAAAATAAAGAGAAAATAATCAAAATAATTCATGGTATTTAGGTATCTTATTTATTAGGCTATAAAGTAGCCTTATATTATCCTATTTAAATTAACATGTTGAAAATTATCATCAAAAAATACAGGTAAATAAAAAGGCGGTATAACCGCCTTTTTATAAAGTTAAAATATTAACTTAAATGTTCACCAAATAACGCTAAAGCTTCTTCAGCGGTAAAGGTATATTGCGTATTACAGAACTGACAGTCCATACGAATTGGGTTCTGCTGTTCTAGAGTTTCATGAACAGCGTCTACACCAATTTGAATCAGGGCATTTGCACAGCGTTCTTTTGAACATGTACAGCCAAATTTTAATGCTTCAATTTCTGGTAAACGAACTTCTTCTTCGTTATATAAACGATATAAGATTTCATTTGCATCTAAATTGGTAAGCTCTTCAGCTTTTAATGTTTCGGTCAACATCGTCAAACGTGGCCATAAATCTTCATCGACCAAGTTTTGCTCTTCTTCATCATGACGTGGTAAGAGTTGAATCAGTAAACCGCCAGAACGCTTATCTGTACTTGCTAACACAATACGAGTTGGAATTTGTGCAGATAAATCATAGTATTGCATCAAGCAACCCGCTAAAGTCACTTGATCAAGCGGCACGATCCCTTGATAACGTTCGCCAAATTCCGGTTCAATGTTAATAAATAAAACTGGATTAACTAAAGCGCCAAGAACTGTACTACTGTCTGTTGCTTCAACAAAGCGAGGGTCGGTTTCATAGTCCGCTAAAGCACGAACCTCTCCTAAATGGTTACATTCAGCCATCGCCCATTTGAAGGTGCCGCTAGCCTGGATTTGCAAGCTGATACGGCCTTTGATTTTTAGTGTACTTGCAAGTAATGCAGTCGCACTCAACATTTCACCTAGCAGAATTTTAACCGCAGGCATATAGTCACGTTGAGCTAAGATAGTTTGTAGGGCTTCTTCTAGATGAACTACTTCTCCACGTACTGGAAAGTTCTCTATATAAAAGCGTTGGCGTAAATCAGACATAATATTCTCCAGGGCCCTAAGCAGAGTATAACTATTTCGTTTTAATCAAGCTCAGGAAATGCAGCTAAGCCGCAAGCCGGACAGGGGCAGCTTTGTGCCCATTGTCCAATTATTTAGGCAATGTGAATAAGTCCTTAATATAGCCATTTTCTGAAATCTCAAGTTATTCTAGATGATCTCTTGTAATGTCGATGCGATTTGGTTGTAAATGACGCTTTAAATTAACATCATGTTTTGATGTAGCCTGTTGCTGCGCATCACTTTCAAACAAATGTTCAAGCTCGGCTAAGGCATTACGATGTGTTTCAAAAATCTTCTGTTCATCAGTATAAATACTTTGCTGCTGTATGAGCAATTTCTCATCATAATCCCGAAAGATTTCGATATTGTTATAGGCTTGTTCATCAGAGATTCCGAGTTCTCTTAAAGCGCGATAAGCCATACCTAATGAAGATAAATACGTTTCACGCCAAATGTATTCAACACCTAAATCTCTTAAAAGATGGACATGGTGGCGGTCACGAGCACGAGCCAACAGCTTTAAGTTTGGATAATTTAATTTAAGATGACGCGCGACATTCATAGAGTCTTCAACATCATCAATCGCTAAAATAAATACTTTAGCTTTTTCAATACCGGCAGAACGCAGTAAATCGGGCTGGGTTACATCGCCATAATAGAGCTTGCCGCCGTAGCGACGAACAAAGTCCACTTGATGAAGATTGTTGTCGATTGCAGTAAAGCCTAAATGCTGTAGGCGGGCAATACGCGCGATGATTTGTCCAAATCGACCAAAGCCAGCAATGATAATCGGATTATCCTGCTGTGGAATTTCATCATACTCAGGTGGACGTTCTTTATTAAACAGGGGAATGATCTGAGTTGCCATAATCCAGTAAATTACTGGAGTAAGTACCATCGACAACGTTACGATCAGCGTCACTGGTTCTAATATAGCTTGAGTTAAAACCTTCTCACTTTTTGCAAGACTCAAAATCACAAAAGCAAATTCTCCGCCTTGTGCCAAGCAAGTACCTAAAAGCAAGCTGTTATTCCAACTGTATTTTTTATAGCGGGCGATGGCGGTCAATATCAGCGTTTTGATGAGCAATAAGCCGACTGCACCACCAATAATAAGCAAAGGCATTTCAATGAGCAGTGACAGCTGTGTAGTCATGCCGACGGTCATAAAGAATAAGCCAAGCAATAAACCTTTAAACGGTGCAATACTCGCTTCAACTTCATGGCGAAATTCTGAATCTGCTAATAATACACCTGTAAGGAATGCACCTAATGTGGTGCTAATTCCTAAAGTATCCATAAGCAAGACAACAGCAAGAATAATAAATAATCCTACTGCTGTAATAAGTTCAGTCGCTCCACTTTTGGCAACAAAGCGGAAGAATGGACGCATCACATAGCGACTAAACAGAAACAGACCCGTAAAGGTTGCAATGATAGCCGCAAAATAAGCCACCCCATGATGGGTTGATTCTGTTCCTGCCAATAATGGAATGATGGCAAGTAAGGGAATAGCCGCTATATCTTGGAAAAGTAAAATGGAAAAAGACTGCTGACCATAAGTCGTATTGAGTTGCTGCTTTTCGGTCAGAAGTTGTAATACAAAAGCGGTAGAAGAAAGCGCAAGGGCAAAACCAATGACAAAGCTGACAGAAAGCTGCTGTTGAAAGAGTAATAGTACGATCAGCATAAGAATAGCCCCACTAATGAGGACTTGCAGACTTCCCATTACAAAAATAGAGTCACGCATTTCCCATAAACGTTGTGGGCGCAACTCTAAACCAATCAGGAACATTAATAAGATAACGCCAAATTCGGCAAGTTCCATAATCGCTTCAGGGTCATGTGCAATATTTAAAACACTAGGACCTAGAAGTATTCCTGTAAATAAATAGCCTAAAACTGTTGCTATCCCTAGGCGTTTGCCAAGAGGGACTAAAATCAGAGAAGCTCCAAGAAAAATTGTTGCTTGCAGTAAGAATGACATTCATTGCCTCGAATGTATTAGTCTCTTTTAAGTGTAAAGCCAAAAAGACTTCTTCACACCATGATATTCAAGCCATCTAATTAAATTCTTGCGGATCAACATCAATTGATAATCTGAGTTGATGCTGGCGCGGCGCATGAACCAATTGTGACCACCATTGCCTTAAGTAAAAATGTAGGCGAGCACGGTCAGCAGATAAAATCACCATGTGGGCGCGGTAGCGCCCAGCTTTACGTTCCATCGGTGCTGGAATCGGACCCCAAATATCAACAATTTCACCTGCAATTTGGCGTAATTGTTCCGCCGCTTCATTTAAAAAATGTAAGGTATAGTCACGATCTTTAGATTCTGCACGTATCAGTACTGCATAACGATAAGGTGGCAGCAATGCGACTTTACGTTCCGCAAGAGTTTGTTTGGCAACCGCCCGATAATCTTTTTCGATGAGCGTGGTGAGTAAAGGGTGATCTGGTCTTAGGGTTTGTAAATAAACATGGCCTTTATGTTCACCACGACCTGCACGACCAGCGACTTGTACAATCAGCTGCGCCGTACGCTCTGGCGCACGGATGTCGACACTAAGTAACCCAGCATCAATATCTAAAATGGCAACTAAAGTGACGTGTGGAAAATGATGGCCTTTTGCCAACATTTGAGTGCCCAGCAAAATTGTTGGTTTGTTTTGATGAATACGGTCATAGATTTTTTGCCAGCTACCGACACGACTGGTGCTGTCACGGTCAACCCGAATCACATCATAGTCTGGAAATAGTTCTTGTAAGTGCTCTTCAACCTTAGCTGTTCCAGCACCTAGGGTTTTTAGGCTTTTTTGCTGGCATTCAGGGCAGTGATCGGGTAAGCGATGAACAGTACCGCAGTGGTGGCAGTGTAAATAAGAATAAGGCTGAGTGTGCAACGTAAAATGTGCATCACAATGTGGACAATTTGCTTGCCACCCACAACTTTCACAGACCAGTACAGGTGCATAGCCACGACGGTTTAAAAAGATTAAAACCTGTTCTTTTCTAGCTAGGGTATTGTTAATCTGTTCTATTAAAGGCTGGCTAATTCCATGCTGTTTTTTGACAATTTTAAGGTCAATCAAATGCATTTTAGGTAAAAGCGCATGGCCTGCACGTTGATTAAGTTGCAGTGAAGTTAATTTACCAGTTTCGACCAAATAATAACTATCTATGCTCGGTGTTGCTGAACCTAAAATAACAGGGCAATTTTGCAAGTGGCCTCGGTACAATGCGACATCACGTGCATGGTAGCGGAAGCCTTCTTGCTGTTTATAAGACAGGTCATGCTCTTCATCTAAAATGATGAGACCTAAACGTGGCAGCGGCGTATAAATGGCTGAGCGTGTTCCTAAAATAATAGATGCTTTGCCCGTCTGAGCCTGTTGCCATGCCTGCAAGCGTTTGGAGTCATTTAAGCCAGAGTGTAATAGAGCAATATCACAGTTAAAACGCGATTTAAAACGAGAAATCGTTTGAGGGGTTAAACCAATTTCTGGGACTAACACCAGTACTTGTTTACCTTGCTTTAGCACTTCGTGCATGATGTGCAGATAAACTTCAGTTTTACCACTTCCTGTTAAACCATCTAATAAAAAGGCTTGGTATTGATGCTGTGCGTTTACGACGTGCTGGGTTGCTTTCTTTTGGTCTTCATTTAGCGTGAGCGGCATTTGTGCCAATTGAACAGGCGATGGGCTAAAGTCGTGCGGTTCAAGCGTACAGTCAACCAGTCCTTTCTTTTGAAGTGCTTTAAGCGTAGCCGTTTCTACACCACTTAAATTAAGAATATTCTCTGTAGTTCCGGCAGGGTGTAATTTTAAAATTTGATACGCGTCTTGTTGCTTAACAGAGCGTTTAAGAAGTGCTTCAACATTATCACATGGTGTGATTTTCCAAAGATGGAACAAAACATCCATCGGTTTGCCCTGACGCAATAACGCGGGTAGGGCAGTTTGCATGACCTCACCAATTGGAAATTGGTAATATTGCGCGGACCATGTCAATAAACTTAAAACTTGTTCATCTAAAATTGGTTCTTCATCTAAAAGGTCAGAAATGGCTTTAAGCTGAAAGGTGCCTGTAAATGATTCACTTGGATCAACTTTTTCAGTAATGATGCCAATCAGGTTTTGGCGCCCAAATGAAATAGCGACGCGTGAGCCTACATGAGCCCGTTCATATTGTGCTTGGGTGAGTGTATAGTCAAAAGTGTCGTACAGATGTACAGGTACGGCTACACGCACACGATAAACAACTGAATCAGGCTTTGGCGTTATGGTCATAGAGGCTCATTTCGTCAATTTTAAAAAACGGCATAGCGTCGTGAAGAGGACTTGGGTATTCTACACAGGCTATAGAATGAATATGAATGATTGCGTAGCATAGATGCAACAGCAGCGACTATTATTTTTGGAAAATTAGAACATTACCATGCCTGCATATCAATTTACTGCCATTGATGCTTCAGGGAAGCAGCAAAAAGGGGTGCTTGAGGGAGACTCAGCGCGCCAGATTCGCCAACAATTACGCGATAAAGCATGGACACCAATTAGTGTTGACCCTGTTGAACAAAAAGATAAACATCAGAGTCAGGGATTATTCCAAAAAAAGTTCAGTGCTTACGATTTGGCACTCATGACCAGACAACTTTCGGTCTTGGTTGCTGCTGCTATTCCACTTGAAGAAGCTTTGCGCGCCGTGAGTAGGCAAAGTGAAAAAACACATGTGCAAAATCTTTTATTATCTGTGCGTTCTCGAGTCTTAGAAGGCCATTCACTCGCACAAGGTATGCAGCAATCTGGACGGTTTCCTGACCTTTATATTGCAACGGTGGCTGCTGGCGAGCGCTCGGGACATTTAGATCTCATTTTAGATCAGCTATCAGACTACACCGAGAACCGGTTTGCCATGCAAAAGAAAGTTCAGGGCGCCATGATTTATCCAATCATTTTAATGCTGATGTCTTTCGGTATTGTGATGGGTTTAATGACTTATGTTGTGCCAGAGATTGTAAAAACTTTTGATCAAAATAAAGATGCTTTACCGTGGATTACAGTCGCTTTAATGAAAGCCAGCGATTTTATTCGACATGCGTGGGTGTTTATTATTCTTTTTGCGGTGGTAGGTGTTATCGCATTCGTTCGGTTTTTAAAAACCACTGCTGGACATTATGCTTTTGATCGATTAACACTCAAATTGCCATTATTCGGTAAACTGTCACGTGGTATTAATGCTGCACGATTTGCCAGTACCTTATCTATTTTGACCCGTTCAGGTGTCCCTTTGGTGGATGCCCTAAAAATTGGTGCTGCTGTGACCAACAACTGGGTCATCCGAGATTCAATTGCCCACGCAGCTGAGCGTGTGACCGAGGGCGGTAACTTGGGTACGCAACTGGAGCGCAGTGGTTATTTCCCACCAATGATGGTACAAATGATTCGAAGTGGAGAGGCATCAGGCGAGCTTGACAGAATGTTAGAACGAGCATCGACCATGCAAGACCGTGAGGTGACGACATTTATTTCAACCTTACTGGCATTACTTGAACCGCTTATGCTGGTTTTAATGGCAAGCATTGTACTGGTTATTGTAATCGCGGTTATGCTGCCAATTGTAAATATGAACAATATGATTTAATAACTTTGATATTAGAGATAATGATGAAGATGGTCATGAAACAAAAAGAGCACGTTAAGGATGCTCAAAAAAACTCAAGCGTAGCTTTCGGACTTGCGGCACGTTCGAGCGGTGCTCGAATGAAGCGTGCCTCAGGCTTTACCCTCATTGAAGTCATGGTCGTGATTGTAATTTTAGGTGTGTTAGCAGCTTTAATCGTACCAAATGTCATGGGGCGTAGTGAAAAAGCTAAAATTGATACGACTCAAATTGCATTAAAGGGTGTGGCGGGTGCTTTAGATCAGTACAAGCTAGATAATGGCCATTTCCCAACCATGCAGGAAGGTGGGCTAGATGCTTTGGTTAACCAGCCAGCTACAGCGAAAAACTGGATGCCAGGTGGCTATGTAAAAGGTGGTTATCCTAAAGATAGTTGGAAAAACGATATTCAATATGTCATTCCTGGGGCAGATGGTCGAGCTTTTGACTTGTACTCATTTGGAGCGGATGGCAAAGAAGGCGGTGAAGGTAATGATGCAGATATTTATTATCAACCTTAATTAAAATGTAATGGAGATTATCAATTCAGTTAAACGGTTAAAATGATAATACGAATTGATAATCTCTCTCAATCAGAAAAATATAATAAATAATTGAAAATTATAAACTAAAATTAATATTGATATTTGAGATTTATAATAAGAATTATTCCCATATTTAATAGTTACAAGAAAGTTAAAATATAGAGAAAAATAAGCTATATATTTAAATGAAAGCTTTGCATAATAAATAAAAAGCACTTTATTCAATTAAAAGGAGAGATTAAATGAAAGCATTTCTCATAGTAGATGAACTGACTCAGTTTCATTGGGTAATGCTCAAATCTGTCCTATTGATTTTGGGTTTATTGCCGATTGCTGAAGTTTCATTAAAGTTATGGCTGAGTACAGAGGGAAGTAGCCAAATCATGATTGGTTTCTTCGCGTTAAGTATTGCGAGTGCATGGTTAATGGTGAGCTTCTTTGCTGCATTAAAAGCGAGCGTGTGGCAAGCTAAACAAATATCTACTCAATATGAGCAATTCCTTTTTAAAGCTTATCGTTATGTACCTATGGTCTTTTTATCGAGTTTAGTTGCATATTTATCTCTGCAATTATCAATCGCTTTTTAATAATATTTTAAAACCAAATTTTTAGATAAAACGTAGACTCAACATCTACGTTTTATTTTTTAACTGGACTTAAAAAACAGGGTGTTTCTTCATTTGTACATATTATATGCTTCAAATCAGCAATTTAAGAAAATGAGAAATATGAAATGGAACAAATCGAGTGGAATGATTTTTTAAAAGTAGAGCTTCGTGTTGGTAAAATTATTCAAGCTGAGGTTTTTGAAAAAGCGCGTAAACCTGCTTATATTTTACATATAGATTTTGGTGAAGAATTGGGTGTGCGTAAATCAAGTGCGCAGATTACCAAGCTTTATCAGCCACAAGATTTGGTGGGTAAATTAGTTGTTGCCGTAGTGAATTTCCCTAAAAAACAAATCGGACCTATCCAGTCGGAATGTTTAGTGACAGGGTTTCATAATGCAGATGGTGATGTCGCACTTTGTATCCCAGAGTTTGAAGTGCCTCTGGGTACAAAGTTGTTGTAAATTAGCGACGAGATTTAAAAGAAACGTCAACTTTACGCGGACGATAAACCCAACCTAAAATCAGCAGTAAGACTGCAAATCCTAAAATTGGATAATCACCTAAACGGTTATAAAGAGTTTGGCCTTGCATGGCTGGTAAATCACCTCTCAAGACAAACTCTTTATCGATAGGTGCTTGTTCAGTGATATGACCATTTTGATCAATAAACGCTGTTACACCTGTGTTGGTTGCACGAATAAACCAGCGGCCATTTTCTTTCGCCCGCATCTGCACCATTTGTAAATGTTGCCAAGGCCCAGCAGTACCCGTAAACCAAGCATCATTCGATACAGTCACCAAGAAGTCGCTATCTTCTGCATTACGTCTTGTCAGGTTTGGGTAAGCCACTTCATAACAAATTGCAGCAGCAAGTGCATGCCCTTTAATTAAGAGGGGCTTCTGGTCACTCTCACCACGTGTAAAACCGCTCATGCTGATATCATTTTGCATGGCTGGTAACACCCAAGAGAGTAAACCTGAAAGAGGGATGTATTCACCAAATGGAACAAGACGCTGCTTTTTATAGAGTCCACTTGAATCACTGCCAGAAGCCATAATACTGTTGTAATACAGTGGGCTACCAACTTGATGTGATTTCGCAACATCCCAGTAGGGAATTCCGGTTACCCAAGCTGTATGGTTCTTTTTCGCTTGTGCATCCATTGCATCCAAAAACGGTTCAATGTCGGTTTGGAAGAGCGGAATTGAAGACTCAGGCCATACAATCAGGTCACGGCCCCATTCAGATTGTGTCAAGCCAGCATAAATTTCTAATGTTCTAACTTGATATTCAGTCAGCCATTTTAAATCTTGTGGAATATTACCTTGAATGAGTGAAACGCTAAGTGGTTTAGCAGTTTTAGGTTTTACAAACTGTATATATGATGCTCCCCATGCACCCAAAACCAATAGGGCAGAAGGGATAACCCAAAAAATACGTTTACGAAGAACTTCGACTAAGGCACATGCTAATACAATGACGACGAAGGAAATTGCATAAATACCAAATAGCGGTGCATAACCATCGAGTAAGCGTTCAGTAAAAGCGTAACCTACAAATAACCATGGGAAACCTGTAAATACCCAAGTTTTTGCCCATTCGAAAACAATCCAGAGCGGGGCAAAAGTAAGTGGTGTTTCAGGGAAGAATCGTCGGTAAACCCATGTCTGAAATGCCGTAAATAGACCCATCACAAGGGCCATAATAGCAATCATACATACGCTTAGAAACGCATTGGTATCGCCATATACATGGATGGAAGTGTAGAGCCAGAAAGCGCCTACAAACCATAAGCCAAAGCCATAGCTCCAACCAATCGCAAAGGCTTGTTTAGCTGAGCGCTTATGTAATGTTGCATAGAGTAGGGCTGGAGATAAAATTGCCAACCACCACCAATAATAAGGTGCCAGTGAAAAACTGAACACGGCACCTGAAAATAAAGCAATGAGTAAAGGAAAAATTAAAGGAAGCTGTTTTTGTTGTTGCGAAGAATCTAACAGCTTTTCAAAGTATGCTCTCATTGACGTACAGCTCGAATCAGATGAATAGTGCGGGCATCTGCTTCAACGATTGTAAATAACCAATTTCCAAGCTCAACAGTTTGACCTTGTAAATCACTTACCAGACCAATCTCTTGAAGCAATAAACCGCCGACAGTTTCTACTTCATCGTCAGAAAAATCAGCATCTAAAACAGTATTGAAATGTTCGATTGGTGTAAGTGCTTGCACCATCCACGCATTTGCTACCGTATGGTCATTGTCAGGAACAATGTACTGAGCATCTTCATCGACCGTGTCGTGCTCATCTTCAATTTCGCCAACGATCTCTTCAAGAATATCTTCGAGCGTAACAAGACCGGCTGTTGAGCCATATTCATCAATCACAATCGCAATGTGAGTCTGAGTATGTTTCAACATGCGTAGAACCTGATCGGAACGCGCACTTTCTGGAACAAATAACGGTTGACGCATAAGAACTCGAATATCAACTTTGGTATTCGGTTCAGTTAGAAACGGCAACAAATCTTTTGCGAGCAAAATCCCGACAACATTGTCTGGCTGATCGGCAGAGAAGACTGGAAAGCGTGAGTGAGCAGACTCAACCAGTACATCAAGAATATCAAGTAATTGATCATCTTCTTGTAAACTGATCATTGCTGTTCGTGGCGTCATGACTTCACGAATTTTTGTAGCTGGAAGGTCAAGAACGCCTTCAAGCATAGCAACAGTATCTGGTTCTAAAAAGCGGCGTGAATTTTGGACTAATTTTAATAATTCATCACGGGTTTCTGGCGCTGTACCTAACCATTTTCGTAAGCCTCGCATTCCCCACGACGGACTTGGTTCCTCTTGCATGATCTTTCCTAAAGACTCAATGTATCAAATGAATACACAGATCATACCGAAGAAAAGATGCTTATGCATCTATAAAACAAGCTAAAAGACAAAACGTATATTGTTATGTAAAAGCCAGTTACAGTTAACAGCTCAGTAATTTGTTTATGCTAAAATGTGAAAATTCTATTTGTTCGAGTTTGTTATGTCAGAGCAACCCATTTCACCTACTGTACAACTCAATACGCGTGGTTTACGTTGTCCGGAACCTGTCATGATGTTGCATCAAGCCATCCGCAAATCTAAGTCTGGGGATGTGGTTGAAGTCTTCGCAACAGATAATTCGACCTCGTGGGATATTCCTAAGTTTTGTATGCATTTAGGACATGAGTTGTTGTTGCAAGAAGAACGCTTAGATGAAAATGGTCATAAAGAATTTCATTACTTAGTGAAGAAAGGTTAATAGAATAATAAGGCTTCTAATAAAGATGATTAGAAGCCATGAGTAATTCAACTTTAATTTGAAATGATAATTTTTTACAAATAAGAATCGTTATATAATTTATAAAATTAAGTATATAAATGACGTATAAAAATGAATGATTATTTTGTGAAAAGAAGCTTATTAATCTGTCTTTGGTTTTTTACTATTGCTGGTTTATTACATTTAGAGATCTCTTGGCTGTCTGAAACTGTTGCTATCATTATTAAATCTATTCTTATTATTTTAGGTTCAATTCTACTCGGTTATAGAAATACATATTTTGCTCCTGAACCAAAGATAAAGATGAGTTTGATCTTGCATACAAGGTTTCTCGGGCTGATGTTAATTCTTGATTTATTATTTGGTAAATCGGTTTGGTACTACGATTTAGCGCGGAACTTTGGTTTTCTTGGCTTATTTTTATTAGGCACATTTATTTTCTATAAAAAGAATTTTAATTTAAACGTAGCAAAAATACCGCCTTTTCAATAAGTGAATACTAATAAAAAAGCCCCGAATAATCGGGGCTTTTTTATTACATATTAGGATAGTTTGGACCACCGCCGCCTTCAGGCGTTACCCACGTAATGTTTTGAGATGGGTCTTTAATATCACAGGTCTTACAGTGAACACAGTTCGCTGCGTTAATCTGAAAGCGTTTAGAACCATCATCATTTTCCATGATTTCGTAAACACCAGCAGGGCAATAGCGCTGTGCAGGCTCATCCCATTTCGGTAAGTTCACATTCACTGGAATTGAAGGATCAGTAAGCTTCAAGTGAGCTGGCTGGTTTTCTTCATGTACAGTGTTTGAGATAAATACTGAAGACAAACGGTCAAATGTAAGTTTGCCATCCGGTTTTGGATAGTTTGGCTTAAAGCTTGTTGCATCAACAGTTTTCAATGCAGCAAAGTCTTGCTTCAAGTCATGTAAAGTGAATGGCACTTTAAAGACATTCTGGTCGATAAAGTTAAATGCACCACCCATCCATTGACCAAATTTATGCATCGCTGGGCCAAAGTTACGAGAGTTATAAAGTTCTTCTTTTAACCAGCTGTTGTTAAATTTGTCAGTGTATGAAGTCAATTCTTTAACGAATAAGTCTTCGCCTTCAGTAACACGTGCAATCGCAAGATCACCGCCTTTTTCTACACCCGCAGCAATCGCTTCAAATACAGCTTCACCACATAACATGCCTGATTTCATGGCAGTGTGTGAGCCTTTGATTTTTGCAAAGTTTAAGAAACCTGCATCATCACCAATCAAGCAACCGCCCGGGAAAGTTAATTTAGGAAGAGAGTTGAAACCGCCTTTCACTACCGCACGTGCGCCGTAAGAAATACGTTTACCACCTTCTAAATACTGTTTAATTAGTGGGTGAGTTTTCCAGCGCTGCATTTCCATAAATGGATACATGTGTGGATTTTCATAAGACAAGTCCACAATCATGCCCAAAGTAACTTGGTTGTTTTCAGCGTGGTATAACCACCAGCCACCTGAAGAAGCTGTTTCTGCTAAAGGCCAACCTGCACCGTGCATGACTAAGCCCGGTTTATGTTTTGCTGGGTCAATTTCCCAAAGCTCTTTAATCCCGATACCGTAGTGCTGAGGATCAGCATCTTTATCAAGGTTGTATTTCGCAATTAGGCGTTTTCCTAAGTGACCACGGCAACCTTCAGCGAAGAGGGTATATTTAGCGTGAAGCTCATAGCCTGGAGTAAAGTTATGCGTTGGTTCGCCATCTTTACCAATACCCATGTCACCTGTTTGAATACCTTTTACAGTACCGTCTTCATGGTAAAGCACTTCAGATGCAGCAAAGCCAGGGAAGATCGAAACTTCTAGCTCTTCAGCTTTTTGACCTAACCAGCGAACCACGTTACCTAAAGAGATCACGTAGTTACCGTCGTTGTGCATGGTTTTAGGAACCATCCAGTGAGGAACTTCTTTTGAGGTGGTGTCTGAAAGTAAGAAGAATGTTTTGTCTTCAGTTACAGGGACATTAAGAGGCGCGCCTTCATCTTTCCAGTTCGGGAAAAGTTCATTGATGGCACGTGGCTCAAGCACAGCACCAGACAAGATATGCGCACCTACTTCAGAGCCTTTTTCAACTACACAAACAGAAAGATCGGGTAAGTTTTTTTCAATCGCTAATTGACGGATCTTAATCGCAGCAGATAGACCTGCAGGTCCTGCACCTACGATGACAACGTCAAACTCCATCGATTCACGTTCGATGTGTTCCATGTAGGACTCCTCAATACTTAAAGGTGGCAACCGTCATATTCAGATAATTCGGTGCTGCCGTGAGTGTTTTAATCCATAGGCGCAAATATGCTATTGTGCCGTTTATCGTTTGGGCTAGTATAGTTTTAAACCATGATCTAGCCAATTGGCTGAGTCGTAACATTTTTTCGTCAGCAAGGCATAAACTATGGTAAATCAAAATAATTCACCATCGGATATGGGAAAAATACCGTTATCTGATGATAAAAACTTAATGAACATTGCACAATACTTAAAAGGTGTACAGCAAAGTCACAAAAGGTCAATTCCACCTTTAGAGCAGTGGCATCCAAAGCATTGCGGCAAAATGGATTTGACAGTGAAATCCAATGGAGAATGGTGGCACGAAGGTCAATTAATCAAGCGCCAAGCTCTATTAGATCTGTTTACCAAAGTCCTATGGAAAGAAGAAGGCAAATTCTACCTGAAAACCCCTGTAGAACAAATTGAAATCGAAGTTGAAGATGAACCTTTATTAGTCAATCAGGCAGATCAGGTCGAAATTTCAGGTGAGCAGTTTTTACAACTGACCACCACTAACCAAGATGTAATTTTGGTTGATGCAGAACATCCTATTTTTATGCGTGAATATGCAGGAGAGTTGCGTCCTTATGTGCATGTCCGTTTTGGGATTAATGCGCTGATTCAACGTCAGGCTTTCTATCATTTGGTGAACTATGGAACACTAATTGAAAACGATAAAGGTGAAACCATTTTAGAGCTAAAAAGTGGTAATTTGCTCTTGCAATTAGGCACTTGAGGTTTAAGCTTTAGGGAGTGAAATTTTCTGACACTTCAGTACAGCTATGACCGCCATACAACCTTTATTTTCCGAGCTAGAACCTATGCCTAAAGCATCAGCAGATGCCCCAATTGGTATTTTTGATTCGGGAATTGGAGGGATGTCAGTTGCAGCAGAAATTGCCAAATATTTACCAAATGAACGTATTGTGTATTATGCCGATACTGCCTACGTTCCTTATGGACCACGCTCTGATGAAGAAATCAGAGAACTCACGGCTCGAGCAGTCGATTGGCTATATCGTCAAGGTTGTAAAATTGCAGTCGTAGCTTGCAATACGGCTTCCGCATTTAGCCTTGATCATTTGCGTGAGCATTATGGAGAACACTTTCCAATTGTTGGATTGGTTCCAGCATTAAAACCTGCTGTATTACAGACTCGTTCTAAAGTGGTTGCTGTTTTGGCAACGCCTGCTACTTTTCGCGGCCAGCTTATTAAAGATGTAGTCGAGAAGTTTGCTGTTCCGGCGGGCGTTAAGGTGATGACTTTAACCAGCCTTGAACTTGTTCCCTGTGTCGAGGCAGGCCAGCAAATGGGTGAGGCATGTTTAAAGGCATTAAAAGAAGTTTTACAGCCCGCCGCTGAACAAGGTGCCGACTATTTAGTGCTCGGTTGCACGCATTATCCTTTCTTAAATCAAGCAATTCATCATCTTTTTGATAACCAATTCACACTGGTTGATTCTGGATTGGCAGTTGCCCGACAAACAGCCCGTATTTTAATAAAAAATGAGTTATTATGTGACCAAATAGGTCAGAATGTTGCACGTATTGAATGTTATGTCAGCGGTAATAATGCTGAGGCACTGCAACCTGTTTTACAACATATGATTCCACAAGAGTTAACTTGGACACTTCATAATCTGAACTGATCTTTTAGCATTATTTAGAAACTAGTGTTTTTTAGATTTATTATTTTATTTGGGGCGGTTCATGATCTTGGCTGATATTAAGTCACGGACAGATCATGGGGCGAAAGGGTATTGTTATGCTCGATACACGCTATCAGATTTTTATTTCAACATCCGGCCGCGATATGCAGCCAGAGCGGATGGTTCTGTCTCAAACCTTGGTAGGGATGGGCTTCTTTGCTTGGGGATTAGAACAACGAACACCCCTAACCACTACGCTTGCTCGTCGACAAATTGATGAATGTGATTATGTAATCCTACTTTTAGGCAGCCAGTATGGAGAGCAGTCGATTTCTGGTGTGAGTTATTTATCTTTAGAATATGAATATGCGTTAAGTCAGGCTAAACCTATTATTGTGTTCATGCATGAGCAGCCCGAAAGTCGTGAAATACGTTTACAAGAAACACATCCACAGCTTAAAGATAAATTTCTCGCATTTAGAAAAAAGTTACTACTTGATGTAAATCATATTTTTTACTTTAAAACTCCACGTGAACTAGAGTTGGCTATCCGTTTAAATATGCCTTTAATGGTTGAACAGCATATGGGACAAGGTTGGGTTCCTGCTCATCAGGCTCATCACTTAGAAGATGAAATTAAGTTATTAAAAAATAAAATTTTACAGTTAGAACAGCAATTAACAGAGTCATCAGCTCAAGTAAACGAAGTTGCTCCCCAAGATATTTTTGCATTTGAATATCAAATTCAAGCATTTCAGGATGGGAATTTTAAAGAGCTTAAACGACAACGACAAATGACTTGGTCGCAGTTGTTAAGTATATTGGCAAAGCAGTTTGAAACAGCTACTCCAGAAGAGAATTTTGGGACATGTTTAAATGAATATTTGAATCAGGCTGGCCTAGAAGATGCTCGTCAGGAGTTACCTCGTGCTCATGCTGTCGCCTGCGCTCAGATTAACCATAAGGCATTGTTTCGGATAAAAAAGCAAATGCAGTCACAGGGCTGGATTGTTCCAACTCAGACTGAACAATCCGATAGCTTATGGAAAGTCACAGCTAAAGCTCAAAAGTTATTACTTAGCTATAAATGGAATCATCGGGGCATTCGATTAAAAGCTTAGAGCGATTCAATTTATATATGACAATAAAAGCTGTTACATTAGTGACATAAGATGAATTGAAAGGCATTTACACATGTCGTTTGAACAAAAACCGAAAGTTACTGTCATTTTAGCGAATTTAGGTACACCGGATGAGGCCACTGTTCCTGCGGTTCGCCGTTTTCTAAAGCAGTTTTTATCTGATTCACGTGTAATTGAAATACCGAAATTCATTTGGTGGATTATTTTAAATCTGTTTGTTTTACCTTTTCGCCCAAAAAGGGTAGCACATGCCTATGCTTCGGTATGGTCAAAAGATTCGCCCATGCGTGAAATTGTGTTTGAGCAAACTCAACGTATTCAGGCTTATTTGCAGCGAGAAAATAATCAGTTTGATTTAACCGTGATACCGGCGATGACCTACGGTAATCCAGGTATTGACGCAGTTTTAGAAAAACTGGCCGCTAACCCGCAAGAGCATGTCATTTTATTGCCTTTATTTCCTCAATATTCAGCCACCTCTACAGCACCGTTATATGATGCTTTTGCCAAATGGATTCCAGCCCAGCGAAACTTGCCGGGTCTAACGATTATTAAAGACTACTATCAGCATCCAATGTTTATTCAGGCTTTGGCAGAAAGTGTTCTAGTTTACCAAGAGCAGCATGGTAAGCCTGAAAAACTGTTGATGTCATTTCATGGTATTCCACAGCCTTATGCAGACAAAGGCGATCCTTATGCAGACCGTTGTCGCATTACTGCAAAGTTAGTCGCTGAAGCCTTACATTTGAAAGATGATGAATGGGCGATTAGCTTCCAGTCACGTTTTGGGAAACAAGAGTGGGTTAAACCTTATACAGACCAACTTTTGCAAGATTGGGCGAAGCAAGGCGTTAACTCAGTACAGGTATTAAGCCCAGCTTTTTCTGCTGACTGTTTAGAGACACTTGAAGAATTAGCCATCCAAAATGCTGAGTTGTTTCAAGAGGCGGGTGGTGGTAGCTATGCTTATATTCCTGCTTTAAATAGCGATCAAGCTCATATTGATTTGCTTGCAGGGTTAGTTCAGGCTAATCTTGATGCCCTTACTTATACCTTAGCCCACCGTTAATTGCGTTTTAGCCAGAGGTTCTTATGCTGCAAGTCAAAATTGTTCCAGTTACTGCATTTGCCCAAAATTGTTCTCTTGTTTGGGACAGTGAAACCAAAGAAGCAGTTTTGATTGATGCTGGCGGTGACGCTTCAGTTTTGAAGAAAGAAGTTGAAGCCTTAGGTTTAAAGGTGAAAGCTCTTTGGCTCACTCATGGGCATTTAGACCATGCAGGAGCAGTGGGTGAACTTGCTAAAGAATGGAGCGTTCCAGTTATTGGTCCCCATAAAGAAGATCAGTTTTGGCTAGATATGATTCAGGAAGTTTCAGCACGTTATGGCTTTCCAATTCCACAGCCTGTTAAAGTCGATCAATGGCTTGAAGGCGGTGAAGTGCTAAAACTGGGTGAAGATGAGTTTGAGGTGCGTTTTGCGCCGGGTCATACACCCGGACATGTTATTTTCTATAATAAAAATCATGGCTTGCTTTGGACTGGTGATGTCTTGTTTAAAGGTTCGATTGGAAGAACAGACTTTCCGCGTGGAAACCATGATCAGTTGATTGAATCGATTAAACGAGAGTGTTTTAGTTTGCCAGATGATACTCAGTTTATTTCTGGACATGGTCCAATGAGTACCATTGGCTATGAAAAACAATTTAACCCGTTTGTTGCAGGTAAAGCAGGTTAATCCTCGTAATCATCTTCATTTTGACTACCCTTGTTATGCTGAGGCGCATCTTGGGTAGGCAGTCTATATTCATCATTTGCCCAAGCACCTAAATCAATTAATTTACAGCGTTCAGAGCAAAATGGACGAAATTCATTACCTTCCCAAACACTTGGTTCACCACAACGTGGGCAGGGGAATGTACGTGGCATAAAGCGATATCCTCAAAGTGAAGAGAAATAGATTAGGCAAAAGTCAGGTGACTTGTTAGACTTATGCCGATTTTTATTTAGTTTGATGTGATTATGCAGATTCGTCAATTTCAAGCACAACGTATGCAAGCGCCTCGCGATTTTACCCCAATTGAAAATACCCCGATTTGTGTAGAAATTGGAGCGGGCAAGGGTAAACATGCTTTGCTTTTTAGCGGGCAACAGCCGCAGCACACATTGTATGCAATTGAACGAACCCGAGAAAAATTCTTGGCAATGCAAAAACAGCACGGTCTGGAACCAAGAGATAATTTAATCCCTGTACATGCAGATGCTTTACCGTGGGTGGTACATGCACTACATCCTGCTCAAGTTGAACATTTCTTTATTCTCTATCCAAACCCAGAACCCCATAATCCAGCACAGCGCTGGTTGAATATGCCATTTTTTGAGTTCTTAATCTCTCGTCTGCAAACAGGTGGAACCATTACTTTGGCAAGTAATATTCCTGAATATATTGAAGAAGCTGAACAACAATTAATTAATGTCTGGAAGCTGCCTTACCAAAAAGAAAAAATTGCTCAAACATCTGCACGTACTCATTTTGAAATTAAGTATTTAGAACGTGGAGAACTTTGCCAACAGCTTGTGATCACTAAACCTGAAGGTTACAGCACACGTTTTGATGAGTTTACCCCATTACAAGGTCAAGTGCATGGCGAATAAGCGGGTTGCCATTATTGGTGCGGGTCCGGCTGGTTTAATGGCAGCTGAGGTGTTGAGCCAATATGCTTATGATATTGATGTATACGAGCAAAAACCTTCAGCTGCACGTAAGTTTCTGATGGCAGGGAAAACGGGGTTAAACATCTCACATGCTGAACCATTAGCGCAGTTTATTGAGCGCTATGACCATGCAGAATGGCTCAAACCGTGGGTTGAAAAGTGGGATGCAGTCTGGATTCAAAACTGGATGAAAAATCTGGGAATTGAATCTTACGTTGGTACTTCAGGCCGTATTTTTCCTGTCGAAATGAAAGCAGCACCTTTACTGCGTGCTTGGCTAAAACGTTTGGCAGAACAGCAGGTTAAATTCTTTTATCGTCATCGTTGTATTAATTTACAAGGCACAACGGTGACTTTAGAAAACCAAAATAATCAAAGCACTGAAACCTTTACCCAGCAATACGATGCAGTAGTATTGGCTTGTGGCGCTGTGTCGTGGTCACAATTGGGCAGTGATGGTGCTTGGCAGCAATGGGTTGATCAATCTGATATTGAGCCTTTCCAGCCAAGTAATGCAGGTGTACTTCACACTTGGTCAGTTTTTATGGAAAGCTGTTTTGGTGAACCTTTAAAACGTATCAATGCATGGGTTGAACCCAGCCAAGTTACTCATGGTGATATTGTGATTACTCACTATGGGTTAGAAAGTGGTGTTATTTATAAACTCGGACGTGCTTTACGAGAACAACAAAAACAAGGGCAAAGCTTAAATTTGTTTTTAGATTTATTGCCTGATGTAGAGTTGTCACAGTTAGTTAAAAAATTACAGGCTAGCAAAAAACAATCGCTCACCAATATCTGGCGTAAAGCAGGCTTAGACACAGCCAAGATTAACTTAATTCGAGAAGTGGTCGATAAAGCACTATGGAACCAACCAGAGGCTATGGCTCAGCAAATTAAAGCACTTCAAATTAAGTTAGATGGCTTTAGACCCATCGAAGAAGCGATTAGTTGTGCGGGAGGCATTAAGCAAGAAGCGCTATCCGAAAGTTTAAATCTCAAACAAATGTCAGGTGTATTTTGCTGCGGTGAAATGCTGGATTGGGATGCGCCTACAGGCGGTTATTTGCTTACGGCATGCTTTGCTACAGGGCGAGCAGCTGGCGAAGGTGTGCATTCATTTTTAAAGAAATAACAGGATAATTTGGTGCTATGTTTGATATGTGAAAAGTGCTATTTTTGAGCGATCAATAATAATAGGATTTACGAGAACATGTCTCAAGCATCACCAGTTTATCAAGGAAGTTGTTTATGTCAGGGTATTCGCTATGAAATTAAGGGCGATATCGGAGATATTATTCAATGTCACTGTCAACGCTGCCGAAAAGCTAATGGAACAGCATTTGCAACAAATGCTCCTGTTAAAAGTACAGATTTTAAAATTACCCAAGGTGAAGACCTTGTCAAAAAATTTGCTGTGAACGGGGTATATCGTTGGTTTTGTAGCGAATGTGGTTCACCTTTGATTAGTTCTCGTGATGCGCAGCCTGAATTATATCGCTTAAGAATTGGGACACTTGATACACCACTAGACCAAAAGCCGACAATGCATATTTTTGCTGCTTCTAAGGCGGAATGGGAAAGTATTTGTGACGATTTACCACAATTTGCTGAACGTCCATGATTTTAAAAAGTATGTTTAAATCAAATTTTAGATGATCTAATATACTTAAAACAGGGAGATGGCATTCCTCCCTTGAAAAACCGCCATATTGGCTAATGATGCCTACGTTACCCTCATGTATTTATATCGCTGGGTACGTAGGTTATTGCGTACTCTGCTTATTTTTGGAGTACGCTGTGTCATATTTCCCTTCATTATTTTTTGCTCTTTTAGCGTCTATCTAAAGGGGTGGTCCTATGTATTACTCTCTACTTTCAATTGCTTTAGGCTCAGTTCTAGGGGCATGGTTACGTTGGTTTTTAGGTTTAAAACTCAACCCGATTTATCCGCAAATTCCATTTGGTACAGTGACTGTTAATTTGGTCGGTGGTTTTATTATTGGTTTTGCAATTGCTTATTTTGCTCAAAGTGATTTAAGTCCGAACTATAAGCTTTTTGTGATTACTGGTTTTTGTGGTGCTTTAACTACCTTTTCAACGTTCTCGATTGAGATCGTCACTTTATTACAAAGTGGTAAGTTGGGAATGGCGATGTTGGGGATCTCCATCCATTTAATTGGATCATTAATTTTTACGTGTTTGGGTTTGGCGACTTATCATTGGGTAGCGGGGCATTGAGTTTTTATATTTAAGAATTGACCATGATTTCAAGTTGTGAGAACTCATCGAAGTTGAGTGTTGGGTAGGATTTTCACGACGGAGTCTTATCGTTGAGTTATCTAATGGAAGCAGCTAATTAAGTTACTTTGGTTTTGCCCAAAGTAACCAAAGGCATCTGTCATTCGCAGAACCTGTTCACTGAATCCATTTATCTTATGCTTTGCAAAAACGATCTTTTATTGACACCACGCAGGCTGCGAATGACGTTATCGCGTATCAAATGTAAGGGGCTAATAAAATAATTAAGAAAAATAAGGCATTCACTATCGTGACAGACGGCATGGATGCCGTCGTTTCGCTGTGCTACATGGATGTAGCATCAGCGGGACAAAGGGTTTTGTCACTTTTGCCTCAAAAGTGAGGCATTGCCTATTAATAGGCTTTAGAAAATCTCATAATTTGAGGCTATGCTAAAAAATGATTAAGCTTTTTCAGTTAAAGCCTGACCTTCAAACTTCACACCATCCCAACCATTTTGCATAAACTGACGAATATTTTGATGATCAGTTCCTTCTGGGGTAGCTAATACAGATGCGTAGTGTTCTGCAAATAAACTTAAAGTTTGTGCTTGGTCTAAACCTTGTAACTTGGCAAAAGAGAAAACTTTTGCACTGCCTTGATTTTCAGTAGCAGCATTATGCTGTGCACCATTTTGAAAAGCCGTTGGAGTATGTTGGTAACGTGCTTCAATATGAGCTAAAACGTCTGAAAATTTTGCTGTGCCTGCTTGTAATTGGGCAAGTAACTCTTGTGCCATAATCTTAAACTTCCTATCAAATGGGGCTTAAGCATAGCATTGAATACATGCTTTGAAAGCTTGGCAATTATAAAAATTGAGGAGTTATTGAAAAAAATCAGAAGAGTTTTTAGACAACTTGTGGATAAGTTTTCTTTTATACACAGTTTAGAAATGATGAAAAAATACACATAAAAAAAGAAGCCTAAGTGGAGGAGATAGTCTTAGGCTTCCAATGTTTTAAGTGTATTGGTCAAATCTTAACGCAAGATTAACTCTTACGATTAAAGCGAGCGAAACGTTTATTGAAGCTTGCTACACGGCCTTCGTTGCTTGCTTGACGTACTTCACCTGTGTAAAAAGGGTGTGATGCACTTGAAATATCAAGAGTGACATAAGGGTAGACTTTCCCTTGATATTCTTTAGTTTGTTTAGACTGAAGAGTACTACCAATTAAGAAGTACACGTCTGCATTGGTGTCATGAAATAACACTTGTTGATAAGCAGGATGAATATCTTTACGCATGAGAGATTGTCCTAAATTATTTTTGATTAAAGAAATGTTATAACATAACAATTAAAAAGTCAATGTAACCCATAAAAGGCTACACTGATCAGTAAATTAAGTTAGTTAGAAGGTGGTACAAGCTCTTCAAATAGATCGTTTAGATTGTCATGAACTTTTAAGTGAATCAGGTTCCAGTAATGCCCTGAAATGGTTCTGTTGACCATTAAAGTATCTGGTGATGGTTTAAAGACATCCCAATACTTCAAAGATTTTTTCACAAGTAACATGCCATCATGATGTGATGAGTTCTCTGCAAAATTATAAGTGGTGGTAAGCGGACGTAATAATACTTCAATCCAGAGTTTATATAGATCACTCGGGAATTTGCCTTTTTCAGCAAGTGAATGTAGTTCAAATAATTCTGTTTCGATTAGCTCAATATTTTCATGGCGAGCTGCATTTACTAAGCGTTTAAAGTGCTGCACGATTTCATTTGAGAGCGTTTTAACACTGCCATAGTCATAAATAATGACACTGCCATCTTGGCGGAAAGCAAAGTTACCCGGATGAGGGTCACAGTGGAAACGTTTTAAAAAGAACATTTCCTGACCTAAAGCACGAATCAAGCGGCGTCCAATGGTATTTCGAATTTCGATAGGCCAAGCGCTGGCAGTTTCAATGCTGTCACCTTGTTCGAGACTCAAGGTTAAAATACGTCTTGAAGAGTAATCTTTATAAACAGTCGGGATGATAATTTTGTCATCTAATTGGCTATGAAATGTTTTGAAAACTTCAAGGTTTTGAGCCTCGATTTCATAGTTAAGCTCTGCTGACAGACTATCTTGAATCTCTGCAAAAAGCTGATCTTGTAGCTTTTTATCAATTTTAAGCACACCCATTAAACGAAGTGCCAAACGTACTTGTTTTAAGTCACTTTCACAGGCTTCATCAACACCCGGATATTGCACTTTAACCACAACTTGTTCGCCACTTGGCAGAACAGCTTTGTGAACTTGCCCAATCGATGCAGCAGCAAAAGGTTCTTGTTCAAAAGATTTAAAGGCAACATTCAGCGGTTTTCCAAGCTCACGTTCCACTTGTTGTTGAATAGCGGCAAAGGGCATAGGTGGAGCTTGGCGCTGTAACTTAGAAATTGCTTTAGCGACCTCGGGTGGAAAAATATCTTTATATTGTGATGCAATTTGGCCGACTTTCATGACGGCACCTTTCATTTCACCTAAGGTGTCGGCAATTTGCAAACCAATATCCTGAAATAACTTGGTTTTTGAAGCCAGCTTTTGCTCTTCATCTGCGGTCAAGTTTCGAATCGAGTTAGAAACGGTTTTCGTTGCAATGCTCGCGGTCATTCCTGCAAGTTTCATAAATCGTTTGCCGGGTGAACTTGCATTCTTTGCCATATCTTCGATACCTCATTGACTACAACATAATATTGCCTAGTTTTGATCATAGGTGACAAAGCTTAAAAAGCCTATATGAAATTGTTTATCTCATGTAAGAAAATTTTCGAAAAACAAAATGTTATTTTTATAGTAAAAAATATGAAAAGCTTGTGAAAATCTATTTCATAAACAAAGCTTTAATATCTATAAAGTGCCTGTTTTTTTGGTGGTAATGTGAATAACAGGTTAAATAAAAATAGAGATAACAAAAGTTATGACAAGTTTAAGTTCGGCCCATGGGCGGTCTCAGGCGGTTCCTTTATCTGTGTTTGAGCAGACAAAAGATGCGCATATTATTCGTTCTGATGAAGAAGCAATTGAGCTTGCCAAACAACTTGCTCAAGAGTTTGCACAAGAAGCATCTGAGCGAGACAGAGAGCGCCGTTTACCTCTAAACGAAATTCAACAGTTCTCACAAAGTGGCTTATGGGCTATTACGGTTCCCAAGCAATTTGGTGGTGCCCAAGTAAAATATCGAACCTTGGCTGAGGTCATCAAAACAATTGCGAGTGTTGATCCATCTCTTGCACAGCTTCCCCAAAACCATTTAGCTTTTATTGAACATTTACGCCTTGATGCAGGCCCAGAACAACAAAAGTTTTTCTTTAACTTAGTGTTGAGGGGGATTCGTTTTGGCAATGCCTTTTCAGAAAAGCATAGCAAAACGGTAGCTGACCTCACTACCACATTACGAAAGACCGAGCACGGTTATGAAATTAATGGCAAGAAGTTTTTTGCAACAGGTGCATTGCTTGCGCATTGGGTTCCAATTGTCGCTGTAAATGAACAGGGGCAGCCTTACGCAGCATTAGTTCCTCGGGAAACTTCAGGGGTGAATATTATTAATGACTGGTCTGGCTTTGGACAACGAACTACGGCCAGTGGTACCGTTGAACTTAATCAAGTTCCAGTACGTGAAGAATATCTAATTCCGATTTATCAGGCTTTCGAACGTCCTACTCCAGCAGGTGCAATTTCACAATTTATTCAAGCTGCTGTCGATGCTGGTATTGCACGTGGCGCAATTGAAGAAACAATTCACTATGTCAAAAATCATAGCCGTGCATGGGTCGATTCAGGTTTAGAAAAAGCGAGTGATGATCCCTATACGATTGCAAATATTGGTGATTTAAAAATTAAGCTGCGTGCGGCAGAAGCGGTATTAGATTTAGCAGGAGATGCGATCGATCAGGCGATTGCTGACACGACAGAAGAGCATGTAAACCAAGCGACATTACTGGTTGCTGAAGCAAAAGTACTCACTACAGAAGTTGCGATTTTAGCAGCGAATAAGCTTTTTGAGTTGTCTGGAACACGGTCAACCTTGTCTGAGCTTAATCTGGACCGTCATTGGCGTAATGCTCGCACTCACACTTTGCATGATCCAGTGCGTTGGAAATATCACATTGTCGGTAATTACTACCTCAATGGCATCCATCCACCTCGTCATGCATGGAGCTAAAGTGAATAAAAAATAAGATTAGGAGAAAAAAGATGACGATTACCCAAATTGAATTAGAAGAACTGTCTGTTGGCGCTGATTATGAAAAGGTCGCAAGTAGATTTCGCCCAGTTTTTGAAAAAATTGCCCAAGGTGCAATTCAACGGGAAAAAGAACGAATATTGCCTTTTGAACCGATTCAGTGGTTAAAAGAACTCAAGTTAGGTGCGGTACGTGTTCCGGTTAAATATGGTGGAGATGGGGTGTCATTACCGCAACTTTTCCAGCTTTTAGCAGAGTTAGCACAAGCAGACTCGAATATTGTGCAAGCTTTGCGTGGACACTTCGCTTTTGTTGAAGACCGCTTAGTTGCCCATAAAGAGCATTCGCAGGAGGTTTGGTTTCAGCGTTTTGTACAAGGTGATTTAGTTGGGAATGCATGGACTGAAGTTGGAAATGTGCAAATCGGTGATGTCGTTACCCGAGTAACCAAAGATGCTTCGGGTAACCTGATAGTGAATGGTGAGAAGTACTATTCAACCGGAAGTATCTTTGCAGACTGGATCGATTTATTTGCCTACGATGAAGTAAATGACCGCCACGTGATTGCTGCTATTTATCGTCATGAAACAGGCGTGAGTGTGATTGATGATTGGGATGGCTTTGGTCAAAAGACAACGGGTAGTGGTACTTTAAAAGTACATCAGGTACATTTGCCAGCCTCGCATCTCATTCCATTTGACCAGCGTTTTAAATATCAAACCGCTTTTTATCAAGTCGTCCATCTTGCAACTTTAACGGGTATTGCACATGCGGCAGTAGAAACTTTTAGTCAGGAGATTCGTGAGCGAAAACGTATTTTTAGTCATGGTAATGGCGACCTTGTTCGTCACGATCCACAAGTTTTACAGGTGGTGGGTAAAGCCTCTGCTCAAGCTTATGGAAGTCTAGCAATTACGATTAAAACAGCTGAAGCATTGCAGAAGGCTTATGAAAGTCACTTTAGTGAGTTAGAGGTAAAAGAACATCAGTTTAACGTAGATGCAGAGCTTGAGTCGGCGCAAGGACAGGTGGTGATTTCTAATTTGGTACTCGATTTAACCAGCCAATTATTTAATGCTTTAGGCGCATCGGCAAGTAGTCAGGTCAAACAACTCGACCGTTTCTGGCGTAATGCTCGAACGGTGTCTTCACATAATCCGCTCATCTATAAAGAAAAAGTGATTGGTGATTGGGAAGTGAACCGGACCGATTTACCGTTTGTCTGGCAAATTGGAGCAAGCCCGCGGGCAAAGTCTGCATAGTGAAAAAAAGCCGATATTTATCGGCTTTTTTATTAGGTTTGACTTAAACGTTTAGTGTTTAAATAAAGCCTTGAAAGTAATAAAACACAAGCAATGCTTAAACCAATAATCAAGCCTAGCCACACACCAGCTACACCCCAATGGGTATAACGTGCTAAATAAAGTCCGATAGGGAACGCAATCACCCAATATGCCATAAGCGTAATCCACATCGGTGCTTGGGTATCTTGCATACCTCTTAAACAGCCTGCGGCACTCACTTGCAATGCATCCATCAACTGATAACCCATTGCAAACCAGAGTAAATACATGGCAACAGGAACCACATCTATATCTTGAGTATAAACCGAGACAATTTGTTCACGACCTAGGGCAATAAAAGACATGGTCAATAAGGCAAAAAATATTGCTGTGCTTAGACCAATTTTTTGCACTTGGTACATTGAAGCCCAGTTCTTTTCACCATAATAGGTTCCCACGCGAATAGTTAAGGCAATCGCAAGTGAAAGCGGAATCATAAACAGCACAGAGGTGACTGAAATTGCGACTTGATGTGCTGCAATAAATACTTCACCCAGTGGACTAAGCACCAATGCACCTGTACTAAAAATACTCACTTCAAAGAACACGGCTAAACCGATGGGTAGGCCAAGCTGTAAGATTCTTTTTACCCAAGTCAGGTTAATTTTATCGAATCTGCTAAAAATCGACGTGTTTCGGTAAGCTGAAGCTTTATAAATATAGCCAGCTAAAGTAATTAGCATGAGCCACTGTAAAATGGATGTTGCAAAACCACAGCCTGCACTACCTAAAGCAGGTATTGGTCCTAAGCCATGCATAAAAATCATGTTTAGAGGGATTAAAACCACTAAGGCCAGTAAGCTAATGACCGTTACAGGACGTGGATGGCCTAAAGCCTCTGAATAACCGCGTAGGGCTGCGTACATGGTCACAGCAGGCATACCTAAGCCAATCGCATGTAAGAACAAACTTGCTTTAGGCTGTAAGCTCTCCGGTACGCCAAACACATGCAAGAAAAACGGCATGAGCTGCAAAATGAGCATAGCCATTACGCCTAAAATGATGGCGACCCATAACGATTGACGGACAATGACAGGAATTTGTTCTGTATTTCTTGCGCCCTTTGCTTCAGCGACCAAAGGTGTAGTCGCAATCATAATGCCACTGAACAGGAGCATGACTGGAATCCATAAGCCCACACCTACCGCAATTGCTGCTAAATCGGTTGCAGATAAATGCCCAGCCATAATAGTGTCAATTAACCCAAATCCCGCTTGAGCAAACTGGGTAATTAAAATCGGTAGCATTAAGTGGAAGAGTTGTTTTAATTCAGACCGAAAAGATGTGACATTCGACACAAAAGGTACTCTTTTTAAATATAAAAATGAAGCTAACGTTGCAAAGTGAGTAACACACCGACAAAGATGATCACGCCCCCAAGAAACCGTTGCCATGTAACAGGTGTCTTTTCTGTACCTAACCAACCAAAATGGTCAAGCAACATTGAAATGAGCAATTGCCCAAAAACGACTAGCCCTGTAAAGGTTAAAAAACCAAGTTTAGGTGCAGTATAAATGCTCATGCTAATTGCATAAACCCCAAGGAATCCTCCTGTCCAAAGAAGCCATGGAATATTTGATATTTCACTTAAAGAGGGCTTTTCGGCACTTTGGAAAAAAACCATAACGGCTAAAACAATAGTACCTATGAAAAATGATAATAAAGCTGCCTGCAAGGGTGAGTGTAGTTGCTCGCGCAGTTGAGCATTGATTGCAGTCTGAAAAGCCATGGCAACACCGATTCCCATAGCTAGAGGTAAGATCAGGAAAAGTTGACTAGAGAATTTCATCATTTTTATCAATATTTAAGTATGTTTAAAAACAGTCTAAAGCAATTAAGGTATGTTTTCATAAGCCCATTGATGCAGTCATGTTAAAATAGAAATATTGTGTAAATTGGACCTGCTCCTTGGCCGTATTAAATCCTGCTTCTGTTCCTTTATCTTTATATATCCATATGCCTTGGTGCGTGCGTAAATGTCCATATTGTGACTTTAACTCGCATGCCGTACCAGATGGAGCGCTTTCGGCAGAACTCGAGCAAACCTATTTAAAAGCATTAGTGGCCGACTTTGAAACTCAAGTTGAGATGGCTCAGGGACGTTCAATTCATAGTGTATTTATTGGTGGCGGAACGCCTTCACTTATTTCTGCTAAAGGCTATGCGTGGCTGTTTGAACAGCTTAAGTCATTGCTCAAATTTGAAGATGGCTGTGAAATCACCCTAGAGGCAAATCCCGGAACACTAGAACATGACCCGTTTGCAGGCTATTTAGACGCAGGTATTAACCGTTTATCGATTGGTGTGCAGACTTTTAATACAGAGCACTTGCAAAAACTGGGGCGTATTCATTCAGCCAACAATGCTATGGATGCAATTGAGCAGGCACGACAAGCAGGCTTTAAGCGAGTTAATGTCGATTTAATGCATGGCCTACCTGAGCAAACCCTAGGACAAGCGCTTTATGATTTAAAGGTCGCTGTAGAGCATGGCGCGACACATATCAGTTGGTATCAACTTACTATTGAGCCAAATACCGTATTTTTCCGAACTCAGCCTATTTTACCTCAAGATGAAGTGTTAGAAGATATTCAAGAGCAAGGCGAAGCATATTTAAAAGCAAATGGCTTTGTAAACTATGAAGTGTCGGCTTGGCGTAAAGAACAACCTTCAGCCCATAATTTAAATTACTGGGAATTTGGTGATTACCTTGCAATTGGTGCAGGAGCACATGGCAAAGTAACCCGACCAGATGGCGTGTATCGTTTCCAAAAGACTCGTTTACCGAAAGACTATTTGGTTAAGGTTCCAGCCGAACATTTGCAAATGAAAAAGATTGAAGTAGAAGAGCTACCTTTTGAATTTATGATGAATGCTTTGCGTCTAAATGACGGGGTAAAAGCTGAATTATATGAACAGCGTACAGGCTTAAGCTTAGATCATTTAAATGAGGTACTCACTTCACTTCGAGCTAGAAAGCTACTGGTAGAGGATAGTTCTCGTTTGGCTTGTACAGAGCAGGGGCATATTTTCTTGAACTCAGTACTAGAAGAGTTCTTGTGATAAAGCAAAGTCAAAGCCGCATTATCAAATGCGGCTTTTTTGATTTTAGCGAGTGGTGTAGCCACCATTTGCAAAAATTGTTTGACCGGTAATCCACCAACCATCTGTCACTAAAAATCGAACTAGAGGTTCAATATCTTCAATTTTGGTAAGCCCACCTAAAGCTGAGGCTGATTTGTGGTAAGCAACTGCCTCGGCAGATTCCTGCCCATAAAAGAATGGTGTATCCATTGGTCCGGGTGCAACAGCAGTCACAGAAATCTGACGATCACCAAATTCTTTTGATGCAGCGCGAGTGTAATGCTCAACAGGTGCTTTTAAGCCTTCATAAGTTGAATAGAGTCCAGTGTAGGCTGCTAGAAGAGAAGTCACGATTGAACAGATCTTGCCGCCATCATTTAAATGACGACCCGCCGATTGAATAAAGAAGTAGGCAATTTTTGAGTTGATATCGCTCATGCTATCAAACTCTTGTTCTGTGGTGTCTAAAAAAGATTTCTTTAAAACCTTTCCAACTGTATTAATGGCAATATCAATTCCGCCAAAATGCTGCTTAGTATCTAAGAAGAGTTTTTCAATATTATCAATATCAGTTAAGTCTGCTTGAATTAAAACAGCGTCTACACCGAATGCTCTTACATCTGCGAGCGTCTGTTCAGCATCTGCTTGAGTTTCAGCGCTATTGTAGTGAATCGCGATTTTGGCGCCTTGTTCTGCAAATTTACGGCTAATCAGTCCACCTAAGTTTTTTGCACCGCCTGTAATCAATACAACTTTATCTTTAAGAGTATGAGTTGTCATGATGGTTGTTCCTATGCTGACTTGTTTTAATGTGTTTTTAGTCTAGATTGGCGGTAATTTTTGATCAATTATGCTAGTTTGGTTTAACTATTCAAAAAATACGAACAATTAAATGGATCGGTTGCAGCAATTTTTTATTTTTACAGAAGTCGCTAAACGACAAAGCTTTAGTGAAGTGGCGAATCAGCTTGATTTGCCTCGTTCGACAGTGACGAGCGCAATTCAACAGCTAGAAACTCACTATGGAGTACGCTTATTTCATCGTACTACGCGTAAAGTAAGCCTTACCCAAGATGGACAACGAATATTACCTGAGTGTCAAAATCTATTATTTGATTATGAACAGCTCGAACAGCTTATACAGGCACAAAAGCAGCATTATCGTGGCACGCTAAAAATTTCAATGCCCAGCCGAATCGTGCATCAAGTGATTATTCCTGAACTTCCCGATTTTTATAGTCGCTATCCAGATATCCATTTACAACTTCATAGCTCTGATGACATTACTGATTTAATCGAGAAAGGAATTGATTGTGTTGTTCGGGTGGGGCAGCTAGATAATAGTAGTTTAATCGCGAAATTTGTTGGTAACTTGATTATGGTGAACTGTGCAAGTGCTGACTATTTAGAACAGTACGGTATTCCTGAACAATTAGAAGATCTATCTCAACACAAACTTATTAACTATGCAGGAGCGGTAGGAGAGAAACAGGGCGTATTTTTATATCAAGATGGAGCTGTGATGATGGATAGTGCTTTAAGCGTAAATAATACGGAAGCCTATATTGCAGCAGCTAGTGCAGGTTTAGGAATTATTCAACTTCCATACTACGATGTTCAGGATAAAATCGAGCAGGGAACTTTAGTTGAAGTACTAAGTGCCTATACCGCTCAATCACTTCCACTTAATATTTTATATCCGAATAGAAGTTATATTCCTAAACGTTTGGAAATCTTTATGGAATGGACTAGGGATGTTCTATATAAGAAGTGCATCGTCATCTTTTAGTCATAAAACTAAAATACATTAACAATAAAAAAAGCCTCTCGCAGTGAGAGGCTTTTTAGAATTTGGTGGGTCGTCCGCGACTCGAACGCGGGACCAACGGATTAAAAGTCCGCTGCTCTACCAACTGAGCTAACGACCCAAATAGGTTCAAAACAGATAAGTGGTGGGTCGTCCGCGACTCGAACGCGGGACCAACGGATTAAAAGTCCGCTGCTCTACCAACTGAGCTAACGACCCGTATCGTTTTGATGTCGCGTATTTTAGCAAGTTATTCAACTAACACAAGAGGAAATTTAAAAACATTTGCATGATTGCCTATAAAAAGCACGATTTCCTCTTGTTTAGCTAAAAAATGAACTAAAAACGGTATTTATATGCCTGAATGTTGTCAAAAATTTCAGTTGTGATGTCACAGTAACTGCTTTCACCAGGCAATAAAGCGAGTAAACGTTCAGAAGTTTTGCTTGGATTAAACGCATCTTCCTTCAATTTATTCTTTTGGTACTTAAAAGTACCTGTGGTTTCAACTTTAGCTTGTATACGTAAAAACACTGGTACCGCATAAGCAGGTAAGCATTTTTTAAATACAGTCACCATTTCTGTTAAATCAGCGTCATTTAACTCGGCACCATCAGCAAGTGTGATTGCTGCCATACCTGCACGACCATTGGTATTTGGAATTTCTACACCATAAACCACAGCTTCAGCGATCTTGTCATATTCACACACCATGTTTTCAACTTCGGTGGTAGATACATTTTCGCCTTTCCAGCGGAAGGTATCACCTAAGCGGTCAACAAACTGAGCGTGACGGAAACCAATATTACGAACAAGATCACCTGTGTTGAAATATGAGTCACCTTTTTTAAAGACATCTTGCATAATCACAGATTTATTCTTTTCTGGGTCGGTATAACCATCAAATGGAGAGCGACTGGTAATTTTGCCTACCAATAAACCGACTTCACCTGCTTTAACTTTTTTACACCAGCCATTTTTATCGCGTATTGGTTCGTTTTTCTCTTTATCAAACTCAATAATTGCGTATGGCGTAGGGGAGAAGCCTACTGTGTTGTCAAAGTTGAAAATATTACTAAAGCCAACGTTACCTTCACTTGAGGCATAAAGCTCAAGAACTTCTTCAACACCAAAACGCTGTTTGAATTTATCCCAGATGTTTGGACGCATGCCGTTACCAATCATTTTGGTTACACGGTGAGCGCGGTCAAACTCTGTAGTTGGAGCATCCATCAAGTAACGGCAAAGTTCACCTACATAACCGATTGCAGACGCATTAAAATTCTGAACATCTTTCCAGAATGCACTGGTCGAATATTTACGTCGAATGGCAAGGGTAGAGCTTCCTGCAATCACACCACACCAGCAAACAACCACGCCTGTTGCATGATACAGCGGTAAAGTGACATACATCACATCATCTGGACCAAGGTTTAAAATGTGGCCATAAGTGCCATATGCGAGTGTCCAGCGGCTATGTTTAAAAATAACTGCTTTTGGTAAGCCCGTTGTACCCGAAGTATAAATATAAAACAGGCCATCATTTCCATGAACGGAATGTGTGGTTGATGGATTGAATTTCGGGAATTGATCAATTTCTATTGCAAGATTGGCATAACCTTGAGGTGCTGTTCCTGCATTTTGACGAGTAGTCTGATCTGCAAACCAGTGAAAACGGTCTTTAGGAACGTTTAAGTCTTGACGAATTTCATCAATTGCAGCACGAACTTCTTCACCCGCAATGACTGCAATTGGTTTTACAAGATTGATACTATGAGCGAGAACTTTACCGACTTGAGATGTATTTACAAGCGCAATAGTTACCCCAATTTTAGCTAAGCCCACAATAGTGGCAATAAGCTCAGAACGGTTCTCAACCATTACGGCAATCACATCACCTTTACGTGCGCCGAGAGATAAATAATAGTGAGAAATCTGGTTAGCCCATTCATTTAAAGCTTCGTATGAGTAACTTTGATCTTCAAATAATAAAGCAATACCTTTCGGATTTCGCTTAACAGCTTTCTCAAAAGCTACACCTAATCCAGTTGGTGTATTTGCTGTTCTTAAATAAGCCTGTTTAAGACCATTCAGGATATGGGGTACTTTGGGAATGAAGCTAGGAAGTCTAGTGGCAACATCCCCAAGCGTAATGATATCGGTCTGTGTTGTCTGGCTCATATCAATCCTATTTATTTTTCGATCAATCCAAAAAAGGTTGCGTTGGCAAAAGTACAGTATTTTTCATGGTTCACCATGCTTTTAAAACTTTTCTTCTAGTGCAATCAACCTAATTGGTTAAAAATAACAAAAAAAACCTAGTCATCGAAATGACTAGGTTTGTTTAAATTAGCTGCAATTGAGCAAATGATTTACTCCGCTACAGGATTTGCTTTCTTTGGTGGACGGCCGCGAGGGCGACGAGGACGACTTGGTTTGTCCTTGTCAGCTTTAGAATCTTCTGATTCACTCTCGGCAGAAGCTTCAGTTGGCTCTACAGCTTGTTCTGTAGCTGCTTTGGCTTTTGCAGCTGCTTTTGGCTGTTTTGCAACCGGAGCTTCTACTACAGTTGTCTCTGGTGTCTCTTCTACATTAGCTGCTACTTCAGTTTCCTGATCAAGCTCAAGCGGTTGTTGTTTTGATTCAACAGGTGCTTGTGTTTCAGTAGTAGGAGTAACAACGGCTTCTTCTACAGTCTCAGCTACAGGGGCAGCTTCTTCTGGTGCAGAATGTTGTTGTTTAACTTGCTCAAAAGCTTGTTCAGCTGCAAGTTTCGCTAAACGACGGCGTTCACGCGGATCATTAGCAACACGTGGTGTCGCTTCTTTTGGTGGCGTCAATGGAAGTACTGGCGCAGGTTCTGCTTCTTGTGAAGGCTTATTGCTTGGAAGCTCGGCATCACGAGTAACAGGCTTTTTGTCTTCAGCTTCAGCTGCGACTTCAGTCACTAGAGTACTTGCATATTGCTCTGCAAATTTCTGCAATGCACGATTGAATGTTGGAACTAAACCAAACTGTTCAATCAGTACTGTGCAGTCTTCACCGTAAACATGACGGATCAAGCTGCCAATTGTATATTGCGCCAACGTTGGAATTTGCGATGGGGCAATTGATGGTGTAACAGCTTTAGCTCGTTTTGCGTTGCGTTGTTCACGGCGACGCATACGAGGATCATTACTCGCACGTTGAATTTGCGGTTGAGTTTTCTCAGCCTTTGGTTGAGGAGCTTCTGCTTCAGCAGTTACTGTCTCTTCCACAGCAGCAACAGGTGCTGGAGCTGATTCTTGAGTAGCTTCAACAACAGGTGCTTTTTCAGTGCGTTCAACAGGTTGCTCAGGCGTTAAAGCAATAATTTCGCTTTGTGCTTGATCAACATTGATGACTAAGGCTGTATTCATGACTTCATGCTGTGGAGCATCAATCAAATCAACCTTAATTTGTTTTTCATCAACAACTGCTGGTGCTGGCGTATTTTGATTTTCATTTAATACGCTTGGATCGCGGTGGCGATTCGGGCGGTTTGGACGTTGTTGATTATTACGGTCACGACGCGGTACAGCATGTTCAGCTTGTTGCCCATCATTTTGATGTTGCGCATGCGGCTGATCTTGTTGTTGACGCTTTTGTTGACGTTTTAATTCACGTTGCTCTTGGCGTGATAACTGTACAACTTCTTCATGAACCTGTTGTTGCTGTGGTTCTTGATTGTGGTGATGTTGATGTTGTTCACGTTGCTCTTTGTGCTTACGTTTTTTGTTGTTTGGACGCTGCTGTTGTACTTTATCGTCTTTTTCAAGATTCTCACGTGCTTCCTGCTTAACAGGAGATTGAGAAATATAAGCATTGTTAGATGGAGCCGAAGTAACTTCAGCAACTGCTGGTGCTACAACTTGTCCAAACTGCCCACGGCTAACAGCGCCAGTATTCACCATTTGTTCAATTGCGGCAGCAGCATTTTGTGCTGAGCGAGATTGATCAACTGTTTGAGCTTGTTTTTGAACAAAAAGGTTTTCTAACCATGCACATGGGCTTGCTGCTTTTTGAGCGCTTGCCTGAGCAGCAGGTTGAGCCGCTTGATTTGCTTTCTTTTGGTTGGCTGCGTTATTGGCAGCAGGGGCTGCATGAGTATGGCCATGATCGGCTTCTTCTAAATGCCATTCAGAAGATTCATAACCTAACTCTTTTTCACTTGAACGAGTTGCTTCAGTACGTTCGTAGCTAGATGGTGCAAACCCATCTGGATTGTACTGAATTTCGTAGTGAGGTGTTTCTAAGTGTGGGTGAGGCAAAACAGTCACACGAACACTAGAAGTTTGTTCTAAATAAACAAGACTATGACGTTTTTCATTGAGTAAGAATGCTGCAATTTCAACAGGTACTTCTACTTGTACTTCACCATGACGTTCACGAAGCGCGATCTCTTCTACTTTACGCATAATAGAAAGCGAAAGTGAGCGTAAGTCACGAACCATGCCTGTACCATGACAGCGTGGGCACACATAACCTGTTGCTTCTTCAAGAGATGGACGTAAGCGTTGACGGCTCATTTCCATTAAGCCAAAACGAGAAAGTTGTCCAAACTGAATACGTGCGCGATCGCTTTGTGTTGCTTCACGAAGTTTTGCTTCAACCATACGTTGGTTGCGCTCTTTAGTCATATCGATGAAGTCGATTACAACTAAACCACCAATGTCACGAAGACGAAGTTGGCGAGCAATTTCTTCTGCTGCTTCTAAGTTAGTATTCAGCGCAGTTTCTTCAACGTCATGTCCACGAGTCGATTTCGCAGAGTTAATATCGATTGAAACTAAAGCTTCAGTCTGGTCAATCACAATTGAACCGCCAGAAGGAAGTTTTACTTCACGTTCATAAGCAGTTTGAATTTGGCTTTCAATACCAAAATGAGCAAATAATGGCTCATTTAAAGTATAAGTTTTAAGTTTGTCTAATTGACGAGGCATCACTGCTTTAACAAAGTTATAAGCTTCGTTATAAGCCTGTTCGCTATCAATTAAGATTTCTGCAACATCATCACGTAAATAATCGCGGATAGCACGAGTAACAACACCAGCTTCTTGATGAACTAGCATTGGAGAAGGACCAGAGCTCGCTGTACCTTGGATTTGAGTCCAAAGATCAAGCAAATGCTGTAAGTCTAACTGTAATTCTTCTTGGGTACGGCCAATACCAGCGGTACGTACAATAACGCTCATACCACGTGGTAAATTTAAAGAAGCTAGAATTTCTTTTAATTCTTCACGTACAGAACCTGAAATTTGACGACTAATACCGCCGCCTTTCGGGTTGTTTGGCATAAGAACCAAATAACGTCCTGCAAGTGAAATAAAGGTAGAAAGGGCCGCACCTTTATTTCCACGTTCTTCTTTTTCGACTTGAACAAGTAATTCAGTACCTTCAGTGATAAGTTCACGAATGTTTGAAGTTTGTCGTGGGTCTGCTTGGAAATAACTGTTAGCAATTTCGCGCATAGACAAGAAGCCTTGACGGCCTGCGCCGTATTCAACAAAAACAGCTTCTAAAGATGGTTCTACGCGGGTTACATGGCCTTTATAGATATTGGATTTTTTCTGTTCTCGGGTACGATTCTCTAAATCAAAATCGTAAAGACGATTACCAGTGATAAGTGCAACGCGGACTTCTTCTGCGTGAGTTGCATTAATCAACATACGTTTCATGGGTGTGACACCTAATAGTGACCCACACAAACATATCGCACAAACTTAAAGGTTCTGAACGAACATCGAACATGACGGATCATTTCCCAGATCTCAAAATATTTGTGGTCTGAGTCATCTGTTACCGGCTACATTTAGCCTTAGCTTCGATTCTCGTCTGTGATGTAGGCAATACTGCTTCAACCTTTAAATCGGACTTCCTTAGTGCTTCACTGGCGGGTGAGCGGTGCATTGGTTAATGACTTTCACTGTCATTGGGCGCGAAGTGACTTCTTTTTGGAAGTTTGATACGGAATGCTCATCGTATCGGTGCTTTCGGCAGTTCCAATGCATCAACGCTTTAGCCTGAAGGCAACATTAAGGAGCGATTTGTCTGATGTGTATCAGTTTACGTTCCATAACCAACTAGAGTTGGTAACATATTTTTTTGAACAAACTGAATTAAACGCAACAGTTTGTCATTTTGCCGATATAATAAGCCTTCGGCGTCGGCATAATTCTTTAGGACCAATCCGAGCTGGTGATGAAAGCATCATTTTGATTGAGGTTTCAATCAGGGAAATTCCCTATTAGATGTTCACTTACGGCGGTATCCGTGCGCTGACTATATCAAACCTTGCAGCATCTGCCTATGGGCTAAGCTTAGATTTCTTGTGAAAAAACTAAGCTAATCGGTCATTTATTAATCAAATTTAGCAAAATTTCAGGTTTAAATATTAGTATGAATTCTACACAGCAATGGCAAAGTGTCACTTGGTTTGAGGTGGATGAACATCAAGCAGGACAGCGAATTGATAATTTCCTGTTTTCGCGTTTAAAGGGTGTACCTAAGAGTCGTATTTATCGTTTGATTCGTGAAGGTCAGGTTCGAGTAAACAAAAAACGTATTAAAGCTGAGACCAAATTAGAGATTGGAGATCAGATTCGTGTTGCACCTATTCGCTATGAACAAAAGGATGAAACCGCTGCTCCTGTGAGTGATAGTGTAGCACAAAGCCTACTCAGCCGTGTGGTCTATGAAGATGAAGGCCTGTTAGTCATAAATAAACCATCAGGTATTGCTGTACATGGTGGTAGTGGTGTGGCGTATGGTTTGATTGAGGCTTTGCGCGCAGCGACAGGTAAAAAATATTTAGAACTAATCCACCGCATTGACCGTGACACTTCTGGTCTGGTCATGATTAGCAAGAAACGTAGTACTTTAAAGCTGCTACAAGATATGTTGCGTGAGCACAAAATTCGTAAGACTTATGCGGCGATTGTAAAAGGTCAGGTGAGTCTCGATAAACAACTCATTGATGCACCTTTATTTCGTTATGAGTTAGCCAATGGCGAGCGTCGTGTACGGGTGTCTAAAGAAGGTAAACCGAGTAAAACCGAATGGGTTGTTGCAGAGCGTTTTAAAAATGCCACTTTGGTTCATGCATCGCCGTTATCAGGTCGTACCCATCAAATTCGTGTACATGGTTTAAGTATTGGACATCCGTTAGTGGGTGATGATAAATATGGACACACCACTGAGTACGCAGGTCCGCAGGCACGACGTTTATGTTTACACGCGATGCGTTTAGATATTCCGGGTTATCCACCGATTGAAGCGCCGTTACCAGAAGACATGACCCAGTTATTAAAGGCTTTGAGAGTAGCAAAATGAGTCTGAAAACCGAATTAGTTATTTTTGACTGGGATGGAACTTTATATAACTCTGTTGGCCAGATTGTTGCCAGCTTACAACATGCAGCAGAGCAACATGAACTGCCTCTAAGCGATGAAGCCGCAAAAAGTATTATCGGTTTAGGCTTGCCTGAGGTGATGCAGACCTTATTTCCAGAAGCGCCAGAATTGCATGACTCGATCTTAAAGGCATATGGTGATCACTATATCGCGAACTCGACTAGTGATGCATGGTTTGAGGGTATTTCTGAACTACTCCATGATTTAAAAGCCCAAGGTTTAAAACTTGCAGTTGCGACGGGTAAAAATCGCCGTGGGTTAGACCGTGTAATCGCAAAAACACAAAGTACTCATCTTTTTGATGTGACTCGGGCAGCCAACGAAACACGTTCAAAACCAGATCCGCTCATGCTGCAAGAAATCTTAACAGCCACTGGAGTGAGTGTTGAGCAAGCAGTCATGATTGGTGACAGCAGCTATGATCTTGAGATGGCACAGCGTTTAGGGATGCCGCGTATTGGTGTTGGCTATGGCGTACATTCGGTTGACGTTCTGCAAAAGTTCCAACCTTTAACGATTGCTAAAGATGTACAAGAGCTTCACAGCTTTTTGAGAGGGTATGCTCAGTTATCTACTGTAGATGTCGCTTAAATTGAAATAGTATTAAAGAGGGAATACGTTCCCTCTTTTTTTAAGCTGAATAACAAAACAATAAGAAGAGAAAAATGAGCCGTTCAATTCGTCTATTAAATCTTTTACAACAGCTCCGTGAAGCCCGTTACCCAATCACAGCACAAGTCTTGGCTGAAAGCCTAAACATTAGTGTTCGAAGTGTCTATCGAGATATTGATAGCTTACGTGAGCAAGGTGTAAGAATTGATGCCTCAGCAGGCTTGGGTTTTCAGCTTAAAGAAGACATCTTATTACCACCGGTTACTTTTAATGAGAATGAAGCCGAAGCTCTATTTTTAGCTTTAGAGTGGTTGAAAGACGTTCCAGATCAGGCAATGAAATCGGCAGCCGTTTCAATCTATTCTAAACTTTATGCAGTTCTACCTGAGCACCGGAAATATTTGATCGATGACATGACGCTAGGCGTTACACATTACTGGCATCCGGTTGATGAAGCTTTAGTAGAACAAGTACGTTTAGCGATTCGTAAACAAGTAAAAATAAAAGTCGATTATTGCGATGAACAAAAACGGTTAAGTGAACGTTCACTTTGGCCTTTTGCTTTAGGGTATTTACATGACAAAGTTGTACTTGCTGCTTGGTGTGAATTACGGCAGGCATTTCGCCATTTTCGGATAGATCGTATCCATGACTTGCAAATGAGTGAGGAAATATATCCTGAATTTAAAAAACATCTGTTTCAAAGATGGTGGAAACAAGAAATGCAAAGGACTACTGACAAAAACTGACAAAAGTTATTTGTAAACTAGGAACTACGATAAACAAGGAGCAATAAGAATGAGCCTTAAACTTTATACTAACAAAGAGTCACGTGGTGTAGTTATTGACTGGCTTTTGGTCGAGTTAGGTGTTGAATGTGAACGAATTGAAGTCGCATATAAGACCGAGATGAAATCGCCTGAATATCTAAAACTTAATCCTTTTGGAAAAGTACCGGTATTGGTAGATGGCGATGTCGTGATTTATGAGTTGGGTGCAATCTGTGCATATCTAGCCGACAAGTTTAGTGATAAAGGTTTGGCACCAGCCTTGAATGATCCGAAACGTGGTTTGTACTATCGTTGGTTATTTGTGATGGCGGGCCCTTGGGAAGCTGCGGGTGTTGATAAAGCTTTAGGAATAGAAGTATCACCTGAGCAAAAAATGTTTGTTGGCTATGGCGATTACAACGATGCTTATCAAGCTTTAGTTCAGGGATTGAGTGAAGCGAATCCGTATGTATGTGGTGAGCAATTTACCGCAGCAGATGTAAGTGTTGGAGCAATGCTTTTATGGCAGTTAAAAATGAATGCGATTGAGTCACATCCTGCTATTACCCGTTATGTTGAAACGATCAAACAGCGTGAAGGCTTAAAACAAAGTACTATGGGGCAACTGCTGTAAACCTAATATTCTTAAAAGTCACCCAAAGGGGTGGCTTTTTTGTTTTCAAATAAAGGTTTTAATTGGTAAGAAAACCAGCAGCAACGTTAATGCAGATCGCTAAAATGGTGGTATTAAATCCAAAAGACAACACAGCGTGAAATAAGTTTAAAAGACGCATGTGCTTGGTGGTAATTGACACATCCGCAGTTTGAGCAGAAGTACCAATAATATAACTAAAATATAGAAAATCAGGATAAGTTGGCTGCTTTGTGCCAGGGAAATCTAACCCTCCATTTTCTTCATTTCTAGATAAAGCTATATAAAAATCATGAGCATAATGTAGAGCAAAAACGGTATGCATAAAAAGCCATGCAGACACAATGGTGAGTAAAGCTAAAGCCACATGGCCTAACTTTGCAGAACTGTCGGAAGGGAGCTGTGACAGTTGAATTAGAATAGCAACCAGACACATGATTAATGCCAATAAAACAATCAGCATAATGACCCATTTGCTTTCATCTTGTTTTTTAGCTTGCTGTTGCATTTGTGAATGGTCGGCACTTTTCATGAGTTGCCAAACATGGAGTAAATATATGCTAACGGAAGCATTCCAGCTGACTAATAAAATAGTTGACCACTTCCATGATGTTAACCATGTCAAAATACCGGCTGTGACAATACCTATGAATAAAGCAATAAAGAAATGTGGGCGGTTTTGTACACTACGTCCTAGATGTTGAAATACGCCAACCATTTTCCTAGTCTCCTTTATTACACGAAATATATTATTTTTTATTAAATGGTGAAAATAATATATGGTTTTATATAGATTTTATTTCAATTCTTTTCATTTATATTCATGAGATATTTAATTTTACCTATTAGGTAAAATAGGACATTACCGTGGATTAAACTGTTTATAAAAAGTATAAAATAAATAAAAGGAATATTTATTTATACTTTTTTATAAAGATGATCTTATTAATCATGCGCTTAATAATAAAATTATTCGTAATAATTAAGCGTGGTTTAAGTTTTTATCTAAATGAAATACTTTAGTGAGCTGGTCAATGAATTTTTGAACGCCTAAAGACTGTGAGTTTTTACGATAGTTTACGAATAAATCAAGTGTTGGTAAGTCGACATCAAGTGGACGAACTATCGTGTTTTTGATGCCTAAAGGCGCAACATAGGCAGGTAAAATTGTACAGCCTAATCCAGAACCAAGAGAGTTAATGTTGAACAATATGCTATCTGCTTTTTGAACAATATTCAGTTCGATGTTATGAGTTTTAGCGAAATCTAAAATGGTGTTATGTAAGGTTTGTGATTGTTCGGCTGCCGGGATAATAAAGTCAATACCTTGTAAGGCATGGACTGGGATTCGATCATATTGAGCAAGTGGATGATTTTTAGGAAGTAAGAAAATCAGGGGTTCAGTTAAAACAAATTGGCTTTGTATTTCATCACTATCTGTATTTTCACGAGTAAACGTAATGTCCAGCTCTCCTTTTTTTAAGGCTTTAAGCTGTTCAGTATTGTTTAAATTAGATAATTCAATGGTGAGGTCTGGGTGTTGTAGTCGCAGATTAGGAAGTACATAAGGGAAAATTTTCATTTCTGCGATGGGAACGAAACCGATACGTAACAATTGCTGTTTAGCCTTAGAAACTTGTCGTGCCATAGCGACCGCTTTTTCAGCCTGAGCGAGGGTGAGTCGAGCATGTTCTAAAAATACTTCGCCTTCTTCTGTTAACTCAACTTTGCGTTTTGTGCGGTTTAAAAGTCGTACACCAACGTCTTCTTCTAAATCTTTAATTTGTTGGCTAAGAGAGGGCTGTGCGGTAAAAAGTTTAAGAGCGGCTTTACTAAAATTTAATTCTTCAGCAACGGTAATGAAATATCGGAGATGGCGTAGTTCCATAAGACTAATCCAAAAAATGTCTTACTATGATTTAAGTGAAGTATAAAGCATAAATAGATATAGCGTGAAGGTGATTTAGGTATTTATAAAATAAATGGAATTTTAATTTTCATTAAAGATTTAATATGGGAATATAAGCTCAAATAATTCATAAAATATATTAATAATTAAATAATAAATACATTATTTATAATTAATCAAAGAATTTTTTAAAGGATTTAAATATTCATTTAAGAAATTCTCATATTATGCAAAAACTAGAATAATAAAATAAATTTATAACCTAGAGGTCACTAAGATCTACCCAAATCTAATTGTTACTAAATATATTGTTTTCATTGCAGAGAAGAATCTTAAGTTAAAAATTACGGGCGACAAAGATGAAATAGACAGGTTCTATGGCGGCTTTTCGTCATCTTCTAATTGTTATGTTATACAAGAAGTCTTAGTAAGAATGGTAATTACTGACGCATAAACTCAACACATCTAAGTGTTTTTTATGGCACTCTAATTTAACTTAGGTTGGCTATGACCACGATAAAATGGATATTTATATGATAAATAAGTGTAAGTGCCATAGCTTAATTTGTTTTAATCGTTAAGATAGAAACCTGATCACATCCATTCTGCTGATGCTAAAACATAGAAAAGCCCATGAAAGACAAGCCGACATTAACATATCAATTGCCGACTCAGTCCTGTTGGACGCATACATGGATAAAACCTCCTTTTTGTCATCCCGAGTCTGGGCATGAAACGGATACACGTTTTTATAATCAACAACCTAAATCACCTGCTCGTGGCTCAAAAGAGTTATTGCGTTGGTTGGTTACGCGTGAGTCTTTTACATGGAAAGTGGATATTCAAAATGAATATGAAACCCGTGTAAATACGGCTGTAGCTTTGCCGCAAAATCGACCTCAGGCAGATCTGGATGATTGGCAAGTCTGGTTTGTTGGGCATGCAACAGTATTGGTTCAGATTGGTCCTTATAACTTTATTACCGACCCAGTGTGGTGTGATTATGCAAGTCCTTCACAAGGGCGTGGCCCACGCCGTGTATGCCCGGCAGGTTTTGCACTAGAACAATTACCGACGATTCATGGAGTTTTGCTCAGCCATAATCATTATGACCATATGGACTTGGCGACACTTGAATGGCTACATAAAAAATTCGCAATGCCAATTTACACTGGACTCGGGAATGGTTTTTATCTACCTAAAGAGTTTCATGTCATTGAGATGGATTGGTGGCAAGAAATTCCTTATCACGAATTAAGAATAATCTATACACCTGCACAGCATGGTTCAGGTCGTGGTTTACGCGACCAGAATAAGGCACTTTGGGGCGGCTTTTCGGTTGTGGCTAAAACAGGTCATTGTTTCTTTGCGGGTGATACCGGTTATGCGGGTCATTTTAAGCAAATACATGCCCGTTATGGCGCACCGCGAGTTGCCTTACTTCCAATAGGTGCGTATGAGCCACGTGAACTGATGAGCTATGTTCATATGAACCCGCAAGATGCGCTACATGCGCACTTTGATTTACAGGCTCATCGTTCTATTGCGATTCATTATCGAACTTTCCAGTTGACTGATGAAGACCGAGAAGATCCAGAGCATGCTCTAGCACAGGCAATTAAAGCTTCGTCAAAGCTTGCAAATCCTTTTTATTGCATTCGGGAAGGGCATAAACTGACTGTTTAAAAGACGATGCTTGATATTAAAAAAGCCAGTTCAAATTGAACTGGCTTTTTACCATTTTGAGTTAAATTAAGCTAAGTCAAAACGGTCAAGATTCATGACTTTAGTCCATGCAGCAACAAAGTCTTGAACAAATTTTTCTTTACCGTCTGCCTGAGCATAAACTTCGGCTAATGCACGTAAGATTGAGTTTGAACCGAAGACTAAATCATTACGTGTTGCGGTAAATTTTACTGCGCCTGTTTTACGATCTTTGCCTTCAAATACTTCGCTTGTTGAGTCAACAGGTGCCCATACAGTTGACATGTCGAGTAAGTTCGTAAAGAAGTCTGTGCTTAGTACACCAACTTGCTGAGTAAATACACCGTGTTGTGAGCCATCCCAGTTGGTGCCTAGTACACGTAAGCCACCAATCAATGCAGTTAACTCTGGTGCAGTCAAATTCAGTTGTTGTGCTTTATCAATTAATAATGCCTCAGTTGTTGCGCTGACACCCTCTTTTTTCCAGTTTCTAAAACCATCGGCAAGGCCGAGGAGTAATTGGAAAGATTCGACATCAGTTTGACTTTGTAATGCATCAACACGACCAGGAGCAAATGGAACGCTAATATTGAAACCTGCCGCTTGAGCAGCTTGCTCTACACCAACGTTACCTGCAAGCACGATTAAATCAGCTAATGATAATTGAGTAGATGCTTTGAGTTCTTCAATTTTAGTTAAAGTCTCAACTGCTTTTTTATTTACGTCCCATTCACGTTGTGGTGATAAAGCAATACGTGCTCCGTTTGCACCGCCACGCTTGTCTCCACCACGGAAAGTTGATGCCGAAGCCCAACCAAGGGAAACTAGCTCACCAGCAGATAGTCCTAATGCAACAATTTTTGCTTTTGCATCATCTATGCTAGCAGCAGACGGTATAGCGCTGGCAGCAGGTAATGGGTCTTGCCAGATTAAATCTTCAGCCGGAACCTCAGGACCTAAATAACGTGCTTTTGGCCCCATATCACGGTGAGTTAATTTGAACCAAGCGCGAGCAAAAGCATTGGCAAATGCTTGTGGATCGTTAAGGAAACGACGAGAGATCTTTTCAAACTCAGGATCAAAACGTAAGGTCAAATCTGTAGTAAGCATTGTTGGCTTACGTTTAACTGATGGGTCGAATGGATCTGGAATGATAGCCTCAGCATCTGCTGCTACCCATTGAATTGCACCAGCAGGTGAACGCTCTTGTACCCACTCGTATTTGAATAGGTTTTCAAAGAAGTAGTTGCTCCATTGAGTTGGCGTTTGTGACCAAATTACTTCTAAACCTGAGGTGATTGCATCTTTACCCACACCAGTGCCAAAACTGTTTGACCAGCCAAAGCCCATTTGTTCAATTGAAGCTCCCTCAGGATCAGCCTGAACATGGTCAGCAGAGGCAGCGCCGTGAGTTTTACCTAAAGTATGGCCACCTGCGATTAAGGCAACAATTTCTTCATCATCCATTGCCATATTGCCGAAAGTCGCGCGAATAAATGGTGCAGCTGATTTAGGGTCACCGCTGGCTTGTGGGCCTTCAGGGTTTACATAAATTAGACCCATTTCGGTTGCAGCTAGATTGCTGCCTTCCAATGCTTCAGAGTTGCGATGAGCTAACCATTCTTTTTCATCGCCCCAGTTTACATCGTTGTCTGGTTCCCAAACATCTTCACGACCTGCACCAAAACCGAAGGTGCGGAAACCCGAAGATTCAAGTGCGATGTTTCCAGCAAGAATAAATAAATCTGCCCACGATATTTTTTGACCGTATTTTTGTTTAACTGGCCATAATAAGCGGCGCGCTTTATCTAAGCTTGCATTGTCAGGCCAACTATTTAATGGCGCAAAACGTTGTTGACCACGACCAGCACCACCACGACCATCGCCCATGCGATATGTACCGGCAGCATGCCACGCTAAACGAATAAATAAGCCTGTATAATTTCCCCAGTCGGCTGGCCACCAATCTTGAGAATCGGTTAATACATTTTTGATATCAGCTTTGAGGGTGTAGTAGTCGAGTTTTTTAAATTCTTGACGGTAATTAAATTCTTTACCAAGTGGGTTAGAGCGTTCTGAATGTTGGTTGAGTAGGTCGACGCGTAGTTGTTTTGGCCACCAATGTAAACTAGGCGTGCCACCACCGACCGTTACCTCTGGTTTTGATTTATGGCCTGAAAAAGGGCATTTTGATTCGTCTGACATGGTTATATTCTCTCTGGGTAATAATTATTGAGCTCTTCGTAAAAATGTTAGGGCTCATTTTCCTGGACTTCTGGTTTAAAAACTCATGTTTACTAAATAAAGAAATGGGAGAACAAATGGTGAGGGAAACCGTTTAAAAAGTCTTTTCACTGAGATGTCGGCCATTATTTTTTATTTAATAATGCATCAGATTCCTTTACTTGTTATTCCTCCAATTTACTGCATGAAGGTTAAAAAACAAGAGGAAAAATAAGATGAAACTTGTAAATAACGATGCATAGAATTACCTCTTCAATTGTTGGAACAACGTAAGATCTTTTAATAACGCTCTGTAAATATACTAGGAGTAGAAGTCTTATTTTTCAAATGGATTAAACTGTCAATATTAATTTAAAAAACCGATTATATGTTTATTTAAAAGATTAAGATGGCGGCAATAGTGAGATGAAATTTTTTATATTTAGTTGTAGTAGACGTGATCTCAAATGAATAAAGGAGAGCATTGCTCTCCTTTATTGTTTATATATTAAACATTTACGATTCGATTCGATTTAACCATATCCGCTAAACCGTGAGTTTTAAAATAGTACTCAAGCCAACTTTTCACGATGAGTGGATTATTCATTTTCATGACATCTTCCAGCAATTTTTGTGCATCTGTCATAGGGACATGACAAATTGCTTTTCTTACTCGCAAAATGTTACTCGAACTCATTGAAAGGGTATTAAAGCCCATTGCCATGAGCAAAATTGCCGATAACGGATCACCTGCCATTTCACCACAAATACTGATAGGTTTTTTGTATTCATGACATTCTTTAACTAAGCGGGTTAGCGCACGTAGAATGGATGGGTGGAAATGCGAGTAAACGTTGGCCACATGTGGATTATTACGGTCAACTGCAAGTAAATACTGAGTTAAGTCATTTGAACCGACCGAGAAGAAATCGACGAGTTCAGCAAACTCATCAATTTGTAGCAGTACGCTCGGCACCTCAACCATAATTCCAATTTTTGGTTTGGTAATTTTAACTTGCTCTTCTTCTTGCACTGCAATCCAGTCACGCTCAAGTAAATAAAGTACTTCTTCGACTTCACTGACTGTAGTGACCATTGGCAATAAAATATGCAAATTATTTAGACCAATACTGGCTTTGAGCATGGCGCGAATTTGCGAAGAAAAAATCTCGGGATGATCGAGCGTGAAACGAATACCACGCCAGCCTAATGCCGAGTTTTCTTCTTCAATACTGAAATACGGCAAGTCTTTATCAGCACCAATATCCAGAGTTCGCATCACCACAGGTTTGTTGGCGAAATGGCTCAACTGTTGACGGTAGATTGCGCGTTGTTCTTCTTCACCCGGGAAACGTTCCCGTAGCATGAATGGAATTTCACTTCGGTATAGACCAACACCTTGAGCACCGCGTTGTACTCCACGGACTACATCAATCATGAGGCCCGTATTCACATAGAGCTGAACAGACACACCATCTGGAGTAATCGCTTCTTTAGTCTCGTATTGTTTGAGATCTTTTGCGATTTGCTCATCTTCTTTTTGAATTTCCTTATAACGTTGGCGTAAACGACGTGGAGGATTAACAAAAACACGGCCCTGATAGGCGTCTACAATCATTTCTGCATCATCAAGTGTGTTCACTGGCAGTTCAGTTACACCAACTACGGTCGGAATACCTAATGCACGAGCCACAATCACCATATGTGAGTTGGCTGCACCTTCTGATGTCACAATCGCTGCAATATTGTCTACTGGCAACTCTACAAGTGCTGCAGTACTAATCTCTTCACCAATTAAAATACTGTCTGGACTCAGGTCACGATGGCTAGAGTCTTCTTCTTGCAAAGAGGCTAAAATACGTCGCCCTAAATCTTTAAGGTCGGAAACTCGTTCACGAAGATAGTCATCTTCCATTTGTGCAAAAAGGGCAGTGTGTTTTTCAATGACACGACGTACTGCACCTTGTGCCCAATGTCCATCACGAATCAGTTCTTTAATTTCTGCAGGTAATGCATTTTCATCTAGCATTCTTAAGAAAACACTAAATAAAGCGCGCTCTTCGGCCATGAGAGAATCATGCATTTTTTCATCTAAAGAACGAATCTCTGAACGAACTGATGAAATGGCTTGATCTAAAATTCGAAGTTCATCGCTAATATCTTCTGCTTCACGATCAGGCACAGAACCCAAATCGGCAGGCGGATATAAAATAATAGCGCGACCTAAAGCAACACCGCCTGCACCTGAAGCGCCTTGAAAGGTTTTGTAGGCAGGTCCATTACTCGGCTTACGAAATACGTCAATATTACCCACTGCATGAGCATGAGCAATAACGCCAGAAAGCTGGGCACACAGCGTAACTAAAAAAGACTCGGCAGCTTCACTAAAATCTTGAGGAAGTTTGTTTTGGACAACCAAAACACCCATAACCTTACGACGGTACATGACAGGTACGCCGAGGAAAGAGTTATAAATTTCTTCGCCTGTTTCAGGTAAATACAAGAAACGCTCATGTTTTGGCGCATTGTCAAGGTTAACGATTTCTTCACGTTGCCCGACCAGACCAACCAAGCCTTCACCGAGTTGCAAAGATACGTGGCCTACAGATTCTGGATTTAAGCCTTTAGAGGCCATCAATACATAGCGCTGGTTACGTTCATCGAGTAAATAAATAGAGCAAACATCCACTTTCATGGCCTCAGCAACCTGATTAACCATGATGTCTAATGATTCATGCAAACTGACGGACGCATTAACCTCTTGGACAATGCGCCGTAGAGTGTCGAGTTGCATGTTTGACATGGATGTATACTCCAGTATTTTTTTAGACTATGAATGTATTTATAACAGCACTTTTAATAAAAATCATTTGCTAGATAAATGATTTTTAGGGTAATTGTTGCATCGGCAACTGTGTACACAACTCCACCATGGCTTTACGATAAACATCACGCTTGAAGTTCACCACTTGTCCAAGAGGATACCAATAGCTAACCCACTGCCATTCATCGAATTCGGGCGGGTCGGAAAGGTTTAACTGAATATTTTTTGCAGGCGCAGTTAACTTCAGTAAAAACCATTTTTGTTTCTGTCCGATACATACGGGGTCAGAGTCTGACCGAATGTACCGATGTGGCAAACGATAACGCAGCCATCCTTTGGTTTGCGCAATAATCTGGACATGTTCGGGCAATAAGCCGATTTCTTCTCTCAGTTCTCGAAAAAGTGCCTGTTCAGGGGTTTCTCCAAACTGGATGCCTCCTTGTGGAAATTGCCAAGCATTGTGACCAATGCGCTTTGCCCATAAAACCTGTCCATCATCGTTTGCCAAAATGATCCCGACATTCGGTCGGAAACCTTCTGAATCGATCATTTGGCTACCTAAATATTGTCTATATCGTTGACTTTAATCGCGGGGACAAACACTTTTTTATGTCCAGCTCGAAAAGATCAAAGTAAAATGTTTAAATTGCTACGATCTTAACGAATTTCTATCGACTAGCGGAGATAGATTTACATTTTTTTTCTTAAATTTCAGTTTAAACGAGAATTTTCATGAAACTGGCGTTGTTTGATTTAGACCATACCTTGTTAAATACCGATTCAGACCATTCTTGGGGTGAATTTTTAGTCAATGAAGGTTTGGTTGATCCGGTTCATCATCGTCAGATGAATGATAAATTTTATGAAGATTACAAAGCAGGCCAACTTGACCCGTATGCTTATAATGAATTTGTTTTTGGATTTTTAACGCAACATGACAATGACTACTTAACTGAGCTCCACCAATTGTTCATGCAAAAAGTCATTCGTCCGCAAATGCGTCCAAAAGGTTTTGACGCAATCAAAAAACATCAAGATTTAGGCCATACCATTGTGGGTATTACGGCAACAAGTGATTTTATTACTGCACCGATTTTTCGTGAATTTGGGATTACTGAAATTTTAGCCACCAATGCTGAAGTGGCTGACGGAAAATATACAGGTAAAGTTGCTGGTTTAGCGTGTTATCAAAAAGGCAAACTTGCACGTCTAGATGCATGGTTGGAAGGCCGTAACGTGTCTGAGTCTTGGGCGTATTCCGATTCAATTAATGACCGTTTTTTACTTGAATATGCAACGCATGCAATTGCAGTAAATCCTGATGATCGCCTTGAAAAACTGGCTCAAGAACACAATTGGGACATTCAGGACTGGTCGATTTAAAATTGTGGAGTTGGAAGAACAATTTGAAAAGTTTTGAGGTCTTCCAACTCTTAACTATATTTAAAATCATTTTTTAATATTTCTTATAAATCTTAGCTAAAAAAAGATATTGCTATGATTAATAAAATAAATTTTATCTTGGTAAAGATTTCAGAATATAAAAAAATTTAATTTAAAAATGAGGGAATAATGTCAAAAACAACACCAATTAAATTACCAAAACAACTTTGGAATGATGAAAGTATTGATTTAACACGTCATAGCTATCAGGGGAAACTACTAAATAAAAGCGAAGGCTTCAAATTAGGTAAGGCTCAACGTAAAAAAGTTCCACGTGAACACCTATCAAAGCTTTCTGAACGACCAAAAGGTACAACTGCCTTAACGGTCTATGATTGGAGTAACCAAGGACGTTTAGAAAAGCTCAAGCCGATTCGTGCAAAACGGATGAGTGTTTCTCCATTTACATTTTATCGTGGCATGCCTTCTTTGATGCTATTTAACCAAGCGTGGGAGCAGGCAAATTCAGGGTTGTTTCAACAGATTTGTGGTGATTGTCATTTAAGTAATTTTGGTGGTTTTGCAAGTCCAGAACGTAACCTGTTATTTGGAATTAATGATTTTGATGAAACTTTAGTTGCCCCATTTGAATGGGATGTAAAGCGCTTAGCAACCAGTTTTGTGATCGCGGCGCGTGATATTCATCTTGCAGAGAAAGTCGGGTTAAAAGCAATTAAAATAATGCTGAATAGTTATCGTCAGCACTTATTAGAAATTACAGAACTTTCACCACTCCAAGTTTGGTATGAAAAAGTTGATGCCAGTACATTATTAGAAAATACTGAGTGTCGAAAACTAAGAAAGAAACGCGAGAAGCATCTTGATTCAGCACAGAAAAGAACGGCGTACTCTGTTTTGCCGAAGCTTACCCAGCAAGATCAAGATACAGGATTTCGTCATTTTGTGGATGATGCGCCGTTATTATGGCATCCAAGTGCAAATGAGCCATTTGCTAAAGATGTGGATGTATTCTTTCAACAATACCGTGATTCTTTGAAATACGATCGCCAAGTGCTTTTTGATCGTTATCAACGTACAGATGTAGCTTTGAAAGTGGTGGGTGTCGGAAGTGTTGGTACACGATCAGCGATTGCATTATTTCAGGATGCAGATCGGGAACCGTTAATTTTACAAATGAAAGAAGCGAATCCATCAATTCTCAGCCCGTTATTTGTAGACAAGGTAAATCACGAAGGTGAGCGTGTAGTGCATGGTCAGCAGCTCATGCAGGCTGCAAGTGATATATTTCTTGGGTTCTCTTCCATATCAAATCAACATTTTCATGTACGTCAGTTACGTGATATGAAAATTTCGGTTGATCTTAGTGACATGGATGATGAGTATTTCTATGAGTATGCCGAAAGTTGTGGTTTAGCATTGGCTCATGCCCATGCTAAATCTGGAAATGCAGATGTACTTATGGGATACCTTGGCGAAGGTAATACGATAGTAGAAGTATTACAAACGTATGCAGAAGAATATGCGGAACGTAATCTAAATGACTATGACCAATTTATGAATGAAGTTGCAGATGGTAAGATTCAGCTCGCTGGAGATGATGCACTTTAATAATAAGTATGCTGCTACAGATGACAGGAAATAATTCGAAAGGTTAGAGAAAAAATGTTTAGTAAAATTATGTCTGGTTTGGGTCTTCAAGGTGTGACGGTAGAAACTGTTTTACAGAACCCAAGCTTGCAAGCAGGCAGCACATTGCATGGGGAAATTAGCTTTAAAGGTGGGTCATCTGATAAAGAGATTAATGGTCTTTATTTGCAATTGGTGACGATGGCAGAAGTCGAATCTGGTGATCATGAGTTTAACCAGCCTCTAGTTTTACAAGAGTGGTTAGTGAACTCTCGATTCCTCTTGCCGGCACATCAAGCGCATTCTTTCCCTTTTAGTATTCAACTACCATTTGAGACACCGATTACAGAGGTTGCTTGTCGAAGAAATGGTGCACGTGTTTGGATTCAAACCCATATGGATGTTGATTGGGGATTAGATGCAACTGATCGTGATTATCTAAAGGTTCTGCCAACTCCAGCCATGCAAATATTTCTACAGGCTATGCAGCGATGTGGCTTTGTTTTATCGACAGTAGATGTAGAAAAAGGGCAGCTTACTGCGCGAAATTTTAGATCAACGATTGGTTGTTACCAAGAGCTTGAATTTGTCTCTTCACATATGTTTAGCGGATTTAATGAGGTTGAAGTTTCTTTCGTTGCTGAACCTAACCAAACTCACGTTATGCTTGAAGTAGACCGCCATTTTCGATCAGATCAGCTATTAACGATGACGATTCCACATCATATGCTTGATGAAAACCAAATGGTGCAACAAATTCGAAGCCTCTTAAAGCTTGGATAAATTAAATTAGAGTAGATGCTTAAATAAGAGTCTTTTATGCATCCTGCATCATTTTAATCAACTCCTGCATGGCTCTAGATTGAGTACGTGCAGGATGCCAAACCATACCTAATTGACGATTCATCTCAACATTTAAATCAAGCTGCTGCATATCCTGATTCAACAGAGTTTTTGGTAAAACTGACCAACCCAAACCAATTGACACCAACATACGAATAGACTCAAGAGGGTTATTGCTCATGGTGATTTTTGGTTTAAGTCCTTGTTTTTCAAACTCAGCTAAAGTGATTTGAGCAGTATAAGTTTGTGCAGCAGGTAATAAGCTTGGATATTCAATTAAATCTTGTAAGGTAAGATTCTTCTTTTGTGCCAGCGGATGAAAAGGGGCAGCAACAAAAACTAAAGGATCATTCCAAATTGTAATGTAGTTAAGACGCTCATCTCCTGAAGGAGGAAGCGTTAAAAATGCTAGTTCTAAATCACCAGCCAATACTTGTTCATGGGCTTGCTCTGAATCAACAAAATGCACATCTAAGGTAACTTGAGGGAATTGCTGAACAAAATGCTTAAGTGGTGCGGGTAAATGGTGCAAACCAATATGGTGACTCGTACCGACTTTTAAGCGGCCTTGTACCTGAGTTTGTTCATGGCTCAGCGTATGGTGAATATCACCCAGCTCATTTAACCAGTTTTTAACTTTAGGAAGTAATGAATGTGCAGCATGAGTTGCCTGAACACCACGCCCTGCAGATTCAAATAGTTTTACGCCAAAATATTCTTCTAAGCTGTGAATTCGTTTGGTAACAGCAGGTTGAGTAATAAATAACTGATCTGCTGCCACAGAGATAGACCCTGTTTCCATAACTTTTACAAAAGCTTCAAAGGCTGCAAGATTCATAATACAACTCAACTTGGAATAGAAAAATCGAGGGGCTAAAGTTGCCGAGCCAAAATCGTATCATGCTTGCAGCAAAACGAGTGAGAAAGTTGTGAATTACCGCACTAATCTTAGCCTAAGCCGTTGTTTCTTTTTCAGCTAAGGCTGATACGCGGCGATCTTTAGCAGCCCAAACTTTTTCATGGAAGAAAAAAGCAAAAGCTTGTACGGTTGGTTCAAGCATACTTAATGTTAAAGCCATCCAGATATTACCTGTTACAAAGTATGCGACTAGCATTGCGACAGTAATATGCATAATGTAATAGCTTAAGGTTTTCTTTAAGGTACGTTGATTATTTATAACGAATTTTTGGATATTAGCCATGATCATTCTCTTTAGCCACTTTAGATATTTTTAGTATAGGCATTAGAGTATAAGATTAAAAATTGATTATGCAAATGATAATCATTAACAAAAACGATTTATTAAATTTGAAGTACCTTGCGGAAATCATAATTTATTCCAAAAAGTTTTCTAATTTATAAAAATGATAAATTAGATTTATGTGAAACTCTGGCTATAATCGAATAAAGATCAGAATTACCCAGTCCAATGGAGCAAGACGACATGGCAGGCAAAACTTTATATGACAAATTGTGGGATGACCACGTTGTTTCACAGCGTGATGATGGCTCATGTTTACTATACATTGACCGTCATTTATTGCATGAAGTGACAAGTCCACAAGCATTTGAAGGTTTGCAACTTGCGGATCGTCAACCATGGCGTTTAAGTGCAAACGTTGCTACACCAGACCACAACGTTCCAACATCTAAAAAGGAACGTGACCAAGGCATCGCTGGTATTGAAGATGATACATCTCGTATTCAAGTTCAAACCTTAGATGACAACTGTAAAGCCTTTAATATTGTTGAGTTTAGTATTAATGATATTCGTCAGGGGATTGTGCATGTAGTTGGGCCTGAACAGGGCTTAACTTTACCGGGCATGACGGTCGTATGTGGCGATTCACATACAGCAACTCACGGTGCTTTTGGTTGCTTGGCGCATGGTATTGGGACATCTGAAGTTGAACATGTGTTAGCAACACAATGCTTGATTCAGAAAAAATCTAAAAACATGTTAGTTCGTGTAGATGGCGTATTGGGTAAAGGCGTAACACCAAAAGATGTTGTCTTGGCGATTATCGGTAAAATTGGTACTGCTGGTGGTACAGGCTATGCAATCGAATTCGGCGGCCAAGTTTTCCGTGATATGTCGATTGAAGGGCGTATGACGGTATGTAACATGGCGATTGAAGCAGGTGCTCGTGTCGGTATGGTTGCAGTTGATGACAAAACTATTGAATACGTGAAAGGCCGTAGCTACGCACCAAAAGGCGAGCAATGGGAACAAGCAGTTGCTTACTGGAACACATTGCATTCAGATGAAGATGCTGTGTTTGATGCTGTAGTTGAGTTAAATGGCGCAGAAATTGAACCACAAGTATCTTGGGGAACTTCACCAGAAATGGTTATTCCAGTTACTGAAGCTGTGCCAACTTTAGAACAAGCGAAAGATGACGTTCAACGTAATGATTGGACACGTGCTTATCAATATATGGGTTTAAATGCGGGTCAAGCATTAGCTGATATTCAGCTTGATCGTGTCTTTATTGGTTCTTGTACGAACTCTCGTATTGAAGACATCCGTGCTGCGGCTGAGGTGGTTAAGGGTCGTAAAGTGGCATCCACCATTAAGCAAGCCATGATTGTTCCGGGTTCTGGTTTAGTGAAACAACAAGCTGAAAAAGAAGGATTAGATAAAATCTTCTTGGAAGCAGGCTTTGAATGGCGTGAGCCGGGTTGTTCAATGTGTTTAGCAATGAATGCAGATAAGTTACAACCAGGTGAACACTGTGCATCGACATCAAACCGTAACTTTGAAGGCCGTCAAGGCAATGGTGGTCGTACTCACTTGGTGAGCCCAGCAATGGCGGCAGCGGCTGCAATCGCTGGTCACTTCGTTGATGTTCGTTCATTTTAATTCGATCTGGAGCAAACCATGAAAGCTTATACAGTTGAACAAGGTATCGTTGCACCATTAGATCGTGCCAATGTTGATACAGATTTAATTATTCCAAAACAGTTTTTAAAGTCGATTAAACGCACTGGTTTTGGCGATAATTTATTTGATGAACTTCGTTATTTAGATGAAGGTTATCCAGGACAGGACAATTCAGTACGTCCAAAAAATCCGGATTTCGTTTTAAACCAGCCTCGTTATCAAGGAGCAACTGTTTTAATTGCTCGTACTAACTTTGGTTGTGGTTCAAGCCGTGAGCATGCACCTTGGGCATTAAATGAATATGGATTCCGTACGGTTATTGCACCAAGCTTTGCTGATATTTTCTTTAATAACTGTTTTAAAAATGGCATGTTACCTGTCATTTTGCCAGAAGAAACAGTTGAGCAGTTATTTAAAGAATGTGCTTCTAATGAGGGATATCAATTAACAATTGATTTAGCAACTCAAGAAGTACGTACTCCAACAGGTGAAGCATTTAAATTTGAAGTTGATCCATTTCGTAAGCACTGCTTGTTAAATGGATTGGATGATATTGGTTTAACTCTTCAAAATGCGGACGCAATTCGCGCTTATGAAGATAAAACTAAACAAGTTCGTCCTTGGGTATTCCAAGAGTTGAATTAACCTTTCGGTACATTTTAAACATAGCCATGGCGTAGCGTTCAAACTCTTGCTAACATGCTAAAGCATAAAAACACCTTAGAATTATGCACTAGATGAGGATTGGGCTTGAACAATGAAGAGGAACGTTACTCATAGCTTTTTGTTGAGCCTGTGCGCAATAACACTCAGTGCTTGTCAAAGCACTTACAATGTAGTGGATACTGTCCGCATTAAGCAGGCTGAACAAGAAAATTTGGGGCAGAATGCAGCAATATATTGTTCGGGCGCGAAGAGTTGTGAATTTGAACGACTAAATGATATTACTGTAGTGGATGCGCAAACACGAAGAATTAGTAATCAGGCAATTCATCAAGGGATTGTGAGATTACAAGGTTCAGTGCTTAGTCAAACTAACAGCTTATATTTATCTGTGCCTGCTAAACAATATGAAGTGGTGATTCGTTTCTATCCGATCTCTCCGGATCGTGCAGAAACATTTCATGTGATTCACCAGTTTAATGCTAACCATCGCTATACATTTAAAATGTACCGGGACAAATCTAACCGTTCGGGTAGTTTGCTGAATGTTTCTGTACCAGATCCATTATGTGTCGATTTAGAACAAGATGGGCATGTCATCCGCCGTTTTTGTCGACCATTTGATGTTACAACGGGACTAGGTGAATTCCTTGAGCAGAAAAAACTAACACCGCGGTAGTTGTAGCACTGCTTGTCTTTGGAAAATGGAAAAAGTTCATGTCTAAACAGATTTTAATTTTAGCTGGTGATGGTATTGGTCCTGAAATTGTTGGGGCAGCAGAAAAAGTATTAAATACAGTAAATGAAAAATTTAATTTATTGTTAACTTGGGAACATGGCTTATTAGGCGGCGCGGCAATTGATGCGCATGGTGAACCGTACCCAGCAGTAACAAGTGAACAAGCAAAAAAAGCTGATGCAATTTTATTAGGTGCGGTAGGCGGACCAAAATGGGACACCATTGAGCGTTCTATTCGCCCTGAACGTGGTCTTTTAAAAATTCGTAGCGAACTTAACTTGTTTGCTAACTTGCGCCCAGCGATTTTATATCCGCAATTAGCAGATGCTTCTAGCTTAAAGCCTGAAATTGTTGCTGGCTTAGATATTTTAATTGTTCGTGAATTGACTGGTGGTATCTATTTCGGTCAACCACGTGGTATTCGTGAACTTGAAAACGGTGAAAAGCAAGGTTATAACACCGATGTTTACTCTGAAAGCGAAATTAAGCGTATTGCAAAAGTAGCTTTTGAACTTGCAGGCTTACGTGGTGGAAAGGTTTGTTCTGTAGATAAAGCTAACGTTTTGGAAGTTACAGAGCTTTGGAAGCAAACAGTCACTGATTTACAGCAAGCAAATTATTCAAATATTCAGCTTTCACATATGTATGTCGATAATGCTGCAATGCAACTTGTACGTGCGCCGAAGCAGTTCGACGTGATCGTAACGGGTAACTTATTTGGCGACATCTTATCTGATGAAGCAGCAATGCTTACAGGTTCAATCGGCATGTTGCCATCAGCATCTTTAGATGAAAATGGCAAAGGTATGTATGAGCCTTGCCATGGTTCTGCACCTGATATTGCGGGTCAAAATGTGGCGAACCCATTAGCAACTATTCTTTCTGTTGCAATGATGCTTCGTTATACATTCCGTGAAGAAGCTGCTGCAAAAGCAATTGAAGATGCAGTAGGTCAAGTGCTTGATCAAGGTTTGCGTACAGCAGATATTATGTCTGAAGGTATGACAAAAGTAGGTACGGCTGAAATGGGTGAGGCTGTTGTAGCTGCTCTTGCTTAAAAGCTCATTACAAAAAAACGCAGCGTTGAGCTGCGTTTTTTGTGCCAATGTTTTAGCAGGCTTTACCCTCATATAAGATTGACTCGGCAATGTCATTTTTAAGCTGAAAAATCACTTTGCAATTGAAATTAATATCATAAGAATTGCCGCTCAGATTTCCTGATTGGACAGGAATAGAACTTCCTCTCATATCAACATTACTCACCATCGGAATTGGAATGCTTAAAGGGCGCAATATTGTATAGATGAGCTGATTGGATGTTTTTTGCGGTGTATTGGCGACTTGAAAACCAAGACTACGTAGGTTGATATCTTGTTGAATGGTCGCCGAGGATTTACCTAAAAAGCCTTTTAAATATTCCTGTAAATCTACGGATTGACGTGGGTGGCTAGCACAACCGTTAAGAAAAATAATGATGAAAGATAATAAGCCAATTTGGCAGCGGGTATATATGTTCATTTTTCTCACTATATAAAATTATATTTATTATTAAAGAACAATAGGTTGGATTTGGAGGCTTGTAAAGTAAAAAAGGAGGATTATGATAAATGGAAGGTAAATTTGTCTATCGATTTATCAATTAAATTTGAACCACTTTAATAATAATTTTATAGAAAACTTAAGGAAGAAAAGCATGAGAAAAATAGTTTTTGCTTTTTTATGCGGCTTTAGCATGACTGTAGTGTATGCAGATAACTGTGATAGTGCCCGTAATACTTACGATGATATTTACTGTACAAATAAAATTTATGCGAGTGCTGATGCGGATCTGAATAAGAACTATCAAGCACTGCGAGTAAAGTTAAACACTACGCAGAAAAATATTCTCAAGAAGTCTCAGCTTGCATGGATACGTCAACGTGACGCAGAGTGTACAGATTCAAATAGAAATAGTGTAGACGTGCAATGTCGTTTACAGACAACGCAAGAAAGAAACCATTGGCTGCAAGAAAGATTGCGTGAATGCCAAACGGTGGGATGTAAAACCAGTCGCTTAAATGAATAAATGACGCAATAAAAAAGCCACATCATGAAGTGGCTTTTTTGCATTCACTAATTAGCGAGCACGGTACGTAATACGACCTTTAGTTAAGTCGTATGGAGTCATTTCGACTTTTACACTGTCACCAGTAAGAATACGAATATAGTGTTTACGCATTTTACCAGAAATGTGTGCAATAACTTCGTGACCGTTTTCAAGACGTACACGGAACATCGTATTAGGAAGCGTTTCGGTGACAACGCCTTCGAACTCAATGAGTTCCTCTTTATTGGCCATAGCCTACCTGATGATCAAATTGGAAAGGCGCAAATTATAGTCAATTTTTTTAAAAAAAACAAGATAGACACACTTCTGCTAAAGCATCTGGTTAAAGTATGACTAATAAAAAAAGATGTAATTTTTTTCACAAAAGAAGTGTAATTCTGTTGTCAGTTTGGTCAATCAACGCTAATCTAAAATCATAGTTATTAGGGACTGTTAATTGCATAAAGGTCAACAGCCCTAAATATCAATGAAGTATCTACATGGAAGGGCACTGCGTGGGTCAGCTAACAGATGCATCAGTTGTATTACGCTTTGGCTACCAAGCGATTCGTCGTGCGGGTTTGCCAACAGAAGAAATATTAACCAAAGCGGGAGTTGCTTTAAATCAGGTCGATACCAATGCACGTACACCGTTAAGTGCACAGTACGCCTTTTGGACTGCCGCTCAGGAAGTCAGTAAAGATCCAGATATCGGTCTGCATTTAGGTGAACATTTGCCCTTGTATCGAGGGCAGGTGATTGAACATCTATTTATTAGTAGTGAAACTTTTGGTGAAGGTCTAAAACGGGCCTTAGCTTATCAGCGACTGATTAGTGATGCATTTGATGCAAAACTTGTAGTTGAAGAAGGGCGTTGTTATTTAACCAATGGTGAACAAATTGGTGCTGACAATCTCGTTAATCGCCATTTCTCTGAATGTGCAATTTCGGGCGTGCTTAGATTTTTTAAGTTCATTACTGAAGGGCAATTTCATCCTATCTTCATCGATTTTAATTTTAGTGAAGGAGCTTCTGAGGATGAATATTTCCGTGTATTTGGCTGCCCGGTTAGCTTAGGTCAGAAAGAGACACGTTTATATTTTGACCCAGCTATTTTGGATTTCCAGCTTTGGCAGGCAGAGCCTGAGTTATTACAATTGCATGAGCAGCTCGCAATTGAAAAATTGCAGGAATTGGCTCGTTATGATCTGGTGGGTGAAGTTCGCCGTGCGATTGGTTCAACGCTTGAAAGCGGAGAAACAACCTTAGAGACGGTTGCTGCCCAGTTGAATATTACCCCACGTCGCTTACGTACTCAGCTAAGCGAGGCGAATACCAGTTTTCAACAAATACTTTCTGACTATCGTTGTCGTTTAGCTAAAAAGCTTCTGGCAAATACCAATGAGAGTGTTGAACGTATTGTGTATTTAACAGGTTTCTCTGAACCAAGTACGTTCTATCGTGCATTTAAGCGTTGGACGAATGAAACACCTGTGGAATACCGCAAGCGTAAACAGCATCGCTAGATAAGTATATGTAAAGTTGGCTAAGCTTACTCAGGTAAGTTTAGCCAATGTGGCCCAAGTGGTGGCTGCGGCAAATCAAACTGCTCAGGATAATTACACTGAATAAAATAAAGGCCATCGGGTGGAGCAGTTACCCCAGCTGCCTTACGATCCTGCGCTGCAAACATTGCATCGATATGATCAATCTCATACATACCTTGACCAATTTCGAGTAAGCAACCGACAATATTACGCACCATGTGATGTAAAAAACCATCTGCTTGAATATCTAAAACTAAATAGCGTCCATGTTCAAATAAACGGCAATGTTTTACATGACGAATAGGCTGGTTTGACTGGCATGCTGCTGCGCGGAAAGTTTCAAAGTTATGCGTTCCTTCGAACTTACTGGCAGCTTTAATCATCTTTTGCACATCTAGCTTTTGGTAAATGTGCGTAACTTGCTTATGTAATAGTGCTGGGCGATGCGGTGCGTTATAGATGATATAGCGGTAACGTCGAGCAGTCGCTTTAAAACGGGCATGAAAATTTTCATCCATCAGTTTAATCCACTGAATGGAAATATCTTTAGGTAGTTGGCTATTTGCCCCTCTTAACCACCCCGTTTCTGGACGAATAGCGTTTGTGTCGAAGTGCGCCACCATATTTGTTGCATGTACTCCCGCATCAGTACGCCCCGCACCGTGAAGTGCAATGGGTTCATCTGCAATTTTACTAAGTACACGCTCGATCGTTTCCTGAACGCTGGCAACGCCTGGCTGTTGTGTTTGCCAACCTCGGTATTGAACTCCGCTAAATTCAATACCGACTGCATAACGTTGCATAGCTTTACCTCTATTTAATGCAAATTTTCATTCCAATGGCTTAGCCATTGTTCTGGGGTTGGGTATTTTAAATAGATTTGAAGTGCTTTTGCATAGAGATCTGCATGACTATGTGCATCACTAATGACAATTTTTGCAGTTTTAGCCCAGGCACTAATCGCATAACGTTGATCAATACCACCGAATGTCACCTGAGTCGTAAGAATTGGAACGCAGCCACGTGCGTAAAGCTCATCTAATGTTGCGAGTAATTCTTGGTTTACTGCAATATTGCCAGTACCAAAACCTTGTAACACTAAAAAGTGTGGTGGCGCAGGAAGTAAGTGACGTAATTGCTGTACTAAGTGCTGTGTTGCAATCGGTTGCATCATCCAGTTTAAAATCTGGAAGGAAGCAGCTCGTTCAATTTGAGCATCTTGTACGATCAATTCATTTTGCTGAGGTGTAAACTCAGCTTCACTAATTAACCCTGAGAATGCATCGAGTTCAGTCGTATGCGTTTTTAATGCAGTTTGCGCATGGAATACTTGATGGTGGAATGCGAGATAAGCTCCTACAGGTAGAACAATCACTTGTTCTAATGCAAGATATAAGTTTTCAATTGCATCCGTAAATTCACGGGTATTATCACCTTGAATATTAAGTAACGGATATTGGCTACCGGTAATCACAATATGACAGCTTTGGCCTAAAAAGCGAGCTAAGGTTGCAGCCGCATAACTGAGCGTGTCTGTACCATGAATAACAACGAAATGCTGGTAACCTTCAAGTTGTAGTTGTTGTATGCGTTGAATCAGGCGTAACCAGTCAGGTGCCGTACATGCACTGCTATCAACAATATTGGGTGCGGCAAAGCAGTCAACTGTTAAGTGTGGGGGAATCACTTTTTCAAGTTGAGGCAAGAATTGCTCATAAGGCATAGGAGCTAGAGGTTCACCAATGCAACCAAAAGTACCACCCATATAAAATAAGGCTATTTTTTTCATATTTTTTGCAGGCATAAAAAAGCAGTCATCTCTGACTGCTTATGGTAAATCGAACAGTTCTAAGAAGCTATGAGATTAAGTAAGTTTTTCGCGCGTTGTTGTTGTTCTGTGTTGAATTTTTGCTCATTGCTTGCCAATAAGGCTTGGGCTGCTGGGTAAGCGCCTAACTTGATATATTGCTCAGCCAGTTTTAAATCGAGTTCATTTTCATCTAACTGTTTTAATTCTGGAAAAGCTTCTACAAGGGGATCTTTAGTTTGATTTGGGGTAGTTTCTTCGCCTACTAGGTCTACAAGGTTTTGAGTTTCAATCTCTGGTGCTGTAACTAATGCAGGCTCGTCTAGCGAAAACTCAATAGGTGCTATTGAATTCGAGTCTAATGGCGCTTGTTCTACCAATTTAAGCTCATATAATGATGAGATCTGTTCATTAGGTTTTACTTCTGGATCTTCATGGGTTAATTCAAGATTAAAATCCAAAGCATTGGTGTTCTCTTGAGCTGCTGGTGCCGCTATTGTCTGGTTTTTTTCCTCAGATTCATGCAGAGGTGCCAAGTCAAAAGAAAACTCTAGGTCAGCTAGCTCATTTGTTTCTTGAGATGGCGATAACTCTGATTTCTGTGTTTGTTGGCTGGTACTTTCGGTAGTCGTGGTTTGCTCAAATGAAAAATTAAACTCTAAAGGTTCAACTTCAACAGCAGGTTCTTGCTTTACAGGGGTATAGTCTTGCTGCAATTCATCAAAAGAAGTTTCAGAAGAACTTGTTGTTAATTGGTCAAACTGAGCTGTTGCATCAGATGTATTTTTTTGCTCTTGGTATGTTTGAGCTTGAGGAAAATCGATCGCATCTGGTTGTCTTGATGACTCATATTCTTTTTGTCTGGCTTCCGCTTGAATGGCTATTTCATTGAGCGCTAAGCTACGAATATGGCTAATCAGTTGAGTTATTGCAAACTCATCTTTTTGTGCAATATGAATCTCAAGTAGCAATAAATAAAGTTCGTGTTGCGTATTATCTTTTTTGAGCGCCTGATTGACTTGAGCTTCAGCGGCTGAGAATTGTTTTTCTCGAATAAGTAGCTGAATCTTCTGACGAACAGCGTCTGGAATAGGACTGCTTTGTGGAGTAGAGGGAATAGATTCATCAACTACATTTACTTTAGTTTTTTCACGCGAGTTTTTAGTTGATTTAGAGTTCGTTTTTTTATTGGTTTTTCTATTTATTGTTTTAGGGGAATTCGACTCTTGCTTTTGGCTATTTTCGCGTTTTTTTAAAATGACAGCGACCACGAGCAATATGATGAATGGAATCACATATAACATTACTTTCCCCTTAAAAAATAAATATTTGCAATATAAAGCGAGCTGACTCTGGTTTTAACTTAATGCTTTTGCTTATGAGTCTGTTGCTGTGCTTGTAACTGCTGTTGTAACTCTGCCAAACGTGCATTCAGAAGTTGAATACGTTGGTCTTTTAAACGTAAAGTTTGATTTAGTTTGGTTACATTCCTTTGTAATGTAACGGTTTTTTCTCTTGTTGTCATAACTTTTACTGCTAACTCAGTATTGTTTTGACTTTGTTGTGTGCTCTTTTTAGCACTTCCATGCGTAGAATTTTGACTGTTTTCAGCCACAATACTCATTTCGGCTTGCTGTAAACGGTATTTTGCTTTGCCAGAAGTTGATTTTGCAGTATGTGCGATATCTGTTTTTGACTTGTTTTGCTGAGGTTTAGCTGCAGGAGAGTGAGCTAGGTTAAGTGCGATTCCCTGACGCAAACGATTTACATCACCTTGAATAAAAGCATGTCGGTTTTGTGTTTGAATATCATGCATGACTTTCGCAACAGGTTGTTTTGTTTTCGCGGCAATACGATTAGCAATGCTCCATAAAGACTCATTTCGCTGTACCACATATTTACCTGATGATGCTGGTCCTTTGTAGGAACTTAACGATTGTTTCTTCGCAGGATTTTGGTTAAGCGCTTTTTGAGGTACAGATTTCTTTTGCGCTGTTAAATTTTTGACCGGAGTTTTTGGTGAATTATTTGTAGGTGTCTTAGCGCTGGTTGGTTTAATTTCTGTCTGATCGGGGGTAGTAGCTGTTGTAACTTGTTGGGTAAGTTGAGTAGAAGAATTTGCACTAAGTGTATTGGATGAATTTGTGTTTATTGCTGGAGCAGTTCCAACGTTAATATTAAGACTGTGTTCACCATTTGAATTATTTGTAGTTGAGGCCGAAGTTGGTGATGCATATCGAGTACTTTCTGGCAGATTTAGAGCAATGTCTTTTTCATTGACAATAAACTGAGGTGACAAAGTATTTTCGTTATTTTCAGTCTTTTTTATAGAAGAAGGCTTAATTACGGTTTTGATATGCTGCAAACGTGTAGCAGAACCTTCACTAATTTTTACTACAATATTTAGTTCAGGATCAATCACAGGGCGAGATGAGGTAATCACAATAACCCCTGAGCCTTGACCGTTTTGGCGTGTATAAAAATTAAGATTTCCGGGCGGCTGATGAGTTACGCCTAACGCGCTTAAATCTTCAGGAGTCGCTAGACTGACTTGTAGATTGGCGTTGGGGTCAGCTTGTTGAAAATTCATTTCGGCATATAACAAATCGCCAGGTGCGGACTGAATTTGTATAGGGTCTAATGTAATCGCATAAATAGAAGGCGAAGACATAATGGTGAAAATGGCAATTTTTAATTTGTTATAAACAGTCATCTCAATCCATGACCTAATAAGTCGTAAAGTCATTCAAAATTATACAATAATGAAATGTAAATAAATTGTAAAATTTTCACAAACCAGTTACGAAAAAGCCGATCTAATGTGATCGGCTTTTTATTTTGACTGAATAATTCAAATCAAATTATGAGCTTTTGTATTCAACTAAAATACGTAACATGCGACGTAAAGGCTCAGCAGCACCCCAAAGTAACTGGTCACCGACTGTAAATGCACCTAGATACTCTTTACCCATGTTGAGTTTACGTAGACGACCTACAGGCACAGTTAAGGTACCAGTTACAGCAACAGGTGTAAGGTCAGTCATAGACGCTTCACGAGTGTTTGGTACAACTTTCGCCCATTGGCTTGAAGTACGAATCATATCTTCGATTTCATCAAGTGGTACATCTTTTTTCAACTTGATAGTAAGTGCCTGAGAGTGGCAACGCATCGCACCAATACGGACACAGTGGCCGTCGATAGGAACAATTTGTGAGTTACCCAAGATCTTGTTGGTTTCAACTTGACCTTTCCACTCTTCCTTTGATTGACCACTTTCAAGTTGCTTATCAATATAAGGAATCAATGAGCCAGCTAATGGCACACCAAAGTTAGCAGAAGGGAAACCTTCACCACGTTGTAACTCGGCAACTTGACGATCAATATCCAAAATTGCAGATTTAGGATCATCTAACAATGTTTTAGTATTGTTGTATAAGTAGCCCATACCAGTTAGTAGCTCACGCATGTTTTGTGCGCCAGCGCCTGATGCTGCTTGATAAGTCATAGCAGTCATCCACTCCACCAAATTATTTTGGAAAAGTGAACCTACACCCATCAACATAAGCGATACTGTACAGTTACCACCTACGAAAGTTTTGGTGCCGTTAACCAAGCCGTCTTTAATAACGTTAAGGTTTACTGGGTCAAGAACGATGATCGCATCATCTGACATACGTAAAGTTGAAGCTGCGTCAATCCAGTAGCCATCCCAACCAGTCGCTTTTAACTGTGGGAAAACTTCAGACGTATAGTCACCACCTTGACAGGTAATAATGACATCCATTTGCTTCAGACTATTAATGTCTGTAGCTTCCATAAGTGCTGGGGCAGTCTTACCACCAAATGAAGGAGCTTCACCACCTGCATTACTGGTAGAGAAATAAAATGGCTCAATATGAGCAAAATCATTCTCTTCAACCATACGTTGCATAAGGACGGAACCGACCATCCCGCGCCAACCGACCAGACCTACTTTCATGTCATTTTGCCTCGGTGCGTTAAAATTGTTAGGGGGAGTTGAGTGTATCAAAAGTGTCCACAACTGCAAGCGTTACAGAAACAAAACACCATCTTTATTGAGTAGAATATCTTGTTTATGTTACATACAAAATTGATAAAGATGACAAAAACTTTAAAAAACAAATCATCTTAAAAGAGAAAATTCAATGATTTATATCGAAGTTCTAGCTGGTCTGGTGATTTGGTTAAGTTTCTGGTCACTTATTCCTCGTGATGAGTGGTGGTTTCGTGGTGCCGACTTCCCTCGGTTGCAGATTCTATTTGTTGGTCTTTTAGCCTTTGTAGGCATGCTGTTTTGGCCAACCGAATGGAATCTCTGGCGTGAAGTCGTGCTAGCTGTGCTCATTGCTGCCATTGCTTATCAGCTTAAAATGATTTTGCCCTATACCTTGTTTTGGAAAAAACAGGTTAAACAGGTGAAGACATCTCAATTAGATCCACAAAAGCAGATTTCCTTAATTGTATCGAATGTGCTCACTCCTAATGATAAATATCATTTATTGCTTGAACAGATCAGGACATTAAAACCAGATTTACTGCTTACATTGGAAAGCGATAAGACATGGGAAAATGCTTTAAGAGAGATTGAAAGTGACTATCCTTATCGCGTTCCTGTACCCTTAGATAACCTCTACGGCATGCATTTATATAGCCGTCTACCTTTATCAAATACTGAAGTTAAATTTATTCTCAGTGATGAAATTCCCTCTATTCATACCACTGTGACTTTACGGTCTGGTATGCCGGTTCAACTCTATTGTTTGCATCCTAAGCCCCCTAGTCCAACTGAGGCGAAGGATTCGACTTTACGCGATGCTGAACTTTTAATTGTGGGTGACCAAATTAAAGATCTAGATGAAAGCTGTATTGTGATGGGTGATTTAAACGATGTAGCGTGGTCACGTACTACACGGTTATTTCAACGAATTAGTGGATTGCTTGACCCGCGTGTTGGGCGACATTTTATTAATACTTTTCATGCGGACTATCCTTTATTGCGCTGGTCTTTAGACCATATTTTCCATAGTACAGACTTCGGTTTAGTGAAGATGCAGCGTTTACCTCATATTGGATCTGATCATTTTCCTGTCTATGTGGTTTTGCAGACTGGTCGAATATTTGAGCATATTCAAGAGGAATTGGAACAAACTCAAGATGATGAAGAAGAGGCACAAAGAGCCATCCAAGAAGGGATTGCAAAGGCTGAGGCTGAAGAAAAAGTAGTAACTGATAAAATTGCACAGCCTTATAAATAAAAAGAATATAAAAAGCGGTGTAAGCAATATCGTACAAAGATTTGAGTCTAGGGCGAATAGGCAGAGTGTTATAAAAACCTTATTCTACATTCATCGGCACACGGAACCGGGAATGGATAGTCCCACGTAAGGATACACAACGCTGATATGGAATAGCATCACGGATCAGATGTTGGAACGGAAACGATAAAAATAATTATTAACCTGAAAGCACAACCTCATTTACCCGAGTTTTGCAGGACGCAGAACTCGGGTTGATATTTTTATATACCTTATAAAATTTATTGCAAATCACATAAATATTTCCAAGATTATCTTATTTTTAAAATCTATTTAATTCGCGTTAAGCCTTCATAAATTTTCATGTACATGTGCGCAATTTTTAATGAAAAAAGATACAAAAATTTTTTTATCTAAGTTTCTGTTTTTATAGATTATTGATGAATAAATATAGGCTTTGATTTATTTAAAGATAAATTGGGGTTGTTTAATTAATAAATCTCAATAGAATGTGCCGATCGTTGACATGTTGGATCGTCAACAGGCATTGTTTTTTACTTCGCCGGATCGGCGGGTTGTGATTTGTTTGTACATTTAAATTTCTGTTTGGAAATTACTGTACATGTTGAGGTTTCACTCTTAGTTAGTGTTCTTCTCCCTCTCATATTTGATACTTTGCGGTGCATAAGGATTGTCTTATGAAGAATTTTAAATTTAGCCTTGCTTGGCAAATTTTAATTGCTTTAATCCTAGGGATAGTTGTCGGGGCTGTTTTACATAACCAGCCTGAAATCAGAGACAGTATTGTGAATAATGTTCTTACCCCACTTGGTAAGATCTTTATTAGCCTGATTAAAATGATTGTTATTCCAATCGTTTTCTCTACCTTGATTTTAGGTATTGCAGGTGTTGGCAGTACGAAAAGTTTAGGGCGACTTGGTTTTAAAACCATTCTCTATTTTGAAATTATTACGACTATTGCTATTTTGGTTGGCTTGGTTGCAGCAAATATTTTCCACCCAGGCTCAGGCATTGATATGTCTCAGTTGGTGCAGTCGGATATTTCTCAATATAAGCATACAACTGAAGAAGTTCAGTCTCAGTCACATGGTTTAATTCAAACAATATTATCGCTTATCCCAACGAACATTATTAGTTCAATGGCGCATGGCGAAATGTTACCTGTGATTTTCTTTGCTGTGCTATTTGGTATTGGTTTATCTTCTTTACCAGCAACCACTAAAGACCCATTACTAAACGTATTTCATGCAGTTTCAGAAACGATGTTCCGCGTAACGCACATCATCATGAAATATGCACCAGTGGGTGTATTTGGTTTAATCGCTGTAACTGTTGCAAACTTCGGTTTTGCTTCACTTATTCCATTAGGTAAATTAGTTGTATTGGTTTACGGTGCAATCTTCTTCTTTGCATTTGTTGTGCTTGGTTTGACTGCAAAAATGTTTGGAATCAACATCTTTATCTTGTTTAAGATTTTAAAAGATGAATTGATTTTGGCATATTCAACTGCAAGCTCGGAAACAGTATTACCGCGTATTATGCAAAAAATGGAAGCTTACGGTGCGCCAAAAGCAATTTCCAGCTTTGTGATTCCAACTGGTTATTCATTTAACCTTGATGGTTCTACGCTTTACCAAAGTATCGCGGCAATCTTTATTGCACAGCTTTACGGTATTGAAATGTCAATCAGCCAACAAGTTATTTTGGTTGTAACATTAATGATTACTTCTAAAGGTATTGCTGGTGTTCCTGGCGTATCATTTGTTGTGTTATTAGCGACATTAGGTAGTGTTGGTATTCCTGTAGAAGGTTTAGCATTTATTGCTGGTGTTGACCGTATTATGGATATGGCTCGTACAGCGTTGAACGTTGTTGGTAATGCACTTGCTGTACTAGTAATCAGTAAATGGGAAAAACAATACGACTCTGAAAAAGCTGCCGCTTATGAAGCAACATTTAAATAAGATGGCTTTCTTTTAGTTGTAAAAAACCCGCGAATATCGCGGGTTTTTTATTGGGTTATTTCAAAACGCGTTGGTATAGTTCTAGTGTTTGATCACACATATCTTTTAAGCTAAACATAGTGACAGGAGCAACGATTTGAGGTTGTTCAATATGATTTTTTACAGTCTCTATTAAAGCTTTTTCATTTTCTACTTCAACAAGACCTTGCGGATAGACATTCGATAAAATCTCGGCAACACCGCCCCGGTTCCAACCAACCACTGGCGTACCCACTGAAAGCGCTTCTAAGGCTGTTCTACCGAATGTTTCTGCCTGATTGGATAGAGATAGCACAATATTGCTAAAAGCCAGCCATTCGCGAATATCAGAGCGATGGCCTACGAAGGTAATTTTATCTGCGAGCCCTTTGCTTTGAATGGTGCTTTGCAACTCACTTAAATAGGCCTGTTTTTTAGCATCGGCACCACCCACAACAACAGCATGTAGTTGAGGATATTGCGTCTGAAGTTGTTGCATCAGTTCAATTAAACTTTCATGCCCTTTTAAACGCGTAATACGACCAGGTAAGCAAAGTAAAAACTTATTTTCAAGCTCAGGAAAGTCATTAAAAACTTGATTAAACCATTGTGCTGAAGGCTGGTAATTATGCGGAAAAGCAGCTGGGTCAATCCCTCGATAAATCCGCACAATATCTTGCGGTGGACAGTTTTTATAATGGTCAGTGATGTATTTAACCACGCTGTCAGAAACAGCAATCACTTTTTCAGCTTGAGTCATAATGGCACTATAACGATTAACCGAATAGAAACCATGTACAGTGCTAATGAGGTGAGGGCGTTTGTTTGCAGGTATTTTTCTTAAGGCAAAGTGAGTAAGCCAAGCTGGTACACGAGAGCGCACATGAACAATATCAGGTTGATGCTGTTCAATAAGCTCGCGTAAAGGACGAATTTGCCACAAGCTCGACAATGATTTTTTATGAATAGGCAGCGTTAAGTGCGTAGAACCTTCAGCTTTAAGTTGTGAAACCAAACGCCCACCATTAGACACAACCAGAGATTGATGGCCCTGCGCAACCAGTGCACGTGCAATTTCCAGTGTGCCGCGTTCTACGCCACCGCTATTAAGTTCTGGGAGAAGTTGCATCACTTTCATTGTTTTTTGCCTTTAGGTTGTAGCAAAGTGGGGGCTTGCGGTTTATTCATTCAATAGATGGAGTTTACTCCTTACTTTTGTTTTGGCAAAAGTAACAAAACCAATTGTTGGACTAACGACCCATCCCTGATGTCGTAGTCCAACAGGCGACATCCATGTCGCCTTCGCACGATAGTACATACTGGAGTTTATTTAGATATTTATAACTATAGTGCGGTAATTATTGAAGGTTTCAGTAAATCTCTTCATATCCCTCAGGACGTGTCTTAAATCGGCGGTGGAACCACATATATTGAGTCGGTGCGATGCGAAGTTGATTTTCAATAATTTTATTAACTCGAGTTGCATCATCCACTTCGTCTTCACTTGGCATATTGTCTACCGCAGGTTCAATCAGAACATGATATTTCGGGTTCTTAATATCTCCATGGCGATAAAAATATAAAGGAACAGCAACTGCCTTAGAGATTTTTAGTAAACGACGATGAGCAGTTACTGTGGCCGCTGGCACACCAAAGAAGGGTGCCATCACCCCTTGCTTGAGTCCAAAGTCTTGATCGGGGCTATACCAAATGGCATCGCCATCTTTAAGGTGACGAATTAAACCACGCATATCATCATGGTCGATTTGTGCTTTATAAATGGTGCCACGGCAACGATAAATCAGCATATCGAGCAATGGGTTATTTTGAGGTCGATAGACAACATCTGGTTCAAAATACTGAGCACAAACATAGCCGCCAGCATCAAGAAGCGTGCTGTGAGTCCCCAGTAATAAAACACCTTTGCCCTGAGCCTGAGCATTGGTAATGTGTTCTAAGCCTTCAATGGTGACACGGTTTTTAAACCAGTAAGGTTTATACCATGCGTTTAATGTCTCAAAAATACCCAGCATCATATCTACAAAAACTTGCTTAGCTTGTTGCTGTACTTTTTCAGTTGACCATTCGGGAAAGCAGACTTCTAAATTACGAATAGTCGTTTTTCGGCGAGATTTTAAATATTTCCAAGCAAGATTTGCTAAGCCATGAGCCAGACGCCACTGAATTGCCCATGGTAAAATAGCCAAAAGCATTAAAAAAACAATGGCAATCCAAATACCCCAATATTTAGGTAATAAAAAGGACCATTGAAATTCACCGGGCGTATAAGTCTGCTTTTGGCTCATAACGATATAAAGAATTCAAAATTAAAACTGGCAAAAGTGTATCACGAACTGAATTTAACGTCGTAATACACTGTTGAATTGAGCGGTTAAGATGAGGAAGTAAAATGCGGTTATCGGCGATTTTCTAAAAGAATACGAACTGCAAGTCCAGCTAGCACTGTTCCCATAAGCCAGCGTTGTATATTTGCCCAAAGAGGTTTCTGTTGAAGAAAAAGGGCAATGCTACCCGCAGAAAGCACAATCAGCGCATTTACGGAGACGCTAACAAAAATTTGAATAGTACCGAGCTGGATGGATTGCCATAAAATACTGCCTTGCTGTGGATGAATAAACTGTGGCAATAACGATAAATACATAATCGCAATTTTAGGATTAAGTAGATTTGTAGCAAAACCCATTAAAAATAGTTTAGCTGGGGAGTCTACCGATAATTGTTTTACATCAAAAATTGGGGATGCATTGGGACGTAGTGCTTTCCATGCTAGCCAGAGTAAATAAATTGCCCCTGCAATGCGTATAGTGTCATAAGCATAAGGGACTGCGATAATAAGCGCTGTAATCCCGAAAGAAGCACAAAGCATATAAAATACGAAGCCAACGCCAACACCAGCGAGTGAAATAAATCCCGCCGTTTTTCCTTGGCAAATTGAACGAGAAATAAGGTAAATCATGTTTGGGCCAGGGGTAAGCACCATTGCCAAGCAGATTAATCCGAATGCTAAAATTTGAGAAAGATCTAGCATAAAAAATACTCGAATATTATTATATGGGTAGATATAACATAATTATTTTTATAAGTCTTATATTCAATTAGAGCTATATTTTAAACTATTAAGGCTGACTACATTTAATCACTCATCATGTATTTTTCATAGATTTTTAGCTTTCAAATTTATAGATATTCTATAAAAAGCCCCCTTAATTTAAGGAGGCTTTTTTGTTATTTAAATTGTAGGAAAGAACACAAATTAATTTCCTTTACTCATTTGCTCAAGTTCATCCCAACGCTCTAATTTTTCAAGTAATACCTCTTCAATTTCTGCGAGACGCTGACTTGCTTTAGTTGCTTCATCGGCATTACTGACAAACCACGAACCATCTGCCAGCTTGTCAGAAAGCTCTGCTTGTTCAACTTCTAGTTTCTCGATTTCGGCAGGAAGTTGCTCAAGTTCACGTTGGTCTTTATAGCTCAGTTTGACCTTTTTAACGTTACTTTGTGCAGCGGCTTTTTCAGCTTCGGCTTTTGCCTGAGCTTTTTTAACATCAGACTTTTGGTCTACGACTTTATCATCTGGACGTTGCTGCAAATAGTCTTGGTAGCCACCAATATATTCTGCAATATTACCTTTACCATCAAAGACCCAAGTCGATGTTACGACGTTGTCCATAAATGCACGGTCATGCGAAATAAGTAATAGGGTACCTTTATATTCAGAAAGCATCTCTTCAAGTAGCTCAAGAGTCACCATATCCAAGTCATTGGTTGGTTCGTCCATCACAATTAGGTTCGATGGTTTAAGCAGTAATTTAGCAAGCAAGATACGGTTACGCTCACCACCAGAAAGGGCTTTTACAGGTGTACGTGCGCGTTCAGGTGAAAACAAGAAATCTTGTAAATAGCTGTAGATATGACGGCGGTTGCCATTTACATCAACGAAGTCAGAGCCTTCTGAAACGTTTGCCATTACTGTTTTTTCAAGGTCTAAGGCATTACGTAATTGATCAAAATAAGCAACTTCTAACTGTGTACCTGTCTTAACAGAACCACCGTGCTCGATTTCACCTAAAATGGCTTTAATTAAAGTCGTTTTACCAACACCGTTATCACCGACTAGGCCAATACGGTCGCCACGCATAACAAGCGTAGAGAAATCTTTAATCAGTGGTTTGTCGTCATAAGATACGCTTAAGTGCTCGATATCAAATACTAATTTACCAGAGCGATTTGCTTCTTGAGTCGCCATACTCACTTTGCCTTGTTGTGAACGGCGAGCTTTCGACTCTTCACGTAAAGCTTTTAAGGCGCGCACACGACCTTCATTACGCGTACGACGAGCTTTAATCCCTTGGCGAATCCAAGCCTCTTCTTCAGCTAACTTTTTATCAAATAAAGCATTTTGTTTCTCTTCTGCTTCCATTTGCTGAGCTTTAAGCTCTAAATAACGTGAATAGTTGCCTTCGTAGCCACGTAGGATGCCACGGTCAAGTTCAACAATTCGAGTTGCAATGCTATCTACAAAAGAACGGTCATGCGAAATAAATAGAAGCGTTAAATTATTTTGATCGAGTAGGAATTTTTCTAGCCACTCAATACTTTCAACATCTAAATGGTTCGTCGGTTCGTCTAGAAGTAATACGTCTGGCTGTGTTAAAAGAGCACGAGCGAGTAAAACACGGCGTTTACGTCCACCTGAAAGATCTGCCAAATCTGCATTTGGATCGAGTCCCATTTTACTTAACAGGGCATTGACCTTGTTTTCGAGTGCCCAGCCGTCGAGTTGGTCGAGCTTATGCTGTAGGTTGCCCATACGGTCACAAGCTTCCATATCTCCCAGCATACAAGCATCAGTTGCTTCATGATAAGCTCTGAGTACTTCGGCAGCTTCGCCTGCGCCATCAGCTACAATGTCAGCAACCTTACCTGAATCCATTGGAACGTCTTGGGCTAACATTGAAACAGTTAAACCATTTTGAATAGAAACTTCACCAGAATCCGGTAATAGGCTTCCCTCGATCAGTTTAAGTAAAGTAGACTTACCTTCACCATTACGACCAATTAAACAGACTCGTTCGCCACGTTCTAGATTAAAGTTCGCGCCATCGAGCAGGGCAGGTCCGCCAAAAGCAAGTTGGACATCCCTTAGGGTAATATAGGCCATAATGTTTTCCAGAATCTCAAATGAGGATTTAAATGACTAAACCACCATATCATGATGATCAAGCGTCATTTTCCGCACCCATTGAAGATTTGCAAGTGCGAATTACATTTTTGGATGATTTAGTTGAACAATTAAATCAACAACTCGCTATTCAAACTCAAGAAATAGCTGATTTGAAAAAACAAATGCAATTTCTTTATCAACGTGTTGAATCGTCGGATTTGTCAGAAGGCATTGCACCTTTTGATCCATTAACGAATAAACCTCCCCACTATTAATAAAAAGGCAAGTTCGATACTTGCCTTTTTATTGGGGAATATTTTCCAATTTTGTTTAAAAACCTTGTAAGACGATCTTACCTTTTGTTGTACCACTTTCAATTTGCTGATGAACTCGTTTTAAATTTTTAGCATTAATTGGACTTATAACTTCTGTCACAGTCGTCTTAATTTTTCCTTCATCAACTAGCTTGCTGACTTCATTTAATAGTTCACTTTGTTTTGCCATATCTTCGGTCTGGAACATTGAACGTGTAAACATAAATTCCCAATGTACAGATACAGACTTGGTTTTAAACGGTTTAATATCTAACTGTTCAGGATCATCAATAAGCCCAAAACGGCCTTGCGGTGCAATCAACTCGACAATATCTGCTAAATGCTGATCTGTTTGAGTGGTTGAGAACACATATAAAGGTGCAGTTAAACCTAATTGCTTGATTTGGGCTGCTAAGGGTTGACGGTGATCTAACACATAATCTGCTCCAAGTTGCTTAATCCAGTCTTGAGTTTCTGCTCGTGAAGCTGTTGCAATAATTGTTAGGTTTGTCAGCTGTTTAAGAAGTTGAATAGTGATTGAGCCAACACCACCAGCTCCACCAATTACTAATATTGTTGTGTTTTCTGGCGCGTTCTTTGGCACTTGTAGACGATCAAATAACATCTCCCAAGCCGTGATTGCAGTTAAAGGGAGAGCTGCAGCCTCGGTTGCTTCTAAAGTTTTTGGTTTATGGCCAACAATACGTTCATTAACGAGCTGTAATTCGCTATTACTACCTTGACGATTAAGAGCACCTGCATACCAAACAATATCGCCAATCTTAAATTGTGAAACTTTATCTCCAATCGCTTCAACTACACCTACTGCGTCCCAGCCAAGCGTTTTCCACTGATTATTCTCAGGGCTTACATTCTTTCGAATTTTAGTATCTACCGGATTTACTGAGACAGCTTGTACACGAACAAGTAAATCATGTCCTTCAGCAATAGGAGCATCGAGTTCAATATCAACGAGTGCTTCTGGCGATGTAATGGAACCAGCTTTTTGATATGCCACAGCTTTCATAATTATCCTTCCTCTTGTTGAGAGTTTGATCATAACGTAAGCTTAAAATAAGTGACTACAGACAAATAACGCTCATAGTGTCAAAAAGGATACTGTAAAATGGCAAAAGCAAGACACTCAAGTTTTGATTGCTCTCCGGGTTGTTCAGTGGAGGCAGCGATTAGCTTGATTGATGGGAAATGGAAATGCGTCATTCTTTGGCATTTATTTAATGAAGGCACCTTGAGGTTTAACGAAATTCGAAAGCGTGTTCCGAGTATTACCCAAAGAATGCTGACAAATCAGCTACGTGAATTGGAACAAGATGGAATTATTCATCGGGAAGTCTATCCTCAGGTACCACCTAAAGTAGAATACTGCCTGACTGATTTGGGGCAAAGTCTTGAAAAAATTCTGTTTGCTTTAAAACAATGGGGGGATGCTCATATTGACCAGTTTGGAAAGCTGACACTTGTTGATGGACATCCGAATCCTTAATGATATTTGAGTCCACTCATTGCAATTTGCATGGTGAAATCTGACTATTTTGAAGCTTGCCCCTGTATTGGGCATTATTTTTATGATGAAACTTGCGTTTTCTGGTCAGCTTATGCAACTCTAATAAAAGAGATTAATAGGTTTTGCTATGGACAATATGGGAATTTGGGTTACCGTTATCATTGTTCTTTTCGTACTAGGCTCCATTTTTGGTTTAAGAGTGAGCCCACGTGAAAAGGCACTTGGTATTATGCGTGATAAAGCTCGTAAAATGGGTTTACACCCACGTGTAATCGTTGCACCTGAATGGACACATGTCCCAATGGCGACTGAAAAGCGTGCCAGCATGGTTGCTTATTATAGTGTATTGATTCCCGATGCCCGTTTATCTTTAATGCGTGCTCGCGTTATAGACGGCAAATTAAAAGTGGTTCAGGGTGATGAGAAATTTAATGATTCTCCCATTGCATTAAAAGGGATTTATGCTATTGATATGCAGGCAAACTGTGTAGGGCTTTATTGGGATGAGGAATCAGACCTGAGAGCAACACAATTAGATGAGATGAAGGCTTATCTGTTGAACTTGGCTAAAGCCTGATTTTTAAATTTATTGGTATAGGAATAACATTTTATATGGCGAATACCTCGCGCTCTGCATCTCAAAGCACAGCATCTACTGCACCTGCTGCACATAAACGTGCCTTAGTGATTGTGGAGTCGCCTGCCAAAGCGAAAACCATCAATAAATATCTGGGTTCGCAATACATTGTAAAGTCTTCTGTAGGTCACGTGCGTGATTTGCCAACAGGTGGCAGTAAATCAACTGAGAAAAAGCCGGCTGCCCGGACGAAACTCACTGAAGTAGAAAAAGAACAAAAAGCCAGTCAGGCTTTAGTTAATCGTATGGGGGTTGATCCTGAACATGGTTGGGAAGCTCATTACGAAGTTCTGCCAGGTAAGGAAAATGTTGTTGCTGAACTAAAAAAACTCGCCAAAGATGCCGATGCAATCTATCTCGCAACGGACTTGGATAGAGAAGGGGAAGCCATTGCTTGGCACCTAAGAGAAGTTATTGGTGGTGATGACAGTCGTTATCATCGCGTGGTATTTAACGAAATTACTAAAAATGCCATTCAAGAAGCATTTAAACAACCTACGCGTCTAGATTTAAACCGAGTTAATGCACAGCAAGCACGCCGTTTCTTAGACCGTGTTGTTGGCTTTATGGTTTCACCATTACTTTGGGAAAAGATTGCCCGTGGTTTATCGGCAGGTCGTGTACAGTCTGTAGCGGTGAAACTGGTTGTAGAGCGTGAAAGAGAAATTCGTGCTTTTATTCCGGAAGAATACTGGCAAGTTTTTGCAGACACGCAAGCCAAGAAAGATGACATTCGTCTTGAAGCAGTTAAGCAAGCTGGTAAAACCCTTAAACTGAAAAATAAAGCTGAAACTGATGCTTTATTGGATGTTTTAAAAGGTGCTGAATATAAAGTTGCACAGCGTGAAGATAAACCGACTAAGGTAAATCCAAGTGCACCGTATATCACTTCAACACTGCAACAAGCTGCAAGTACACGTTTAGGTTTTTCTGTAAAGAAAACCATGATGCTGGCACAGCGTCTATATGAAGCAGGTTTTATTACTTATATGCGTACTGACTCAACGTTCTTGAGTGATGATGCAGTAAGCATGGTACGTGCCCATATTGAAAGCCAATTTGGTGAGAAATATTTACCGGCAAAGCCAAACCGCTATGGGAACAAAGCAGGTGCTCAAGAAGCCCATGAAGCGATTCGTCCTTCAAATGTTGCACTTACAGGTGATCAACTTGCGGGTGTAGAGCGTGATGCTCAGCGTTTATATGATTTGATCTGGCGTCAGTTTGTTGCATGTCAAATGACTCCAGCAGAATATTTATCTTCAACTTTAACGGTTGAAGCTGCAAATGTTGAATTGAAGGCAAAAGGCCGTACGCTTGTATTTGATGGTTTTACACGAGTGCGTGGTGCTAACAAGTCTGATGACGATATTATTTTGCCTGCAATTAAAGTAGGTGAAATTTTAAAATTAGAGAAGTTAGACCCAAGTCAGCACTTTACTAAACCACCTGCACGTTTTACTGAAGCTTCTTTGGTTAAAGAACTCGAAAAACGTAGTATTGGTCGTCCTTCGACTTATGCAGCGATTATTTCTACAATTCAAGAACGTGGCTACGTTAAGTTAGAAAACCGTCGTCTTTTCGCCGAAAAAATGGGTGAAATTGTCACGGATCGACTTGATGAAAGTTTCAATAACTTGATGAACTATGCCTTTACAGCAGACCTTGAAGGGCAGCTCGATAAAGTTGCAACAGGTGAGCGTAACTGGAAAGAGTTACTTGATACTTTCTACGGTGACTTTAAGAAACGTCTGACCAATGCTCAGGGCGAGCACGGCATGCGCCGTAACCAACCGGTTGAAGTACCAGCGGTACATTGTCCTGAATGTTCACGTCCAATGCAGATTCGTACAGGTACAACAGGCGTGTTCTTAGGTTGTTCTGGGTATAACTTACCACCTAAAGAGCGTTGTAAAGGTACTTTGAACTTAACACCTGTTGAGTCTTTAGCTGCCCTGTCTGATGATGATGGTGCTGAAACCGCAGATTTGATGTCAAAACATCGTTGTGAAAAATGTGGCACAGCCATGGATAGCTACGTGATTGATGGTGGTCGTAAACTGCATGTATGTGGTAACAACCCTGACTGTGACGGTTTTGAGCTTGAAGAAGGCGAGTTCAAGATTAAAGGCTACGATGGACCAACCATTCCGTGTGATAAATGTGATGGTGAAATGCAGCTTAAAACTGGCCGTTTTGGTCCGTATTTCGCTTGTACAAGCTGTGACAATACTCGTAAGGTCTTGAAAAGCGGTCAGCCTGCACCTCCACGTGTAGAACCGATCAAGATGGAACATTTGCGCTCAACAAAGCATGATGACTATTTCGTGTTGCGTGATGGTGCTGCTGGTTTATTCTTGGCTGCAAGTAAATTCCCGAAAATTCGTGAAACACGTGCTCCAAAAGTTGCGGAATTGCGTAGTGTTGCTGCTCAGCTTGATCCTAAATATCAATTTATTTTACAAGCACCAGACGTAGACCCTGAAGGTAATCCGACAGTTGTGAAATTCAGTCGTAAGAATCAATCACAATATGTAGGTTCAGAAACTCCAGAAGGTAAACAAACTAAATGGAGCCTAATTTATCAAAATGGTAAATGGGTTGAGGGCTAATTAAGTCCACAATAAAAAAATGCTAGCTCAGCTAGCATTTTTTTATATCTAAAACAATAAAAGAAAATTTTAAATGTATGGGGAAAAAGAATGTGGAAAAACATTCGAGTTTTATGTTTGTTAATTATTTTATTGATTGTTGCTGTTCAGGCATGGCGAGATCAAAACCAAGACTGGAATCAACCTATTGTGGTTGTTTTACATCCTATTAATGCAGATGGTTTTCAGACAACGCAGAGCTATATTCATCAGTTGCAATACACTGATTTTGAGAGAATAAGAAATTATTTGGCAGAATGGTCGCAGCATTATCATGGTCAATCGGGAAACTTTGTAATTCGTTTAGGTCAGCCATTACAGCAACGACCTCCTGAGGTTCCTCAAAATGCCAATATCTTTCATGTGATGTGGTGGAGTTTAAAGTTTCGTTTTTATGCATGGCGCCATCAACAACCTGAAGACAATGGGGCATCACTTAAACTTTATTTAAATTATTACGATCCCAATTATCAAAAAGTTTTGATCCATTCGACTGCTTTGGAAAAAGGTCGTATTGGGAGTGTGAATTTATTTGCGACCAAAACACAAGCTTCTCAAAATCAGGTCGTGATTGTTCATGAGCTATTACATGGCTTTGGGGCACAAGACAAATATGATTTAAAAACTGGTCAACCGCTTTATCCTCTAGGTTACGCGCACCCTGAAAAAGTGCCTTTATATCCGCAAACAAATGCTGAAATCATGGGTGGTCGAACACCATTATCTGAGCAGAGCAGTAAAATGCCGAATGGTTTACATGAAACAATCATAGGTTTACCTACAGCTCAAGAAATTGGTTGGGTGAAATAAAATTGTGGATAAATACTGCTTTATCCACATTAATTGATAAGAAACGATGCAGATCTTATACAGACAAAAAATGTGAAGTGGATCACTATTATTAGGTGGATGAAATTCTAATACCTGATAATAAGAGTGGCCATGATGAAAACTGTCGGTAATGATTTGGTGCGTAATCAGTTACATGCTGATCGTAAGTGGTATTTGATATTAGGCTTTGTGCTTATTGGCTTTGGTCTAATTTTGTTTAGTTCATTACCATTTGCGACCTTTTCTGTGGTTTTTTTATTTGGAATACTCATGATGGTCGGAGGTGTTTTACATCTTGTCGCGGCCATTAGTGTATTTAAAGGTGCAAGCCGCTGGTTATGGGCACTCTTTGGCGTGCTTTATCTAATGGCAGGTTATTACGCTTTTTCTACTCCCGTAACGACTGCAGTAGTTCTGACGAGCTTATTATCAATAGCACTGATTATTGCCGGAGCTATACGTACAGTAAATGCGATTTTACTTAAACCAATTACTGGGTGGGGTTGGACCTTATTTTCAGGATTATTAACACTCGCTACAGGTATTTTGATTTTGGTTTCTAAAGATTCACCTTTTTGGGTGTTAGGCATGTTCCTTGCCATAGATATCTTATTTCAAGGAATTAATTTTCTAGGTCTGGCTTCTGCGATTAAGCATCTGCCATCTAGTTCAAAAACAGTATCTTAAATAATATTGTTGAATCAAAGAGCACTTTAGGTGCTCTTTTTGTTTATAGGGCGGGCAGACGCATCTGGGGTTGGGTCTGTTAAACTATGTTTTGGTGTTTTAGCGATATGTGTTATGAGTCTTGCAAAATTAATTAATGAACTAAATGCTCAGCAAAAAAAAGCAGCCACGACGTCTGCGCAGAACTGTTTAGTTTTAGCAGGTGCTGGCTGTGGCAAGACTAAGACGATTGTTGCCCGTGCTGCTTATTTAATTGATCAAGGCTTACCAGCAAACCAAATTCAGATTTTAACATTCACCCGACGTGCTGCGAGTGAGATTGTTGCAAGAGTAGAGCAGCATGTAGGAGCACAGGCAAAGGGTCTAAGAGCTTCAACTTTTCATACTTTTTGTATGTATTTACTGCGCCGTAATCCACAAGCTTTTGGCTTAAATCAATTTAGTATTATTGATCGTGATGATCAGTTGCTGATGTTCCGTTTATTAAGAGGTAAAGACAAAGATAATGTTTTACCTAAAGCGGCAGAGCTGTGTGATCTATATTCCTATGCAAGAAATACTCAATCTAAGCTTTCTGAAGCATTAATCAAACAGCTTCCAGATGCATATGAGCATAAAACTCAAATTGCTGAGTTGATGAAAACTTATGAGCAGCGCAAAAGAGAGCGTAATTTTTTAGATTACGATGATATCCTGTCGATTGTGGCGGTGCATTTACAAAACTCAGAAGCGCTCACCAATTGGGTTGCAGGTTTTTGTCAGGCATTACTAGTTGATGAAATGCAAGATACAAACCCTTTGCAATGGGCTTTGTTGCAGCCCTTAATTGGTAAAGTGAAGTTGTTTTGCGTGGGTGATGACGCTCAGTCCATTTATGGCTTTCGTGGCGCAGACTTTGAAAATATCCATTCTTTTAAAGAACGAATACCCGATGCAGAAGTACTTACACTGGCTTTAAATTATCGCTCGACTCAAGAAATCTTAGATTTATCGAACTGGCTGTTGGCACATAGCCCAATTGATTATCAAAAACAGCTACAAGCACATCGTGGCCAAGGGCAAAAGCCACAGCTACATTTGTTTGGTAATGAGTTTGAAGAAGCAAACTGGATTGCACAAGATTTAATAACGCGCCATCAACAAGGTGCAAACTGGCATGACCATATGGTGTTAGTTCGTTCTGGCTATAGTGCCCGATACCTAGAAGGGGCTTTTATTGCGGCGGAAATACCTTATCGTTTTATTGGTGGGGTAAAGCTTCTTGAGTCGGCCCATGTAAAGGATGTGCTCAGTCTCTTACGTATTGTGAGTAACCCTCACGATGATTTGGCTTGGATGCGCTTTCTAACTTTGTGGGATGGGATCGGTGATGTTGGTGCTAGTAAGTTAGCCCAAGAGCTGATGGGAATTGTTGATGTCGAGGAGCGCTGTCAGCGACTTGAACGCCATGGCAAGGTACCTCTACAAGCGATTTTAATTTTAAAACAGCTAGATGTATTACAGCAGCATGTCGAGGCAAGTATTGGCTTGGCTCTCGATGCTTTAGGTGAACAGCTAGAGCAAAATTATAAAACTAAAGATTGGTCGCGTCGTTTAAAAGACTTTGATTTGGTTAAGCAACTTGCACGCAAACATGCGTCATTAGGTGAATTCCTCGAAGAATATGTTCTTGAACCTATTTCAGTTTCTGAAATTGAAAAAGCTGCTGATCAAGATTTGGTAACTTTAATTACGATTCATTCAGCTAAGGGTGCCGAACAGAAAGTTTGTTATGTACCTCACGTATCGCCAAATCAATATCCTTATGCAAGGGCACAGGGTGATTTTGATGATGTTGAGGAAGAACGCCGTGTGCTATATGTTGCCTTAACGCGTGCTGAAAATGAATTAATCTTGACGAAGCAAAATCTTAATACATGGTCGCAAGACACTTATGATGAGCAAGGTCGTAAAGTTGAGAGTTATTTCTTAAATGATCTGCCTGCACACTTGGTTCAAGCAAAAATTCATAGGCAAGTACCTCAGCAATTTACTAAAAAACAATGGAACAGATCTCCTGCAGTAAATTTAGGTTTTGGTATCGATCTGGACTAAACTACTGTATAAGACGCTGTGATTACTTAAATGTATATTGGCCCTCCCTTTTATTGCCAATTAAGGTTAGAAAATGAAAATATTAGTTCGTAATTTAGATCGTGCTGTAAGTGAAGCTGAAGTTTTAGAGTTGTTTAAGGCATATGGTAAAGTTGATACATGTGTTCTGGTGACTGATAAAGACACAGGTAAATCGAAAGGCTTTGGTTTTGTTGAAATGCCGAATCCACGTGAAGCGATTAAGGCAATTAAAGGCTTAAATACGCTTAAAGTGAAAGGCTATGGAATTCGAGTTAAAGCAGCCGAAGAATAAGTTTTTCTGATGAAAAGACAATTTTTAGCTCTCTCGATTGTAACGCCGAATGGTACTCGTATTGCTGAAGGTATAAAAACACTTGAAGTGCGTTCATGGATACCTACGCAGTTACCAGTGAAAGATCTATTAATTGTCGAAAACCAGAACTTTCTGGTTAAAGATACTGATGAGGAGGAAGGAGTTGCTGTCGCTTTAGTTGATGTCGACTCAGTTCATACTTGGCGAAATGACGAGGTCAATTTAGCCTGTGCATCTGCTTGGAGTGAAGACTATTTTGCTTGGGTCTTAAGTAATGTTCGTCCTATAAAACAGCCAGTGAAAATTTTAGCTAAACGTAAAATTTATCAAGTTGAGCTGGATTTACCATAAATAACGTTGATTTTATCAATGGAGTCGTTAAGCTAAGAATAGCTATTGCAATGGCGATTTTAGAACAGGAAAGTTTAGTTATGTCACGTGTTGCTCGTTATCATGCCGATCGTACCAATCAGAAGCTCTATTTTGCACGTCTAGCGTGTCAACAGGCAGAGCAGACCGATCATGTGCAGCAGGTACAAGCTTACCGTGAAGCAGCTGTATTTCATTTACATGGCGCAATGTTAGCGTTCTTACAAGAATTGGTACGTTATTACCGTTTAAATGATTTGCAACCCACCTTAAAATCTATTGAGGAACATATGGCGGCAAAAGGACAGGTTTCCCCTGAAGTGTCCGTTTTGCAGCAATTGGCAAAAGATGGTTTTGTTGCAGAGTTAAAACGAGCTTATCGTATGTGCCAATACGCCCCAGAACCAAAAGAACCGACTCCTGAAGAAGAAACTTCTTCTAACCTTATTATTAAAGTGACACAAGGGCCTCAGTCTTGGTTGCCAGATGTTAAAATCTTGCGTGAATGGCACCGAGAATTAAGTCATTTAATTGATGGTTTTCGTAACGAAATGGTCGAGTTCTAAAATTAAACTGCCTAGATGCTTGAAATTTCGACTAGGTGTGCCTATATAAATAAGACAAGAGATGCAAAGTGCAAGGGTGCTTTGCCACCATGTTGAAACATGGAGGAAGTATATGTCTATACAGCAATTGAAAGAGTTATTTGGAAATCAAGAAGCAGTGTTGGAATTAGTTCAACTCGAAGGTGGTGAACTCGCCTTGCGTAATGCAGGTTCTGAGAATGAACCCTTGGTTAAAATTCAATTTAGCGATGAAGTCAAAGCAATCTTGGGTGAGCAGACTCCAGTTGTTGCTCAGCATATGATTCAGGCTGCATTGTTTGGACTGCTGGAAAAGCAGGTAAACGAGTGGCAGGCTGAGGTATTAGACGAACAGCCTAAATTCTTGAGTTAAAAAAAGCGTACTCTTGAGTACGCTTTTTATATGGGTTAATGAATTGTTGACTGATGAGCAAGCTCGATCTGATTTAAGATGTGGTGACTCATATTCTTTGCCATTTCTTCTTTTGCATAGAACACTTCGCCAATATTTTCATCACGGATAACCGCTGCTTCTTCTTTGCTTTCTGCGCAAATTAACACCTGAATCTGAGAATTTAATTGCTTGGCAATGGTCACAATACGGTGGATATCTAAAATATCCATAGGTGAGATTACCAAGAGTCGTGCATGCATGATATGTGCTTGAATTAAAACACTTGGTTCAGTAGCAACACCACTCACAGCAGCAATATTTGCATTACGTAGTTTTTCTACGATTTCACGATTCTCTTCAGCAATAACGACCTTAATATTCTCATTAATTAGATTTTCAGTGATGCGTCTTCCTACACCGCCATATCCCACAATTACGACCTGATCACGTAAGTAAGCTTGATCAACTTCATCGGGTAACATTGCCAATGGGTCACCACTACGTTCAAGCAGTCGAGCTAAGTGAGAGCGTTCACGAATCCAGCGTTGTACAGGTTCAATTGCTGAGAAGATGAAAGAGTTAAGCGTAATTGAAAATAAAGCGCCCGCTAGAATTAGATTCTGAGCTTCTAAGCTTAATAGGCCTAAAGAAACACCAAGTGTTGCTAAAATAAATGAAAACTCACCAATCTGTGCAAGGCTTGCCCCGACTGTTAAAGCTGTATTGATTGGATAGCGGAAGAATAAAACCAATGCCATTGCAGCAAGTGTCTTACCCACCATAATAATCGCGATAACAGCTAAAATATGGAGCGGACTCTCAACAAGAATGTGGGGATCAAACAGCATACCCACAGAAACGAAAAATAAAATCGAGAAAATTTCACGTAGTGGAAGAGTCTCTTCCTCTGCACGATGGCTAAAGTCTGATTCTTTAACGACCATACCTGCAAAGAATGCCCCTAAAGCCATTGAAACCCCAAAGATGGCATAAGAACCGTAAGCAATCGAAACAGCAGCAGCGACGACAGTCAGCGTAAATAGCTCTCGTGACCCTAAACGAGCAACAAATTGCATAATAATAGGTACAACGCGCTTGCCTACAATGAGCATAAAGGCAATAAAGCCAATCACCTTTAATAAGGTTATCCCAAGGGTTAACCAGATATTACCGTCTGCACCTGCTGGTGCTTTTCCACCGAGTAAAACAGCTGTAGCCGGAAGAAGTACTAAAACCAGTACCATCACTAAATCTTCGACTAACAACCAACCCACAGCAATTTTGCCGTTAACTGAGTCTAAAAGACCTCGGTCTCCTAATGCTTTTAATAATACAACTGTACTCGCACACGATAGACTTAAGCCAAAAACGAGTGCAGACCCGAAACTCCATCCCCATAGCATTGAAACGCCAATACCAAGTAAGGTTGCAACAGCGATCTGTAAAATTGCGCCAGGTAAGGCAATACGACGAACTAGTAATAAGTCTTTTAATGAAAAGTGCATCCCTACACCAAACATCAGGAACATGACCCCGAGTTCTGCAAGCTGGTTGGCAAGGTGGATATCTGCTTCTATACCAGGTGTATTTGGGCTAATAATAATTCCGGCAATTAAATAGCCGATAAGAGGGGGGAGTCGTAATCGGGCTGCAATATAGCCAAAAATGAGGGCAACGCCGAAACCAACAGCAAGTAAAATAATTAAATCTACGTCATGCGGCACTAAAAACTCCTTTTACGTGAGTTAGGCTAAAAACAAGCATAAAAAATGCCAAGGCGGAATGTAGAGAAAGTTTAACAAAAAGGTAGGTATAAAAAAAATGCAAAAAAAAACGACTTCATAAAGAAGTCGTTTTTTTCGAGGCTAAAATTATTTGATTTTAGCTTCTTTGAAAATCACGTGTTGACGGATTTTTGGATCAAATTTTTTGATTTCCATTTTTTCCGGCATAGTACGTTTGTTTTTAGTCGTGGTATAGAAGTAACCTGTACCAGCTGAAGAAACGAGGCGAATCTTATCACGCATTGCTCAGACTCCTTAGATCTTTTGACCTTGAGCACGAAGGTCTGCAACAACCTTTTCGATACCCAATTTGTCAATAATACGCATACCTTTAGTGGTTAAACGAAGACGTACAAAACGTTTTTCGCTTTCTAACCAGAAACGGTGGTGGTGCAGGTTCGGCTCGAACCGGCGCTTGGTTTTGTTGTTGGCGTGTGAGACGTTGTTACCAACGACTGGACGCTTGCCGGTAACTTGGCAAACCTTAGACATGGTGTAACTCCATTGATTCAGCCAACAGCAAATCTGTGGCCAGTCATACTAAATGTAAACGGATGAATTCATTCAAGGGGCGTTTTATACCAAAAATACGATTAAAAGACAAGCGAAATTGGTAAAAACGAGGCATGATTTAGTATAACAGATCATGCCTTGATCAGTTAGCGCAACAAGGTTTTCGAAATGAATCGATGAATCGGCTTATTGAACGGTGGAAGAATGTATTTAAGGCTATAAAGTTTTGGATTTGACATCACCGAACGCTCATGAGAAAGACTAAAAAAGCCCTCTGGTCCGTGATATTTACCCATACCTGATGCGCCAATTCCGCCAAACGGTAAATCATCTTGTGCAACATGGGTAATCACCATGTTAATTCCAAAATGCCCTGAATGGGTGTGCTGTGCAATATAGTCAGCACGCGCTTGATCATAGTCAAAATAATACATCGCTAAAGGACGTGGACGACTATTAATGAATTCGATGACTTCTTCTATTTGGTCATATTCTAAAATCGGTAGAATAGGCCCGAAGATTTCATTTTGCATAATATCCATTGCGGTCGTCACGCCAGTGACTAAAGTCGGTGCAATTTTACGGACATCATCTAAAATTTCATTTTGAGGATTAATTTCAACAATACGTGCGCCTTGATCACGGGCATTTTCAAGATAACCTTGAATGCGATTGTACTGTTTATCATTAATAATAGAGGTGTAGTCTTGGTTGTTGCGGAAATGAGGATACATTCCAGCCACAATCAATTTAAAGTTTTCGATGAACTCGGCAGTTTTGCCTCGTGGTAAGAAAATATGATCTGGTGCAACACAAGTTTGTCCTGCATTCCACAATTTACCTACAGCAATACGTTGAGCCACATCTTTCATGTCCATTGATGCATGTACTAGAGCAGGAGATTTTCCGCCTAACTCAAGAATCACTGGAACTAGGTTTTGAGCTGCGGCTGCCATTACTGTTTTACCAACAGAAGTTGAGCCTGTAAAAATCATTTTGTCGAAAGGCAAATGACTAAACGCATCTGAAATAACGCCACCACCATTTACCACAGCAACTAATTCTTGTGGGAATGCTTCTGCCAATGCACTTTCAAGGACTCTTCCAAAATTTGGTGAGGCGCTAGAAATTTTGATCATGGCGTGGTTGCCCGCAGCTAGTGCGCAGATTAGTGGCCCAACTGAAAGTAATAATGGGTAATTCCATGGTGTAATAATACCAATCACACCCATAGGCTGATATTGTACCCAACCTTTTGCTGGCTGATGTAATACACTGATGTGGCGTTTTGATGGTTTCATCCACGCAGTCAGATGTTTACTGTAATACTTGATTTGTTCCAAACTCGTGAGTAGTTCACCAATTTTTGTTTCCATAACTGCACGATTGCCATAATCAAGGTTAATTGCTTCGGCAATCTGATCTTGATATTTTACCAAGACTCTTTTAAGACGAGCTAAACGATCAATACGCTCTTTAGCAGTGGGTACCGGATGACGTAAATAAGCGAGCTTTTGTTGTTCAAGCAAATCATGTAAATGCTTAACATCATAAGGAAGCTGAGTCTCTGGATTTGTTTTTGTTTGACTGTTCATCGGTACTTACCAAATATACTGATATACTTATTTTTTAGAGTAAATACTCTAAATAGTCAAGTCGGTTTATGTGCTTAAGTCTTAACCATGTGAATTATTAAAGGTTATTAAAATGTCTCTACCTAAAGCTCTGAAGACAAAAGACCGGATTTTACAAATCAGTTTGCAGCTTTTTAACGAGCGAGGTGAACGGTCGGTTACAACCAATCATATTGCTGCGGAGTTAGGTATTAGCCCTGGAAACTTGTATTACCATTTTCGGAATAAGCATGAAATTATTAAAGAATTAATGTACCAATATCAGGTTGAGACTTTGGAAATGCTTTCTTTACCTGAAGACAGACCATTAACGACCAATGACAAAATCAACTATTTTCAAGTGTTAAGTGGTCAACTTTGGAGTTACCGTTTTATCCATCGTGATGTCTATCATTTAGTTGAAAGTAACGAAGACTTTAAAAAGATTTATCCGCGTTTTGCGGGGCAGGTCATGCAGCAAGGGCAAAAAATTTATCAAGCCTTTGTCGATGCTGGTCTTATGAAAATGACACCATCTGAAATTGAAGCGCTCATTATTAACTTATGGATTGTATTAACAAACTGGACAAACTTTTTATATATGTCTGGTCACATTAGTGACAATAACCATTTAGAAGAAAAGTGGGTTTGGCAGGCATTACGTCAAATGGTTTTCCTTGAAGGTCCTTATCTTATGGGGGAAAGCCGAGCAACTTACGAGCAGTTGCTTGATTCACTGGGGCCTTCTGATCTATTCGCCAGCTTGTCGTCGTTAAAAGATGAATAGTTGTACTTGCCTATTTAGAGCGCTAGAATACTCGGCTTATTAAAAATTTGACTCAATTAAGTGATATTAACCAAATGAATATGACCACTGCCAATACAGCCCGTTTACTGATTACTTGTGAAGACAAGCCTGGGATCGTACAGGCTGTATCGAGCTTTTTGTACCACCAAGGTGCAAACATTACCGCGCTTGATCAGTATGCGACGGAAGCTCAGGGTGGACGTTATTTCATGCGTGTTGAGTTTGAACTTGACCATTTACAGTCACGTAAAGATGCATTAATTCAAACATTTGCTGCCAACGTTGCTGAGCGTTATGGCATGCAATGGCGTCTTGCTTTCGTAAACGAAATTAAAAAGGTTGGTATTTTAGTTTCTAAAGTCGACCATGCTTTACTTGAGTTATTGTGGCGTCATGCACGTGGTTCGTTACCTTGTGAAATTACACACGTGATTTCTAACCACGAAGACTTACGTGAATCTGTTGAGAACTTCGGTATTCCATTTACTGTAATTAAAGTAACTAAAGACAATAAAGCTGAAGCTTATGCACAAATTGATGAAATGATGCAGGGCAATAACTTATTAGTTCTTGCACGCTACATGCAGATTTTAAGCGAAGATTTTGTTGCGAAATGGGAAATGAAAATCATCAATATCCACCATTCTTTCTTGCCAGCTTTCGTGGGTGCTAACCCATATAAACAAGCTTATGAAAAAGGTGTGAAGTTGATTGGTGCGACAGCTCACTATGTGACTGCTGATTTAGACCAAGGTCCAATTATTGAGCAAGACGTTGAGCGTGTAAGCCATGACTATAATGTTGAGCAACTTCGTGAGCTAGGTGAAGATGTTGAGCGTAATGTATTAGCTCGCGCAGTAAAATGGCATTTAGAAGACCGTATTATTGTTGATGGTAACAAGACAGTTGTTTTTTAAATAACGCTTATTTAAAAAAAGCACGCTTCAGGCGTGTTTTTTTATATCAAAAAAAATATTGAAATGATATAACATAACAATATTGAGTGAGTTTATGGTAGGATTCGATCTCTTCATAGTGAAATTAATCTAACTATATAAGCTAGATTAAACACTTTGTGAACAAGAGATACGCGTTCATGTAACTATGAGAAAACAAAAGCAAAGACACTCAACTGATACAAATTAGTGATATTGAGCAAATGTTTTTCTCAAAAAATAGTTGCAAATGAAAACACTTCTCATTTATTATTGTGGCACTTTATTGTTCTATCCGATGTTTGAAATCGTTTCTACAAATAGAAATCTGAAATCATCATCCATTAGGTAATTAGATTCTTATGAGTCAATCTTCCGCAGCCTTAAACTCTCCCAATCCGATGAAAAAGAAAGTCATCACGGCACTAATTGCGGTTGCAATTGGTCATATCGGGGTCTTATGGGCGGTCAGCCATATTAAGCCTGCTGAATTAAAGCCAATCGAGAAGAAGCCTTTACAGGTACGTTTCGTAAAAATTCAAGAGCAACCAAAACCACTACCTCCTAAGCCAAAGGAGCCGCCTAAAAAGCCGGAACCTAAAAAAGAGGTAAAAGAAGTTAAAGTTGTTGAAAAACCTGTGACACCACCTAAAAAAGTGGAAAAAATTCAACAGGTGAAAAAAGCTGAAACACCAAAAGAAACAGTAAAGACAGAACCTAAAGTTGAAACCAAAGTGGTAACGACAACTGTTACTGAAAAAGTTATTGAAAAACCAAAACCAGTGGTACAAGAAGCGCCTAAAGCTCAACCTGCCCCAGATCCATCACCGAAACGCGTTTCAATTGGTGGTTCGGGTGTACAGTGGAGCCGCTCACCACGTTTAACAGTTTCTTCAAAAGATTTACAAGGCGAAGCACGCTCTGTCATGGTACTTATTGAAGCCGATGAAAAAGGCAAAATTATTAATGTACGAGTGACTAGAAGTAGTGGTATTTCAAGTCTAGATGACAAAGTAGTCCGTGCTGTTCGCGGTGCGAAATTTAAACCTTATATGGAAAATGGTGTTGCTTATCCAATTAAAGCAGAGCAACCCTTTGATTTAACCCCTTAAATGAATTTGAGTCCCAACGGCTAACCTTAATCAGGAGTTCAATATGAACTTTTCAATCTATTGGCAACATGCAGATGCAGTGAGTAAAACCCTGTATTTCATCTTATTGGCAATGTCGATTGCTACCTGGACAGTTTTCATCTTACGTTTGATGGGGACTCGCCAGCTAAAACAACAAGCTTATGCTCAACTTTCTCAGGCTATCACTTCGCTAAAAGCAAAGTTACAACCGTTGAGTTTTGAACAGCGTAAAGCGGTTGCAGAGCAGGCATTACTTCGTCAGATTTCTGCTGAAAAAGCCAATGCTGATAAAGGTATTTCTGTTTTAGGAACGATTGCTTCAATTGCACCATTCGTGGGTTTGTTTGGTACGGTATGGGGTATTTTCCATGCACTTGTTGCGGTAGGTAAAAGTGGACAAGCAGGTTTGGCTCAAGTGGCTACACCAGTAGGTGAAGCACTTATTATGACGGGTCTTGGTCTTGCAGTTGCGATTCCTGCGGTATTGGCTTATAACATTTGTGTACGTGCAAATCGTGGTCTTGCTCATGACTTACAAGATCAAGCACATAGCTTGTTAATTGACACGATGTTGCAGCAAGACTCAACTGTAAAGTCTGATGTAAAAACTGCACAGCAAAGTTACGTTGGAGGTCAAGCTTAATGGCTTTTCAATTGGGTGAAGACCACGATAGTGGCATGAATGAGATGAACCTCATTCCGCTAATCGACATTATGTTGGTGTTAATGATCATCTTTTTGGTCACAGCAACAGTTGCCAACCCATCGATTCCATTAACGCTTCCTAAAACAACTGCTGAAATTATTGATCCACCACCAAAAGCTATTACGATTAGTATCAATGCAAATGGTGAAGTGGCTTGGGATACTCAAGTAATTAGCCTAGATGAGCTTCAAAAACGTTTTCAAGAAGCAGGTCAAGGTGATGTTAAACCAACAGTTCAACTTCGTGCTGATAAAGAGTCGAAGTACGATACTGTTGCTCAGGTAATGTCTCGCGCCAGTGAAGCCGGACTGAGCGATATTGCCTTTGTAAGTGAAAACTAAAATTTAGTTTACTCAATAAAAAAGCAACCAAACTGGTTGCTTTTTTATTGCTCTGATTTATTGATCTTTCATCAGATGCTGGAATTTACTATATAGCTTGAGCAGCTTTGGTGGAATCGCAAAGTTGCAATAACCTTGTGAAGGATTCTTTGCATAGTAATTCTGATGATATTCTTCTGCTGGATAGAATGTCGGAACAGGGGACAGCTCAGTCACAATATCAAGATCGTCATTTTTTAGAGTCTGAATCGTGTGTTCCGCTGCCTGCTTTTGCTCTTCATTATAATAGTAAATAACAGAGCGGTATTGTGTGCCGATATCATTACCTTGGCGATTTAAAGTCGTTGGATCATGAGTCGCAAAGAACACGTCGAGTAACTGGGAGTAAGTTACTTGCTCTTCATCAAAGTCGACTAAGATCACCTCAGCGTGCTGGGTGTCTCCTTGACATACTTGCTCGTAGGTAGGGTTAGTGGTGTGTCCACCTGCATAACCACTAGTTACTTTTTCTACACCGCGTATTTGTAAAAATACAGCTTCGACGCACCAAAAACAGCCGCCGCCAAATAATGCCTGTTGCATTGTTTTTCCCTCTATTTCCTGCCTATTACAATAGGGTTTATGTATTTAAAATACAAAGTAAAGCATGTATAAAAAAGTAAAGAAAAGTGCATTACTTATTTCATTTAGCTTTAGGTAAACCTTGTCGAACGATTTGAGAGAAGTGTTGACTACTCTGATCTGAAAGCTGTTCAAAATTTTCAGTACGTGGGTTGATATGCGCAATTTGATACCACTGTTTTAAACTGATATTTTGATTAAGTGCTTTAAGGTCATATAAATAATTAGGTAAGTAACCCGAAGCGATTAGACGATAATCTTTAGGAAGTTCATAGGGGTTAATCGCTTGAACCATATCAAAAATTAAAGTTGTACAGTTACTCGTAAGTGTGTTATACCACTCTGGCTTCTTGCGCAGCTCATCCGATTTCTTAAGATATTCTAAAAATAGCGCTTTTTGCTCGCTACGCGGCATATTGACTGGGAAATTATAAACCTGCTCTTTGCGGATGTTACTGCGCGTGTAGACAATATCTTTTTCATCAGAAGCAATTAAGCTCAGTTCATATTTTCTAAAAAAACCGCCAATTGCCGAAAACTCCTCAGTCTTTTCTTTACGAATCTCGATTGAGAAGACTAGTGGTTGTTGGTGTGCAAATTCGAAACTTACCAGTGTGTGAGCAATTTGTGGTCCCATCCAGTAAGAAGTAATGATATTTACTCCATTTAACTGGTTGAGGTCAAAAGTGCGGGTTTCCCATCGCACATCATAGGTTCCGTCAGGATGCCAGTTGAAGTTACGAACATTGTGCAAAGTGATCACATCACCGTGCTTTTCGTAACTCAGTATATTGGCAACTTCAGGGTTCCAGTCTCGATCTTGACGTGCAGTAATCGAAAAATACCAAACAAGAGAGCAGGCAAACGCTAAAAGATAAATCAGGATATCGGTACGGCGGCTAACAATATGACCTTCAACATATAAGCCAGCCATGCTGAGTGCAAAAGCAATCCAGATGCCAATGAGTATGCGGCTGCCTAACCAGCCAAAAGGTTGTTGAACCCAAAGCGCTACGCATACCCAAATGCTAGAGAACACAATAAACAGCGTGAATAAACTATGTAATAGCCCAAAAAGTAGAGCAGTAATAAATTCACGTGTTCCGATATTGTGCATAGGCATCCATAAAATTATTTTTTATAAGTGGCAAACTCGAATGAAGTTCCTGATTTTTCATCAACATGCTGTTCACTTGCGGTTTTATGAAACTCACTTGGTATTGTTGGATAATGTGCATCACCTTGCACATCTAAGTCAACATGAGTAAGTTCAAGACGGTCTGCAATCGATAAGGTTTGCTTGAATATCTCGCCCCCACCAATGATGAATAAAGCTTGTTTTTCGGTATTCTTTACATCTTCTAAAGCTGCGTTTAAAGCATCTTCAATTGAATATGCAACTTTAACACCGTCAAATTGCCAGTTAATGTCACGGGTAATTACCCAGTTCACACGGTTTGGTAGAGCACGGCCCATAGACTCAAGTGTTTTACGGCCCATCACGACCACACCGCCTTGTGTGATTTCTTTAAAATGTTTTAAGTCGGCAGAAATATGCCATGGCAACGCATTGCCTTTACCAATACAGTGGTTTTTGTCCATTGCCACAACGTGGACAACTTCTACATTTTGCCATGCCATAATCTTATTCTCTAAACCGTAATCTAATGAAATTTAAGCCGTCTTTATACTGCAACTGGTGCTTTAATTGCAGGATGTGACTCGTAACCTACAATCTCGATATCTTCAAATTTGAAATCAAACAAATCAGTTATTTCTGGATTTAGTTTCAATTGGCATAGCGGTAAAGGCTCACGTGTCAATTGAAGTTTAGCTTGTTCAAAATGGTTTACATAAAGATGTGTATCACCACCAGTCCAGACAAAATCACCTACACCTAAACCGCACACTTGAGCAATCATATGGGTGAGTAGAGCATAACTCGCGATATTAAAAGGCACGCCTAAGAATACGTCAGCACTACGTTGATAAAGCTGGCATGACAATTTGTTGTCTTGTACGAAAAATTGGAAGAGCGTATGGCAAGGCGGTAAGGCAACTTGTCCAGCTTCATTTGGGTTCCAACCAGAAATAATTAAACGGCGCGAGTTTGGATTGGTCTTAATTTCGTTAATTAACCATTTAATCTGGTCAAAACCATCTTGATTATAAGTACCGTCAGCATTTTTAGTTGCGCCGAAATTACGCCATTGATGACCATAGACTGGTCCAAGTTCATGCTCTGGACGGCCAAAGCGAGCAGTTTGTTCTGCTGTTGCCCATTCATCCCAAATTGAAACTTTATTGTCTTTTAGGTATTGGACGTTGGTGTCGCCTTTTAAAAACCAAAGTAACTCAATCACAATCGAGCGGAAATGAACTTTTTTTGTGGTGAGTAAAGGAAAACCTTTAGAGAGATCAAAACGCATTTGATGACCAAATACAGAACGGGTTCCTGTGCCTGTACGGTCGCCTTTGTCACCGCCATTATCAAGGATATGTTGTAGTAGGTCTAAATATGCACGCATAACACTCTCGAGTTCGGATTAATTCCATAAAATAGAAGGGGAGATGGTTTCTGGATCAATAAACCGTGGAAGATAATAACATGGTTTAATGACAGGTAGGAAAGCGAGCAATAGTTTGTAATTAAAATCGTTTAGCACGATTTTGATAAATCGAGACAAGGAAAAAGCCAATCAGTACAAAGCCTAAAGCTTGTATGAGATGAATCCATTTATGTTGAACCGGAAGTAAATACATCAAAATAATAATGATTAAAATAGGATAGATTTTGATTAAAACTCCCAAGCTCGATTTGCCTGATGTGTTGTTTGAAAGTTTGGTATTCAAGTAATGCCCAATATGTAAGCCAAACCCGAAAATAAGGCTGAGTATTGTATAAATAGGAGATAAAGGCTGAACCTGATTGGCTGCATAAACTGCAACACAAACAACAATAATGAAGATAAGTTTGATGTGACGTGGTGCGTTGTACCAATAAGCCAGCATATATTGAGCCTATTTATTAAAAAGTGATTGAGGTGAAAAGATAAAAGCTGCAAGCGCCATAAAAGCGATTCCTTGCACACCCCAGATCAGCAAGTTCGGCATTGTTTTAACAAAAATAAGTGCAAATAAAAGAGCGATAGGTATCCACGTCAGCAGGCGATAAAGTAGGCCAGTTGGATTTTTTTGAGCAAAATGCAATTTAAAATAGCGGCAGATTAAAAAAATAACCCCAGTTCCTGTAAACATTAGAATGGTATCTAAAGGCAGTGGTTGATACTGATATAACCCAATACAGATCAACAGTGTAATAATTAAAATTACTAATTTTTTAAATGTCGGGACTTGAGTGTTAAACCAGAATTCCAGCATGTCGTATCTTCATTTTTGGGAGAGTAAAAACTGTAGCATAAAAAAGAAAAGAGGAGCCGAAACTCCTCTGATTTATCATATTAACTGTTCTTTTGTGGGCCCCAGTCATAGATTTTCTTTTGGTAGGCATACCACATCATCCAAAGGCCAATTAATAGCATTGGAACGGTGAGGATCTGACCTTTAGTCATCCAGCCAAACAAAATAAAACCTTGGTCGGCATCTGGTTGACGGAAGAATTCCATTACGAAGCGTGCAACACCGTAGCCCATTAAAAATAGGGCAGAAACTGCCATGCGTGGACGTGGTTTTGAACTAAACCACCACAAGACAATAAATAGGATTAAGCCTTCACAAATTGCTTGATAAATTTGTGATGGATGGCGTACCAGTTGTAATGGGTCAGTTGGGAAGATCATACCGAATGGATAATTTGGGTCAGTTACTGCACGACCATATAACTCTCCACCAATGAAGTTACCAAAGCGACCAAACATTAAGCCAGTCGGTACACATGGGGCGATAAAGTCGAGGGTTTGGAACCATGTTTTTTGATATTTTTTACACCAAAATAACATCGCAATCATGACGCCTAAAAAGCCGCCGTGGAAACTCATACCACCTGTCCAGACTTGGAATAACCAAATCGGATTTTCAAGGAATTTATCAAACTCATAGAAAAGGACATAGCCGACACGACCGCCCAGAACGACACCTAAAGCACCGTAAAACACCAGATCGGAAACCATTTCTGATGTCCAGCCATCACGCTGTTTGGCACGGTAGGAAGCAAGCCCCCAAGCACATAAAAATGCCAATAAATACATGAGTCCATACCAATGGACTTGAAGAGGTCCTAGATGTATTGCGACCGGATCGATATTAGGATAGGTCAGCATTGCTGCTCCTTGATCTTACGTTTTGACAGATTGTAGCGGAATGATGTGAAAAATGTTGTACATTCAATGTGTAAAGATAGGGAATAAGAAAAGATGTGTATTGTGGCTTTAGCATGGCATGTTCTGGATGATATGCCCTTATGTCTTATGTCAAATCGGGATGAGTTCTATCATCGACCAACAGCATTGTTACATCAGTGGCAACATACACCGATTATTGCTGGGCAAGATTTACAGTCGGGTGGGACTTGGATGGGCGTTACACCTGAAGGCCGATGGGCTGTCTTGACCAATTTTCGTGATGGACGAGATCAAAAATCATATGAAACTTCTCGGGGGCATTTAGTTCAGGCTTTTTTAGAGTCAGATTTATTACCGATTCGATTTGCTCAACAATTAGAACAGCAGCAACAGAACTTTGCTGGCTTTAACCTATTTATGGGAAATGCTGATCAAGCGGTTTATATGAGTAACCGTGGTGAAGCCCCGCAAGTATTAGCCAATGGTGTTTATGTGGTTTCAAATGGTTTGATGTCTGAACATTGGGAAAAAACCAGACATTTAAGAACACGTTTTACGCAAGAGTTTTTGCCTATGCTTCAGCACCAGACGGAAGAGTTAACTTTGCAACATGCTGCATGGGATATTCTTGAAGATGAACGTAAGGTCACAACGGCATTATTACCCAATACCGGCATTCAGCCAGAGATGGAAGAGTTATTATCATCGACTTTTATTCAAAGTCCTGTGTATGGCACACGTTGTTCAAATTTTTTAAGGATGACCAATAACGAATGGCTTTGGCTGGAAAAGACTCAGCAAGGCGAGCATAGTGGTCAAATTGTTCAGCAGCAGGTTCTCTTAAATCGATGATAATAAAAATGCCGATCAATTGACCGGCATTTTTAATCATCTAAGAATTAGCCTACGATCACACCGCCATCTTTACGGGTAATCACAACAGTTGCTGAGCGTGGACGCGCAGTTTTGTTGCTTGGATCTTTCTGGGTGGCTGGCCAGTTACTTTCTGGTGTCGAGTAACTTGCAGAATCTTCACCAGGATGTTGAACATTAATGAAAATTGCTTTGTAGTCAGGTGTCATCGCAATACCTGTAACCTCACATTGCTTAGGTCCCACTAAGAAACGGCGCAAAGTTGAGTCTGTAACTTTAGCACCGACTAAAGTTTGCTGACCATTTGACGTAGTTGCAGGAGCACCATCTCCAATCTGGCCTGGTAGCGCAGCAAGCATCATACAGTTAGTAACATCGGTGTAAGCACCATCATCTGTTTGAATCCAAAGTACGCCACGTGGGTCAAACCACATACCATCTGGAGATGACAAATCATTATTGTCTGTCAGACCCGATAAGTTGATGTTTGAAGCCATAGATGCTTCTGCACCAAATAGGTAAATATCCCATTTGAAGGTTTCAGCAGTGGTTTTGTCATCAGTTTCTTTAAAACGGATGATATGACCGTTAACGTTACCTTTCTGTGTGGTTTTTCCATCTTTAAGGTCTGTATAGTTACGAGGGTTCGCAGCATCGGTCGCGTAATCTTTACCACGATTTGAATTGTTGGTTAGGGTGACATAAACTTCACCGTTCACTGGGTTGACCGTACACCATTCTGGGCGGTCCATTTTTGTAGCACCGACTGCATCGGCAGCTAAACGTGCAAATGTGACAACGTCAGCTTGAGATTTAAATGGGTAGGTCGTGTTGCTTTCATTTAAGCCATTTTTGCCATAGGCAAGTTCAATCCATTGACCTGAACCATCATTATTAAACTTGGCAACATACAATTTACCTGCGTTCATGTATTTGTCGCCAGCCGCATAACCACGATTTACATCTTTGACATCCCACACTGCGGTAGAGACGAATTTATAGATGTACTCACCGCGAGAATCATCGCCCATATAAAATGCTAATGGTTGACCTGCTACGGCACGACAAGCACTATCTTCATGTGCAAAACGTCCCAATGAGGTACGTTTAACCGGATTTAGGCGAACATCAAACGGATCAATCTCGACCATCCAACCGAATGTATTTGGACCGTTACGATAATCTTGGGTAGCTTGTGCAGCTTTTACGTCGGCATTCCAGCGGTCATATAAGTCTTGTGACTCTACTTGACCAATTGCTGTTTCCCAGCCGTAACGCGAACTTGTGCCTAAATAAATTTGTCGCCCTTGTTCATCAACGTTAGGAATGAGCTCACCATTTTTATCTTTTAAGTAAATGATGTTGCCATCTTTATCTTTTTTAGGTGCACCTTTTTCATCTTTCTCATATAGATAAGGTTCATCTTTTTTAACGCCCAACCCGTAACGCTTTAATGCAATTTTTTCTGCATCTGTACGTGCATATTCATCGCTACCTGAACGCTGGAAATAACCAATAAAGTTTTCTTCCGTGGTTAAGTATGTGCCCCAAGGTGTATAACCATTACCGCAGTTATTATGAGTACCGCGAGTTTTACTTGCAGTAGGGGAGAAGCGAGTTGCAAGCAAGCCAGAACCAGCTGCAGCACCTGCAAAATCCATTTCTGTTGATGCTGTAATACGGCGGTTAAAAATAGAACTTTTATCAATTGTTACTTTTTGAGTTGCAGCATCTTTTTTGATGTAAACAATAGAAACGCCATGCGCATTGGTTTCACGAATGACCTCATCTTCAGGGCGGCGTCCATCAACTTTTGTTGGGCCTTTTGGGTGAAGGAAAGTCTGATTAATATATTCATGATTCATGACCAACAAACCTTGCGCTGAAGCACTCTCGTCAAAGCGGTTTGTTGAAGTATTTAAACCAAAATAATGCATACCATCATGACAGTCGCCTGAACGGAACTGGAAGCTTGGGCCAGATGGAATATTATTATCGTCCCAGTCGCCAAAAGCAGGGTTGATTGAATCACCCAAAGCAAAAATGACATTTGCTTCATAGCCTTCAGGTACAGTCACGATGTCGTTATGGTTTTTCGCAACTGCGGTAAAAGTTAATTTTTCTGGTTTTTTATTTGGATCTACAGGTGTGGTTCCACCGTTGTTTGAACCTGAGTCATCATCACTATCATTACAGCCTGTTAAGGTAGAGGCTAAAGTTAGCGCTACAGCACCACTTGCTGCTTTAGTAATTAAACTACGGCGACTGATGTGTTGTTCTAAAATGTCGCGGAAGTGGATATTGTCAGAAGTATTATTGTCCAGTTCTTGGTCTTCATGATATGGCGTCAGCTCTGTCATGGGGAATTCCTAAGTAAATAAAGAGATTGTTCTAAAATTCTTCATGAGCTTAGTTTGTGAATGTGACGAGGCGTTGACGTTTTGATGATAAGTTAATGAAAAGTTCTGTAATTTTTCATTTAATTTTCATAAAAAGTAAAAGTTGAATGTAAAAACATTAAAGCTGGTCTTAGCCAGCTTTAATGTTTAGAGAGCTTATGAAAAATTATTTAGTTGTGACTGAAGGGGCAATTGGGTCTGCTGTAATATAGCCGACGTTAGCACTATAACCATTGTTGTAATTTTGGTTAATTAATGCCTTAACATCCTCAGGTACACTACTACTATCGCCTGGATGTTGGAAGTTGCTCATGATGTAAGTCCAACCATTGATTGAATCTACAGCATGTAAACCTGTTGACTCTGCACCTGCAGGTGTAGAAAGCAGTCGTGTTAACTCTTTGGTATCTACATTGTATGCCCACAAGAAGTTGTTCACGTGGTTACCTGAGTCTTCACCAATGAATAATGTACGTAAAGTTTCAGAGAACTTCAGATTGTCTGGGCTAGCAATTTTGTCTGGGTTCGCTGTATTACCTAAACTATCTTTCGCAGCAAGATCTTCACCCATGAGCAGCATATATGAGTAAAGAGGAACCCACTCACTATTAATTGCGCTGCCTTCATTGTCTGTAAAGCTATTACCTAACTTGTGTGCAAGCACGCCACCAGCAGTAATCTTTTTAGAGAACGCGACATTATGTCCAGCGACATAACCTTTACCGCCAATGACCATTGAATCTTGAATATTAGCTAAAGCAGAGTAAGCAACTTTATCTTTAATATTTACGTTAGTACCTTCCATCTTGGTGAACGCCATACTTGCACCTTTTAGTGCTGCATAACGATGTGTTTCCAAGAAAGCTGCTGCTTTTTCCATACCTGGTTTAAGTTTGACCCAAAGCTGTTTCTTTGCCAAAGTGATTTCAGTATAGCTCGCATCATTTGGATTGGTTGTTAAACTTTCCATGATGTCAGTTGACTTAATCCCACCAGCAACTAAATCCTCAATTTCTTTACTTGTCGCATGGCCAAGTTTGATCCATTGAATGCTAGCAGTTGAGGTTTCAGTTAGCGTATTGATGTATTTAGCAACATATAGTGTCCCTGCAGATAAATCTTTTTCTTTATCTGCAACGAACATGAAGAAACCACCATTGGTGTAGTCATCTCCCATAAGTGCTGTACGGTTGTCTGGCATAACATGGATAAGTTCGTGAGAAATACGACCCAAACAATAGTGCTTTTTAATGCTACCTGTACCATCAAGGTTAACCGTTACTTCTGGCAAATGACCGTAGTTATATGGGGTTGCTTTGGTTTCATCACCAAAGAAGTATTTACCAAGATATTTTGGATCTGTACCGCCAATACCTTGATTGAATGCATCTGGCTCGTATTCTTCACTTGATAAGTGAGTGTTCCAAGGTGATAAGCTAGCACCGCAAGTAATCCATAAACCGTGTACTGGTGCAGTATCAACATTGAAGTATTTTTTAAGTTCTAGGTGACCTGTTTTTTGGTCTTGATCTAAAGTTAAAATTGCGATTGGTGAAGGTAATTGACCGTAAGTATCACCACCTGCTTGGTCTTTAGAGTTGTATTCAAATTGAACGACATGGAACACTGGGTTTGCTACGCCTTCAACTTTCGCACCTTCTAATTGAATTAGAGATGAACCATCTGGACAGTCTGAAAAGAACTGACGCTCTTTACCAGCAACTGACTTATCCATAATTGGATTGCCGTTAACATCAAAATAACCACCCGCAATAATCGTCCCACCACCAAGTTTTGGTACGCTATCACCAGTTTTAAAGAAAGGTTTATAAGCGAGTTGGTATTCAGTACTGGTTGAATTTTCCCAATCAATTTTTAATTTAGAATTCACTACAGTTGTTGCACGATCAGCTGCAGTTGTTGGCGCTGGCATTGCTGTGAATTTTGCATTTTTAAATTTGCTTGGTTGTGGTGTTGGAGTGACTACTGAGCTGTCATCACTATCATTACAACCTGCTAATGTTGCTGCCGTAGCCATCGCTCCTAATGGTAGAAAAGGAATCCCCGAAAACCATTTTAAAATTTCGCGACGCGTTGGTTGAGTAGAAGCAGTTGTCATAAGAAATCCGTAAATTTTGTGGGTATATTTGTTGAGTTGATTCTATGGACTGAAAATGACACTTTTCTTACATTTTTAAGTCACTTTGAAGACAGTTTATTGCTTTGTAGATTAAAAAGTGTTCTACATAAAAAAGCCTGAACTTGTAGGTTCAGGCTTTTCCTTAGAAACTATTTTATTCAGCAGAATGGGCTTTTCTTTTCTCAAGAATTTTACCAAAGAGTAGGCCAAGTTCGAAAAGCAACCACATTGGGATGGCTAACATCACCATTGAAATTGCATCTGGTGGGGTAATAAACATCGCTACAAAAAAGCATCCAACAATGATAAAACGTCGCTTTTCAGCAAGGCTTTTTGTATTTACCACACCGATTAAAATAAGGAGGAGTGTCGCGATTGGAATTTCAAAAGTCAGTCCAAATACTAAAAATAACTTTAAGCAGAAGCTTAGGTAGCTATTAATATCCGTCATCGGTGCAACAGTTTCAGGCGATACACTAATAAAGAAATGTAAAATTGCTGGAAGAGTAATGTAATATGCAAAAGCAACACCCGCATAAAACAAGACAATACTACCGATGAGTAATGGTAGTGCTAAATGACGTTCTTTTTGATACAGCGCTGGACGAACAAATGACCAGATTTCATACAGAATAAATGGCATTGCCAGCACAAGTGCGACAAATAAATTGAGTTTAAAAGGTGCCATGAATGTTGCAGTGACATCGGTTGCAATCATTGACGAGGAGGTCGGAAGTTGCAGCCTCAAAGGTTCAGATAGTAATTGGTAAGTATTATTTCTAAAAGGTAATAAGCAAAAAAATAAAAATAAGGTTACTCCGACAATCCTAAATAAATGACGTCGTAAAACGACCAAATGGCTCATGATTGGCATTTGGTCTAAATTTTCCTGATTATTTACAGTGGTTGAAGGCAGTTGGTTCATACGGCAATCTTCAATTTAACAGGTGATGTCTCTGAAATATCAGTTGATGATGCTAAAGGCATAAATTTTCTAATGTATGGGACTTTATAATGGCCTGATATAGGAAGACATATCCGAATAGGTTGGGGCACTGATTTGGTTGCCTCAGCCTTATCTATATTTTCAGAAATATTCTGCTTTTGAATTTCTTCAAGCTGTTGTTGTACTTTACGTTCTAGTGCTTCAATGCGGTTGAGTTCTTCTTGCATTTCTTTTCGAAACTCAGAAAGACGCAACTCTTGATCAATCTCATTTTGCAAATTGGTAATATAACGTTTTAGACGAACATACCAACGACCAGCAAAGCGTGCAGCTTCTGGAAGTTTATCTGGACCTAAAACTAAAATTGCAATAATTGCAAAACAGAGTAGCTCTGTCATTCCTACATCAAGCATGGTCGAAAACCTTTAGCTTTTTACTGATGTGCTGTCAGGTGTTTTGACTTGGGCATCAATGGTACGTGGAGTATTAAGAGCAGTAGTCTCATCTTCTTCACGAACTGATTTTTTAAAGTCTTTTACTGCACCGCCTACGTCTTTACCGATATTTTTTAATTTAGACGTACCGAATAATAAAATAACGACAATTGCAAAAATAACGACATGCCAAATAGATAAACCGGCCATGATCTTATACCTCTTTTTCAGTTTGCTTTATATCAACAGGTTGCCATGACAGGAATGTGACATTTATATGTCATTTTTAAGACAATGAATGGCTGCCAAAATCTAAAAAGTTAATTTTATAAACTGCATATCTCCTTTTTTTATTTATACATAGTTTGAAAAAAGTCACTTAAATTACTTGAAATGGAGAATACATTTGATTTTGAAAAGGTGTAGCATAGCAAGCTGGTTTTAATGAGCAAGAGGAGAGAGCATGGCGCTACTACTGCCTGTATTGGCATTTATCACAGGACTTCTACTTGCTCAGACTTCCATTGCAGAAACCATAAAACCTATTCTTTCAGCTTGGCTTGCACGACTCCTGATTCCAATTGTTATTATTTACAACATGGTATTTTATCAGCCAGGTAGTTTGAGTTTGATGCTGTTTAGCTTCGGTTCAGCATTTCTTATTTTCTTTGCCTATTTAGCTCTATTTAAAGATAGATTATTAGCGCTATGCGTGAGTTATACCAACATGGGGTGGCTTGGCTTTCCCTTTGCCATGGCTTTATTTGGTCCTGATGCTACGGCCCCTATTGTGGCTTTATATATTGGTATGTCTCTTTTTGGAAATGCATGGGCTGTTACGGCAGTCACCACTGCACCACAAAGTAAGCTCAACATATTAAAAAAGGTTTTAACCTCTCCACCGTGTATTTCAATATTCTGTGCACTTTTACTTAGGTCGTTAGGTGCTCAACATATCGAGCATCCTGCTATACATTGGGTATATGAAGTTGCCAAGTTTGTCATGACTTTTGCTGGTATGTGTGTGCTGGGAATGTGGCTACGTCGTACTCGAGTGCATTTGAAAGACTTAATTTACAGTACTAAAGCTCAAGCATTTAAAGTAGTGTGCGGATTTATTCTCTGTGGCTTAACTTATAGATTTTTACCCATTCCAAATATCAGTCAGCAAATTGGAGTGATGTTTTTAATGTTCTGTCTGCCACCAGCAGCCAATATTGTAGCGCTAGAAACACATTATCAAGGAACTGGTAGATCTGCGGCTTATATTGCTTCGGGGACGATTGTAAGTTGTGTGTGTATTGCGATTTATGCTGTTTTTTTGCATTTCCCACTATAATTAATTTAAAAATTTTTCCCCTACATCTGCTTGTACGAAGGCGGCATGGATGCCGCCAGTTAGACGGTGGTACATGAGCGTACCATCAGTCTAACAAAAGATTTTTGCTTACTTTTCATCTTTGAAAAGTAAGGTCTGCCTATACAAAGTTTAATATATTCTAACGCTGCATATTGTGGCCATGTGATCAGCTTACTTCTGCAAGCTCTCTTTAAATAACTGCATCGCTTGCCCACGATGACTAATCTTATTCTTGTCTTCTTTAGACAATTCAGCGCTAGACACTTGTAGCTCAGGCAACCAGAACAATGGGTCATAGCCGAAGCCATTTTCACCACGTGCAGCTTCTAAAATTTCACCGTGCCAGATACCTTGGAAAATTTGTGGTAATGGATCTTCTGCATGAGTGACTAAAGCAAGTACGCACACAAACATACCTTCAATCACTTCACCATTTTTACGGTAGGGTAAAAGGTCATTTAATAATTTGGCATTGTTCGCTGCATCGTCACCATGTTCTCCAGCATAGCGTGCTGAATAAATGCCAGGTGCACCGCCTAAGACTGGTACACAAATACCAGAATCGTCAGCCATAGCAGGTTTACCCGAAATTTTAGAGGCATGACGAGCTTTGATAATGGCATTTTCAATAAAGCTTAAACCATCTTCAATTGCATCAGGAATATTAAGGCGACCTTGAGGAATAATTTCTACTGGTAACTTAAGCTGTTCAAAAAGTTTTTCAAACTCTGCGACTTTACCTTTGTTATTGCTGGCAAGAACTAAACTGCCCTGATCAAACCAATGTGGGGTAGACATAATAAAACCAAACTTTATAGCTAATATCGAACATCAGTTATGTTACGTGTTTTTTGGAAGGGGATATAGAGGAAAACAAATAGAATATAAAATGGGATAACCTAAACTGAAGCCACCTTGTAGAGCATACAATGTGGCTTCAGTCGAGTAAGGTTTTTTACGGATGAACCGTTATTATTGTGCTTGAATCCATTTGTCCGCACGGTCACGTGCTGTACGGATTTGTTCTTGAGTTAAGTTCGCTGCTAGAGCAGTTTTCTTACCTTCAGATAGGCTAATCACTTTATTGTCGAGCATGCCATCACGAGTTGAAAGCTCATACCATTGGTAAGCACCAACGTAGTTTTTCTTTTGCTCTTCCATCATCGCAAGGTTATAGCTTGCACGGTTATCACCATTGCTTGCTGCTTTTTCAAAGTATTTACGAGCCATAGACTCATCTTTTTTAACACCAATACCGTCGGCATACATGCGGCCTACGTTTAATTGTGCTGGCGATAAACCTTGATCCGCTGCTGCTTTAAACCATGCGAAAGCCTGTTTGTCATCTTTTGCTACGTCTTTACCATATTGATAATGCGTACCAAGATAAAACTGTGCGCCTGCTTGACCAGCTTTTGCTGCTTTCTGAAGATCGTTAATCCCCATTGTTGAAAAACGTGCAGCCTGACTCGCAACCGATTGTGGCTGGGCGATATAATCTGCATGAGCCTGCATACTTAGCAGTCCTGCAAATAGTGTGCTAAATAATGTCTTTTTCATAGTGCACTCACTCGATAAATAGCGACTTCACCAAACAAATTCGGAACATGTTTGCTTAACAGGCTTCCCTGCTGATTTCCATTGACGGCGAGTCGATTAATAATTTGTATCTGATTTTCAGCACATAGTGCTTCGAAATCTTTAAATGTACATAAATGAATGTTGGGGGTGTTATACCACATATATGGTAGAGCATCCGATACAGGCATCATTCCTTTTAATGCAAGAAAAGAGCGAGTCTTCCAATGCGCAAAGTTTGGAAAAGTAATAATTGCCTGCTTACCCACACGCACCATGTCTCTTAATAAAACATCGGGTGCATCTACGGCTTGCAAAGCTTGTGCCATAACCACATAGTCGAAGGACTGGTCTGCAAAGCGGCTTAAGCCGAGATTCAAATCTTGTTGAATAATATTTAACCCGCGACTGACGGCAATTGCAATCTTTTCTTGATCAATTTCTAAACCATAAGCACGAATTTGATGCTTTTGGCTCATATGAGCGAGTAATTCACCGTCACCACACCCTAAATCGAGTACGCTTGAGCCGGGTTTAATCCACTTTTCTGCTAGTTGTTGATCAATACGCATTAGCTTGCCTCCAGTGATGTCGATTTTAAGTGTTCTTCACCGCCTAAGAAAGCGCGCATGGTTTTGACATACAGTGGAATCGGGAATAAGAACGAGTCATGGCCTTGTTCAGCATCAATGTCGAGATAACTTACTGGCTTATGATTGGTAATAAGTGCATCTACAATTTCTTGTGAGCGGCTTGGTGCAAAACGCCAGTCAGTTGTGAACGAGACAATAAGGAACTGGCATTTAGTTTTACCCATCGCTTCAGTTAAAGAATGACCGTACTCACGTGATGGGTCAAAGTAATCTAAAGCTTTAGTCATGATGAGATAAGTATTGGCATCAAAGTTACGGCTGAACTGTTCACCTTGATAACGTAAATAGCTTTCGACTTGAAACTCGACATCAAAACCGTACATAAATTTGCCAGATTTTAAATCACGGCCAAATTTTTGTTTCATAGCTTCTTCTGAAAGATAGGTGATATGACCGACCATGCGAGCCAGAATTAGTCCGCGTTTCGGATAACTATCATTTTCTAAATAACGGCCATGATGGAAGTCTGGATCAGACAAGATTGACTGACGAGCAACCTCATTAAATGCGATATTCTGTGCTGAAAGCTTTGGTGCACTGGCAATAATCACACATTTTTGTAGGCGGTCAGGGTAGTCTACGGACCATTGTAGTGCTTGCATGCCTCCTAATGATCCACCGACCACTGCATACCAGACATCTACACCCAAACGGTCAGAAAGCATGGCCTGAGTTTTAACCCAGTCGCGTACCGTTACTAATGGGAAATCAGGTCCATAAGGGCGATTGTCATTTTCAGGATTTGGTGAGGTCGGGCCAGTTGAGCCATTACAGCCACCAATATTATTGAGCGAAACTACAAAAAACTTATTTGTATCGATTGCCTTACCCGGGCCAATACAACTATCCCACCATCCAGCTTTTTTATCATCTTCGTGGTGATAACCCGCTGCATGATGATGTCCGGAAAGAGCATGACAGATTAAAATTGCATTTGATTTATCAGCATTTAAAGTGCCGTAAGTTTCGACCATTAGTTCAAAACGTGGCAAAACACGATCACATTCAAGGTGTAATGGTTCTTCAAATTGGAACTTTTGCGGAGTGACTAACCCCACTGAATCAGCTGGAAAAGACACGGGAACATTTCGCCTTTTAAATCTTTCAGGAATAAAAAGAAAGGATACCAAGCTAGGTATCCTTTCCAAAGTCTTTTTTTTAATTAAACAGCGGCGGCAACAACCTGATCTGTACTTAAAACACCTTGATCAATCAAACGGTTGGTACACGCAATAATTGCTTCAATTGATGAGGTGACTGTATTGTCATGGACACCGGCACCAAACGAACCTTTACCTGTACCTTTTACTTGAAGTTCAATTAAGGTTAATGCTTTCGCATTTGCACCTGAACTAATACTACGTTCTTCATAGTTCAATACGTCAATTGGTAATTGAAGAGCATTTAAGAATGCAGAAATTGGTCCATTACCTTCACCACGAAGTTGTTGCGTTTCACCTTCGACATCAATATCAAGTTCGATAATTTGAGTGCCATTAATGTCAGATAACTTGTAGTGTTTGACTGTGTAGTGATGATTCTTCACATCAACATACGCGTCTTTAAATAACGTCCAGATTTCTTTAGCGTTAATTTCTGTACCGTTCTCATCAGCATATTGTTGAACAACCTGACTGAATTCGATTTGCAAACGACGTGGCAACACAACGTTGTAGTTTGATTCTAATAAATAAGCGATACCACCTTTACCAGACTGACTATTTACACGAATTACAGCATCGTAGTCACGGCCCAAATCTTTCGGGTCGATTGGTAAGTAAGGCATATCCCAGATTTCTTCGTTTTTCTGGTACTCGAAGCCTTTTTTAATCGCATCCTGATGTGAACCAGAGAATGCAGTAAATACCAAGTCACCTGCATATGGATGACGAGGGTGTACAGGTAAACCAGTACATTCTTCAACCGTTGCAATCACTTCATTAATATTAGAAAAATCTAACTCTGGTGCTACACCTTGGGTATACATGTTCAATGCAATTGCTGCAACGTCAACGTTACCTGTACGTTCACCATTACCGAACACACAGCCTTCAACACGGTCAGCACCTGCCATAATGGCAAGTTCTGATGCAGCAATACCACAGCCGCGGTCATTGTGGCAGTGAACAGAAATAATTACACCATCACGACGTGCCAAATTACGATGCATCCATTCAATTTGGTCTGCATAAACATTTGGTGTAGAAACCTCGACAGTCGCTGGCAAGTTTAAAATAACTTTATGATCTGGACGTGCATCCCAGATTTCTGTGACGGCATCACAGACATCTTTAGCCACTTCCAATTCAGTTGCAGAGAAACATTCTGGGCTGTATTGGAAAATCCAGTCTGTTTGAGGATATTGAGCTGCATACTCTTTAACTTTTTGAGCAGCATTAATTGCTAATTGTTTTGCGCCATCAACATCTACATTCAACACCTTTTGACGGAAGGTTGGAGAGTTGGAGTTATAAATATGTACAATCGCTCGTTTAGCACCTGCCAAAGATTCAAAAGTACGTTCAATTAAATGGTCACGTGCTTGAACCAAAACTTCAATGTATACGTCATCAGGAATATGATTTTCTTCGATCAACATACGAGTAAAATCGAAGTCAATTTGAGATGCAGAAGGGAAACCGATTTCAATATGTTTAAAACCGATTTTCACAAGCATTTTGAACATTTTAAATTTTTGTTCCATGTTCATCGGTTCAAAAATTGCTTGGTTACCGTCACGTAAATCCGTACTCATCCAGATTGGCGCTTTTGTAATTTCGTTATTTGGCCATTGGCGATCTGGTAAATCCACACGCTGGTACATACGGCGGTATTTTTTGCTAGGGTCAGCCAACATCATGAGAAAACTCCTTGTCTCGTAGCGCGGTTGCTCTGGATATATTTAAAAGGCAACGTCTCTACTTAATATATATGGTATCTAATTCAAAAAAATTAAAGGGAATTTCAAAGTGCTGCTTTAAAAAGCAGACAAAATTTTTATACGCGCGCTTGGCGCAGCATCAGGAGTTGCAGATGATGTCTTGCTTGAGTAGGCGGGGCAAACAAGTAATTCGTTTTCATCTCTAGACCGTGAAATAATAAGTTTGGTGGTTTGCAGGTAATCTTGTTATTTAGATATATCACATCTAAACAATGATTACACCTTGTGCAAAATTCTTATCATAATTTTAGTTAAGTTGTTTAGAAAATAATTTTCTAATTTTGCGCTGTTTTGTTTTTTGTGGGAAATAATTTTCATATTTTTGCCTTATTAAGGTAAAAAAGATTATCCAGTCTTAAAAAGGCAAAAATAAATATAGTTACAGTTCTGACCACATACGAATTAAATTATGATAAATGTTGGTCAGCTTCATGACTTCTGGATAGTTATCACCGTGTGATTTACGTAGTTCTCGAATGCTCTCATCAAGATTAAATAAAAGATGGCGTTTACTATCGTCACGGACCAAACTTTGTACCCAGAAAAAAGAAGCAAAACGAGTACCTGAGGTAATGCTACTGACTTCGTGCAGGCTAGTAGACGGGTAGAGCACGACATCACCTGCTGGTAATTTAACTTCGTGATAACCATAAGTATCTTCAATCACTAGGTCACCACCTTCATATTCATCGGGTTCACTTAAAAATAATGTACAAGATAAATCAGTGCGGAGCTGTTCAGAAGTTCCACGGATAAGGCGAATTGAGTTATCTACATGGAAACCAAAGCTTTCATGTTCATCATAACGATTAAAAAGCGGTGGAATAATTTTGTGGGGTAGGGCAGCAGCCTGAAACACTGGATTTTGCCAAATTGCTTTGATGACAAGATCACTTAAATGATGAGTAAGCGGGTCCTGTTCTGAGAGTTGCTGATTTCTTTTCACAGAAGCAGACAAGGTGCCGGCAGTCACTTTCCCACCTACCCAATTGGCGTCTTTCATGAGCTTACGAAACTCGGCAACTTGCTCTTTGTTTAAAACATTGGGGATATGATGAATCACGGCAAATACCTTTTTAATAGATACTTCATTTGTAAAAATAGCCTCATGACGAGGCTATTTTATATGAACTTCAATTAATTCCATAAATAAATTATGGAATTTAACCTTAGTACTTAAAGTTAATCGCTAAGACAGCATTACGACCATTGCCTTCAAATGCGTAGTGAGCTGCATGTGCACTAGTGAAATAACGCTTATCAGAAATATTATTAATATTAAGCTGTAAGTTTACGTTCTTGTTCACGTCGTATTTAGCCATAGCATTGTAAATAGTATAGGTTGGCAAGTATTTCGGAGCAGTCGTATTTACGAAAACTTGATCACGATATTCAACACCAGCACCTAAAGTCAATTGAGGCATTACTCGGTAAGTAGACCATAAAGTAGCGCTGTTTTTCGCTACAAATGGTAATGGTTTACCTTCTTGAGCAACTGCATTGTATGCCGCTTCAGTAATTTCACTATCTAAATAGCTATAGCCTGTAGAAACATCCCATTTGTCGGTAATTTTTCCGTTCAAACTAATTTCAAATCCATCAACTTTACTTTTACCTGCATTGGCAGTCGTAGTAGGGTCGATTTGGATACGTGTATTTTGCTTTTCAGTACGGAAAACTGCTGCTGTTAAGTTCGCACGATTGTTAAACAGGTCCCATTTAGTTCCTAGTTCAAAAGTACGAGCTTCTTCTGGTTTTAGATCATTTGCACTCGCACTTGCAGCACCTGAGTCGCTAATAGAATCTGAACCTGTATCGCCTTCAGCAAGTACACCCACAGGGTTTGCTGATGTAGCGTAGCTTAAATAAATACTACCATCTTCGGTTGGTTTGAAAACTAAACCAGCTTGGTAAGAGAAGTAATCTGTATCGCTTTCTAATTTATCGCCAGTTTTATGAGGAGTACGTCCACCTACGTCCTTATTATATTTTTTCTCAGTTTCGAACTTATCCCAACGAACACCTAAGTTAAGTAACCATTGTGGATTAAATTCAATACTATCTAAAGCATAAACTCCTACATTATGACTGCGTGTCGTAGATTGCGCTTTAATTGCTCCACGTGTGTCATAGAAGGCACCATTTTCAGGATTATTTAAACTCGTACACCAGCCATTTGCTACAGCAGCAGCTGAAGTACAGTTTTGAATATTACTGTCTAAAATAGTCGATGTAGTTTCACCAGCAGCATTAGTAAAGGTGTATACGCCTTGGTCAGTTTCTTGGAAGCTCCACTCAGTACCAACATTAAAAGAGTGTTTTAAGCTTCCTGTATTGAATTTACCTCTTAAAGAAAGCTGATCGCTATAAGCATCGCTATCTAAGATACGGCTTAACGCACGGCGAGCGATTGTACCTCTGTAAATATTACCTTTAGAGTCATCAGCATTCGTATAAACATAATCAGATTTAGACTTGTTATAGGTTGCTACATTCGACAAGGTAAGGTTTTCATTAAAGTCGTGTTCCAACTTAAACGTACCAATGTGATTTTCTCGCTTATCGAAATCACGTGCTTTCCAGCCATAGTAGGTTCCAGCTTTTACATCAACAGGTTTACCATCACCAGGTGTAACAATAACCCCAACTGGAGGTTTGGTTGGGTTTGCATTATTAAATGGAATACCTGCATCAGGTTCATCATTACTACGTAAATAGTAGTAGCTCAGTGTTCCACGTGTTGCTGTATCTAGCCCAAATGCAAGACTTGATGCAATACCGGCACGGGCATATTCTGCACCGTTACTTTGACCAGCTTTTTCATTTTCGTGACCCATGATAACTACACGACCAGCAACTCCGTTACCAAAGTCTTTGTTGGCATCAAGTTGGATATGACGATAGTTGTCAGTACCACCTTGAACACTGCCTTGGTATACATCGCCTTCATGAGCAACTTTAGGGATTAAGTTAATACTTCCACCCACGCTACCACCACCACCAAGGGCAGAAGAAGAGCCTTTAATCACTTCAACTTGTTCAATGGCAAACATATCGCGATTTTGAGACGTTGTATTACGAACACCATCGACATAAATAGAAGACTGACCGCTATAACCACGAATGTAAGGCATGTCGGTAAACGGTGTGCCGCCTTCACCTGCACCTAAAGTAATGCCTGGCTCATAGCGTAATGCTTCGAGTAGGGTATTAGAGTTTGTATCTTTAATTAATTTTTGAGAAAGAATAGAGACTGATTTTGGTGTGTCTTTGAGAGGAGCTACGAATTTAGAGTTTGCAGACTGATCTACTTTTAAAGATTCTTCTTGAGTCGCTTTAGTATGAATTGTTGGTAATTGTGAAACTGTTTCTTGCGCCATGGCTGTTGTTGCAATCATTGATAGCGATGAAGCTATTGCAGAAGAAACAATTTTTTTACGTGTTCTAATCAAAGACATAACTTCAGGACTCTAAAACTAAAAGGTTATGCGAATAATAATAATTCTTATTTATATGTACAGTTTGTGTTAATTGGATTTGCCAATTGAATTGTGAAGGAAAAGTGAATGATTGAATGGGGAAATGTACTTTTATGTAGCTAATCTACTGATTATTGGTAATTGTTTATTAAAGCGATTAAATTCAAAGTTTAATTGTAATTTTAGATTTATAAAGAATAACTAAAAAATTAGTTTTACTTAAGTACTTATGAAAAATATTTAAAGAATCATAAAATTACTGTGAAATTTACTAGAATAATGTCCTTCACTTACATGAAGTGATCGGTTAATTTTGTATATCTTGAAAGTTGTCATATAATACAGCACTTTTTTAAAAACTGTTCCTACTAACTAATTTTTATCGAGGAAGCCATGCAAGTAACGACTGAAGCGGTTTCGGGCGTTGCCCGTCGTTTAAATGTGTCTGTACCGACGAGCCGTATTAACGAGCAATTTGAAGCTCGTTTGAAGCGCACTGCCAAAACTGTGAAGATCAACGGCTTCCGTCCAGGTAAAGTACCTGAAAACGTTGTTCGTCGCGAATACGGTGCAAGCATTTATCAAGAAGTTGTAAATGACATCATTCGTGATAGCGTTTTTGAAGCAATTCAACAAGAAAAAATCAATGCGGTAGGTATGCCGAACATTGAGAAAGTTGAACATAAAGAAGACGCTTTAGTTTTTGAAGCAACTGTAGAAGTTTATCCAGAAGTTGAAGTAAAAGCATTTGACGGCTTAGAAGTTGAACGTAAATCAGCTGAAATCAAAGACGCTGACGTTGACGCTATGATCGAAAACTTGCAAAAACAACGTCAAACTTGGGCTGTAACCAAGGGTATGGCGAAAAAAGACATGCAAGTGACTTTTGACTTTGAAGGCACTATCGATGGTGAGAAGTTTGAAGGCGGTTCTGCTGAAGACTTTAAACTTGTGTTAGGTTCAGGTCGTATGATCCCTGGCTTCGAAGATGGCATCATTGGCATGAAAGCTGGTGAAGAGAAAGTAATTGACGTTACTTTCCCTGAAGATTACCAAGCTGAAAACTTGGCTGGTAAAGCAGCTCAGTTCAAAATCACTGTGAAGCAAGTTGAAAAATCTAAACTTCCAGAAATTGATGCTGAATTCTTAAAAATCTTCGGTGTAACTGAAGAAGAAGGCGTTGAGAAGTTAAAAGCTGACGTTCGTAAGAATATGGAACGTGAAGTTCGCAATGGTTTACGTAACCAAGTTAAACAAGCTGCTTTTGATGCTCTTGTTGCTGCGAATGAAGTTGAAGTTCCAACTGCAATGGTTGCTCAAGAAATTGACCGTCAACGTCAACAAATGGTTCAACAGTTCACTCAACAATTTGGTGGTGCAGGCGCGCAATCTTTTGACAAGAGCATGCTTCCTGACGAATTGTTCAAAGAACAAGCAGAGCGTTCTGTTAAGCTTGGCGTATTGGTAAGCAAAGTTTTAGCTGATGCTAAACTTGAAGTTGACCAAGCTCGCGTTGATGCTTACATTGACGACATGGCTTCTTCTTACGAAGATCCAACTGAAGTGATTGAATACTTCAAAAATGATGCTCAACAACGTGCTCAAATCGAAGCAGTTGTATTAGAAGATCAAGTTGTTGATCACATCTTAGCTGGTGCTAAAGTGACTGACAAAGCTGTATCTTATGATGACTTATTGAAAGAACAACAAGCTCGCCGTATGGGCTAATCTTTTAAGAAGTCAGAAAAAGGCGCCGAAGGCGCCTTTTTTGTTTTTCATTATGTGGTCAATTTGAGTGCGGCATTAAGTACTTAGGTATAAATAATATAATATTTCAGTGCGAACCTTTTGCAATTTGAGAAATTATCCCGCATATTGTTGCCATAGGTTAAGTCACAAAAAATTTAGGAATAAATAACGTATGTATGTTCCAACAATTGAAAATGCTTTAGTTCCTGTTGTGGTTGAACAATCTTCTCGCGGCGAACGTTCTTTTGATATTTATTCACGACTTTTACGTGAGCGCGTCATTTTTTTGACAGGTGAAGTTGAAGATAACATGGCAAATCTGATCGTTGCCCAAATGTTGTTTTTAGAAGCTGAAAATCCTGATAAAGATATCCACCTTTATATTAACTCTCCAGGTGGATCTGTGACAGCGGGCATGGCCATTTATGACACGATGCAGTTTATTAAGCCTGATGTTGTGACATATTGTATGGGTCAAGCTGCTTCAATGGGTGCATTCTTGTTAAATGCGGGTGCTAAAGGCAAACGCTATTGTTTAGAAAATGCCCGTGTCATGATTCATCAACCATTGGGTGGTTTCCGTGGTCAAGCATCGGATATTGAAATCCATGCGCGTGAAATTCTCTTTATTAAAGAGCGCTTGAACCGCTTAATGGCAGAGCATAGTGGTCAAGACTATGAAACCGTTGCTCGTGATACTGACCGCGATAACTTTATGACAGCCCAAGCTGCTAAAGAATATGGTCTGGTTGATCAGGTGTTAAGTAAGCGTCCATAAGGACCTTCTTATATAAATAACTTGAGATGTTGAAAAAGATCTCCATTTAGTTATTTATGCAGTGCATCTTGCCCTAATATTTAAGATTCTATTTGTGGAGTGAATATGTCCGAACATCCTCAAGGACAAAAACATTGTTCATTTTGCGGTAAAACGCAGTCTGAAGTCGGGAAACTGATTGCAGGTGAGGACGCATATATTTGTAATGAATGTGTGGATGTCTGCTTAGACCTTGTACAAACCAGCCAACAGGTTGAAGCAGGTGACTGGGCGAGCAAGGCATTGCCAAAACCACATGAAATACGTGCTGCGCTTGATCAATATGTTATTGGTCAAGATCTTGCCAAAAAGACACTCTCTGTTGCAGTTTATAACCATTATAAACGCTTGAAAGTTGGTCATAATGGCCATGTGTCTAAAGAAGTAGAAATTGCTAAAAGTAACATTCTACTGATTGGACCTACTGGTTCAGGTAAAACTTTACTTGCACAAACATTGGCTCGCCTTTTAGATGTTCCATTTGCGATGGCAGATGCAACAACATTAACCGAAGCGGGTTATGTGGGTGAAGATGTTGAAAATATTGTGCAAAAGCTTTTGCAAAAAGCAGACTACGATGTAGAGAAAGCTCAGAAGGGCATTATCTATATTGATGAGATTGATAAGATTACTCGTAAATCTGAAAATCCATCAATTACGCGTGATGTGTCTGGTGAAGGTGTACAACAAGCATTATTAAAAATGATTGAAGGTACAGTTGCTTCGATTCCGCCTCAAGGTGGTCGTAAGCATCCACAGCAAGAGTTTATCCAAATTGACACCTCAAATATCTTATTTATTTGTGGTGGTGCATTTTCTGGTTTGGAAAAAATTGTACAACAGCGTCAAGAGAAAGGCGGTATTGGTTTTACAGCTGACGTTAAAAACAAAGATGAAACCAAAAAGCTTGCTGAATTGTTCCGTCAGGTTGAGCCAACTGACTTAGTGAAATTTGGTTTAATTCCAGAATTCATTGGCCGTTTACCAGTGATTGCGACACTTGAAGAGTTAGACGAAGAAGCTTTAATGCAAATTTTGACTGAGCCAAAAAATGCATTAACACGCCAGTATCAATATCTTTTCACTATGGAAAATGTTGATCTGATCTTTGAAGATTCTGCATTACGTGCTGTTGCTAAAAAAGCGCTTGAACGTAATACGGGTGCGCGTGGACTACGTTCTATTATGGAAAACGTACTGCTTGAAACTATGTATGATTTACCAAGTCGTACAGATGTTGGAACAGTCATTATTAATGAAGCAGTCATTAATGGTGAAGCAGAACCTGTTTATCAGGCTGAACGCCAACCTAAAGAAGCTGCAACGCATGAAAGTGTTGCTAAGGCAGATTTAAAGGTTATTGATTCGAAGTCTGCATAGATTTCATTCATCTAAAAAGCATGAATCGTGTTAGTGATTCATGCTTTTTTTGTTTTCAATTTATATGGGTAGTGTTAATCTTAAAAATACAAAATACGCATAGTTTTGCGGTGTAAAAAATAAATCAAAAACAAAACGCTTTGAGGGATGCCATGCGTTATTTAATCGTATCTTTGTGCTGTGCAGGACTATTTGTGGGCTGTCAAAGTTCATCTCATTTAGAAAAAAATCCGAGTGAATTGACCGCGACTCTACCTAAAGTTGATGTTGAAAAAGAACCTGGTTTATTAGATCAATATCATTTAGGCGGTTTTACTGTGGGAGGGTGGGTCAACCAAAAATTGGGTCAGACTTTTGCTCCAATCAAACCACAAAATGAACAGGCAGCTGTAGTTTATCTATATCGACCAGACACAAAATGGAATCGTCAGGAAATTGCAGCAATTAATCTCTTTGTGAATGGTAAGCGCATTCCGAGTCTATTACATAATCATTATTACTGGATTGAGTTACCAGCAGGAACGTATCGTCTTTCTGCGAGTCGCCCTTTACTTGGTATCCATTTTCAAGAACCAAAATATATTGATATCACTGTTGAGGCGGGAACGTCTTATTATTTGAAATATGATGAAGAAAATAAAATGGACCGAAGTGAACATACTGGTCCATTTATGTTAATGCAAGACAATATTGGACGTAGAGAGATAGCATTTACCGAGCTTAAATCCTCTAGCTATAATTTTGTTGCTGAAGATGCTTCAGGAAAGATCCGCCATAAACCACAAGAATTAAAGCCAGCTAAATATGATGAAAAATCAGATGTACATCTGATTAAGCCATTTAAATTATGGAATCCTTTAACTTGGTAATGAGCTGCAAAAGATAAAGAAAAGTTTAAGACTTTTCTTTATCTTTCATCAACGGTGCAAGAATTTTAAGCATCTCTTCTTGCATATGATCTCGTGCTTTAGGGTCATTAAATGTTTGCTGTCCCAACTCCATCATATATTCTGAAATTTGCCCCATAATCTGTACGTTTTTGCGCGTAATTGATTGGCCTTCTGGGGTTTTTAAAAATTTCAGATTAGCCTGAATTTCCTCTTCAGTATAAGTCTTTAGGTAAATATCCTGTAAGGCTTGAGCTGTTTTGGGGTTGCTAATGAGCTGATTGCTCGAATCTTTTAAGAGTGAACCTAACTTCTTCGCGGCCTCTTTTTCTTTTGGACCTAAAGTTTTGATACCCGTGATATTACTAACGATCTGTTCTGCCTGATGATCATAGTAAGGCGTTAATTCATTAATTGACTCTTTAAGCAGGTAATCAATTTGGCTCATTTGCATGAGTTCTTTAACTGAACTTAATTTGGCAGGAGAGGCAAATAAGCTTGTGGTAATACAGCTTAGGCAGAGGCTGATTGAGAGATTTTTAAGAATAGGGCGAATAGTCATGAAATGACCTATATTCAATATTTGGCGAGAGGGTGCTTTCATTAATAGCACAGATTGACGAAGTAATTGTTACAATTCTTTTCAGATTTTAAAATAAAAAAAGAATGCATAAAAAAAGCACCGAATTCGGTGCTTTTCTTGATTAGCCAGCTGCTGCATCGACTACTGGAATTTTTCCAATTTTCGCTTGCCAGATTTTTGGAGCTACTGCGTGAATTGAAGTACCGTTTACATCAACTGCAACAGAAACTGGCATATCTTCAACTACGAATTTGTAGATTGCTTCCATACCTAAGTCTGCAAACGCAACAACTTCAGCTTCACGAACAGCTTTAGATACGAGGTAAGCCGCACCACCAACTGCCATTAAGTAAGTTGCTTTGTTGTCTTTGATTGCTTCAATTGCTGTAGGACCACGGTCAGCTTTACCGATCATACCGAATAGACCAGTATGCTCTAATACTTTACGTGTGAATTTATCCATACGTGTTGCAGTTGTAGGACCAGCAGGACCAACGACTTCATCACCCACTGGATCAACAGGGCCAACGTAGTAAATAAACTTACCTTTAAGATCAACTGGTAATTCTTCACCATTGTCGATCATTTCAACCATACGTTTGTGCGCAGCATCACGACCTGTGTACATTGTTCCGCTAAGAAGTAATGTGTCACCTGGTTTCCAAGAATCCATTTCTTCTTGAGTAATGGTATCAAGGTTTACACGTTTAGACTGTGAAGAGTCCCAAGTTACAGATGGGTAGTCTTCAAGTTTTGGTGCTTGAATATGAGCTACACCTGTACCATCAAGCTGGAAGTGAGCATGACGAGTAGCAGCACAGTTAGGAATCATACCTACTGGTTTACCAGCAGCGTGACATGGGTAATCTTTAATCTTAATATCAAGAACAGTCGTTAAACCGCCAAGACCTTGTGCACCAATACCAAGTGCATTTACTTTTTCAAAGATTTCGATACGAAGTTCTTCGATTTTGTTCTCTGGTCCACGACGAAGTAATTCGTCCATGTTGATTTCTTCCATGAGCGCTTCTTTAGCAAGCATCATGGCTTTTTCAGCAGTACCACCAATACCAATACCGAGCATGCCAGGAGGACACCAGCCTGCACCCATAGTTGGAACAGTTTTAAGTACCCAGTCAACAATTGAGTCAGATGGGTTAAGCATCGCAAGTTTAGATTTGTTTTCTGAACCGCCACCTTTAGCAGCAACAGTAATATCTACTTTGTTACCCGGAACGAGTTTGTAGTGAATTACAGCAGGGGTATTATCTTTTGTATTTTTGCGACCAAATGCAGGGTCAGCAAGTACAGATGCACGAAGAACGTTGCTGTTTTCAAGGTAACCTTGGCGAACACCTTCGTTTACCGCATCGTCTAAGCTCATTGTTAAGTCAAATTTAACATCTAAGCCCACTTCAAGGAAAACGTTAACAATACCAGTATCTTGGCAAATTGGACGATGACCTTCCGCACACATGCGAGAGTTAATTAGAATCTGTGCAATTGCATCCTTTGCGGCTTTGTTTTCTTCGCGATCATAAGCACGGCTCATCGCTTGGATAAAGTCTTGCGGGTGATAGTACGAAATAAACTGTAGGGCGTCCTTGATCGATGTAATCAAGTCATCTTGTTTGATAATCGTTGTCATACCAGAAAATCTCTTGAGCGGGCTGTTAGCTAGCGGGCTAAATTATATGACAAAAAGACAGTGTTGTGGGAGATTGGTTGATCTTTTGACCGAAAGTCGCATAAGAACATATTGATGAGATTTAAAAGAGAGAAATCGGAAAATTATTTATTTTTAATGACTAAAATAAAAAAAGCCATTTGAGCGGATATCAAATGGCGAGAGGTAGTAAAGGTGAATTTATTAATTATTTGGCAGCGGCTTGCTGCTCTGCCTGAATTGCCGTTAACGCAATGGTAAAGACGATGTCATCTACCAATGCTCCACGAGACAAGTCATTGACTGGTTTGTTGAGGCCTTGCAGCATTGGCCCAACGCTCACAACATTTGCAGCACGCTGTACTGCTTTGTAAGTGGTATTACCCGTATTTAAATCTGGGAAAATAAATACATTGGCACGGCCAGCAACACGTGAGTCAGGTGCCTTTTGACGTCCCACACTTTCAACGGAAGCTGCATCGTATTGAAGTGGACCATCAATCAGTAAATCTGGACGACGTTGTTGAGCAATTTGAGTTGCTTGCTGTACTTTTTCAACATCAGCGCCTGTTCCGGAAGTACCAGTTGAGTAGCTGATCATGGCAATACGTGGGTCAATCCCAAAAGCTTTAGCCGAATCAGCAGACTGAATTGCAATTTCAGCAAGTTGCTCTGCTGTTGGGTCTGGGTTAATTGCACAGTCGCCATATACATAAACTTCATCTGGCAAAAGCATAAAGAATATAGATGAAACTAGTGAATAATCAGGTGCTGTCTTGATGAGCTGGAAGGCTGGGCGGACCGTATTTGCTGTGGTGTGTACCGCGCCTGAAACTAAACCGTCGACTTGATCTAAGGCTAACATCATGGTGCCAAGCACTACGGTATCTTGAAGCTGTTCTTTCGCTTGCAGCTCGTTGAGTTTGCCTTTACGTAGCTCAACCATTGGTGCAACGTATTGATCACGAATGCTATCAGGATCAATAATTGCCAGTTCAGCAGGTAATTCAATACCACGTGCTTTTGCAACATCGTGCACAGCATCTGGTTTAGCTAACAAAATACAGTCAGCAATACCACGTGCCTGACAAATTGCGGCAGCTTGAATGGTGCGCGGTTCATCACCTTCAGGTAGCACAATCCGTTTTTTCGCTGCAATTGATTTTTGCACTAGTTCATGACGGAAAGCCGATGGCGACAGGCGAGGGGTAGCAGCATTGTTGCTGTGCTGTTTAAGCCATTCAACATCAATATGACTTGAAACAAATCGAGTCACTTGCTCTGCACGTTCAGTATCGTCAGTTGGAATCTCATTGCCAAAATTAGATAAACGCTGTGCAGTTTCAAGTGTGTTTAAACGGGTATGTAAAATCGGTAACCCTTGTTTAATTGCACTTTGGCAAAACTCTAAAAGCTCAGGTGCTGGCGCTTCTCTTTCGGTAAGAACTAAACCCGCCAGAGGAATACCATTGCTGGTTGCCAAACTACTTGCAAGTAAAACATCGGTACGCTCAGATGCGCTAATAATTAACTCGCCTGCAATAAACTTATTCAGTTCATATTCAATGCTTGAAGCAATTAAACTCGAATGCAAAATACGACGTGTTTTAGCTTCACCTTGATGTAACCATTGCCCATCAATAACGCTGGCAATATCAAGTGTTCTTGGCACGCTCAGTGTATTGCTAAAAGGAACTAAACCAATAATCGGTAAATCGCTAGAGCCGAAATAACGATTATATTTTTGCAGTTCAGTCGTAAATTTTGCGATTTCTTCAGTTGGTCGTAACGATGGATCAAACGCAACAGGAATTTGAGCTGTTTCTTCTGTTAATCCACGGGTACGCATAAACAGTACGCCAGCAGTACGATTTGATGTTGCACCGCCAAACTGACGTAAATGAGCATCTACTTTTTCTGCTGCTTTTTTCGGGTTTTGAATATCTGCTGTGCTGACCAGCACGACTTCTGCATCAAGTGCTTGTGCAAGACTTGCGTTGAGCTCACTGGCAAAATGGTCTTGTCCGTTTGGTAATAAGCCTTCCACAATAATGACATCATGGTCTGCTGCAACACTACGATGAAGGCTAACAGCTTCTTCAAGTAATTCATCTACTTCCCCAGCGGCAATAAGCTGAGTTAATTTTTCATGCGAAATAGATTGAACGGTTTTACTTTGAAATAAATGACCAAATAATGAAGTGGTTCGGTCAAGATGCTCTTGGTCTTCTTGAGAAAATGGTTTTAAAAAGCCAGCTTTAATCCCGTTGCAATCAAGTGCGTAAATCATACCTAAGCAGGCAGAGGTTAGGCCAACCCCTTCGCCTGTAGGAATCAATAAAATTGTATTCATATAAACCTATAAATAAACGAATATCGAGTTTTCGCTAGGATCTGATTAAGCAAGGCTTGCTACAGATGCTGTATTTTCTGCCGTTTCAACAACTTGACGAGTTTCTTTGGCAATACGGCCTTCTTCGTCTGTAGGAATGACCCAAATTTGTGGACCATTTCCGTTGTCGATTCTTCCTTCAGTGCCACGTTTTAGATTGTTGTTTTGATCTTTATCAAGCTGCAAACCAAAATGAGGTAAATAAGCTAAGGTTTTTTCACGAATATAGGCTGAGTTCTCGCCAATACCGCCCGTGAAGATTAGACCGTCTAAAGTTGGTAAACCACAGCTTAATGCAGCAAGTGATTTTGCAAGGCGATAGCTAAAGACTTCAATTGCAAGACGAGCATCTTCATTACCACTTTCAGCCGCTTCAATCACTGTACGCATGTCGTTAGACAATTGCGATAAGCCAAGTAAGCCACTTTCGTTATTTAAAACTTTATCAATTTTTGCTAAATCCCAACCGAGGTTTTTGGCAAGGAAGCTGTGTAAGCTTGGATCAACGTCACCACTACGTGTTCCCATCACTACACCTTCAAGTGGAGTAAGACCCATAGAGGTATCAACACTTTGTCCATTCCATACTGCGCAAGTTGAACTGCCGTTTCCTAAGTGGGCTGTTAACCATCCACCTTTTTTCAGGTTACCTGCCAGCTCACTCGCTTTGTCAGATACATAAGCATGGCTTGTGCCATGGAAGCCATAACGGCGGACGTTATGGTCAGTATATAAAAATTTAGGAATTGCATAACGGTATGCATGCGGTGGCATGGTTTGGTGGAAGGCAGTGTCGAATACGGCAACTTGAGGTAATTCAGGGAATAGACGTACGGTTGCATCAATACCAATTAAATGTGCTGGGTTATGAAGTGGGGCTAAAGGTGTCGCAGCACGAATACGTTCAATAATTTCAGGAGTGAGTAACTCTGCTTTGGTTAAACTACCACCGTGTACAACACGATGTCCGATTGCTTGCGGTTTGTAGTTGGCAAGACGTGCAAGTAAAGTTTCTAAAGCTTTAGCATGGTCAGCATAAGGGATTGAAAGTTCAAGTGGTTCACCACCTACTGTAATTCCCTTAATACGAGCATCAGCTGCCCCCAAGTTTTCTGCTAAACCGTAAATACGATCTTCACGACGCTCTGAAACTAGTGCGTATTTAATAGATGAAGAGCCGCAATTGATAACTAATACTGATGTAGCCACGTTGAAATACCCAAGTCCTGATTTAAAATAGTTTTCCTAACTTCCTATTCAAGATGTATTATTTTTTGATACAGATTGAACGGGTTGTCATGTTTTAGCATGTGTTGTTTTTCTGTCCAAGATAGACTTTAGCCCATTAGACTTAAGAACTATCGACCATCAAATTATTTGCAACTAATATCTGTCCAGTATAAAGCTTAACCACTGTATTCCTTGTTTTTTTGTAGAAGAATTAAACAGTTTTTTGTATATATTTATGAAAGGTAAATTTTGAATTAATGTAATTTTCAAATATTCGGTATAAATTTTTAAAAGAAAAAGAATTGCTGTTATTTTAATCAAGCCCGATGGTTGTATTACAAATAATATACGTAACTGGAATTAAGTTTTAATCGCTTATATATAAGTTAAAAAGAATAAATCATAAACATTTTTAATATAAAACTCAGTATAAAAAGTCGGTATCTGTACATTTATAAAGATATTTCATTGCATTGATATTATGAGAATTTTCTCATAGTTTTTAGAGTGTAATATACCTGTAAATATAGTCCAAAATAAAACCCTTCACTTGTTTATAACTTAAACATTATTTGTCTTTAATACTCATGCTTGGGTATTTCCGTAAAGTTGACTAGGGCTTGCATGTCGCTTTTTGCCTTAATAATATTGTTCCTCCCCCTTACCAAATGATTATGAAATATATCATTTGGTCTATTTTTTATGTTCCGGCTTATCCGGTTGTACAGGAGCGTCCAGCATGGACTTGCCGAATCCAGTATTGGCAAAAGTGACCGAGCGTGTAATCGCACGTAGTCAAAAAACTCGTTCTGCATATTTACAACGTATTGAACATGCACAAGGCAAATTTCCTGCCCGTGGAGCACTTTCATGTGCCAATCTGGCTCATGGTTTTGCCAGTATGGAAGATAATGAAAAATTAATTATTAAAGTAGGCCGTGAACCAAATATTGGCATCGTATCTTCGTATAACGAAATGCTGTCGGCACACGCACCTTATAAAACATTTCCAGATTTAATTAAAAGTGCCGCTCGTGAAAATGGTGGCGTAGCACAATTTGCAGGTGGCGTTCCTGCGATGTGTGACGGTATTACTCAAGGTAATGCTGGCATGGAACTATCATTGTTTTCTCGCGAAACCATTGCGATGAGCACAGCGATTGCATTGTCTCATAACATGTTTGACGCAGCTTTATGTCTGGGCGTTTGCGATAAAATTGTGCCGGGCTTACTGATTGGTGCTCTGCAGTTTGGCTATTTACCTACTATTTTTGTGCCAGCTGGCCCAATGACCAGTGGGTTATCTAACGATGAGAAAGCTAAAATTCGTCAGCAATTTGCAACGGGTCAGGTTGGCCGAGATGCTTTGCTAGAAGCTGAGTCAGCTGCTTATCACGGTCAAGGGACCTGTACTTTTTATGGTACAGCCAACAGTAACCAGATGCTGATGGAAGTTATGGGCTTACATTTGCCAAGTGCCGCATTTGTTCATCCTCATACACCATTACGTGATGCACTCACCGCAGAAGCGGCGATTCGTGTACTTGATTTAACAGTTGAGCGTGGAAACTACACGCCAATTGGTCATGTTGTCGATGAAAAAGCAATTATAAACGGTATTGTGGCATTACTCGCTACAGGTGGTTCAACCAACCACACTCTACATCTTATTGCGATTGCTCGTGCGGCTGGCATCTTGATTGACTGGGATGACTTTGATGAGTTATCGGCTGTTGTTCCATTGCTCGCAAAAATCTATCCAAATGGTAAAGCTGATGTAAACCATTTCCAAGCTGCGGGTGGGGTCGCTTTCCTCATTCGTAATCTACTTGAAGCTGGTTTGTTGCATAACGACGTAACGACTGTGGCTGGTAAAGGTTTACAGCACTACACCAAAGAACCAAAACTGATTGATGGCAAGCTCACTTGGGTTGACGGTGTGGTTCAAAGCCTTGATGACAAAGTTCTACGTAGCATTGATGCGCCGTTTCAACCAGATGGTGGCTTGCGTTTAATGCAAGGTCGCCTTGGCCGTGGCGTAATCAAGATTTCTGCTGTTGCGCAAGAACACCGTAAAGTTAAAGCTCCAGCAATTGTGTTTGATTCGCAAGAAGCAGTGCAAGCTGCGTTTGATCGTGGTGAGTTACACCGAGACTTTATTGCAGTTGTTCGTTTCCAAGGTGCGCGTGCTAACGGTATGCCTGAATTGCATCGTTTGACGCCTGTGTTGGGTGTTTTACAAGATCAAGGTTTCCACGTTGCTTTAGTCACTGATGGGCGTATGTCTGGTGCTTCAGGTAAAGTTCCTGCGGTGATTCATTTATCTCCAGAAGCCTTACTAAATGGGCCGATTGCTAAAGTTCAAACAGGCGATATGTTAATCATTGATGCCGAAGCTGGCGTACTCGATGTTGAAATAGATGACGGTGTATGGCAGTCGCGCCCTGTTGCACAGCCAGAACATCAGGCAGAAAACGAAGTTGGCTTTGGCCGTGAATTATTTGGTGTTTTCCGTGCTGCTGCTGCGCCAGCTGAACATGGGGCATCTGTATTTGGTGCATTAGTTGGTGAAAATTCACCAGAGCAGATTTGAGTCAAAGGAACTGAAAAATAATGATTAAAATTGAAGATATCGTCAAATTAGGCCCAGTTATCCCTGTATTGGCATTTGATTCTGCTGAGCAAGGTGAGGATGTATCACGTGCTTTACATGCAGGTGGCGTGAAAGTTCTTGAGATTACATTGCGTACCGCTGCTGGTCTTGCTGCTATTGAGCGTGCTAGCCAATTAGCTGATGACATTGTGGTGGGTGTAGGTACGATTACCAAGCCAGAACACTGTGCTCAAGCTAAAAAAGCAGGTGCTCAATTTGGGGTATCTCCTGGTTTGACTAAAGACCTACATTTGGCTGCGCAAGATGCTGGTTTACCTCTATTGCCTGGTGTGATGACACCAAGTGACCTGATTCAAGCGATTGAATTGGGTTATGACATTGTGAAGTTCTTCCCAGCTCAACAAGCAGGTGGCGTTGAGATGCTAAAAGCATTTTATGGTCCATTTCCAAACCTACATTTTTGCCCTACAGGTGGAATTACTGCAGAGTCAGCACCGGATTTCTTAAAGCAACCTAACGTGGTTTGTGTAGGTGGTTCATGGTTAACACCTAAAGCTACTGTAGCTGCCCAAGACTGGGCTGAAATTACTCGCTTGGCACAAATTGCGAGTCAGTTGAGAGCACCGTAGATGTAGTCGATATTTATAAAAAATGAAGTGCATTTTATGTGCTTTAAAGGCTGTATTGATGTGACCAGTTTGTGCTGGTCACACCTAAATATAAAAATTTAATGTCTTAACAGTAGGAATTACTGTGGTTGAAGACCTTTGTTTAGGCAGTGTGCCTAAATAATTATTCCAAGGAGAAGTGTCCCATGGAGACGGTTCAGGGTGGCATGTTACTGATCTACACTGTAATCGCGATTATTGCTTTAGTGGTTATGATCGCGAAGTTTAGAATTTATCCATTTCTGGTTCTCATTATTGTTTCACTTGGTTTAGCTTTAGCTGTTGGCATGCCAATGGGCGATATTGTTAAGTCATATGAAGCTGGTACTGGTAAAACCCTAGGCCACCTCGCGATTGTAATCGCATTAGGAACAATGCTCGGCAAAATGATGGCTGAGTCGGGTGGCGCAGAGCGAATAGCGATTACCCTAATTAAATGGTTTGGTGAGAAAAATATTCACTGGGCCATGATGTTTATTGCCCTTATTGTTGGGCTTCCCGTATTTTTCGAAGTAGGTTTCGTTCTACTCATTCCAATTGCATTCAACATTGCGAAGCGAACAGGCAAATCCTTACTGGTTGTGGGCTTGCCAATGGTTGCAGGTTTGTCGGTTGTGCATGGCTTAATTCCACCACATCCAGCAGCACTGTTGGCAGTACAAGCTTATCATGCTGATATTGGTAAAACGATTGCTTATAGTCTGATCGTTGGTGTGCCAACGGCAATTGTTGCTGGACCATTGTATGCACTTTGGATCAATAAATACGTCAAATTGCCTGAAAATAATCCTTTAGCAAAGCAGTTTGTTGAAGCAGATGCTAGTAAGACACGTGAATTACCAAGTTTTGGTATTACCTTATTTACGATCATGCTGCCGGTTGTATTGATGTTGATCGGTAGCTGGGCAGATCTTTTCTTTGCACCCCAAACTTTTGCAAACGACTTATTACGTTTTATTGGTACTTCTGATATCGCGTTGCTCATCGCAGTATTGGTTAGCTTTATTACTTTCGGTACGATGCAGGGCTTTAACCGTGAACAAATTGAAAAATTCTGTGGCGGGTGTTTAGCTTCTATTGCTGGGATTATGTTGATTGTAGGTGCTGGTGGTGGTTTTGGTGGCATTTTGCGTGACACCGGTATTTCTAATGAGATTGTTTCTACAGCTTTAAAGGCAAATTTATCGCCGTTATTGTTGGGCTGGTTTGTTGCAGCACTGATTCGTTTAGCAACAGGATCGGCTACTGTTGCCATGGCTACGGCGTGTAGCATTGTGGCTCCCATTGCAGCAACAGCAGGTGTTGCAGTTAGGCCGGAACTTTTAGTACTTGCCACAGGTTCGGGTTCATTAGTTTTCTCACATGTAAATGACGCAGGATTCTGGTTAATCAAAGAATATTTCGGTATGACAGTAGGGCAGACGCTCAAGACTTGGTCGGTATTGGAAACGATCATTTCGGTGTTAGGTTTATCTTTCACGCTACTGCTTAGCACTATTTTATAATTAAAGGTGAGTAATCCATGATTGTGATTGCAATGGGTGTCTGTGGAACAGGTAAAACCCTAATCGGTGAATTGTTATCAGAGCGTTTGGCTTGTGAGTTCCTTGATGGCGATACGCTTCATTCAGCTGCAAATAAAAGTAAGATGAGTCAAGGCATTCCCTTAACTGATGAAGACCGCTTGCCATGGTTACAAGCAATTCGTCAGGTCATTGAAACCAAACAAAGAGACGGTGAAACAGCTGTATTTACATGTTCATCTTTAAAACGCATGTATCGCGATATTTTAAGAGGGCAGGACCAAAATGTTAAGTTTGTCTACTTAAAAGGTTCTTATGAGTTATTACAGCAACGACTTGCAGAAAGATCAGGTCATTTTTTTGACCCAGCGTTGCTACAAACACAGCTAGACACATTAGAGGAACCTGATGTGAATGAAGCAATTGCTATTGATATTGCTCTCACACCAGAACAGATCATTGAACAAGTCATCCAGAAGCTAGGGGTGACTGATAGTGTGTGTCGGGGGTAAATTCATCTAGAAAGATTACCAACGCTTTAAGATATTCACCTTGTGGTTTACGGTTCAAGCAAGGTGAGTACGGATAATAATAGTGATATTGACCCGAATAAAACCTGATTACAGTGGCGAGTTCGGGAATATATAAAAGACATACGAATAATAAGGTATTAAGAAGAATGAATCAGTTAAATAATCTACAGCTTAAATTTCCAGTAGTAGACAGTATTCCTGAAAGTGTGCGTCTGCCCTCCCAAATTCATCAGCGTGTCTCACTCGTGGATGGTGAGTTGAAGCTATGGGCTGGTGCAACCAAGAAAACATTATCTCCAATCTGGATTCAGCAGCCTGACGGTAGCCTAGAGCAAGTTGAACTTGGTAGTTATCCGGTCATGGGCGAAAAAGAAAGCGATGAAGCACTAGAGGCAGCGGTAAGGGCTTACAACAATGGTCGTGGCGAATGGCCTATGATGAAGGTTGGTGAGCGCATTGCCTGTATGCAAAAATTTATTCAGCGCATGGTGGAACAGCGAGATCTAATTATTAAGCTGATCATGTGGGAAATTGGCAAAAGCTTGGCGGATTCAGAGAAAGAATTTGACCGTACGATTACCTACATGCGTCAAACGATTGATGCCCTGAAAGATTTGGATAATGCCAACTCCCGCTTTGTAATTGCTGAAGGTACGATTGGACAAATCCGTCGTACTCCATTAGGTGTCGTGTTGTGTATGGGACCATACAACTACCCACTGAACGAAACCTTTGCGACTCTGATCCCAGCCATGCTGATGGGGAATACGATCATCTTCAAACCACCTCAATTTGGGACATTGTTGTTTGAACCGTTACTAGAAGCGTTCCGTGATTCATTTCCAAAAGGTGTGATCAATACCATTTATGCACCAGGTTCTCTAGTGGTACCCCATCTACTGGCATCTGGGCAAATTAATGTACTGGCACTGATTGGTTCTAGTAAAGTAGCTGATCATTTGAAGAAGCAACATCCTAAATCTCACCGTCTGCGTGCGATTTTGGGGCTAGATGCGAAGAATGCCGCTATTATTCTGCCAGATGCCGACTTGGATCTAACAGTGAAAGAGTGTCTGCTGGGTGCATTGTCGTTTAATGGTCAGCGTTGTACCGCACTCAAAATGTTGATGGTACATCGTTCAATAGCAGATGAATTTGTTAACCGCTTAACGGCTGAGCTGGCCAAACTTAAAGTGGGTATGCCTTGGGAAAAAGGTGTGTTTATTACTCCGTTACCAGGTATGCACCGTACGAACTACATGACTGAAGTCATTGAAGATGCTGTAGCTAAAGGGGCAAAAGTAGTTAATCCGGAAGGCGGTGAATTCTGCAAAACGATGTTCTATCCAGCTGTAGTTTATCCAGTGAGTGAGGGAATGAGGCTGTATCGCGAAGAACAGTTTGGTCCAGTGATACCAGTCTCTGTTTACGATGACATTGAAACTGTGCTGGACTATGTCACTACTTCTGATCATGGTCAGCAGGTGAGTATTTTTGGTAGCGACCCTGAGCAAATTGGTCACTTGGTTGATCCGCTGGTTCATCAGGTTTGTCGTGTGAACATCAACTGTCAATGTCAGCGTGGCCCTGATGTGTTCCCGTTCGGTGGTCGTAAAGATTCTGCGGAAGGTACACTGTCTGTGCATGATGCTCTGCGAGCGTTCTCTATCCGTTCCATGATTGCTGCTAAGCAGACAGATGACAGTAAGGGCATGTTGGCCTCTATGGTATCTGAGCACTATTCTAAATTTGTGAATACGGACTTTATTTTCTAATAAATATAAAAATAAAAAGCCAGCCTTCGGGCTGGCTTTTTTATAGTGACTTATAACTTGAATAATAAAAAACGCCTGAAATTGATCAGGCGTTTTTATTTGAACTCATAGATTTAATTATTGGCGAATTTGTCCGTCACCTAACACAATCCATTTTTGTGAAGTTAAGCCTTCTAAACCAACTGGGCCGCGGGCATGGATTTTATCGGTGGAGATACCAATTTCAGCGCCTAAACCATATTCGAAACCATCCGCAAAACGAGTTGATGCATTAATCACAACTGAGCTTGAATCTACACGAGCCAAGAACTGACGAGCTAAAGTGTAGTTTTCAGTCACAATTGCATCAGTGTGATGTGAACCATATTTGTTGATATGGTCAATTGCTTCATCAATCCCGCTCACCACTTTAACTGCAAGAATTGGCCCTAAATATTCGGTGTACCAATCTTCTTCTGTTGCAGGTTTTACAGAGGCACCCAAAATACGGCGTGTTTCTGGACAGCCACGTAACTCAACTTGTTTTTCAGCATACAGTTCAGCAATGTGCGGTAAGAAAACGTCTGCAATTTTCTCATCAACCAACAGCGTTTCCATCGCATTACAAACACCGTAACGATGTGTTTTTGCATTTAAAGTAATTGGTAATGCTTTTTGCAAATCTGCTTGTGCTTCAACAAATACATGACAGTTACCATCAAGATGTTTAATCACCGGAATACGCGCTTCGTTGGTTACGCGCTCAATCAAGCTTTTACCGCCACGTGGAACAATGACATCTACATATTCAGCCATGGTGATGAGATGACCAACAGCTGCACGGTCAGAAGTTTCAATGACTTGTACTGAATGCTCAGGTAAACCGGCAACTTTTAAACCATGCTTAATTGCTTCTGCGATTGCTTTATTTGACTCGAGTGCTTCTGAACCACCACGTAAAATAATGGCATTACCTGATTTAATCGCTAAAGATGCAGCTTCAAGTGTTACGTTTGGACGTGATTCATAAATCATACCAACAACACCTAAAGGTACACGCATTTTTCCAATTTGAATGCCTGTGGGGCGATATGCAAGATCAGTAATTTCTCCAATTGGATCGACAAGCGCGATCACATCTTTTAAACCTTGCAACATCCCTTTAAAGCGTGCGGGCGTAAGCTCAAGACGATCAAGTAAGGCACTGTCGAGCTGATTGCTACGACCTTTATCCATGTCGATTTGATTCGCCGCCAAGATTGCTGCCTGATTATTTTCCAAAGCAGTATAAATAGCAGAGAGTGCATGATTTTTTAGTGAGGTAGAAGCACTTGTTAAGACGCGTGAGGCCTCGCGTGCTTGTTGCCCAACTTTTTGCATATATTGTTCAATTGAATCTTGCATAGCATTTTTTAATCATTTACCAATGAGTAAGATAGTAGCAGTCAAATGCGGAACAATGAATGGCTTTTTTTCAAAAATGTGACCGCCATAAAAAAACATTTAAATATTTTGCAAACTATTAGCGACTTAAACAAGATGAGCGGTCATTTCAGCGATTGCGTATATTTCAGACAATTGTTTAGAATGTTATTGTGCAATACAAACTAATACAAAATTTAAAGTTTTGTGCATAAAAGATTACGTGTTCAAGAAGGAACTCTTGCAGCATAAAAAAATTACAGCAAGGAGGAAGCAAGGATATGAATTCCATTATTCAAATGGATTCGGAGATCAACCAAGCTTATGCCGGTTTTGGCTTTTTCGATATCTACCATAGAGATAGTTTTAAACAACCTGCTCGTACAACATGGATTGACGGTTGGAAAATTGAATATATGGCAATTGCCGATCCTAAAACGATTCACAAAACGCCGATTGTGATTGTTGGTGGTGCTTTCCAGAATTTTAATTCTTATAAATATTGTGTTGAACAATTGTTTGAAAGTGGTCCGGTTATTTTAATTGACTTACCTTCAATGGGTGCAAATCAGCAAATTACCAATCGCGACACAGGAGTGTCTGCTGGTACTTTAGAACTTCCTGATTTATCTGAAATGTTAGGACGTTGGTTAGATATCGTTGGAATACAAAAAGTTTCTGTAATGGGAATGTCTTTAGGTTCCGTGATTGCCTCTTGTTTTGCTCATCACCGTCCTGACCTGATGGATCGTATGATCTTGATGGGAGTTATGCAGAAGACTCGTAAAAGTTGGCGAATGATTTTGGAAGAGTCACTCAAACTCATGCAAGAAAACCGCATGGAAGAGTTTGGGCAAGCTGTGATTTTGTATTTGGTGAATCATGCAAAATTAGATAAAACTCGTATGTCACCAACCGCTAAAAAGTTATTTTTTAGGCAAATGGCCGAGTTTACTGGGACTGAGCGAGAACGTTATGAAATTAACTGTAATCGTCTTTTGCGTTTAACAGATGTACCTATTCCAGAGTGCAAAACGTTGGTTGCAGCAGGGCAGTACGACAGTTTTACTCTGCCTCATGAAAATGCCAATTTTGCTTTGCAATGTCCAGATATGGAATTTGCACTTATTGCAAACGCTGATCATGTGCCACAGCTCCAGCGTCGTAAAGAAACTATGAGTTTGTTCACTTCATTCTTGAAGGGTGAATCTATCCAAAATTTGGATGGCATTATTCCTATGACACGTGAACAAATGCAAAACATGGAGCGCCGTGGTGAGGAGCGAGTTCCAGTTTTGCAACCTAAAACTAAACTGAGCCACCGTGAATATAAAACAGAAGTGCCAGTGACGATTGTTGATGTGACTTTCTTTGGTATGTATTTAAAAATGGATGATGTTTCGCAGCTTGATTTTGTGAATGATCATCCACGTGATTTGGCACTGCATTTAGAAGATGAAGAAGGTCGTTTTGCAATTGAGTGCTTAATTTTTGAAAGTACAGCGCAGGGTATTCGAGCTTTATTTAAACATGGTAGTTTTGAGCTTGCTGATCGGTTAAGCCGTTTTATTGCTCGTCAAAAACAAGCAGCTTAATAATATAGTTATAGATGGAAGCTCGTTTATTTCGAGCTTCCATTTTTTATATTTATTATTTTATTTGCGCGTGAATAGTCCAGACTAAATCGCCTAAATGCTCTTCATGGCTATCTTGAGAAACTTGCCCAAAGAATATTTGAGGTTGTTCCACATTCACCTGCTGAAACTCCGTGTCTTTAAAAAAGTCCTTAACCTCTTGTGGACTTTTGAAGTGAAAACTAAACGAGCTTCGAGACATTAATTTCAATAATTTACTGCTATTCCAGATAATACTGGCAAGTTTGTTTTTTACTGGTTCAGGGTAGAGATCAGTTAAATAGTGAAAATTTTTAAAAGACGAACCATGGTGCGCAATTGACTGAATCAGTTGTTTTAATAAATCTTTATCAAAATAGTTAATCAAGCCTTCACTGATTACAACCAGTGGACGGTTCGGGTCAAACACTTCAAATGCCTGAGCAAAAGCTTCTGTAAATAAATCAACTGATAAGATTTCAGGTGCATTTTTTTCAATTTGCTGTAACGCATTTTGTTTGGTTTGTGCCATATCGGGCAAATCAAGCTCCCGATAGGTAATCGAAGGGTAATGTTGCCTAAACCACCAGCCACGTGGCGATAATCCGCATGCTATTTCTAAAACTTGTAAATCAGGATTTTCTTGAATGAGTTGTTCTAAATGATGATCAAGCATGGTGTGGCGCTGTTTGAGCGTCGTGCGCATGCTACCGCCGACATACTTCTCTGCCCAAGACTCTATCGGATGAACCAAATATGCCAGTGATTTGCCTTTAGTTGTGGCAAGTGCTTCATGAGAGATCCCCATTTGATACCAGATATAACCCGTATAGTGGGCTGTAAAAGAGATATGGCGGTGTTTTGAAAGTTGTTGTGTCATTCGTCCTAGGCTCTATTTTTCCATAAATTTATCTTGATATTTTTTATGTCGTAATTTTCATAGCAGAGTCATGCTGTGTTCTAATTTTATTTAGTCATCAGCCTTCGGCTCGACCTACTTTTCTTTTGGGAAAAGTAGGCAAAACCATTGTCATCCACAAAACCTGTTCAAAGCCTGATATTTTTTGATTTAATTGCAAAAAAGCATTTTGCATAAACCATGCAGGTTGTGGATGACGTTACCGAGTATCCAATTGTTGAGACAATCTTATTTCATAAAAACTTATCAATTACTCAGTAAAGTTAAATCGAATTTTTAAACTCTTCAATGGCTGTTTTGACAGCTTGCCACTCGTTTCCAAGCGATAAGGTTTCACCAATTTGAATTTGTGGAATTTGGCCGCGCATGCGTTCTAAACGCTCTTGATTTGGTAGTTCTAAGTTTGTAATACCTTCAAGTGCTGTACAGGCTGCACTTCGATCATTACACACCAGCCCCATGTCACACCCAGCTGCTAGAGCAGCCTGAATACGAGCATCCGCACCACCTGCGACACATGCAGCCTGCATGCTTAAGTCATCAGAGAAAAGTACACCATTAAAATTCAAACGTTTGCGTAGAACTTCTTGAATCCAGAAAGGTGAAAAACCTGCTGGATTTGAATCAACTTGATCATAAATCACATGTGCTGGCATGAGCGCATCTAGCTGAGGCATAAGCTTAATGAAGCTTTGCATATCATGGTTGTAAATTTCGTCATAGCTACGACTGTCGATTGCGGCCGCAACATGAGAGTCGGCTTTCACAGAACCATGGCCTGGGAAATGTTTGCCTGTGTTTGCCATTCCAGCTTTTTTCATACCTTGCATAAATGCGCCTGCAAGCGGGGCAATATCATCAATATTTTTAGAGAAGCCACGGTCACCAATCACGTCACTAATTGCATTAAGATCTAAAACTGGTGCAAAACTAAAATCGATGCCGACTGCAAGGACTTCTGTTGCCATTAACCAACCGCACTGTTCAGCCAGCTCAAGTGCTTTTTGAGGTTGAGTTAAATATAACTCCCCAAAACGACCCATGGCTGGTAATAAGGTAAAACCTGATCTTAGGCGCTGAACTCGGCCACCTTCTTGGTCAACAGCAATCAAAATATCTGGGCGAATTTGACGCATATGGTCGGTTAAAGCACGCACTTGTTGTGGAGATTCAATATTTCGTGCAAATAAAATCATGCCACCGACTTGCGGAGCGCGTAATAGTTCAATATCTTCTTGAGTAAGTTCTGTGCCGGCGATGTCCAGCATCAATGCGCCAATCATATTGGTTCCATTTGAATTTTGATTGAAAAACAATAAGCGAATTTTGCAATGTTTTGCTACATTTTGTCAGTACAGAATATGATAAAACTACACGGTATAAACAATTTAGTTGGTTAAGATTTTGAATCTGCTTAGTTCATATCGAAAACAGAGCGTGTAAGATAGGAACACCCAAGGAAGTATTAAAAATTTATGAAACTTCAAACTATAGCTTGTGCAGTAGCGATCGCGACTGGCGGTTTATTCTTCTCTCATACGATGAATGAAGCGAGAGCAGCAACCAATACTGCTGCGGTTTCTCAATCAATCCAGCCAACGCAAGAACAAGCTTTGGTAGCTCGCCAGCTGGCAACTTTAGTTGATCGCCAACATTATTTAAATATGCGTCTGGATGCGACCACATCAAATCGTATTCTGGATATGTATTTAGATAGTCTTGACCCAGATCACTCACTATTTTTAGACGCTGAAGTTCAAAATTATAAAAAACTATATGGTTCAAATTTTGGTGCTTCATTAAAAGCGGGGAATTTAACTGGACCGTTTGCAATTCATCAGCAATATCGTGAACGCTTAAAACAATTTTATGAGTTCATGTTAGCTGAGTTAAAACAACAGCAAAATTTAAAGCAGCCTAATAGTTATATTGAAGTTGATCGTGAAAAAGCACCGTATTTTAAAACGACTGCTGAGCAACAAAATCATTGGCGCAAAATGTTGGTTTCACAGTTAATCAACTTAACCATTAGTCGTGAAGAAGAGCAGGCGAAACAAAAAGCGCTTAAAGAAAATCCTTCACTTGCTGATGGTCAAGACTTAACTGGCCCAGAAGATTTAACGCCAGCTCAAACGTTAACTAAACGTTATACGCGTCAGCTTGAAAGAATTAGTCGTGTGAAAAGCGATGACGTCTTGGACAAAACATTAAATGCAATGTTGGCGACCTATGATCCACATAGTAACTATTACCCGCCAATTGATGCGATAGAACTTAATCGCCAAACTACCTTGCAACTCGAAGGTATTGGGGTGTCGATTCGTCCAGAACGTGGCAACGAAGATTACACAAAGATTGAAACCATTGTAGAAGGTGGTCCTGCAAGTAAGTCTGGTCAAGTGAAATCAGGAGATCGAATCATTGGTGTCGCCCAAGAAGGCGAGAAAATGGTTGATGTGATTGGCTGGACAAGTTCTGAAATTGTTGGGCTTATTCGTGGTAAACGCGGAACAAAAGTCACGCTAAAACTTCTTGGTGCTGGCGCATCAATGAGTCAGGCACGTAACGTGACTTTAGTACGTGATGTTATTCAAGAAGAAGATGCGGGTGTTCGTTCACGCACAGTTGAAGTGACACGTGATGGTAAAAAGCATGTGTTGGGCGTAATTGAAATTCCATCATTCTATTTTGACTATCGTTCACGTCGTGCAGGTCAACAATACCGTTCAGTTTCTGAAGATACTGCAAATGCTTTTGAAGCGCTAAAAGCGAAGAAAGTAGAAGGTATTATTATTGACTTACGTAATGACCCAGGTGGCTCATTAGAAGAAGTTGCACGTATGTTGGGTCAGGTGATTAAGTCTGGTCCGGTGGTGCAAATTCGTGATGGCAATGGCAACGTAAGCGTGTTTGAAGATAACGATGGCGGTCAGCAAATTTATACAGGCCCACTCGCGGTATTGGTGAACTTGGCATCGGCGTCGGCAAGTGAGATTTACTCTGCTGCAATTCAAGATTATGAGCGCGGTATTATTATTGGTAGTACAACCACTGGTAAGGGTACAGCTCAGGTACAACTTGATACTCTGGCATATGGTCAAGCAACTTTAACTCAGCGTAAGTTCTATCGTATTACTGGTGGTAGTACACAAAATAAAGGTGTAGTGCCTGACATTAAACTCGTCGATATCTATAACGAAGAGTTTGGTGAGCGTAAATCGAAGAATGCATTGAAGTGGGACACAATTCCTACTGCACCATTTAAACGTGAAGGTTCTGTTCAACCTTATGTGACAAAGTTGTCTCAATTCTCTGAACAACGTGTTAGCAATGACGCTCAGTTTAAATATCTAAATAAACGTACTGCGATTGCTAAGGTAACGAGTGACCAAAAACAAGTTGTACTTGATATTGATAAGCGTCGTGCTGAACTACTTGGTTTAGAGAAACAAACTTTAGATGCAGAGAATGAACGCCGTGCTGCAACGGGTCAAAAGCCTTTTGCAAACTGGGAAAGCTATCAAGCTTCATTAGATGCTCTAGCTGAATCTCGCGCTAAAATGAAAGCATCGCAACGTCCAGCGTTACCAGAAGAAGAAACTTTTGTGACTGAAGCTGCTAATGTACTCATGGATTATGCAAAATTGCAAAATCGCTAAGAGTTACTAGGATTTAAGAAAAAAGCATGCTGTCATCAGCATGCTTTTTTTATTTTTCATGTCAGTAAACTGTCATGCATGTATCATCAAAATGTCAAAAAAACTGCTTAATCTTTAAGCATGAAAATAAATACATTGATGGATGGCGCTATGCAAAGTTCATACGCGACAGCACTATTAAAACAACAGCAACTTCCTGAAAGCTTCCAATTCTTTTTTAAACAAAAGCAGCAGCTATCTAATGCACATTCATTGCATGATTTGGTGCGCCCACGTTTAAAAATTGCGATTGTAACGGAAACTTGGCCACCCGAAATCAATGGTGTGGCACTATCATTATTACAGTTATGCCAAGGTTTACAAAAACAGGGGCATAAGATTTTACTGATTCGCCCAGAGCAAAAAGCGAAATGTCATGACTTTACGCCAGAGCAAGAATGTCTGGTGATGTCGCAGGCTATTCCAAAATATCCAACTTTACAATTTGGTTGGCCACAATATTTAAAAGTATCGAAAGCTTTTGAAAAGTTTGTGCCAGATGTCGTGCACATCGTGACTGAAGGGCCGTTAGGTTTAACCGCCATGCAGGCTGCTAAGGCAAAAGCTATTCCTGTTTCGAGCGGCTTTCATTCACCATTTCAAGACTTTAGTCGATTCTTCGATTTGGCTTTTTTAGTCAAACCGATTCAAAAATACCTGTGCTGGTTTCACAATAACACTCAAGTGACCTGTGTGCCGAGTAAAGATACTCAAGAAGCATTACGCGGTTTTGGTATTACTTGTCCACTGGTTGTCGTTGGGCGTGGCGTAGATACAACCAGATTTTCACCGAAGCATCGCTCTGAAAATTTGCGAAAACAATGGGATGCTGATGAGAATACACGCGTTATGCTTTATGTGGGGCGTTTGTCTCCCGAAAAAGAAGTACAAGTTCTCATTGAAAGTTATGCGAACCTGCAAACCATTCAGCCAAATAAAACTAAATTAGTAATTGTAGGAGATGGCCCAGATTTTGCTCGTTTAAAGTCACTACCTGAAGCGAAGGGTGTTATCTTTACCGGAAGTCTGAGAGGTCAAGATTTGGCGGCTGCCTATGCGAGTGCAGATGTATTCGTATTTGCGAGTCAAGTTGAAACGTTTGGTAACGTAGTTTTAGAGGCAATGGCAAGCGGTTTACCAGTTATAGCGTATGATTATGCATGTGCACATCAATACTTAACACATGGTGTGAATGGCTGGTTAAGCCCACTTGGACAAAAAAACCACTTTATACAACAAATTTATCAGCTTCCTTCAGTACAACAACTTAGAGAAATGGGCGTACAAGCCTGTCATAAAGTACAGCAAAGCGGTTGGCAACTTCCGGTTCAGCAATTGGAGCAGGCATTTTATCAGGTAGTGAAGGAGCCCTCGTTGGACTTCACCTAAGTATCCTAAGATAGGAGAATGACCATGAAATTTAAGAATGCAAAAATAAAAATACTCGATTTAGATTTGAGAGGCTGTTTATATCTGAACAATTTCTCTCACTCACAGCGTGTTGCCCTTTTTTTCAAAATTATCAGTCGTGTTGGTGATGGTCCATTTTGGTATCTCATGTTGGCAATCGTGTGGGGCATGCAAGGCATTAACTATAGCTTGCAAATCATCTACTTGTTATTAAGTGGTTCTGTCGGCACAGCAATCTATAAATTTTTAAAACATAAAACAACGCGACCACGTCCTTATCAGGTGCATCAGGTAATTGTACTTGGTGAAAGACCGCTTGATCACTTTAGTTTTCCATCAGGTCACACGCTTCATGCGGTCATGGTGACAATTGTATTGGGTTACATCCAGCCAGTTCTGCTTGCAGCCATGTTCCCATTTATGGTGCTTGTCGCTTTGTCACGGATGGTATTGGGCCTTCATTATCCAAGTGATGTGATTGTTGGTGCGCTAATTGGTGCAGCGGTCGCGGCTACGATTATTTTTGTGGCGCCATTATTGAACATCGCTTTATAAGTATCGGTAATTTTTATCAGCTTAAGCTATCGATTAAGTTTGTGGATTTGCTAAAGTACACAGTTCGTGATTTAGCAGATTAAACAGATAGGAGCCGCTATGGGCTTACGTTGGACAGATACGATTGATATTGCCATTGAATTGTCAGAAGCACATCCAGAAGTTGATCCGCAATGGATCCGTTTTACCGATTTACATGCATGGGTGTGCGCATTGCCAGACTTCAGTGATGACCCAAATAAATCGACAGAAGGATTGCTAGAAGGCATTCAGATGGCCTGGATAGACGAAGTTCGCTAAAAACAGTAGAAAAAATCGCAACTTTTACACATTCAAAGCTGATTATTGCCTATGACATCGGTATAATGCGGCAAATTTTTTAAAGTTTAAATCTTAAAATAAAGGAGCCACTCATGGCTATTGAACGTACTTTGTCTATCGTAAAACCTGATGCAGTGTCTAAAAACCACATCGGTGAAATTTTTGCTCGTTTTGAAAAAGCGGGTTTAAAAATTGTTGCGACTAAAATGAAACACCTTTCTCAAGCTGATGCTGAAGGTTTCTATGCTGAGCATAAAGAACGTGGTTTCTTTGGTGACTTAGTTGCATTCATGACTTCTGGTCCAGTTGTAGTATCTGTTCTTGAAGGCGAAAATGCAGTTCTTGCACACCGTGAAATCTTAGGTGCTACAAACCCTAAAGAAGCTGCTCCTGGCACTATCCGTGCTGACTTCGCTGTAAGCATCGACGAAAATGCTGCTCACGGTTCTGACTCAGTTGCTTCTGCAGAGCGTGAAATTGCTTACTTCTTTGCTGACAACGAGATCTGCCCACGCACTCGTTAATCGAAAGCATTCAAACCAGATAAGTGGTATACTACTTATCTGGTTTTTTTATTCTCTTAAGAGAATATTGTTTGATTCTTGAACAATATCTTCAGTTTTTTGACATGGTTTAGGTAAATACACATGAGTTCTGCAGTGGTCGTTTCATCTGAAAATCTTGATGGACAGCAGCAATCTTCGTCCACGCCGGTAATCCCTGCTGCCGAAAATAAAGTGAATTTACTCGGCATGTCTCGTCCTGAGTTAGAAAAATTCTTTGAAGATATTGGTGAGAAGAAGTTTCGTGCCGGACAGGTCATGAAATGGATACATCAATACTTTGTTACTGACTTTGCTGAAATGACCAATATTTCAGGCAAATTACGTGCGAAGCTTGAACAGATTTGTGAAATTAAAGCACCTGAAGTGGTTCACCGTCATTACTCAAAAGATGGTACACGTAAGTGGGTGTTTCGCGTAGGTGAGGGTGCAGGTTCTTTAGTTGAAACCGTATTAATTCCTGCCGAAGATAAAACTGGATTACGTAAAACGCTTTGTATTTCCTCTCAAGTGGGTTGCGCATTAGATTGCTCATTTTGTTCAACAGGCAAACAAGGTTTCCAACGTGATTTAACGCCAGATGAAATTATTGGGCAACTCTGGATGGCAAACTATTCTTATATGGAAGAAGTGCCTGTTGCTGAGCGTGAGCGTTCAGTGACCAATGTGGTGATGATGGGTATGGGTGAGCCATTACTCAACTATGATGCTGTATTAAGCTCAATGCAGATTATGCTTGATGACTTTGCTTATGGCATGTCAAAACGTCGTGTGACTTTATCAACGTCGGGTGTTGTACCGAAAATTGACCAGCTTGCAAAAGACATTGATGTCGCTTTAGCCATTTCTTTACATGCGCCAAACGATGAATTACGTAATGAGCTTGTGCCAATTAATAAAAAATATCCATTGGCTCAGTTAATTGCAGCATGTCAGCGTTATATTGCCAAAGATGGTAATGAAAGTACGCGTAAACATGTAACGATTGAATATGTGATGTTAGAAGGCGTAAATGATCAGCCTGAACATGCACAGCAAATGATTAAATTATTAAAAAATTTACCAAGTAAAATTAACTTGATTCCATTTAACCCGTTCCCGCATGCGCCATATGGTCGCTCAAGCAGAAATCGTATTATCTCGTTCCAAAAAACTTTGTCTGATGCGGGATTTGTGTGTACGATTCGTCAAACACGTGGTGATGATATTGATGCTGCATGTGGACAGTTAGTGGGTCAGGTGGCTGACAGAACCCGCCGTGCAGAACAGTGGCAGAAAAAAGTCACACAGCGTCAAGAGATTTTGCGTACACAAGGATAAATTGAGGGCAGGCTTTGAGTATTCCAAAGTTAAAAACGGTCTTATGTATGGGGATTGCAGTTGCATTTCTGGCAAGTGGTTGCCAGACAACGCATACGCAAAAAAAAGACCCAGAGAAAGCGGTAAAGGTGCGTACACAACTTGCTGCTGAACATATCCGTTCGGGTGACTTGGACTCAGCAAAGCGAGCTCTTGATCAAGCTTTAAGTGTAGATAGCCGCGATGCTACTGCAAATATGATGATGGGTATTTTGCTACAGCAAGAAGGTAGCAAACCCAATTTAGAAAAAGCAGAACATTATTTCAAACGAGCAATTTCATCTGAACCGGATAATGCTCAAGCACATAATAATTATGGTACTTATTTATATCAAATGGAGCGTTATAATGATGCGGTTGAGCAATTTCGTATTGCTGGCGCAACATTAGGTTATGACCAACGCTATCAGGCATTAGAAAATCTGGGGCGTATTTATTTAAAATTGGGTGATGTTGCGAATGCTGAAAAAACATTCAAACAAGCACTCCTTGCTAACCGCGACTCTTATATTTCAATGTTAGAGTTAGCGGAAATTTTTTATTTGCAGCAGCAGATTCCGGCTGCTACACAAATGTATGAGCAATATGTTCGTACAGTGGGGCAGAAAAATCAGGGTGCAAGAGCACTTTGGATTGGTGTAAGAGTGGCTCGAGCCAATGCGGATAAAATGGGAATGCAAGTGTTAGTAAACCAGTTACGTGCCTTGTTCCCGGAAAGTCCAGAATATCAACGTTATTTGCAATTACAGTATAGTACTGAGGCCGTATGGAAATAAATCCTAATTCACAGCAGCCAACTGGCTCAAGCTTACCGACTTCTGCTTTAGGAAATATTCAACGTCCTGGTGAGTATTTACGTCAAATTCGAGTTGCTCAGAATAAAGAGTTAGGGCAAGTTTCTTCAGATTTAAATATGCCGGTTAAGACCTTGACCGCTTTAGAGCAAGATGACTATAAATCATTGCCGGAAGCGACTTTCATTAAGGGTTATTACCGTTCATATGCAAAATATTTGAATACGGACGCGACGGCAATTATTCAGCGTTTCGATGAGATTTATGCAAATGATACTGGGCTGTTACCAAATCATGCTTTAAATAATTCACCAATTAAAATCATGGGCAAACTCCCGGGTTCTAATAGTGATCGTAATAAGAAATGGTTAAAGCGCGCACTTCTTGCTGTTGTAATTCTTGCTGTTGTGTCATTGCTTGTTATGGGTGTCCAAAAATGGACTTCAAAGAAAGAAGATGCTGATTTACCTAAAGTAAATCAATCGAATGTTGAAGTTTTACCTATGCAAGGAGCTACCACCTCAACAGTGGGTGACCAATTGGTGTTAAACTTCAACCGACCAACTTCTGTTCATATTGTTGATGCAACGGGTAAAGTTTTGGCGACAGGTCGTCAGTCATCAACTTTAAGTTTAAATGGTGAGTCTCCATTTCAGATTCGTCTTGATGATGCAACGGCTGTGTCATTAAGTCTAAACCAAGAACAGATTTCATTGTCTCCATATACGGTAAACGGTAAAGCAGAATTCCGTTTATCCCGCTAATACCATGAGTTGAGCGATACAATGATAGAGAACCCAATTAAACGTCGACCAACACGTAAAATCCGTGTTGGTTCGGTGTATGTCGGTGGCGATGCACCTATTAGTGTGCAAAGTATGACAAATACCGAAACTTGCGATGTCGATGCAACCGTTGCTCAAATTGAGCGTTGCGTTGATGCAGGTGCTGATATTATGCGTGTTTCGGTCCCATCTATGGAGGCTGCTGAAGCATTTGGCGCGATCCGTAAACGTGTTTCAGTTCCATTAGTGGCTGATATTCACTTTGACCATAGAATTGCTCTAGCTGTTGCAGATTATGGTGCAGACTGTTTACGTATTAACCCAGGTAATATTGGTTCAGATCAGAAAGTGCGTGAAGTGGTTGCTGCGGCGCGTCATCATGGCATTTCTATGCGTATTGGGGTCAATGCGGGTTCTTTAGAAAAAGATTTACAAAAGAAATATGGTGAGCCTACAGGTGAGGCGCTGCTCGAATCAGCTTTACGTCATATTGATATTTTAGATCGTCTTGATTTCCATGAGTTTAAAGTTAGTGTAAAGGCCTCAAATGTGTTTTTAACCATGGATGCTTATCGCTTGCTTTCTCAGCAAATTGATAATCCATTACATTTAGGCGTAACTGAAGCTGGTATTTACCGTACAGGTACGGTGAAATCAGCGATTGCCCTTGGTGGATTGTTGATGGAAGGTATTGGCGATACGATGCGTATTTCGCTTGCTGCCGAACCGGAAGATGAAATCAAGATTGGTTTTGATATTTTAAAATCACTTGGGCTTCGTTCTAACGGAATTAACTTTATTGCTTGCCCGAGTTGTTCACGCCAAGAATTTAACGTTATTCAGGTGATGCAAGCGTTGGAAGAACGTTTAGAAGATATTCGTACTCCAATGGATGTGTCGGTAATTGGTTGTAAGGTAAACGGTCCGGGTGAAGCAAAAGAAGCTGATATCGGGGTTGTTGGGGCTGCGCCTCGCTCATTGGTTTATCGTAATGGTGAAAAAAGCCATTTAATCGATACCGATCAATTGGTTGATGAAATCGAAACTATGGTTCGTCAACGTGTCCAAGAGCTTGAAGAAGCTAAATCTAAAGAAATTATTCGTAGTTCATCATGAGTTCAATCGTCGCAATCAAAGGTTTTAATGACATCTTGCCAACGCAAACAGTAGCGTGGAGACGTCTCGAGCAACATTTAGCATCTTTAATGGATGCTTATGGATATCAACAAATTCGTTTGCCGATCGTTGAACAAACGGGCTTGTTTAAACGTGCTATTGGTGATGCTACCGATATTGTTGAAAAAGAAATGTATACCTTTTTCGACAAAGGTAATCCACCAGAGTCATTAACCTTGCGTCCGGAAGGTACAGCAGGTTGTGTTCGTGCATTGGTTGAACATAACTTGTTGCGCGGTGCTACGCCACGCGTGTGGTATATGGGACCTATGTTCCGTTATGAAAAACCACAAAAAGGACGTTACCGCCAGTTCCACCAGTTTGGCGTGGAAACTTTCGGTGTTGCGACTCCTGATATTGATGCTGAATTGATTATGTTGACCGCTCGTTTATGGAAACGTATGGGCGTTGCTGATAAGGTTCAGCTTGAGTTAAATACTTTGGGCGAAACTGATGAGCGTACAGAGTATCGTAATGCTTTGGTTGCGTTTTTAAACGAGCATAAAGATGCGTTAGATGAAGATTCACAACGCCGTTTAACAACGAATCCATTACGTATTTTAGATTCTAAAATTGAATCTACTCAGAAAATTTTAGAAAATGCGCCGAAATTACATGACTTCTTGAAAGAAGAAAGCTTGGATCATTTTAAGCAGTTACAAGATTATTTGACAGCTGCTGGCATCCAATTTGTCATTAATCAAAAATTAGTGCGTGGTCTGGATTACTACAATAAAACCGTTTTTGAATGGACAACTACCGCTTTAGGTTCGCAAGGTACTGTATGTGCTGGCGGTCGCTACGACGGTTTAGTTGGTCAGCTAAAAGGTAAGCCAGATCAATCTGTACCTGCTGTTGGTTTTGCGATGGGTATGGAGCGTTTATTGCTTCTACTTGAGCAGGTTGAACAGGCTCAAGTTATTCGTGATTGTGAAGTCTTCTTGGTTGCAGAACCTGCTTATCAAACTAAAGCTTTGATTTTAGCGGAGCAATTACGTGACCAGTTAGAAGCTGCAAATAGCAGTATTCGAATCAAAACAGGTTCACAAGGCAGCATGAAGAGTCAGATGAAAAAAGCTGATCAGGCTGGGGCTGTTTACGCCATGATTTTAGGTGAGCGTGAATGGGAAGCACAGCAGCTTGCTATCAAAGAGTTAGCAACAGCTGAGCAGTCTCAAGTTGCGCTGGCTGAGCTTGTACCATTCTTAATCGAAAAATTTACAAAATAAACTGAAACATCTGGAAAAGGACAATCACATGAGCTTAAGTGATGAAGAACAATTCGACAGCTTAAAGTCGTTCGCCAAAAAATATGGTTCTGCCATGATTAGCGGGATTCTCATTGCATTGATTGCCTTTTTTGGGTGGGAATATTGGCAAAAAAGAAATCTTGCGAGCAGCCAGACAGAAACTGCAAAAGTACAGCAGTTAATGGATGAGGCAAATGCAAGTGCTGATAATCCTAATGCTTTAACTTCGGTAACTGCATCGGCAGATAAAATTGTAAAAGATGATATCAATTCTGTTCAGGCGATACAGACTCAGTTTGTATTAGCAAAATTAGCTTATGAAAAACAAGACTATGCTGCTGCTGAAAAAGCATTGAAGAAAGTCGAAAATTCAAAAGTAAAAGATGAAGGTTTGATTCAGGTTGTAAAATTGCGTTTAGCAGATGCACAATTGGCGCAAAACAAATATGATGAAGCACTAAAAACCTTGTCTGGTAACGTCGATCCTGCATTTAAAGCAACAGTAGAAGAGTTACGTGGTGATATCTTTGTTGCCAAGAAAGATATTGATTCTGCTAAAAAAGCGTATCAGGCAGCATGGGATTCGTTACTGGAACGTAAACAAGAACGACAAATTTTACAAATTAAACTCGAAAGTGTTGGCGTTTTAGTTGAAGATCCACAGATTGAGCGCCCAATTTTGGAAACACAGGTGGAAGAGTCTTAATGAATCAGAAATTCAAACTGCCTTTGGCAATTGCAATCGCATCAGCTGTACTGGTGGGATGTTCTAGCAACAAAGTAAAAGAAGCAAAACCAAATCCACTACCGAAATTGACTGAGTCGAAAAAGACTCTAGTACCCGTGTTTTCGCGCAGTGTTTCTTCTACTGATAAGGCAGATCCGTTACGTTTGCAGCTTGATGCAAGTGAGGGCGTGGTCTTTACGCTTGACCCAAAAGGTGAAGTCGCTGCATATCGTGGTAAGCAGCGTCTTTGGGAGAAAAAAGTCAGCAAATTAGGCTTGAGCTCTGGTGTTGAAGCTGCTGAAGGAATTGTTGTTGTTGGTAATAGTAAAGGTCAACTTTTTGCTTTAGATCAGGCAACAGGTGAACAAAAGTGGACTGCGCAGTTATCTGGTGCACTATTAAGTCCTTCTTTAGTTCAGTCTGGACGCGTGATTACCATTGCAAACGACGGTACTGTATTTGCGCATGATGCTGCTTCAGGCCAGCAAGTTTGGGCTTATAAATTACCAAATGTCCAATTTAGTTTACGTGGTCAGGCGTCACCGGTGAGTCTTGACCCGCGTACCGTATTAATCGCATCTGCGAATGCGTATGTTTATGCAATTGATACGATTAGTGGTATTCCACGTTTCCAACGTCGTGTTGCGGTAAGTGAAGGTCGTTCTGATATTCAACGTTTGATTGATATCGATGGTGATCCTACTGTTGCTGGACAGTTTATGGTAACGACTAGTTTCCAAGGGCAAGTGACCGTAACTGATCTAGCTTCGCAACGTGTAGTTTGGAGTGAAGACTCAAGCAGCACGAAGCGTCCAGAAGTTTATGACAATAAAGTATTTGTTTCATCAACTGATGGTAAGTTAACTGCTTATGATTTAACGACAGGCGAACAAGTTTGGCAAAATGATAGTTTATTAAACCGTCATTTAAGTAACCCTGTTGTGTTGGGATCGGACCTTATTGTTGGTGATTTAGATGGCGTATTACATCTTGTTGATCCTGCAACAGGTAAGTTGATTGGTCGTTCAAAAACAAGTGGTGAAGTCAATACATTACGTGTTATTGAGAACCAACTTTACGTTTCGACCAGAAAAGGCGATTTAAGTATTTGGCAGAATCGTTAATTTCGTTTGCTTGTGCTAAAATAGCCGCTTAACAAATTACGCTGTTAAAAAAATATCGGGGTGTTTGAATTAAATCAGTTCAAAGCCCCGTCTTTTATTATGGTCATATCTGACCTTAAAATATATCTCCTGTATTGTTTCTAATGCTCATGCCATGAGATATGGCTGGTCTTGAATTAAGGTTATTGTATGAAACCCGTTATTGCGCTCATTGGTCGTCCGAATGTCGGAAAATCAACGTTATTTAACCAGATTACCAAGAGTCGTGATGCACTTGTAGCCGACTTCGCGGGTCTGACTCGTGACCGTAAATATGGTGATGCGACTTATCAAAATAAGTCTTTCATTGTTGTTGATACTGGCGGTATCGGTGAGAGTGAAGGCGGTATCGATAACTACATGGCCGAGCAGTCAAAAACAGCAATCAATGAAGCAGATATTATTATTTTTGTGGTTGATGCTCGTGCTGGGTTGTTAGCTTCTGATGAGCAAATTGCTCGTGAACTACGTACATTGGGTAAGAAAATTTATCTTGTTGCGAACAAGGTAGATGGTGTTCATGCCGAAGCAGCTTTGGTTGAGTTCTACAAACTTGGTATGGGTGAACCATTACAAGTTGCCGCTAGCCATGGTCGTGGCGTACAGCAAATGCTGGAAGATGTACTTGCGGAAGTTCCAGAAGATGAAAATCCTGAAGAACATGACAAAGATACTGGCTTACGTTTAGCAATTATTGGTCGTCCTAACGTTGGTAAGTCAACACTGGTCAACCGTTTGCTTGGTGAAGACCGTGTGGTGGCATTTGACCAACCAGGTACAACGCGTGACTCGATTTACATTCCTTTTGAGCGTGAAGGCCGTAAATACACCTTAATTGATACAGCAGGTGTGCGTCGTAAAGGTAAGGTTGAAGAAATGATTGAGAAGTTCTCAATTGTTAAAACTTTGCAAGCAATGAAAGATGCACATGTTGTCGTAGTTGTAGTCGATGCGCGTGAAGGTATTGTTGAGCAAGACTTGCATTTAATTGGCTATGCGCTTGAAGCTGGTCGTGCCATGGTTATTGCCATCAACAAATGGGATAACATGTCTGAATATGACCGCAAGCAGTGTAAGCTCGATGTTGAACGTCGTTTTGACTTTATTCCATGGGCAAAAATCCATTTAATTTCTGCTTTACATGGAACCGGGGTAGGTGATTTATATCCTTCTATCCACCGTGCTTATGAGTCTGCGAACTTAAAGGTATCACCAGCTAAATTGACTCAAATTTTGAGTGATGCGACAGAAGCTCATCAACCACCAATGATTAGCGGTCGTCGTATTAAAATGCGTTATGCGCATATGGGTGGACAGAACCCACCGACTATTGTGATCCATGGTAATAAGGTTGATAAGACACCTGCCGATTATCGCCGTTATTTAGAAAATGTGTTCCGTAAAGTGTATAAACTCGAAGGTACACCAGTTCGTATTGACTTTAAAACTTCTGAAAACCCGTTTGAAGGTCGTAAGAGTCAGGTTGATGAACGTACTGCTGCACGTCGCCGTCGTTATATTCAGAAATTTAAGAAAGCAGAGAAAAAATTTAACCGTTAAGTTTTTTACTGTTCAAAAACCCAAAGTTTTCTTTGGGTTTTTTTTGCAAATAAATGAGCTACTCCGAAGAGTTGTGAAAAAGTGTGAGTGATAAACGTAATTTTTTGTAAATTTTATAACGAATGCTATAATCAGCATCTTTATAAAATAATTTATATTTCGACAGAATAACGCGGCTTAGGGTTCATTTTTTAGCATGGTAACATTACATCTTGCTCAGCTTATATTTACACATGCTCAGCCCTCCTATACTGCGCTCGACTGCATCCCAGCTATGCAGCGTAGACGTTTATCACCATTGGCTAAACTTGCTTTAAATAGTGCGATCGGCGCATTAGAAGGTAATAAGGCCGATTATATTGTTTGGGTATCAAAATATGGTGATGAGGCCAAAACATTAAATATCTTGCAAGATGTTTTAAATGATCAAACCCCATCGCCAACACAATTTTCAACGTCTGTTCATAATGCAATTTCTGGCCTCTATTCAATTTTATGTCAGGATGATACTCCCTCTACCAGCTTAAGCTGTTCATGGACTGAAGGTTTGATTGAGGCTTATGCACTTTTAAAGTCAATGCCTGAGATTAACCGGGTCTTAGTCATCGCTTATGATGAGCCATTACCTAATATTTATGCTGAGGCAATCAATTTTCCTGCCTATGCGATGGCTGCTGTCGTTACTTTAGAGCAACCTAATTTACAAATTACTGCGTGGACGCATATAGATGAAGCAGATGCTCCTGCTTTTGCACATTTTTGGCAGGATGCTGACCAGTTAACATCTGCATTTGGGTGGAACAAATGCTAAATCTTAAAAATCTCAAGCAAAAAAGTAATTATTGCTGGCGTGTGGCTGCTACTGGCTTTAGTTTTGCCAGTTTTGGGCTGGGTGGTATGGCAATTGCCTCAGTGATTGCACCCGTACTCAATGCAACCACTTCTGTTCCGCAAAAGCGACAGCAACGTGCGCAAAATGTGATTAAACATAGTTTTAAAGGCTTTACCGACATGATGGTCAAACTCGGCATCATGACTTATTCGGTAGAGGGGCTGGAAAAACTACAAAATAGTCGCCAAGAGCTGGTGATTGCCAATCATCCGACTTTGATTGATGTTGTAGTACTAATTGGTATGATGCAGCAGGCTAATTGTGTTGTGAAGCAGTCTCTTTGGTCGAACCCATTTACCAAAGGACCCGTACAAAGCGCAGGCTATATTTTAAATGCAGGTTCTCAGCAGTTTGTTGAAGACTGTGTAAAGCGTCTAAAAGAAAATAATGCGGCTTCTCTTTTAATTTTTCCGGAAGGAACGCGCACTGAAAAAGGGATGACCCTAAACGAGTTTCAGCGAGGCGCAGCCAATATTGCCATTCGTGCAAATGTACCAATTCGCCCAGTAATTATTACTTGTACACCATCAACTTTAACCAAGAATGAAAAATGGTACCACGTACCATCTCAACCATTTCATATCGAGGTCAAGGTATTAGATGCTGTGCAAGTATCAGATCTGTTAGATGATTTAACAGTAGGACCTAAACAAGTTCGTCAGTTAAGTCGTAGTTTTTATAAAATTTTTGATGAAGAGTTATCTTGAAATGAGCAATCTTGCTGATGAACTAAAGCAAATGATTATTGATGTTCTAGCACTAGAAGATATTACTATTGCCGATATTGATACAGAAGCTCCATTATTTGGAGAAGGTTTAGGATTAGACTCGATTGATGCACTTGAGTTGGGACTGGCTTTGAAAAAGCGTTACAACATTCATTTAAATGCAGAATCGGATGAAACCAAACAGCATTTTAAGTCAATCCAGAGCTTGGTTGCTTTAGTTGAAGCACAACAGAAGTCATAAGGAGCATGATGATGTTATCTCAAGAGCAAGTACTAACTAAACTCCGCGAATGGATGGAAGATTTGTTTGAAATTGAACCGGAGACTGTTCAACTCGATTCGAACCTTTATTCAGACCTTGATGTCGACAGTATTGATGCGGTTGATTTAGTTGTAAAAATTAAAGAGTTAACAGGTAAGCAAGTAAAGCCTGAAGACTTTAAAAATGTGAGAACCGTACTTGATGTGGTGACGGTTATTCAAAACATGACTGCTGAATGAAGTTTATTCTTAAAGGGATAATGACGGCACTTTTTGTGCTATATCCCTTTATTGTGGGTTGGAGTTTGAGTCACGGCCAATTTGTCTGGGTGAGTGCTTTACTCATCGGGTTGGGTGTCATCAGACTTTTTAGCAAAGGCAACTCGTTATTATGGCCATTAACGGGTTTTGCCATCGTTTGCGGTAGCCTTAGTTTATTGTCACATGATCATGCTTGGCTAAAGCTATATCCAGTGGGTATGAGTTTAGGTGCATTAATTATTTTTGCGCTGACGCTCATTAAGCCGCCGTCTATGATTGAGCGCTTTGCCCGACTCGTTGAACCTGATTTACCTGCTTCTGGCGTACAGTGGACCAGACAGGTCACTAAAGTTTGGTGTGTTTTCTTTTTTTGTAATGCACTGATTGCTTTAAGCACTGTGCTTTTTACCTCAACTCAGGTTTGGGTCATTTATAATGGCTTTATTTCTTATGTGCTGATGGGCATCTTGTTCCTTGGTGAATTTATTTTACGTAAGCGACATCAGCGTTTACATTCTTCAAATCATTAATTAAAAACTATGTATTGCCATTTTCAGAAATTCATCGATTCATCTCAGCCACTTTGTATAGACGGTACTCTAAACTCGACCAGTTTTAATCAATTTTGGCAAGATGTGGCGGTACAAGCTGCTGCAATTGCTCAAATGGAAAATCTAACTTGGGCTTTATGGGAAGCAGATAGTTATGAATTTCTGGTTTTATTCTTTGCTGCTTTGTTAGCGAAAAAGCAAATACTTTTGCCATCCAATCGAGTGCGTGAATTAGAACAGGATTTTTCAGCACAGCAGATCTATTTTTTAAAGCGTCAAGAAATTGGAGAGGTTGTTCCTTTATCTTTAATGTTAGACGATACTTTTTTAGAGCAGGCTCAACTCTATTTTTATACTTCGGGTTCAACTGGGGAACCTAAAAAAATTCCAAGAACACTTAGACAATTACTTAACGAAGTCCAAGGGTTGAGTCAGAGTTTTAGCTTTGATGAACATGCAACTGCGATTGCAACAGTTAGTCATCAACATATTTATGGATTACTGTTTAAATTACTACTACCACTTGCTACAGGTCGAAGTTTTTATAATCCTCAAATGGCATTCCCTGAAGATGTGGTACAAGCCCAAAAACAATTAGAAACAATGGGATTAAGCAATTATTTGATCTCAAGTCCTGCTTTATTAAAACGCTGGACAACCGATGTTATTTTACAACACTGCCAGATGGTCTTTAGTTCCGGGGGCAAGCTAGAAAGTGGTGTTCGCCCTTTACTAAATCGTCCGATTATTGAAGTTTTGGGAAGTTCGGAAACTGGTGGTATTGCCCATCGCGCTAAAGATGAAGATGCTTGGACTGCATTTAGTAATGTGGCTATTCGTATTGAAGATCAACAGCTTATGGTCAAGAGTAATCATGCCTTCGAGAATGATTGGATTACCACAGGTGACGGTGCGGCATGGACAGATGCAACATGTCAGATCTTTAAGCTGCTGGGGCGTACAGATCGAATTGTAAAACTTGAAGAAAAGCGTTTAAGTCTAGATGCGATCGAGCAAAGTATCCAAGCTTTAGATGTCGTAAAGCAATGCCATGTATTGGTATTTGAACATGAGCAACGCCAAATGTTGGGTTGTATTGTCGTTCTAACAGAACAAGCTCATGAACAATTACAGCAACAGGGTAAGTCCGCTTTTGTCAGCCATTTAAAACAACAGTTAAAAGACAGCTTGGAAACGATCGCAATTCCTCGTCAATGGCGTTTCCTCAGTCAGTTACCACAAAATACTCAGTCCAAACTCAATAAAAACTATTTGAAAACTCTATTTAAGCCTATGTTACAACCCGTGGTGCTGTCACAGTCTCAAAATTCAGATAATCACATTTGGGAGTTAGAATTTCCACCTGAGTTGGCTTGTTTTAAAGGGCATTTCCCAACACAGCCCATTTATCCTGGGGTTGGGCAAATAGGGTTTTTACAACAATTTGCTAAATCAATTTGGTCTGATTTGAGCTGGTGTCAGGGGTATGAGCAGTTAAAATTTCAAAACCTAATTCGTCCGTATGCCGTGGTACAACTCAAGCTTGCTCGAAAAGAGCATAAAGTGAGTTTTGAACTACGTGTTTCAGAACAGATTCTGGCTTCAGGCCGATTATTATTTGCCTTGCAAATAGAGGTAGAGGATTAAAAATGCAGTCCAATTACGGCTTTGTTGTTCCGGTTTATAATCATCCACATTATTTAGCAGATTTAATTTCTTATCTGGACAGTTTTGATCTACCGATTGTGTTGGTCAATGATGGAAGTGATGATGCTTGTAGCCAAATTTTAAAAGCATTGGCAGAGCAATATTCTCAAATTCATCTTATTGAACATGAGGTGAATAAGGGTAAGGGACAAGCCGTAATGACTGGTTTACGTGCAGCCTATGAGCTTGGTTTAAGCCATGCATTACAACTCGATTCAGATGGTCAACACTGCTGGGATGACATTCCAAAATTTATTGAGCAGTCTCGACAACATCCAGATGCGATGGTAATTGGTCAGCCATACTTTGATGCCTCTATTCCTAAAAAGCGCTTATATGGCCGTTACATCACCCATTTTTGGGTCTGGTTAAACAGTTTGTCTTTTGAAATTAAAGACAGCATGTGCGGGTTTCGCGTGTATCCGCTTGAGAGCACAATAAATGTTTTAAATAGTGCTAAATTTCAGCCACGTATGGGCTTTGATAGTGAAATTTTAGTACGTTTAAAATGGGAAAATACTCCTTTCATTAATGTACCAACACCTGTGGTTTATCCAGAGCAGGGTATTTCTCATTTTCATGCTTGGCGAGATAACTTAGGGCTAAGTAAAGCGCATGCAACCTTGTTTATGGGGATGCTGGTTCGCTTACCAAAGCTATTAAAACAAAAGCTGCAAGGTTAATTATGACAAATTCAGCTTCACCAAAATGGAACGACATTAAAGAGCGAGGCGGTATGTTGCCCCTCATGCTGATGTTGTGGTTTTACCGTTTTGGTGGACGTTGGTTATGCAAGTTTGTGATGTACTTCGTCATCATGTGGTACTGGTTATTTGCTGTCGCAGCAAGACAGGCCTCCTTACTTTATTTACAAAAACTGCATCATTTTGCTGGATCGCAGTCTCCCTTTAGCCTCCAACCAAATTGGACAAATAGCTATGCGCATTTCATGCAATTTGGCGAATGTATTTTAGATAAGATTGAGGGCTGGCTAGGTAATATTCCCGAACAGGAACTGCAAGTTTTTGGACATGAAAACTTCTCTCAGCATTATCAAAAAGGTGCTCTGATTATTGTCTCTCACTTTGGCAATATTGAGTTGCTTCGAGCTATTAAGTCAGAGCATCCGCAGAAAATTAATGTGTTGGTTTACCAAAAGCACGCGACAAAATTTAATGAGTTTTTGAAAAAGATAAATGATAAGGCAGATGTCTGTCTTTTATCAGTTGATGAGCTGGGTATTGAAACTGCAATGCTGCTGCAAGACAAAATGCAGCAAGGTGAGTGGGTCATTGTGGCGGCAGATCGAGTACCTGTGCAGTCAGATCGTGTACAGCATGTTGATTTTTTAGGGGAGTCAGCAGCTTTCCCACAAGGTGCATGGATTTTAGCAAATTTACTCAAAGTGCCTGTTATTGCGGTATTTTGCTATCGAGTACAGCAGCAGTTTCAAGTGCATATTCACTCAATTGCTGAGCAGATAAATTTACCTCGTGCTAACCGTATTGAAAGTATGCAAACCATCACTAAAACATACGTTGCCGTACTAGAACAGCATTGTCTGCGTGCCCCTTATCAATGGTTTAATTTTTATAATTTTTGGACGAAATAACATGCGTGTGTTAACCGTAGGTGAACAGCCACTGAGTATTGAAGATGTTGTTTCTGTAGCCAGAGGCGAATGTCAGGTTGCTTTACCTGAAACGTCTGAGTGGCGTGAACTAATTCAGAAAGGCGCTGATTTTCTCGATCAACTCCTTGAAGAAGAAGGCGTGATCTACGGTGTGACTACGGGTTATGGTGACTCATGTTTGGTTGAAGTGCCATTGCATCAGGTTAATGAATTACCGCTGCATCTTTCACGTTTTCATGGTTGTGGTTTAGGTGAAAATTTAGATGTCATCACTGCTCGTGCAGTAGTTGTGACGCGTCTATGTTCATTGGCTCGTGGTTATTCTGGTGTGTCGATAGCACTACTTGAACGTTTGGTTTGGTTGCTGAACGAAAATGTAATTCCAGTCATTCCCTCTGAAGGTTCAGTCGGGGCAAGCGGGGACTTAACGCCTTTGTCTTACATTGCGGGAACTTTAGTCGGTGAGCGTGATGTGTATGTTGATGGGAATATTGTTCCAGTTGCTCAGGTGTATGCTGAAAAAGGCTTGCAGCCTTTAACGCTCAGACCAAAAGAAGGTTTGGCGCTTATGAACGGCACTGCGGTGATGACAGCAATTGCGTGCTTAAACTATAAAAAAGCAGAGCAGATTGCTCTTGCAAGTACCTTAATTACCGCGCTGAACGTGTTGGCTTTGGAAGGAAATCCAAGTCATTTTGATGAAGTGCTATTTGCCCAAAAACCACATCCGGGGCAGCAACAGATCGCCAAGCAATTACGTGAATGGCTGAACAGTGAAGTACAAACAGCACATCAAAGCCCACGTTTGCAAGACCGTTATTCGCTTCGTTGTGCACCGCATATTATTGGTGTGTTTGAAGACTCAAAAGTATGGTTGCGTCAGTTTATTGAAAATGAGCTGAATTCAAGTAATGACAATCCACTGATTGATCCAGTCGGTATGCGTGTATTACATGGCGGTCATTTTTACGGTGGGCACATTGCACAAGCAATGGATAGCTTAAAAATTATGATCGCTAATATTGCTGACTTGATGGATAGACAGATTGCACAGCTAGTCGACCATAAAATGAATCATGGTTTACCGCGTAATTTAACAGGTGCAACGGCTGAACGTTTGCCGCTAAATCATGGTTTTAAAGCGGTACAAATCGGAGTATCAGCGTGGACAGCTGAAGCTTTGAAAAATACTTTAGCAGCTTCAATTTTTTCACGTTCAACCGAATGTCATAACCAAGACAAAGTGAGTATGGGTACCATTGCTGCGCGTGATGCGAGCCGTGTGATTACCTTGACACAGCAAGTCATTGCAGCACTTTGCTGCGCGAGTGTGCAGGCGATTCATTTAAAAGGTTTAACGGCACAGTTAAGTCCAACATTGCAAACGTTTATGCAATGGACCTTACAAAGCTTTGCATTTGTCGAAGAAGACCGACCATTACAAACCGAATTACAACAGATTGTTGATCGTTTAGACCAACTTGAATTGTTTAATCAACCAGAATTTATGGGATAAGGTGAGCCAATGCATGCAGATGTAATCATTGAAATTCCATTTCATGATGTCGATACCATGAATGTGGTTTGGCATGGACACTATTTAAAATATTTTGAGATTGCGCGCTGCAAATTGCTCGATCAATTTCATTACAACTATATGCAGATGAAAGAATCAGGCTATGCATGGCCTGTGATTGAAAGCCATGTTCGCTATGCATACGGTATTGAGTTTGAACAAAAGATTCGGGTTCGGGCCATTTTAAAAGAATGGGAAAACCGTTTGAAAATTGATTATTTGATTTTTGATGCTGAGTCAGGAAAACGTTTAACCAAGGGTTATACCACACAGGTGGCGGTGAATATTGAAGCTCGTGAAATGTGTTTTCAATCGCCACAGGTTTTGTTTGATCGTTTAAATGCATGGTCTGAGTTTCAACCGAAGAGGAATGCGTGATGTCTCAATTCATCAAAACTTTAGGTTTAGGTGCTGCTGTTTGGATGAGCAGTTTAAGTGCGGTCTATGCAGCGCCAACACAGATCACTCAAATTTTTCAGCAATTGTCACAATCTCCTACGGTTCGTGCTGATTTCGAACAGCAAAAAAAATTGCCATCGTTGAATAAAACTTTTGTATCGAACGGCTCTTTGTTGTTCTCAAAATCTTATGGTGTAGCGTGGCAAATCAAACGACCTGTGCAAGCAGATTTGATCGTTACCCCAACCAAATTGGTACAGAAAACTCAGCGTACATTTAGCCAAATACAAGTTGATCAATCGCCATATAGTTCGGTCGCGACTTTATTCTTACAGCTCATGTCTGGTAATGAACAGGCTTTGGCAAAGAATTTTAATGTAGTAAGTGCGAATTATAGTCCAGCGGGTTGGAGCATGAGCTTAACTCCGAAAAGTAACTTGTTTAAAAAGTTATTTGTGCGTGTTGATGCTCAAGGGCAACAGTACGTCAGCCAAATCGTGATTACCGAAAAAGCGAATAATTTAACGACTATTCGTTTTAGTCACCAGACTTCTCAACCGACGACTCTAACGGCTGCTGAGCATGCGCTTTTCCAACTGGCAAAATAAGTTCACTGTACTTTGGTTAATTGCTCTGCTGCTGATTGCTGTGGGGCTTGGCGTAACGTGGCTGAATAAAGATATTCATATTCAGACCAATATTTTTGCGTTATTGCCTAAGGTTCAGCAAGACCTAGAACTTGCAAGTACTCAGCAGTACATGAATGAGCAACTCAACAATAAAGTATTTGTGGTGATAGATGCCAAAGATGAAGCTGCGATACAACAAGCGACTCATTTCTTAACAGCGCAGGCCAAGCAAAGCCAGTTGTGGCAACCGCTGAAGCCACAACTTGATTTTGATCATTTTGCAAAACAGTTGTATCAACATCGAGCAGGTTTGTTGAGTGCTCAAGATCAAGCCTTATTGCAAAAAAAGGACTATGCTGCGCTGACTGAACAAAGCCTGATGCAGATGATGAGTCCAGGCATGCCTGTCACTGCTGAATCACTTAAGCAAGACCCGCTATTATTGTTCCCTCGTTATGCCATGCAGTTGGCAAACCCGTCACAACAAGATATTGAAATGGAGCAGGGCTTTGCCACGATTCATCATGAACAAGGTATCTCTCGGCTTTTCGTATTACAGTTGACGCAAAGTCCATACAATATTGATTACCAAGAACAGACCTCTACTTGGATTGAACAAACTAAGCAAAAACTAGCGGCAATGGGATTAAAATCTCATTGGACTGGAACTATTTTATTTTCAAATTTTGGTACGCAATCGGCCAAACAGGAAATCTCAACCATTGGTGTTGGCTCGACACTGGGCTTAATTTTTCTGGTTTGGTTCGGCTTTCGCTCACTGCGACCTTTGGCAACCGAGTTTATTGCAGTTTCGACTGGAAGCTTTGTGGCGTTTGCAGTCACACATTGGGTGTTTGGTGAAATTCACCTGATGACATTGGTATTCGGTGCGAGTCTGATTGGTGTCTGTGTCGACTTTTCATTTTATTTTATGGCGATGCAATCGCAGCATAGAAAGCTTGGTGGTTTTCAAATTTTAAAACCGCTATTACCAAGTTTGTTTATGGGCTTAATGACCACATTAGTTGCATACATCTTTTTGAGTTTTACCCCATTCCCAGGATTTAAGCAGATTGCGGTCTTTTCAATTGTGGGATTAACTGCGGCGTGGATCAGTAGTGTACTACTATTACCAAGATTACCTGCACTCAATGCCCAGCCAGCAATAAAAGCTTTATCGTGGATTGGACAAGCACGCTTATGGTTTCAACAGCGTGCTAAGATACGTTATGGCTTGATTGTAGTCATTTTAGCAGTAGGTACAGTGAGTCTTTTCTATCTTAAAAGTAACGATGATATTCGTAACTTACAAGGTATGGACGCGAGCTTAAAACAGCAGGACCAAGCAGTTCGTGAGCAATTTGGTCAGCAGCAAAGTAGTGATTACTTTGTGGTGCGTGCAGCATCTGCAAATGAAATGCAGCAACAAGAGCAGCAACTGATTGGGCAATTACAACAGTTGCAAACAAACGGAAAAATCAGTGCATTTCAAGCTTTAGGTCAATGGATTCCACCATTGGCAGACCAGCAAAATAATCTACAACTATTAAGAAATATTCCAAAAGTGACTTTGCAGCAATATGCACAAAGCATGGGCCTAAATGTTAATGATATTTTACAGTGGCAACAGCAACTGGCGACACAACCGTTATTAGATTTTTCTGTATTTAAAGATCACCCTCTAGCTTTTTTACAGCCTCAAACCAATGAACGATTAGTCATGGTGACAGGGGTGAAGCAACCTAACGTGTTAAGGCAGCTTCAGAATGAGCATATACATTTTCAGCAACCGATTACCGAAATGTCGCAAATGTTTGCTGAACATCGAGTACAGGCTCAACATCTTCTGATTTATGCCTTAATTGGTCTGGCAGTTGGTTTGGCGCTTATTTATGGATTAAGTTCGATTGTGCCTTTGATCCTGCCAGTCAGCTTGGCTTTACTAAGCACTTTTGCTGTTCAGGCATGGTTAGGTGTCGAGATTAACCTGTTTAGTATTATGGCGACTTTTCTGATTATCGGAATTGGAGTCGACTATGCAATTTTCTACCGACATGGACATGATCACCCGCAAGTAGTTGGAATGGCGTTATTTTTATGTATGATGTCGACCTTACTCGGCTTTGGATTACTTTCATTTAGCCATACTTATGCAATTCATTGTTTTGGTTTAACGGTTTTATTCGGGGTTATTTTCTCGTTTATCTATGCGACTTTGTTAACCCCTGCAGATGAAAAACATATTGTAAATTTACAAGACCATTCATAATTTGAATAAATTAAAAAGGAAGTTGTGCTATGAGCACTATAGAAAAAATTGACGTCGTGATTATTGGGGCTGGGCCATCAGGTAGTTCTGCTGCTGCACTTCTTCGAAAAAAGGGCTATACCGTTACGGTCATTGAAAAACAGTATTTCCCTCGTTTTTCGATTGGTGAGTCATTGTTACCGCAGTCTATGGCGTTTTTAGAAGAGGCTGGTTTATTAGAAACAGTCCGTGAGCATGTTGAGCAATACGCTTTTCAATTTAAAAACGGGGCGGCTTTTTTACGCGGCAAACAGCGTAGCTTCTATGACTTTACAGAAAAATTTACCGATGGTCCGGGAACAACTTGGCAAGTTCGCCGTGCAGATTTTGACAATTTGCTAGCAAAGCAGGCTCAAGTTTATGGCGCAGATATACGCTTTGGACATGAAGTCTTAGATGTTGATGTTGCATCTGAACAGCCTGTACTTACAGTAATCGATGAAGAACAACAGCGTTATCAGATTCAAACTAAATTTTTGTTAGATGCGAGCGGCTTTGGGAGAATTTTGCCAAAATTACTTGATTTGGAAAGCCCATCAAATTTTCCGGTACGATGTGCGCTGTTTACCCATATTCAAGATGGAATTACAGATGACCCAGAGTTTGATCGTAATAAAATTTTAATTACTGTCCATGAAAAAGATCACCGTGCATGGTATTGGTTAATTCCATTTGCTGATGGGCGTGCTTCTTTCGGTGTCGTTGCAGAACAAGAATTTTTTGACAAATACACGGTCGAAAATGCTGAAGATAATGAACCAGAGGCAATGTTTAAGCGTATTTTGGCTGATGAATCAAGCTTGTCACATGTCTTGCGTCATGCAAAGTTTGATACACCAGTGCGTACTTTGGTGGGCTACTCAGCGAATGTAAAACACTTGGCAGACCGCAACTATGCGTTATTAGGTAATGCGGGTGAGTTTCTTGATCCTGTCTTTTCATCAGGTGTAACGATTGCTCTTAAATCTTCAAGTTTGGCTGTTCCTTTAGTTGAACGAGTTTTACAAGGTGAACAAGTCGACTGGTTAGAAGAATATGAAAAACCATTACGTCGCGGCATTCAGGTATTTCGTGCCTATGTTGAGTCATGGTACGAAGGCGAGTTCCAAGATGTGGTGTTTTCGCAAAATCAGAATGAAGGCATTCGCCGTATGATTTCTTCATTATTGGCTGGTTATGCATGGGATGAAAAAAATCCAATCCATAAAAATGCCAAACGTAGACTCAGCACTTTGGCAGAATATTGTCGTGAAGGCTTGGCGCAAGAACAGGTACTTGAGGGATAACCATGCAACGCAAATGGGCAACGATATTACTCAGTAGCTTTATATTTTTAAATGGTTGTCAGGTTATGCCACATGCTAAAGGGCTGCAAAGTCCACTGTGGCAAGCTCAGACTTATCAAAGGCAAGATCAGGTTGAGGTTCAGTGGAAGCAGCAAAGTTTTAGCTTCTTGCTATATCAACAGCAAAAGGGTGCTGTACTAGATATGGTTGCTTTGAGCCTGACAGGTCAACAATTATTTAAGTTACAGTTTGATGGGCATCGGGTTCATGTTGAGCAGCGTATTGATCAAATGCGTTTATTGCCTTTTGAGTTTGTGGTACGTGATCTTTTGTTTGCGACATATCCTCAGTTTTCACAGTTAGGGCAGCAAGCCGTAGAGATGAAACAACAAGCTGGCATGCAGGTTATTTATATCGAAAAGCAGCCTGTGTTACAGCTTAAACAGGGACAAGGAAGCATTGAATTGATTAATGAACAAGTCCCTTATACCATGACGCTGAGTTCGATTGAGAACACCTTACAGACAGAAGAAAGCCCTACGCCATGAAACAGTTACCTTCAGAAAATGCAGTTCCAATGGCAGTAGGCATACAATTTAGTGTTGGTTTATCTGCATTAGGCTGCGAACTTAATCAAATTAAACAGGCATTACAAGAGCCGCAGCAAACCTTAACTTTGCGAGATGATTTAATCGCTGATCGTGATGTTTGGGTGGGGCAATATACGCACCCATTATGTTCGAGCGTACCTGATACCTTGCAGTCTGTAGATTCACGTAATCTACGTTTTGCCTTAACCGCATTATCTAAAATCGAAACAGAGTTAAAAGCTTATACAGCATCCTTTGAAAATAAACGTTTAGCCATTGTGGTAGGCACCTCTACTTCTGGTATTGCAGATAATGAATTATTACTTAAGCAATATTTTCAAGGGCAAATCGATCTATCGATATCACACTATCCTCAAGAAATGAGCTGTTTAGCGAAAGCATTACAGCAGTACTTAGGATGGGAAGGGCCTGCATATACGATTTCAACAGCTTGTTCTTCAAGCGCTAAAGCATTAGCCGCAGGGCAGAGATTACTTCACGCAGACTTAGCAGATGTTGTGCTGGTGGGTGGCGTCGATACCTTGTGTAAATTGACTATAAATGGATTTAATAGTCTAGAAAGTTTATCTGCACATATTTGCCAACCCTGCGGCATAAGCCGTGATGGTATTAATATTGGTGAAGCCGCTGCGTTTTTTGTACTAAGTAAAGAACAAGCACCAGTCATGTTAATGGGGACGGGTGAGTCCATGGATGCATGGCACATTTCCGCCCCGCATCCTGAAGGCAAAGGTGCTGCTTTAGCTATGCAACGTGCATTAGATATGGCACGTATTTCAGCTCAAGAGGTGGGTTATATTAACTTGCACGGAACAGCAACTCCACAAAATGACGCAATGGAAATTAAGGCTGTAAGACAAGTTTTTGGTGATTACCAAGTTGCTTTAAGTAGTACAAAACATAAAACTGGACATTGTCTCGGTGCAGCGGGTGCCATAGAAGCTTTCATTTGTGAACAGGTTCTAAAGGATCAAAGCTGGTTGCCTTTACATCAAAATGTTGAGATTGATCCAGATTTGGCTGACCAAAACTATGTGCAAGAAGCTGAACTAAAACAATCCATTCGCTATGTCATGAGTAATTCTTTCGCTTTTGGGGGAAGTAATATTAGTCTTGTTTTTGGAGTGAAGCCCTAATGAAACTGGATGCAATTCAATATATTCCTCATGAGCAACCGATGGTATTTATTGACCATTTAACGGATGTTGCTGAAGGGCGGGCACAAGCAGAACTCACGATTACACCAGAGCTCATGTTTTGTGAAGCGGAAGGATTGCCGACATGGGCAAGCATTGAAATTATGGCACAAACAATTAGTGCTTATTCAGGCTGGCAAGGTCAGCAGTCAAAACAAGCACCAAAAGTCGGTTTTTTATTGGGAACACGTAAATTAAATTTACCCATCCCTTATTTCTCCTTAGGTTCACGATTGATTATCCAAATAGAGCAACAATATTTTCATGAAGGACTTGGGCAATTTTCCTGTGAAATTCAATATGCTGAGCACTGCATTCAGGCAACGTTAAGTGTATTTGAACCTACAGAAACACCATTTGAATAACCACAAAGAATTAGGAATACATCGTGACAAGACGAATTTTAGTAACGGGTTCAAGCCGAGGAATTGGGAAAGCGATTGCATTACAGCTGGCAAAGGCTGGTTTTGATGTAACTGTACATGCACGTTCTCGTCAGGCAGAGGCTGAGCAAGTCGTACAAGAGATTCAAGCCTTAGGTCAAAATAGCCATTATTTAATGTTTGATGTAAATGAGCGCCAGACGGTTCAACAAATTCTAGAACAAGACGTAGAGCAGCATGGCGCTTTTTATGGGGTTGTATTAAATGCAGGTCTTACTCATGATGGTGCTTTTCCTGCGTTAACAGATCAAGATTGGGATGAAGTAATTTCGACTTCCTTAGACGGTTTCTATAATGTTTTAAAACCACTTATCATGCCAATGATTCACTTACGCAAAGGTGGCCGTATTGTCACTTTATCTTCTGTGTCTGGAATTATGGGTAATCGTGGACAGGTCAACTACAGTGCTGCAAAAGCAGGTCTAATTGGTGCGACCAAGGCTTTGGCACTCGAATTGGCGAAGCGAAAAATTACTGTGAACTGTGTAGCCCCTGGACTGATTGAAACCGAAATGGTGACAGATGAAGTCAAAGAACATGCGCTTAAAATGATTCCGTTGCAACGCATGGGACAGGTTGATGAAGTGGCGAGCGTAGTGAAATTCTTGTGCTCAGATGAAGCCTCGTATGTAACCCGACAGGTGATCTCTGTAAATGGAGGACTCATCTGATGAAACGTGTAGTTGTGACAGGAATGGCAGGCATTACCTCTTTAGGTGAAACTGCCGATGACATCTTTGCGCGATTTGAAGCTGCTAAAAGCGGTATTCGCTACATGCCGGAGTGGGAGCAATATGTTGACCTTCGGACCAAGCTTGCTGGGCCTGTTGAAACATTTCATGTTCCAAAACATTTTAACCGTAAGGTTACCCGTGGGATGGGGCGTGTAGCGCTCATGTCTGTGGTTTGTGCCGAAACTGCTTTACAAAATGCTGGGTTGCTTGGGCATGAAATTTTATCTAGTGGCGAAGCGGGTGTTGCCTTTGGTTCTTCTGCGGGTAGCATAGACGCCGTGGGTGAGTTTGCAAGTATGTTGCTTCACCAGAGCATGAGTAAGATTAATGCCACCACTTATATTCGTATGATGGCCCACACCAGTGCAGTGAACATGACCGTATATTTTGGCCTAAAAGGATTAACTTTACCTACCTCAAGTGCATGTACCTCTGGTTCCATGGCAATTGGGCAAGCGTATGAAGCAATCAAATATGGCAAACAACAGGTCATGATTGCGGGTGGTGCAGAGGAACTCAGTGCGGCAGGTGCGGCAGTTTTTGATGTATTGTTCGCGACCAGTGGAATGAATGATCAACCTGAAAAAACACCACGTCCTTTTGATGCTAAACGAGATGGATTGGTGATTGGTGAAGGGGCAGGGTGTTTAATTCTCGAAGAATATGAACATGCCAAAGCCCGAGGTGCTCATATTTATGCAGAAGTGATTGGCTATGGTAGCAATACCGATGGTCAACATGTAACTCGTCCTGAGTCAGAAATGATGGGACGCTGTATGGAGTTAGCGCTTAAAGATGCATCTGTAGAGGCTAAAGACATTGCTTATGTGAATGCGCATGGTACCTCAACTGATCAGGGGGATGTGGCGGAGAGCCAAGCCACTGCAAAAGTTTTAGGCTATAAACCAATCAGCTCTTTAAAGAGTTATTTTGGACATACGCTGGGGGCGTGTGGGGCTATTGAAGCTTGGTTAAGCATCGAAATGATGAATCGTGGCCGTTTTATTCCAACTTTAAATCTAGATGAAATCGACCCACTATGTGGTGAACTGGATTATATCGTTCAGCAGCCGAGAAATTTGGATGCTGACATTATTATGAGCAATAACTTTGCTTTTGGCGGAATTAATACTTCGCTTATTTTTAAACGTGTTAAACAATAAGGAACACAACAATGTTAAATAAAAAACTTTTATTTGTAGCAATGCTAAGTGCGGGTTTTACTGCCACTGTTCAGGCTGGAGATGAAGTATATCAGTTAAATTTTAAAGAAGCTGTAGACCGTGCAGTTGCCGATGGGACTTTGGATGGTTCGGTAAAGTTTTATTTAAAGGGGACAAAATCTGGTGGTAAAGTTATTCAAAAAGATGCGGTGACGAATAAAAAGACCAATGGTTTTGGTAAGTCGGCAGCAACGTCTTGTGACTGGGTTTTGCGTTCAGCACTGATCCAAATGCAAAACAATGCTAAAGCACAAGGGGCAAACGCCGTTACCAATATTGTGAGCTATTTTAAAGCCAATGAAACAACGAGTACGACAACTTACGATTGCTATAAAGGCACCATGATGGCGGGTGTTGCTTTAAAAGGCGATGTCGTTAAATTTTAATAATTTCTAGTAAGGTTGAGATAATGTCTAAGCGCAAAATTGAAGTCTATACACAGGCATTATCTCAGCTTCTTTTAAAGTCTAAACAAGATTTTCCAGACTTCCGTTCATTTAATCATTATAAAAAACAACAAATACAGAGTGTCAGAAATCGACTGATTGCAGAGAAACTACAATTCAATTCAATGGAATTGGAGTTTGCCAAGCATGAACATGGTAAACCTTATTTATTGAATCACACTTTGCATTTTAATCACTCACATAGCCAACAATATTATGCTTTAGCGCTGAGTGAGCGAATTAAAGATATTGGTGTGGATGTTGAGGAACTGGATCGAAATGTACGCTTAGACGCTTTAGCAAAACATGCATTTCATCCCGATGAATATGAAACATGGCTAAGCTTAGAACAAAATAGAGAATATTGGTTCAAAGTCTGGACCACTAAAGAAGCCGTTTTAAAAGCTTCAGGATTAGGCATACGTTTAGATTTAAATACGTTAAATACTCAGGCACATCCTACCGATCATGGTGGAGTCTGTTCTCACCCACTTAATGGGACATTTGCTTATCAGAATTTTATTGTTGGTAATATGATATTAACTGTTGCATGGCGTTCAGAGTTATCTTGCCGTGGCTTCCAGTTTCCGTCTATTCAGCTTCATTCACTTGATCTTTAAGAATCTAAATAGCACATATAAAAAAAACCGCGTAATACGCGGTTTTTTTATTAAAACGAGAAGCTAAAAAATTAAGCTTGACCTTCAACAGCAGCAGCTTGAGCACGTTGCATGTTAGCTTCAAACTCGGCATCAAAGTTGATTGGAGTAAGAAGTAACTGTGGGAAGCTACCTTTAGTTACTAAATCATTTACAGCTTCACGTAAGAACGGGAACAAAATATTTGGGCAGTATGCGCCTAAAATATAAGGTAAACGCTCTTCTTCAATGTTGTCGATCAAGAAAATACCTGATTGAGTTACATCTACAATGAACGCTGTTTCGTTATCGTTATCGGCTTGAACCACAACTTTTAAAGAAACTTCAAAGTGAGTCGGGTCAATCTTTTCTGCAGCAGAAGAAAGATTGATATTAAGTTCAGGTTGCCATTGTTTAGTAAAAACCTGCGCCCCAGGAACCTCAAAAGAAATATCTTTTGTATAAATACGCTCTAAAGCTAATTGTGGTTGAACTTGTTGTTCTTCGCTCATTGTTTTTTCCTTAATATGGATGCGATGTTAAGCCAATAATTCGTCGAGTTTACCTTCACGCTCTAAAGCATAAAGTTGGTCAAAACCACCGATAAACTGATCGTTAATGAAAATTTGTGGGACAGTACGATGATTTGTGCGTTGCATTAATTCAACACGTACTTCTGGTGCTTCAACAGAAAGATTTACTTCTTTATAAGCAACACCTTTACGCTCAAGTAACTGTTTAGCACGAACACAATACGGGCATACAGAAGTTGAGTAAACAATGACATTTGCAGCCATGATAATTCTCCTTAAGCTTTTGGTTTGCTTTTAACAAGAGGTAAGCCTTGTGCTTTCCAGTTACTGATACCACCATCAAGACGATAGCTATCGTGGTGAGCAACTTTTTGCAAAGCACTTCCAGCAACTTGCCCCAAGTTGCAAATAAATACCAGTGGACGGTCACTTGCTTTTAATTCGTCAGCATGACTTGCGATTTGGCTATACGGAATATTGCGACTGCCACTAATGTGACCTTCGCGGAAATCTTTGCTATCGCGTAAGTCAATCAAAAGAGCATTTTTCGCTTTCACTAAAATACCAAGCGACTGTGGAGAAATTTTACGACCATTACGTTGACCTTCAAAAATGAAGAACAACACGATCAAGACTCCGAGCGTACCAAACAAAATGGGGTGATTCCCCATAAACTCTAACCAGCGTTCCACAAGTCACCTAAAAAAATTAAAAAACAAAATTGACCTAGAGTATAGCGTATATAGATGGTGATCAAAATCACCACTTCAAGGGCAAATAGGGCAGAAAATCAGTTTTTTTGCTGCGCTTCTTGAATCTCATCGATTAAACGCAAAAAGCTATCTAAACGTCGTGGCAAAATTTCACCCGCTTCAACGGCCTGTTTTAGCCCACAATTCTTTTCATGAGTATGTGTGCAATTACGGAATTGGCAAGATCCTAGATGTGCGGCAATGTCAGGAAAGCCCATACGAATTTTTTCTAAATCGAGATGCCAAAGCCCAAACTCACGAATTCCCGGAGAATCAATTAAGGCACCATTTTTACCGAAGTTGATTAAGCGCGTAGAGGTTGTCGTGTGTTGTCCAAGTGCAGAGTTTTCAGAAATAACATTGGTTTTTTGCTCTGCATCTGGAATGAGCACATTAATTAAAGAACTTTTTCCTACGCCTGATTGCCCTACAAATGCTACGGTTTCACCATCTAAACGCTCAGATAAAGCCGAGATATCTCCCTTCTTCGACTGACAAATCATCACCTCATAACCCAAGGTTTTATATTCTTCTAATAGGGTGAGAATTGGGTCATTTTCAGTGAGTAAATCAGACTTATTGAGGACCAAAAGAGCAGGAATATTTGCATCCGCACAAGCAACTAAATACCGATCGATTAGCGTTGGAGCTGGTTCAGGAAGCGGTGAAAATACAATCACAATCAAACTGATATTCGCGGCTACTGGTTTAACTTTGTGATAGCGGTCAGGGCGGGTAAGTAAAGATGTACGTGGGTGAATGGCTGTAATAATGCCTAAACCCGTATTTGGGTCTGCCTGCCATTTAACACGATCACCAGTTACAAGTAACTCAAGATTAGTTCGAGTATGGCAACGCCAAACACTATTAAGTTCGATCGGCTTCCAGAATGGTTCTGGTTCTCCTTCGGCAACTTGTGGTTTTTCTGGGTGATGCTCAGGTACAGAGAGAGCTTGTACTTCAAGTTGACGCCCATAATGTTGTACAACGAGTCCATCTAGATCCTGTGAAGTATCGATCTCTTCTTGGCGAGTTTTATGCTGTTTTTCAATACGACGTTGCTGTTGTTCAGTTAAACGACGCTTACGAATTAAAGCCATTCATATCCCAAAAAAACCATTGTTTGAAGACCGCAAAAATAGCATGAAGCAGCTATAGAATTACAGCGCGGAAGCAAGAAATTTGCTACTATTGATGTTTTTACGGCATTTTAGAACGTACATTCATGAGCAGTACTTTAAATACACGATTAATTTGGATTGATCTGGAAATGACCGGATTAGATACCGATAATGATCAAATTATTGAAATCGCAACAATTATTACAGATGATCATTTAAATGTACTTGCCGAAGGCCCAGTTTTGGCTATTCATCAACCTGATCGTATTTTAAATGCAATGGATGAATGGAACACTCGTCAACATGGGCAGTCTGGTCTGATTGAACGAGTTCGTCGCAGTAAATTAACAGCTCGTGATGCTGAGTTACAAACTTTAGAGTTCCTAAAAAAATGGGTAAATCCAAAAGTTTCACCAATGTGCGGCAACTCAATCTGTCAGGATCGCCGTTTCTTACACCGTCTTATGCCTGAACTTGAGCAGTATTTCCATTATCGTAATCTTGATGTATCTACGGTAAAAGAACTTTCAAAACGCTGGCGCCCTGAAATTATGAGTGGTCTGAAAAAAAATGCATCACATTTGGCAATGGATGATATTCGTGACTCAATTTCAGAGTTGAAATATTACCGCGAATATTTCTTTATCATGAATACAGATGGTAAAGATTGATTACGTTGTAGACGTGATATGAAAAGGAGGCTTATGCCTCCTTTTTTATTGTATAAAGGACATTGTTACAATAATGCCAATTGCTTAATTTGGCTTTCATATTCATTTTGCTTAAAATGATGTTTTAAATTTTTATTATAAAAAGAGAGCATTTATGCAAAGTAATAACCCGATACTGACTCGTGTTGAAACGGTCAGTGACTATAGTCAACCGATGACTGTGCAAGGTGCGATTCAAAAATCTGTTATGTTGACGGTCATTGCAGCTGCGGTGGGTGTCGCTTTATTTTTCTATGCAGCCTTTACTGCAAATGTTGGTATTGCTTACGCAGCTTCAATTGTGGGTGCAATTGGTGGTTTGGTTTTAGCTTTAATTACAACGTTTAAACCAACGACTGCGCCAACATTGGCAATTCCGTATGCCTTATTTGAAGGGGCTTTTTTAGGTGGTATTTCGTTTACTTTCCAGTTGAAATACCCAGGTGTTCCACTTCAGGCTTTATTAGCAACTTTCGTTACGACTTTGGTGATGTTTGGTTTATATAAATTCCAAATTATCCGCGCAACTGAAAAGTTTAAGTCAGTTGTAATCTCTGCATCTTTGGCGATCTTTATTGTATTTATCGTGCAGATGGTCATGCGTTTAGCTTTTGGTTCAAGCATTCCTTATATTTTTGAAAGTAACTGGTTAGGTATTGGTTTTGCTGCATTTATCGCTGTCATTGCTTCACTTAACCTGATTTTAGATTTTGATTTAATCGAAACTAATGCAGCTTATCGTGCACCAAAATTCATGGAATGGTTGTGTGGTATCGCATTACTTGCAACTTTAGTATGGATGTATATTTCTTTCCTACGCTTACTGGGCTTATTGTCTGACGACTAAGATTGAATTCATCTAGAAGTCGCTCCTCATCAGGAGCGATTTTTTTTCGTGCGATTTTTGAAAAAAGATGCATTATGCAATTTCGAAAACTTCTGAATATTGGCATTATGCTTGAAATTGTTTTGAGTGAGATCGGCATGACACAAGGACTTTTAGCAGGTAAGCGCTTTTTGATTGCAGGCGTTGCTAGTAAATTATCAATTGCTTTTGGTATTGCCCAAGCATTACACCGTGAAGGTGCAGAGCTTGCGTTTACTTATCCAAACGAAAAATTAAAAAAACGTGTGGATGAATTTGCTGAGCAATTCGGTTCTAAGCTTGTGTTTCCATGTGATGTTGCTGTTGATGCTGAAATTGATAATGCATTTGCAGAACTTGCAAAACATTGGGATGGTGTAGACGGTGTTGTACACTCAATTGGCTTTGCACCTGCACACACGCTTGATGGTGACTTCACTGACGTGACTGACCGTGACGGTTTTAAAGTTGCTCATGACATCAGTGCATACAGCTTTATTGCAATGGCTCGTGCTGCAAAACCTTTATTACAAGCTCGCCAAGGTTGTTTATTGACTTTGACTTACCAAGGTTCTGAGCGCGTTATGCCTAACTATAACGTTATGGGTATGGCAAAAGCTTCTTTAGAAGCTGGTGTTCGCTATTTAGCATCAAGCCTTGGTGTTGATGGTATCCGTGTAAACGCGATTTCTGCGGGCCCAATCCGTACTTTAGCTGCTTCTGGTATTAAATCTTTCCGTAAAATGTTAGATGCCAATGAAAAAGTTGCGCCATTAAAACGTAACGTAACGATTGAAGAAGTTGGTAACGCCGCATTATTCCTATGCTCACCTTGGGCTTCAGGTATTACTGGTGAAATTCTATATGTAGATGCTGGTTTCAATACTGTAGGTATGAGCCAATCTATGATGGATGATGAATAAGTTTTAAAATTTATTTAGCCATAAAAAAGCCGTAGTTGAAGGACTACGGCTTTTTTAATTGGTGCAAGTTATTGCGGTAGTTCTTTTACAGGGGAGCCACCTAGAGCTTGCATGAGGGTGACATAAGCATTGTATTGGCTTTGCTTGGTTTCAACGAGACTTAGACGTGCAGTACGTGTGGTTTGCTGAGCATCGAGAAGTGTTTTTAATGCAACAGCACCATAACGGTAACGAACTTCGGTTAGACGTTCAGTTTTTTCTGCAAGTTCAACATTACGCTCTTGTAATGCTACTTGTTTGTCGAGTTCGGTACGACTCGATAAAGCATTTTCGACATCAGCAAAAGCCTGATATAGCGTTTGACGATATTGAATAATCGCTTTTTCATAATCCAGATTGCTAATCGCAATATCTTTTTTCATATCGTTATATTGTAAAAACGGTAAGCTTAAACTTGCACCAAGCGTGAGAGCAGGGTTGCGTAACAACTCTGTTAACGATGTGCTGCTTGAGCCCAAACTACTGGTCAAGCTAATCGAAGGGTAGTAGCTCGCCTTAGTAGCATCTTTAGTTGCTAATGCTTTTCTTAAGCGGAGCTCACTTGCTTGCAAATCAGGTCGGCGCGATAAAATGTCGGCAGGTAAGCCAGCACCAATTGCAGGTAGAGCAGTGCGTGGTAAACGCTTTGGCTCTTGAATATTTAATTGCTGCAATGGTTCATGCAATAACACCGCAATGGCTGTGCGAGTTTCAACCAGTTGTTGTTCAATCTGGCTTAAACTCGCTTTCTGGCTTTGTACTGATTGTTCTGCTTGAGTCAGATCTACACCTGAAACGGCACCAGCTTTATATTGAATCTGAACCAAGTCATAAAGCTTTTGAGAGGTTGCTAGACTTTGCTGTGCGGTTGTATAACGCTCATTTAAATAACCCAGTTGCCAATAAAGTTTGGCAGTAGTTGCAATTAAACTTTGCCCAGTGGCTTGTAAGTCTTGTTCTGTCGCTAAGGCTTCCCATTTACTTGCTTCGGTTTGGCGTGCAAGCTTGCCAAATAAATCAAGCTCATAGCTTACGCCAGCGCTCATTGAAAGACCTTTAGCGCTGTCATCTCCCGAATTTAAATCGAAAGAATGCCCTGTAGAAACACTTGAACTGGTTCGTAAGCCTTGTTTGTTAGCGGTTAAGTCAGCTTGTAGACGGGCTTGCTTTAGAGCAATACCTGCAACTGCTAAATCACTATTACGTTCTAATACATTACTTACAAGTTGATTGAGCTGTGCATCGTTAAAGAGTGTCCACCAACGGTCAGAATATTGATTGGCAGACATGGTTTTTGTTTTTGCTGTGTCATACTGAAAACTACCCGGAACTTGTACTGCAGGTGTTTCATAAGGTGTTTTTACTACAGCTGCACATCCGACAAGAGAACCTGTGAGAAGAAGTGCTGTGCTGAGTTTAGTCATAGAGAAAGACATGCAATTTTCCTTATTCTCGAGATAGTGCGGCAACAGGGTCAAGTTTCGCGGCATTCTTGGCTGGTAAAAAACCAAAAACGACCCCAATCAGTGTTGAACAGACAAAGGCTGCAATAATTGAGGTGCTTGAATAAGCCACACTAAAGTTACCACCAGCAAATTTATTAATAAGTTGCCCAAGGCCAAGCGACAGTAAGACGCCAAGCACACCACCAATTAAACACACCAAAATTGCTTCAATCAGGAATTGCTGCAAAATATCACTTTGACGCGCACCTACGGCCATACGTACACCAATTTCCTGAGTACGTTCAGTCACTGAAACCAACATAATATTCATTACCCCGATACCACCAACCACCAGTGAAATTACGGCAATTGCTGAAACCAGAAGGGTCATTGTACTGGTTGTTTTCTCAATGGTTTGACGGATACTGTCACTGTTCATGGTGAAAATATCTTGTGCACCATGGCGCTGGGTTAATAAATTTACAATCGCATTTTCAGCTGCGGCAGTTGAATATTTGTCATTAATACGAACTACGATATTGCGAACATGGGTTTGCCCCAACATACGGCTCATCACGGTTGTATAAGGCATATAGACATTTAGCGTGTCATCTGAGCCCATACCGCTTGTTTGCGGTTCTACAATGCCAATAATACGGGCAGGTACACTACCGAGTAATACTACTTGACCGATAGGGTTGGTACCGTCACTAAAGAACTGTTTTTGAGTATTGGTATCAATGACTACATCCTGTGAGCGATCACGAACACTACGTTGATCAAAAGTTTGTCCATCTTTAAAGACCAAACCTTTCACATCGAAATAATCGTTACTCACACCATTAATGGTCGCGTTAGCTTCATTTTGTTGATAACGCATGGTTTTGGATGTACTAACGATGGGGCTAACTGCACTGACATACGGTTGAGTCATTAACGCATCGGCATCGGCAGGTACCAAGGTTTTAAAGTTTGCAGTTTTAGAGTTATCACCAAAACCGCGGCCCTGAAATATCGTAATCGTATTTGTTCCCAGACTGCTAATATTGCTTAAAATTTGCTGTTGAGAGCCTTTACCTAGCGCGACAACCGTAACAACCGATGCAATACCAATAATGATCCCAAGCATGGTTAAAAAAGTACGCATGCGGTGGGCATTCATAGACAGTAAAGCCATTTGAAAGGCTTCAGATAAACGGTCTAAAGTAGAACGCCATGCAGAAATACTTTTGCCTTTCTTCTGTTTACCTTGTAAAGCAGGAGCCGCATCAGGATCAGTCTTGATTGGTTCGGCTGCTTGATCTGGAACATTAGGGCGGTCACTAATAATTTCTCCGTCACTAATCTCAATAATACGAGTCGCATTTTTTGCAACTTGCATATCGTGGGTGACTAAAATAATAGTGTGACCTGCAGCATTGAGTTCACGCAAGATACGCATCACCTCAACACCACTATGAGAGTCGAGTGCCCCCGTCGGTTCATCTGCCAGAATAACGTCACCCCCATTCATCAGCGCACGGGCAATAGAAACACGTTGCTGCTGACCACCAGAAAGTTGGCTTGGTCTATTAAGTGTTTTAGTGCCTAAACCTAATTCAGTCAGTAGAGCTGTTGCGCGTTGTTTACGCTCAGAAGGTGTAACACCTGCATAAACAGCTGGAACTTCTACGTTACCTTCGGCAGATAAGTCACCCAGTAAGTGATAGCGCTGGAAAATAAAACCAAAATATTCACGGCGTAGTCGAGCCAGCTGATCTGGCTCAAGTTTACCTGTTTCTTGTCCATTAACCTTATAACTACCACTCGTAGGTCGGTCCAAACAACCCAGAATATTCATGAGGGTCGATTTACCAGAACCAGATTGACCGACAATGGCAACCAGTTCACCTTCATAAATGGTCAGATCAATGCCTTTTAAAATTTGTATCGTGCTTTCGCCAGCAGGGAATTCCCGGACTAGATTGCTGACTTCAAGCAAAGCTTGTTTTGTCATGCTTACATTCCCATTGGGCCACTACGGCGACGGTTATTACTACTATTTGCTGATGCAGCAGAAGTATCTGCACTATCAGCAATGACAACTTGATCACCTTGTTTTAAGCCCGCAAGAACTTGCGCATTTACACGGTTATTAATACCCACCAAAATTTGAGTTGGTTTAGTTGTGCCATCAGCTTGTAATACACGTACAACACTTAATGTTAATTTACCTTGTTCAACGAGTTGTTTTTGTTCAGCAGTCAAGTTTAGGCGTTGTAGACGAGCTCCGTTTCCTTGAGATTTTTTAGCTGCTTCAGGTGAAGAACTTGATTTATCAGATGATTGGCCTGATTTTCTTTGACCTGAAAATTGTTTAGAACTCAGTGCTGATGAAGGAACGAGTAGAGCATTTTTAGCTGAATTTAATACGATATAAACTTGTGCGGTCATATCAATACGCAATTTACCATCGGTATTTGGCACATCGAATAAAGCATTATAATAAACAGCCGAGCTTGTTGTTGAGCTTGTCGTACTTGTTGATTCGCTAGAAATTGAGTCGGGAGCAGGCTCAATTTGACGTAAAGTTGCGTAGCGTTTAGTTTCATCACCTAAGGTTGTAAAGTAAACCTGTTGTCCTTTTTCAACTTTCATAATGTCAGCTTCACTGACTTGCGCCTTAATCGTCATGTTTTGTAATTTTGCAATTTTGACAATTGTTGGCGCGCTTTGGTTCGCGTTTACGGTTTGACCTTCTTCAGTCACAATCGCGACAACCGTACCATCAGTTGGAGCAACAATACGTGTGTAACCAATATTGGTTTGTGCCGTAGATTTTGTGACTTTTGCAGATTCGATCTGTGCATCTAATGCTTTAATTTGTGCCTGAGCTGTTTTATAGCTTGCCTCAGCCGATTCTAAATCTGCACGTGGCGTTGCGTCTTGCGCATACATTTGTTGCTGACGACGGTATTCAAGTTGCTTTTCATTTAAGGAAGCAACTTGTTGAAGACGCTGTGCTTCTAAATTTTTAATGTTTGCATCAGAGGTCTTTAAGCTATTTTCTTGGGTGGTTGAGTCAATTTGCGCAATGAGTTGACCTTGTTTAACCTGATCACCCAACTGTACATACATCTTTTTAACCTGACCAGATACCTGCGCACCCACACTAATCAGTTTGGTTGCATCCAGTGTACCTGTCGCAAGTACATTATTTTCAATATCCCCACGTGTTACCTCAGCAGTAATATATTGAGGTTGCTGCTCTTTAGGCTTTAAAAACTTCCAAGCTAATACAGCAATAACTGCTATACAGAGGATAATAATAACAAGTTTGATTGGCTTTATTTTTGGCATGGTGAGAGGTCGAAAAGTTTAAAATTTAATTTAGTATAAAAGCGAAATGAGGATAAAACGTGAATTTTTATTATATTTCAAGAATGAAGAAAAATGATTCCGCCGAATTATTGTATAAATAGCGTTTTACCACATAATTCAGCAATGGCCTGCTGCATCAAATGTTGGGCATTTTCATTCGACATTCCTTTAATTGCTGCATCAACTTGCAATAGAAGGGTGGACCAGCCTAGAAATTGTTGAGGATTTAATCTTCTTAACGCTTGTTGATATAAACTGACTTTAGTTTTCCAGATACCAAGTTGTAATGCATTATGAGGCTGTTCAAATAATTGCATCAGTAAACGCATTTCTTTGCTTAGTGTCCATAAAATCAGACTTTCTGGTTCGCCAGCAGCAATTAAATATTGAAAAATTTTAATAGATTGAGCGAGATTACCTTCTAATAAAGCATCGCTTAAATCGTAAGTGGTGTAACGAGATTGATCTTGTAAACAAGCATACAACTGTTCAATTTGAATCAGTTGTTGGTCTGGAAAAGTATCTCTTACACGCATCAAGCTATTCTTAGCTGCGAGCAGATTATGCTCATGATGCTGCATGAGCCACTGCCATGCGTCATTATCGAGTTGAATTTCGAGTTTCTCTGCTTCGGCAGATAAAATTCTTTGGCGGTCTTGCGGATAGTTTGCCGTAAGGGCAACAACAACACCATTTGCTTCCACAACTTGGAAAAAAGCAGACTTTAAGCTACTACTATCTTGCTTAGGTAGAACAATTAAAAGCAGGTTAGTTTCATTATGCTGAATATAGCTTTTAAGTTGTTTTAGCCCATTTGCGTCAGGCTTTATATTGCCATGTACTTCAATGGCAAGCTGCTGAGAAAATAAAGATAAGCTGTTAAGAGCGTTAAAAACATTTTTCCAGTCGCTTACACTACTAATATCGTAGCGCTGTCTTTCAACTTCTTGTTGTTGCCAACTTTTACGAAAAGCATCTAATAAATTTTGTTCCAGCAAAGGTTCTTGGCCATGTAAAATCCACGCACCCCGTGCTTCCGGAATGCGTTTTAAGGCTTGTAAATAGTCAATTTTCATTGCTGGTAAAAATAAAGATTAAGGCTGAGCTTTTGGTAAACGATTTGCTGAAATCTGACGAGTAATTTGCTGTGCAATGTCATCGATCACAATACGTTGCAAATAAGATTCTTGCTGATTTTCGGTGTTAACCGTTGCAAGATCATATTGGTAACTACGAGATGCAGTTAATGAACGTGGTTCAGTAATTTTATTACCCTGACGGTCTTCAATCTGGAAGGTTACGGTTAAGCGTAATAATACTTCCGTTAGTTTTCCATTTAAAAGCTGACGACGTGGTGTGTACTCTAAAACACGGAGTACGTAGGCATCATTATCATTGCTGAATTGAACACCATTTGCAGCTAAATAAACTTTTAACTGGGTTTCTAAATCATCAGTTTTAGCTGGTAACTCAAGGCTTAATTTTTTATAAACCAGCGGAGTTGCAGTCGGGTTGGTTCCTTTTAAATGAAATCCACACCCGACTAAGCCTGCACTAAGGCCTAAGGTCAAAACAACAGCGGCTAAACGTTTGGCAAAGTGCATGCTTGATCCTCTCATTAATAACTTTAATTAAACCACGAGGTTAACTAATTTATTTGGAACCACAATTTCTTTCTTTGTTGGTCCTGTTAAGAATTGTTGAACTTCTGGAAGAGCTTTAGCTTGAGCTAATAGATCTTCTTTAGAAATATCAACCGAAACTTCAAGTTTACCGCGAAGTTTACCGTTAACCTGTACAACAATCGTTTGTGTATTACGAGTTAATGCAGAAGCATCGACTTCAGGGAATGTCGCTTCTGTTACATCTGTACCAAACTGAGCCAATAATGTTTGACTTAAATGTGGTGCAAATGGAGCAAGTAAAGTTAACAGTGTGGTGATCGCTTCACGTTCTACAGCAACGTCATTATCATCTTTTGCTTCAAACTTGTTGCTCGCATTTAACAATTCCATCAAAGCAGCAATCGCAGTATTGAATGCATGACGACGTTCGATATCATCACTTACTTTTTGAATAGTTTCGTGTGTTTTGCGACGTAAATCTTGAGCGTCTTTAGACAAGTTAGCTGCATCAATCGTAGAAGCTTGGTTGCCCTTTTCAAGGAAGCTCGCTACAAGGCGCCACACACGTTTTAAGAAACGGTTTGCACCTTCAACACCTGCATCAGACCATTCTAAAGATTGATCTGGTGGAGCAGCGAACATCATAAATACACGTGCTGTATCTGCGCCGTATTGATCAATAATCGCTTGTGGGTCGATACCATTGTTTTTCGACTTAGACATTTTTTCTTGTCCGCCGATCACAACTTCTTGACCGTCACCTGAATATTTTGCAGAAAGAATACGACCTTTTTCATCGCGTTCTAATTCGATATCAGCAGGGTTAAACCAAGTTTTCTTACCATTTTCTGCTTCACGATAGAATGTATCAGCAAGCACCATGCCTTGAGTTAACAAGTTGGTAAATGGCTCATTACCTTGTACTACACCTTCATCACGCATTAATTTGTGGAAGAAACGTGCATAAAGTAAGTGAAGAATCGCGTGTTCAACACCACCAATATATTGGTTTACAGGAAGCCAGTTTTGAGCTGCTTCAGGTTTAACCATACCGCCAGTAAAGTCTGGAGATGCATAGCGTGCATAGTACCAAGATGACTCAACGAATGTATCCAATGTATCTGTTTCACGGCGTGCATCGCCACCACAACAAGGACATTTAGTTTCATAGAATTCAGGCATTTTATTAAGCGGGTTACCTGAACCATCTGGAACAACGTCAGTTGGTAATACAACTGGAAGCTGGTCTTCTGGAACTGTGACTTGACCACAAGTATCACAGTTAATCATTGGAATTGGACAACCCCAGTAACGTTGACGAGAAACACCCCAGTCACGTAAACGGAATTGAACTTTAGAGTTTGCTAAACCTTGTGGTTCTAATTTTGCAAGGAATGCATCAAATGCAGCTTGGAATTCTAAACCATCAAACTCACCAGAGTTAACAAGTTTACCTTCTTTAGAACCGTACCATTCTTGCCACTCAGTTGCAGAGTAGTCTGCATCGTCAGCGCCTTTGGCATCAATTACTTGCTTAATAGGCAAGTTGAACTTGTTAGCAAATTCGAAGTCACGTTCGTCATGCGCTGGTACAGCCATCACTGCGCCAGAACCGTAAGACATTAATACGTAGTTTGCGATCCAGACAGGAAGCTCTTCACCAGTTACAGGATGCTTTACAAACAAACCTGTCGCCATGCCTTTTTTCTCGGCTGTTGCCAAGTCTGCTTCTGCAACTGAACCCATGCGGCACTCTTCAATGAATGCAGCCAATTCAGGGTTGTTTTCAGCAGCTTTAAGCGCAAGAGGGTGTTCTGCTGCAACGGCAACATATGTCACGCCCATAAGCGTGTCAGCACGTGTTGTATAAACAGTTAAGCCATCAGCATAAATTTCGGTATTGGCAGATGGGAAAGTAATTTCCATGCCTGTAGAGCGACCGAGCCAGTTACGCTGCATGGTCAACACTTGTTGAGGCCAGCCGTCTTGTAGAGTGTCTAGGTCGTCTAATAATTCTTGTGCATAGTCAGTAATACGGAAGTAGTACATTGGAATATCGCGTTTTTCAACCAATGCACCAGAACGCCATCCGCGACCATTTTCAACTTGTTCGTTTGCTAAAACAGTTTGGTCAACTGGATCCCAGTTTACTGTTGAAAGTTTACGGTAGATCAGACCTTTTTTATAAAGCTGAACAAATAACCATTGTTCCCAGTGATAATATTCTGGTGTACAAGTTGCGAATTCGCGATCCCAGTCTACAGATAGACCTAATTTTTTTAATTGGTCACGCATGTACGCAATGTTTTCAAATGTCCATTTTGCTGGAGCAACTTTATGGGCAATTGCTGCGTTTTCCGCAGGTAAACCGAATGCATCCCAACCCATAGGTTGTAATACAGTTTCACCTTTTAAACGGTAAAAACGGCTAATCACATCGCCAATTGTATAGTTACGCACATGCCCCATATGCAGCTTGCCGCTTGGGTAAGGAAACATTGACAGGATGTAACGATGTTTACCTTCGACAGTGTCGGCAACTTTAAAGACTTTACGATTTTCCCAATCTTGTTGAACTGATGGTTCAATCGTGTTTGCTTGATATTCGGGGTCAATGTGAGAAATAGTCATAGACGTAAGCTATACAACAAAAATTGATATTAAAGATTGTTGCACAGCATAGCGCAAAATCGACAAAAATGCAGTTTTGGGATGGATTTATTTTCCGTTAAAAATTAAACAAGAATAAACCTGAAAAAAGTTGGGTAATCATAAAAAAAGAAAAGTGGAAAAATCAAATAAGATGAAAAAATAGTCAGTTAAAAAATAATCATAGAAAAGTGTTTCTTTAATCTTGACTTTAGTGAATTAAACAACAAAAATGCTTCCTTTAGTTTTATATGCGATTATTTGATCACCCTTCGAATAACCGTCATGTTTTGTAATAGACATTCTCTCTAGCCGAGAGATTGATTTTACTTAAAGTATGTATATCCAGACATGCTTTATTAATGTTAAAAAAGCTTATACGGCTGAAAAACAGAAATTTTTCTATTGCAACGAAAACTAGACAATATGTGTGCTATAACAGTGCAGACAATTCAATGAATGAAACACTATTTGTGCCTTCCATAAATAGTGATAAAGATTTTAGGGTGAATCACGTTGGAACTTTTATCTGGTGGTGAAATGCTCGTTCGTGCTCTTGCGGACGAAGGCGTTGAACATGTTTTTGGTTATCCAGGCGGCGCTGTATTACATATTTATGATGCGCTATTTCAACAAGACAAAATCAATCATTACCTCGTACGTCATGAGCAAGCTGCTGGTCATATGGCAGATGCTTACTCGCGTGCTACAGGTAAGACTGGCGTAGTACTGGTCACTTCTGGACCTGGCGCAACTAATACTGTGACTCCAATTGCAACAGCTTATATGGACTCAATCCCAATGGTGATTTTGTCTGGCCAGGTTGCATCACATCTTATTGGTGAAGACGCTTTCCAAGAAACTGATATGGTAGGTATTTCACGTCCAATCGTGAAACACAGCTTCCAAGTTCGTCATGCAAGCGAAATTCCTGCAATTATCAAAAAAGCATTTTATATCGCAGCAAGTGGTCGCCCTGGTCCAGTTGTAGTCGATATTCCTAAAGATGCGACAAATCCTGCAGAAAAATTTGCGTACGAATATCCTGAAAAAGTGAAGATGCGTTCTTATCAGCCACCTTCACGTGGTCATTCTGGCCAAATTCGTAAAGCGATTGATGAGCTTTTAAGTGCAAAACGCCCTGTAATTTATACGGGTGGTGGTGTTGTTCAAGGTAATGCATCGGCATTATTGACTGAACTCGCGCATTTACTAGGTTATCCAGTAACTAACACACTTATGGGCCTTGGTGGCTTCCCTGGCGATGATCCACAATTTGTGGGCATGTTAGGTATGCACGGTACTTATGAAGCAAATATGGCGATGCATAATGCTGATGTCATTCTTGCAATTGGTGCGCGTTTTGATGACCGAGTGACCAATAACCCAGCAAAATTCTGTGTGAATGCTAAAGTTATTCATATTGATATTGATCCGGCGAGCATTTCAAAAACAATTATGGCGCACATTCCGATTGTAGGGGCGGTTGAGCCTGTACTTCAGGAAATGTTGACGCAATTGAAACAATTGAATGTGTCTAAGCCAAACCCTGAAGCAATTGCTGCGTGGTGGGATCAAATTAATGAATGGCGTAAAGTTCATGGCTTAAAGTTTGAAACCCCGACTGATGGCACAATGAAGCCACAGCAAGTTGTTGAAGCTTTATATAAAGCGACCAATGGTGATGCCATCATCACTTCAGATGTGGGCCAACACCAAATGTTTGGTGCGTTGTATTACAAATACAAACGTCCACGTCAATGGATTAACTCAGGCGGATTGGGCACCATGGGCGTAGGTTTACCTTATGCAATGGCTGCGAAGCTCGCTTTCCCAGATCAACAAGTTGTTTGTATTACTGGTGAAGCTTCAATTCAAATGTGTATTCAAGAGCTTTCAACGTGTAAGCAATATGGCATGAATGTGAAGATCTTGTGCTTGAATAACCGTGCTTTAGGTATGGTGAAGCAGTGGCAAGATATGAACTATGAGGGCCGTCACTCAAGCTCATACGTTGAATCATTGCCTGATTTTGGCAAGTTAATGGAAGCTTATGGTCACGTTGGTATCCAGATTGATCATGCCGATGAACTAGAGTCGAAGCTTGCTGAAGCAATGGCGATTAATGATAAATGTGTATTCATTAATGTCATGGTTGATCGCACGGAACATGTTTATCCAATGCTGATCGCAGGTCAGTCTATGAAGGATATGTGGTTAGGTAAAGGGGAGCGTACATAATGAGACATATTATTTCTGTACTCGTTGAAAACGAAGCTGGTGCGCTTTCTCGCCTTGTTGGTTTATTTAGCCAACGTGGATATAACATTGAAACACTAAATGTTGCGCCAACCGAAGACCCAACTTTGTCACGCTTAACATTAACAACTTATGGTGATGACCATAAGATTGAACAGATTACAAAGCAGCTCAATAAACTTGTTGAAGTTGTAAAAGTAGTTGATTTATCAGAAGGTTCACATATTGAGCGTGAACTGATGTTGATTAAAGTAAAAGCGTTAGGTGCTTCACGTGCTGAAATTAAGCGAACAGCGGATATTTTCCGTGCGCAGATTGTAGACGTGACACCAACTACCTATACCATTCAAATAGCAGGGACAACTGAAAAATTAGATGGTTTTATCGATGCGCTTGCAGAAAACACTATTCTAGAAGTCGTTCGTTCAGGTGTATCTGGTATCGCCCGTGGCGAAAAAGTATTAGCCATTTAATTTTTTAAAAGTATTTTAGCGGAGAACACAAATGCAAATTTTTTACGATAAAGACTGTGACTTATCAATCATCCAAGGCAAGAAAGTAGCGATTATTGGTTACGGTTCTCAAGGTCATGCTCATGCACTTAACCTTAAAGACTCAGGCGTAGATGTAACTGTAGGTTTACGTGCAGATTCAGCTTCTTGGAAGAAAGCTGAAAATGCAGGTCTTAAAGTTGCAGAAGTTCCTGCTGCTGTTAAGCAAGCTGACCTCGTAATGATTTTGACTCCAGATGAATTTCAATCACAACTTTACCGTGACGTGATTGAGCCAAACATCAAAGAAGGCGCGACTCTTGCATTTGCTCATGGTTTCTCTGTTCTTTACAACCAAGTTGTTCCTCGTAAAGATTTAGACGTAATCATGGTTGCTCCAAAAGCACCTGGTCACACTGTACGTTCAGAGTTCCAACGTGGTTCAGGTGTTCCTGACCTAATCGCAATTCACCAAGATGCTTCTGGTAATGCACGTAATGTTGCTCTTTCTTATGCTTCTGGCGTAGGCGGCGGCCGTACAGGTATTATCGAAACTTCATTCCGTGAAGAAACTGAAACTGACTTATTCGGTGAGCAAGCGGTTCTTTGTGGTGGTGCGGTTGAATTAGTGAAAATGGGCTTCGAAACTTTAGTTGAAGCTGGTTATGCACCAGAAATGGCTTACTTCGAATGTTTACACGAACTTAAATTGATCGTTGACTTAATGTTCGAGGGCGGTATCGCTGACATGAACTACTCAGTATCTAACAATGCTGAGTACGGCGAATATGTAACTGGTGTTGAAGTAATCAACGAACAATCTCGTGAAGCAATGCGTAATGCATTGAAACGTATTCAATCTGGTGAGTACGCTAAGATGTTCATTCAAGAAGGTGCGTTAAACTACCCATCTATGACTGCTCGTCGTCGTCAAAATGCTGCACATGGTATTGAAGTAACTGGTAATAAGTTGCGTGCAATGATGCCATGGATTCAAGCAAACAAAATCGTAGACAAAGAAAAGAACTAATTTTCTTTATCTAACGTTTTAAAAGAACCCTGCTTTAAGCAGGGTTCTTTATTTATACTATTTTATTTGAATATGAAAATTGCGATTAGGTCAACTTGACTAGATTAAATAAATTCTATATTTTTCATATAATTGGCTGCTTAATTTTTATTTACTTTATTGATTTATAAAGTAAAAAATACTTGACCAAAAGATAGATAATGTTATTGTTTATAACTGACTGAATAAGTCAAATTTACTAAAATTTCTTTAACATGTTTAATTGTATTTTGGGCAATGAGTTGAACAAAATAAAAAAAAGTATTGAATAATCATGGAAGTCCAATATGGGTCATGTTGATTACGATAGCACATTGATCGTCGGCTCTTTTATTGCAGCTGGCTTCATTTGTTATATTGTAATTTCCATGGAGCAGCTAATATTCAAGCAAGTCTATAAGAAATTTGAGTCCTTAATTTTATTTATTAATGGACTGCTACTCGCCTTAGCAATTAGCATCGTCCATATTGTTGGTATACAAGCTTATCATCTGTTTGATACAGCTCACTCTAATATTCCTTTAATTGCAATATCTTATGCTATTAGTGCATTGTTATCTTGCATTGCGATGTGGTTGACTTCGCGTTTTACACTCCCTTTATTTAGACTCATTTTGAGCTCGATTATTATGGGAATCGGAATTTCAGCTTCATATTACATTAGCATGCTGGGCTGGAATATTAATGTTTATAAAAAAGATTACACTTCGTTTTTACTTTTATTTTCTGTATTAATTGCGATGAGTGGTTCAGGGCTAGCGTTTTTACTCGCCTATAAATTAAAAGACACTGAACGATATCGCTTAACTTTAAAAATCGCATTTTCGGTTATGATGACCTTAAGTATTATGGGGATGCACTACACAGCGCTTATTGCGACGAATATTACTGATAAATTTATTAGCCAATATCAGGCTGAACATGACTTATTATTATTTACAATTATTCTAGTCACCTGTTTGGTACTCGTAGCAAGTTTTATTGTTGCAATGTTAGAGCAACGCCTTACTCAACAGAATTTAGAGCTGCGCAAAGCAAATAAAGAATTAGCTAATCTATCTATACAAGACAATTTAACCAAATTACCTAACCGCCTTTATTTGGTGGATTATGCTGAAGTATTACTTTCAGATCATCGATACAAAGACCAGAAAATTGCTTTCTTATACATTGATTTAGATCGATTTAAATCGGTGAATGATGCATTTGGACATCATGTGGGTGATCAATTACTTATTCAGATGGCGAACCGCTTACATTGGCAACTCAATGAGAAGTGTAAACTGCTTAGAATTGGCGGTGATGAGTTTTTGCTTATTGCCGAAAATACAAATGCCGATGAAGCAGTTATTTTGGCTGAGAAAGTTTTACAGCTGATTCAAGAGAGTTATCAGATTTCTGGTAAAGAAATTAATATCTCTGCAAGCTTAGGAGTGGCACTATTTCCTGAGCACGGACAAAATGTTCAGGACTTACTCATGAACGCTGATGCCGCGATGCTCATGTCTAAAGAACAAGGCCGAAATACTTATACCATCTTTAGTTATTCAACCCATCAACAAGAAACGAGAAGTCAGTCAAAACTGATCAATGATCTTTATAAGGCCGTAGAAGAAAAGCAGTTCATCCTATATTACCAACCAAAATTTAATACGAACCTTGAGGTCTGTGGCGTTGAAGCATTAATCCGTTGGAATCATCCAGCTTTAGGAATACTCACACCGCATATGTTTATAGAAGGTGCAGAAAAAACGGGTTTGATCATTCCAATGGGATATTGGGCACTTGAGCAAGCTTGCCTGCAAATTCAAGAGTGGGAACGCAGTAACACCCCATTTTATCCAGTCGCAGTAAACCTATCTGCACTACAGTTCGAAAATAAAAAATTATTTAGTACACTCGAAGCATTATTGAAAAAATATCAAATTCAACCTCATCACTTAATTGTTGAGATTACTGAATCAACAGCAATGCGACATATCGATTTAAGTATTCGAGCTTGTGAGCGACTACGTGATATGGGCATTCGAGTCGCAATTGATGATTTTGGAACAGGTCATTCAAGCTTTTTATATTTAAAAGATTTACCTGTAGATGAATTGAAAATTGATCGCGGCTTTATTGTCGATTTAAAGCCAGGTTCTAAAGAAGAAGTTATATTAGAAAGTATAATACATTTAGCTAAAAAGTTAGGTTTAACCGTAACAGCGGAAGGGGTGGAAACTCAACAGCAAGTTGAGATTTTAACCCGTTTAGGTTGTCAGCAATTTCAGGGTTATTTATTAGGAATGCCTGTTCACGTCGATCAACTGATTGAATCTCAAGGCGCTCACTTCGCTTAATCTTTTCTATATCGATTTTTAAAACTAACATTTCCTTTTTATTTTTTTTCTTTAAAGAACAATTAATTAAAATAAATCTATCTTCTAAAACACACCTATATATTTGTAATAGTGGATAGTATTAGTTTCTCAGTTAGTTGAGTATTTAATATATAATAATTTATAAATTTATACTGTAAGTATAAAGTAATTCTAATAAATTGATGTTTGTATTTTATAAAATATAACGAGTTAAAAGGGTTATTATAAAATATTGTGAAGTTTATATAATAATTAGAATTAATGAAGATAGAACTAAATAAAAATATTAATTTTTATAAAATATAAATATATTAATTTTAGGGGTTGAATAGATTTTGGGTGGAGTTGGAGAGTAGACTCCACCGAACAAAAAACTTCTATCTTTATTAAAATATAAAAACTTAATTAATTTATAAATTAAATACTTGCATACTCTTGAACTGTTTCTAATTCAATAATTTTGTTTATATAAGACCACGTTTGTTCTGGATTAATCTTTCCTTTATTTATAGTGCCATCAATAATGATTCCATCTACAATGTTAAGAAAGAGCCCTGTTAGGATTTTTGTGTTTTCTACTTCTAACTCTGAAAGAGCTGAGAAAACTAATGAGTAAATCCACTCCCGATACTCATTAATTTGATGCTTAATAGAAGGGTACAATTGCATGACTTCGATGGTCGCTTTTTTAAATAAGCAGCCATTAAAGTCATCTGTATTAATCCAATCGATATACCAATTAAATATCTTTTTTAATTTAATCAAAGGGTTGTTGGTATTCTTTATTTTTTCCAATATTGAATATTGGATCTCTAAATTTCTTTTATAAAGACATTCTTCAATTAAGGCTTCTTTAGAAGAAAAGTATTTATAAAAAGTCATTTTTGCAACATTTGACTCAGCAATAATGCGATCAACACCAATAGAAGTATAGCTTTTTTGGTTAAAGAGGGATGTTGCTGTTGTTATAATAGTTTCTCTTTTTGTCATCGGGTTCCCCGTTGCGGATATTTTTTGATTAACTTTGCTATTGTAAAGTGTATAAGCTTAAATAAAACTTATTTTATAGTATTTAAAAAATTATATTTATTCAATAGCTTGGTTAATTTAAAAAACAACATATTATATATTTAATTGGCAATAGTTTACTTTTTTAAATATTATTAATTAATCCGTTGATTTGTTGAGATAATACACATAGTATCAACTTGTTAAGTATGGGTGTGCGGAATTTATTTTAGCAATTGAATGCAAAATTGTAATAAAGAGAGAGCCTATAACTTAACTATAAGAAAAACTTTTTACAGAGAATCATTATGTTAAAAAAATTTGAAGACTTTAATAATCCAAGAGAAAAAGCATTGCAGGGGATGAGAAATAGTATTCCTGCAAAACAATGGGATGAAAATTTACAATTTCTTAAACAGTTAAGAAAAACAATTGCAGAGTTACCAGTTTGTAATCATCCTGCTATTGAGCTGTTAAACGGTGGATATCTTGATAAACAACGTTTGACTCTTATCCATTTAGAATATCGTCATGCGATTGTACAAATTTTTACGGACGCTCTATTAAAGGCTCAATTTTTAACAAAACAATTGGAACCTAAACTCCACTCTGGAGCGAAGATGTATCCACGGGTATTATTAAGTTTAAATATACTTGATGAGTTTGGCTTTCGCCCTGGTTTAGACAAAGATAATTACTATCTGGGTAACCCTGAATATGCTCATTATCCTTTATATGAAGATTTACTTAATGATTATGGTTTAACGGAACTTGACCGTCGTAATTATAAACCATCAAAATTTGCAGATCAGGTTAGATCATTTTTAGAATCTTCTTATGATAGTTATATTAATGTCGTGGCATTATTGGCTGTTGCAGAAGAGGAAGTCATTCTTTTTAGTCCACCATTACGTCAAGCAACCAAATTCGTAAATATCGATGTTGAAGGTGGTGGTTACTACCATGTACATGGTGTATCTACGGATGAAACATCTGAGGCTGCTGATGACGATCATGAAGATGACTTGTGGTTTGCATTAGCACAAGCAATTACAAAAGATGATTATGAAAGCTTAACTAAGCTATGTATTGATTACTGTGCTTTATGGAATGAGTTCTGGGATGCACAAATTGCAGATGTTCAATTCATTGAAGAAAAGAAATTGGCATAACGATTCTGTTAAGTCTTAACTAAGCCCCATCTATAAACAGGTGGGCTTTTTTAATTGTAAAATTTCTAAGAAGTTAAACTACATACTCAGAAAAGATCTAAAAAGTTTGTGAATAACTCATGGCTTATCAACAATCATTAAACAGTTCTATAAATCTGCTACAATTACGCCAATTTTTATTTTGATCGACTTTAGGTCTTTGGCACTGCAATCTCCGCAGTAGGTGTATTTCATGAGTTTTAAAGATGAGTTAGCGGCACAGGTTGCTCAACGCCGCACATTTGCCATCATTTCCCACCCCGATGCCGGTAAAACCACCATGACAGAGAAATTACTGTTATGGGGTAAAGCAATTCAGGTTGCAGGGATGGTAAAAAGCCGTAAATCTGACCGCGCAGCTACATCTGACTGGATGGAAATGGAAAAAGAGCGTGGAATTTCCATTACTACTTCTGTTATGCAGTTCCCTTATAAAGGTCACACTATTAACTTACTTGATACACCGGGGCATGAAGACTTCTCTGAAGATACTTATCGTACCCTAACTGCAGTTGACTCTGCATTAATGGTGATTGATGGTGCAAAAGGTGTCGAAGAACGTACCATCAAATTGATGGAAGTTTGTCGTATGCGTGACACTCCGATCATTTCATTTGTAAACAAGATGGACCGTGAGATTCGTGAACCACTTGAGTTGCTGGATGAAATTGAGAATGTCCTCAATATTCGCTGTGTACCAATTACATGGCCATTAGGGATGGGGCGTGATTTTGCTGGTGTATACAATATTCTTGAAAACAAATTGTATGTCTACAAAGCAGGCTTTGGTTCAACTATTACAGATATTGAAGTACGCGATGGCTATGATCATGCAGATATTCGTGAAAAAGTAGGTGAGTTGGCTTGGGCGTCTTTTGAAGAGTCACTTGAGCTCGTACAAATGGCGAATGAGCCTTTGGACCGCGAATTATTTTTACAAGGTAAACAAACTCCAGTTCTATTTGGTACAGCATTAGGTAACTTTGGTGTTGACCACGTGTTAGATGCATTTATGAATTGGGCACCAGAACCTAAAGCACATCCAACACAAGAGCGTGTTGTCGATGCTAAAGAAGAAGGTTTTTCTGGTTTCGTCTTTAAAATTCAAGCCAACATGGATCCGAAACACCGTGACCGTATTGCCTTTATGCGTATTTGCTCAGGTAAATATGAAAAAGGTTTGAAGATGAATCATGTACGTATTGGTAAAGATGTACGTATTAGTGATGCATTGACATTCCTTGCGGGTGAGCGTGAACATCTAGAAGAAGCGTGGCCAGGTGATATTATTGGTTTGCATAACCACGGCACAATTCAAATTGGTGATACTTTCACAAGTGGTGAAAATCTACATTTCACAGGTATTCCTCACTTCGCACCAGAGATGTTCCGTCGAGTGCGTTTGAAAGATCCATTAAAGTCAAAACAATTGCAAAAAGGTTTGAAAGAGTTGTCTGAAGAAGGCGCAACTCAGGTATTTATGCCACAAATTAGCAATGACTTGATTGTGGGCGCAGTTGGTGTGCTTCAGTTTGATGTGGTTGCTTACCGTCTGAAAGAAGAATATAAAGTTGACTGCGTGTATGAGCCTGTAAGTGTTAATACGGTTCGTTGGATTCATTGTGATGATGATAAGATTCTCAATGAATTTAAGAAAAAAGCACATGATCAGCTTTCTATCGATGGTGGCGGTCACTTAACTTATCTTGCGCCAAGTCGTGTCAACTTGCAGATTATGCAAGAGCGTTGGCCTGATATTCAGTTCCGTAACACGCGTGAACACTAATCTTTAAGATTTGACAGACAGCTTCGAACAGAAGCTGTTTTGTTTTGAAAAATAAGAAAGGATGATGAAATGAATTTGAATAGAAAGACAGTTATTGCACTTTTAGTTGCGGTAATCATATTACTTTTAGCTATTTGCCTTTTTGTCTGGAAAAGCTTTCAACCTTCATCATCTTCTCAAATGAAATCGGCTTCTACCCAAAATCAAAATATAGAGAAAGCGGAAGTATTACCATTTCTAAACTTACAACAAGTAAAAGCTGATTATGCTTTGCCATTTTGTGAGAAGAAAAATTGTATTGATGTCGATATTCAAACAATAAAGACTCAAGATGCATGGCTAAATGAATGGATCGCGAAAAGTCAGGCTAAGGTAATTCAAGATCAAATTGATTTGAAAAAAGACTTAAGTTTGCAGCAAGCCATTAATGCTTATGTTAAAAAGTCTGATGAATGGCAAGATAAATATTCAAAGAATCGGGCTTACGAATTGCATCTTCATACACGTATTGCATCGCAGCGTAACCAATATGTTTTATTACAATTAGGACTTGATACCAAGCAGGAAGAGCTCACGATTAAAGACCGTTATTACTTTTTTGTGGCCGACCGCAAACTGCATAAGAGCTTAACTTTGTTAGATGTTTTGAAAAAAGATCAACAAACTACTGTGCATCAAATGGTGCAGGTGGCCTATCAAGACTGGTTAAAAAAGCAGACTGCTGACATAAAGAAAGAAGCACCAAAAACTTTATATTGGGGGCAGGCAGATTGGTTCTTTGATGGTGAAGGGGTTGGCTTACATTATCAGGCAAACCAGATTACTAAAGAAGCTCCACAGCTCGATATTTATTTATCTAAAGAACAGACCAAAAAAATATTACAACCCGAGGTTTATGAACAAATGTTTTAAGATGGTAGCAGAATTTGCAACCTCTATTTATATGCGCTAATTTCTTAGAAAGGCATAGCGTAATCTCCTTAGAATAAAAGGCAAAATATGATGTTATCTTCTAAAGCTTCACTGCGATTAACTTTGCTTGCTTCTGCTATATTTCTGGCAGCATGCCAACCTAAAGCTGATCCTAAGGATTCTCAAGAGCAGCAGAAATCAACTGTTCAAGAACAAAAGCCAGTAGAGTTGACTTTGAAGGGTGAAACAATTCCTAGTAAGGTGGTTTTACCTGATTGTGATGGTAAAACTTGTCCAGAATTTACGGTAGAGCGCTTACAGAGTAATTTTCCTTTTATTGACAAAATTATAGATCAACAAATCTTAAGTACACTAAATCAAATTTTAGAAATTGCTGAACCTGATGCTAAGGGCACGCAAGCGGAACAAAAAGCAGAAGCTTCAGCAGTTGCGGGTGCAGAGCAAAAAAATAGCTTTGATGCACAGGTGCAACGCTATGCAAATTCATTTATTGATTTAGATAATGAGTTAAAAGCTTTAAGTAGTAATCATCAGATTAATCTTTTAGTTAAACCTAAGATTTTGCAGGCTCAAGGTAAAGTTGTAACTGTAGTGCTTAATAGTAGTAGTTATTTAGGTGGGGCTCATGGCTCTGCTGCACAGCATTATTATAATTTTGATTTAAAAGAGCAAAAGCAAATTAAGCTTGAAGATTTATTACGTCCTCAGCAAAAAGCAGCTTTAGAGAAGTTAGCCCATGAAGCCTTTAAGACATGGGTGACGGATTCTAAATTGGCTGATAATGTTGCTGACTATGAACAAGCATGGCCATTTAAATTATCTAATAACTTCTTGTTGGGTGAGCAAGGTTTAATCCTTCAATACGGTGAGTATGAAATTGGCCCATACGTGGTTGGACTCCCTCGATTAGTCATTCCTTATGACCAATTGCAAGATGTGTTGAAAGAAGAATATTTGCCACAGCCTAAAGCTAAATCAGCTTCGGCACCAGTTGCAAAAAGTGCTGGCTAATGCATTTGTTCGATACCCATACCCATTTTGATGTTGCCGATTTTGATGAAGATCGGCAGCAACTAGCACTCGAGGCTAAAAAAGTGGGTGTAGATGCTTTGGTTTTAATTGGCTTTCTACAGTCACGTTTTGATGAGTTGGTGCAGACTCATCATCAGTTAAAAAGTTGGGAAAATGTGCCTACTTCTTATTTAGCACCAGGCTTACACCCGTTTTATATTGAACAGCATCAACCAGAGCATCTGACTCATCTTGAACACATCTTGCAGCAAGAAAACTGCGTGGCTGTAGGTGAAATTGGCTTAGATACTTTCTTAAAAGAACATAAGCAGCCAGATGTATATGCAAAGCAAAAACAATATCTTGCAGATCAGTTAGAGCTTGCAACCCAATACCAAAAACCAGTGTTACTCCACATTCGAAAAGCGCATGGTGATGTGCTTGCTATATTAAAAGCTCAAAAATTTAAATTGGGTGGTATTGCTCATGCCTTTAGTGGTGGGGTAGAAGAGGCAAAGGGTCTTATTAAGTTAGGTTTTAAAATTGGTGTGACGGGGCAGATTACCAATCCGAATGCAAAAAAACTTCATACTGTTGTGCAGGCTATAGGTGCAGAGCACTTGGTGATTGAAACAGATTGTCCAGATATGACACCGCTTTGCTGTCAAACCTCAACAGAACAGCGGACTCGTAATACCCCTGTTAATTTGCATTATGTTCTACAAAGTTTGGCTGAAAATTTAAATATGCCAGAGCCAGATTTGGCTAAGTTGCTGTGGAAAAACTCTCTTACTGCATTGAAATTATCGTAATAAAAATCAAAGATTAGAAATAGTAACTAAAACAAAACACAGCGATTAAAAAAGAAGCTTAAAGTAAGAAAACAACATGTAAAAACGTGAAAAATAACATTGCCAGACGTGGGAGGATAACCCAATGGCTAAGTATAGCAATATCAATAGTTTTAATGCTTTACAGACGCTAACAGTAGGTTCCAGCAATTATCAGATTTTTAGCTTAGCCCAAGCAGAGAAAACGCTAGGGGATATTGCCAAACTGCCGAAATCTTTAAAAGTATTATTGGAAAACTTATTACGGTTTGAAGATCAGCATAGCGTTAAAACCGAACACATCCATGCTTTAGCAGAATGGCTAAAAACCCGCACCTCAGATCAAGAAATTCAATATCGACCTGCACGGGTTTTAATGCAAGATTTTACGGGTGTACCAGCAGTTGTTGATTTAGCTGCAATGCGAGCAGCGATGGCGCAAGCGGGTGGCGACCCTGAAAAAATTAATCCCTTATCTCCTGTAGACTTAGTCATTGATCACTCTGTCATGGTCGACTATTTTGCCGATGATCAAGCTTTCGAAGAAAACGTACAAATCGAGATGCAGCGTAATGGTGAGCGATATCAATTTTTACGTTGGGGACAGTCTGCATTTAATAACTTTAGTGTAGTGCCACCGGGGACGGGAATTTGTCATCAGGTTAATTTAGAATATTTGGCTCAAGCGGTTTGGTTAGGTGAGGACAACGGACAAACCTTTGCTTTTCCAGATACTTTAGTCGGTACAGACTCACATACCACCATGATTAATGGTTTAGGTGTATTGGGTTGGGGTGTAGGGGGAATTGAGGCTGAAGCTGCTATGCTGGGCCAACCTATCTCAATGCTCATTCCTGAAGTCATTGGTTTTAAATTGACAGGAAAACTACCAGAAGGGATTACGGCAACTGATTTGGTGCTGACTATTACTCAAATGCTCCGTCAAAAAGGAGTTGTGGGGAAATTTGTAGAGTTCTATGGAGATGGTTTAGCCGATTTACCACTGGCTGACCGAGCGACCATTGCCAACATGGCACCAGAGTATGGTGCGACTTGTGGTTTCTTCCCGATTGATGAAGTGACTTTGGGTTATTTGAAATTAACTGGTCGTCAAAGTGATCGTATTGAACTAGTCGAAGCGTATAGCAAAGCACAAGGCTTATGGCGTAATGCGGGGGATGAACCTGTTTTCACCGATACTTTAAGTCTTGATATGAGTACTGTTCAGGCAAGTCTAGCTGGCCCAAAACGTCCACAAGATCGAGTGCTTTTATCAGAGGTGCCGAAAACCTTTAATGCGCTGATGGAGTTAACTTTAAAACCAGCCAAAGAAGCTAAAGAGCGTTTAGAAAATGAAGGTGGTGGCGGTACTGCTGTCGAGGCAAAAAAAGCAAATATCCAACATGAAAGTCCTTCTTGCGTGATTGAAGGAAAAACTTATCCATTAAATCATGGTGATGTTGTTATTTCGGCAATCACCTCTTGTACCAATACTTCTAACCCAAGTGTAATGCTAGCAGCAGGTTTACTTGCTAAAAAAGCGATTGAAAAAGGTTTGCAGCGTAAACCGTGGGTGAAAAGCTCTCTTGCACCAGGTTCTAAAGTCGTGACTGACTATTTGCTGGCTGCTGGACTTACGCCGTATTTAGATGAGTTGGGCTATAACTTGGTGGGATATGGTTGTACAACTTGTATTGGTAACTCAGGTCCACTACCGGAGCCAGTGGAAGATGCAATTCAATGCCATGACTTGAATGTTGCATCAGTACTTTCTGGTAACCGTAACTTTGAAGGACGTGTACATCCATTAGTTAAAACAAACTGGCTTGCTTCGCCACCTTTGGTAGTGGCATATGGTTTAGTTGGTAATATTCGTACCGATTTGACTACGCAACCTATTGGGCAAGGTAAAGATGGACAACCTGTCTATTTAAAAGATATCTGGCCAAGTCAGGCAGAAATTGATGCTGTCTTACAGAAAGTAAATACAGAGATGTTCCATAAAGAATATGCTGCGGTGTTTGATGGTGATGAAAGCTGGCAATCCATTCAGATTCCGAAAAGTAAAACTTATGAATGGGCGGATGATTCGACTTATATCCGCCATCCGCCGTTCTTTGAAGGTATTGGTGAGCCTCCCAAACCAATTAAAAATATTGAACAGGCACGTATTTTGGCAGTGCTTGGTGACTCGGTAACAACTGACCATATTTCACCGGCAGGTAATATCAAAAAAGACAGCCCAGCAGGTCGATATTTGCAAGAGCAAGCTGTTGAACCAAAAGACTTTAACTCCTATGGTTCTCGACGCGGTAATCATGAAGTCATGATGCGAGGTACCTTTGCCAACATTCGTATTAAAAACGAGATGTTAGGCGGTGAGGAGGGTGGTAATACGATTCATGTGCCAAGTGGTGAAAAGCTCGCTATTTATGATGCTGCAATGCGTTATCAACAAGAACATACACCGCTTGTGATTATTGCTGGTAAAGAATACGGAACAGGTTCTTCACGTGACTGGGCTGCCAAAGGAACGAACTTGTTAGGTGTAAAAGCAGTCATTGCTGAAAGTTTTGAACGTATTCATCGTTCAAACTTGGTGGGTATGGGCGTGTTGCCATTACAGTTTGTTGATGGGCAAACTCGACAATCTCTCAACTTAACTGGTCATGAGGTGATATCAATTCGAGGTTTGTCTGATGGCGTTCAGCCTCATCAAATTCTTGAAGTTGATGTAAAAGGGCCGAATGGAGTCGCCAGCCACTTTAATGTATTGTGCCGAATTGATACGTTAAATGAGGTTGAGTACTTTAAGGCAGGTGGTATTTTGCATTATGTACTTCGGAATTTGATTGCTGGTTAATTTGGCTAAGTTTGCATAGCCTTGTAATGAGGGTGCTTTGGCTAATGTTGGGTATATAGCCATATCCTTACTTTTTAAGGATAAAAAGTAACAAAAATCCTTTGTCGGGCTGACGGTATGTCCTTATACCGCAGCCCAACTGAGCGGCATCCATGCCGCCTGCCACACTAGTAATCAATAGTTTAAATCTTAAGCCGTATAATTTGATTAATAATCATAAGACTTGTCGTGAGTTTAAATATTACAGTCTCAAGTTTTCTTTGATCTAAAATACACTTTCTTCTGAAAAGCAGTAAAATACTCTCCGTGTTTTATATCCCCACAGAGTAGCAATGACCGATATCCAACAAGATGAATATGACCGCCGTTTTGCAGGTGTAGCCAAAGTTTATGGTGATTCATCGTTCCAGCACTATGAAAAAAGTCATGTGATGGTGATTGGTATTGGTGGTGTCGGTAGTTGGGCAGTAGAAGCTTTAGCACGTACGGGTATTGGCGAAATTACATTGGTCGATATGGACGTGGTTGCAGCATCAAATGTAAACCGTCAGCTACCTGCAATGACCTCAACATTAGGCTGTGAAAAAGTTGAGATTATGGCAGAGCGTTGTCGCCAAATTAATCCACATATTAAAGTAAATATTATTGATGACTTCTTAACGCCTGAAAATGTCCCAGAGCTTTTAAACCCTGTACCAGACATTGTTTTGGACTGCATCGATGACGTTAAAGCTAAACTGGCTTTAATGCTGCATTGTCGTTTTAATAAAATTCCTTTGATTGTTTCAGGCGGAGCAGGTGGTAAGCTCGATCCACTTAAAATCCGCGTAGCTGATTTATCAAAAACAGAACAAGATCCGATGTTAGCGAAGCTACGTAGTCAACTTCGTGCTCGAGGCATCTGTAAAAAGCCAAAAGAGAAATTTGGTATTACCTGTATTTACTCAATCGATAACCCATTTTCTAGTGCAGATGTTTGCCCATCGGCGGGATTACGTTGTGGTGGCTATGGTTCAGCGGTAGTGGTGACTTCAAGCTTTGCTATGATTGCTGTGGCTGAAGTTTTGAAAAAGCTTGATTTAAAGAAAGCCTAATTTAAATATTGAAAAGGCATGAGCTTATGTGAGTGCATGCCTTTTATTTTTGAGAGAAACTATTTAATCATACAGCTCTATGTTGTCTTGCTGGGATTGTGTGGGTAGCTGCTGATCATAAAATTTAAAGCACCATAAAATTAGAACAACAACGGTGAAGATGGTGAGCCCTTTTAAATACTTCATGAATAATTCAATCAAGTGAACAGTCTTGATAAAATTCTAGCGAAGGCTATCTATCTAATCTAATATATAAAATAGACCTAATAATCTAATTTTGAGATGATTATGCTCACATTAAAACAATTCCAATATTTTATAAAAATTGTTGAAGAAGGGAGCTTTACCGCGGCTTCAGAGAAACTATTCATTGCTCAGTCTGCTTTAAGTCGGCAAATGAAGTTATTAGAGGAAGAAATTGATTTTCAGCTATTTGATCGTACTGATAAGAAAGTAAAACTCACGGCGGCAGGAGAGGTCTTCTATAAAAAAATTAAAGATAATATGCATTATTTAAATGAGATCATTGGAGTTTCTAAGAATATTGCAGAAGGAAAAAATCGTCAGATTAAAATTGCTCATTCGAGCAGTATTATTATGGATGATAAAAAGATCCAGATATTAAAAGAAATTAGCTTAACGCAACAAATCAATTTTGAGATAAATACCTTGTCATCTGAGCATCAGATTTTGGCTTTACTGAATGGGGAAATTGATATTGGTTTGATTAGACCGCCAGTTCTGCATACCCTTGAAGAAATAACGACCTTGAAACTATATGAGCAGCCATTATTTGCAGCTGTTTATATTGATCACCCTAAATTTAAAGAAACACAAAGTATCCAGATAAAAGATTTAAAAGATGAATATTTTGTTTCGACTCCACATCCTAAGCGGGGAGGTTTGAGTTATTTAGTTTCAAACTTGTGTATAGGGGCTGGCTTCTGGCCTAAAGCAGCGACGATCCAATCACGTAAGCTAAACCAATTACAGTTAGTTGCTGCAAACTTGGGTATTAGCATTGTTCCCCAAGAGTTTGAGCAAATATTACCCCAAAATGTAAAGTTGATTCCTCTAGAAAATAAGAATCTTTTATCTGAAGTGGTTTTAGCTTACAGAACTAACCAGAGTGATCTGATTCAACCTTATGTTGAGCAGATCTACCATCTGCTGGAAGTGTGAGCTGAAATAATTATTGTGGCCCAATATGTTCACTAATAGAAAATGTATATTCCGTATCACCTTGTAATTGACGTTCCTGAGATAGGATGTCCATTTTGGGATGTTTATGCTGGTAGAATTCTAAATTGATACAACCACTATTGTTAACCTCATAGCGAATATAGTAACGATCCGGCTCTAGATAAAATATTGCTTCTTCAAATGAGTGCAAAGATAGAATTTTCTTCTTGTCGTGATAAATCACAGAAGGACAGTCTAATATTCCATTTAAATATTGTTTTCGTATCACATGGATTCGAGCTTGAGGAGTCGTCCCTTTTAATAAATATTGAGGTTGGTAAATCCGTTTTTCGGGTACTTTTTTAAAAACCTCTATAATGTTTGTATCAGAGGCGGCATAAGTCATGCTAAACGATGTCAGTAAGTAAAAGCTCAGCAGTATTCTTTTCATAAAGTTCCATCATTATTTTTGATAATTACAATATGAAAATAAAGCAAAAAAGAAGCCAAGCTGGGTTTAAAACACTCGTTTGATCAGTTGTTTGAAACAATTAAAGCAATTGAACATCTAGTTCTTAGGTAGACTGCCCTAGTCGATAATAGGTATACGTTACGCTGTCATCTTTATAGACGTCATAGCTATTTTGTTTGAAGTCAGAGACCCATTCACTTCCGGTGTATCCTGCGATGTGTCCATAAACGTGGTTGCGGGTTCTGTGAATGATGTAAATGTCACCTTCTTGAGGTTCGTCGAAGGCTGGATCAATTTGTTTATAGCCAATCTTTTTGAGGGTATCGCCCCAATCTGAAGCTGCGATTGGGTGGTTTTCAACATTAGCACCAGCAGATTCGAGTGCAAGACGGATACTACGTGCGCATCTAGCTTTACTGCGTCTAGAAGTTACGCTTTCTAATTTTTCTACAAACTTTTCTACATCGATCGGTGGGTTGGTTGAAGTTTGAGTTTGATGATTATTGGGTTTCATGGTGAAAGGATAAGGGAGGCTTGGTGCACTGTGCGATACAACAATGGCTGCCTGATTTGAATCCTGATACATGTAATTATCAGCTACTTGTCCGTCATAAATAATCATCGTGAAATCTCTACCGTGCTACCCATATCCATATTAAAAAAATCACCACCTACCTGTGGCGTTCAGAGATACTAATAGGCGTATCTTAAAAGTTTTGTGTATGTTATGTAATAACGTATCTTTTTTCCAGAGGTGCCTGCCTTGGAGCGAAAATATACTTATCAAAAGAAGTGGTCAAAAATAGTGAAATTTAAATTATTGATATCATTGTAAATAAATAACTAATCAGAGCTTAAATTTGAATATTTTTTTCCAACATTTGCGAATATACTCAAAATCTAAGTCTCTGATTTAAAATGCCACATTTTCTTACAATTTAAGAAGTCGTTGTCAACTTAAACCTGCTGCTCTTTTACATACTCTTCAGTGCGAATCATAGCTGCTCGCATGTTCTGAATTGCATTTTCAACATCAGCTAAAGTTTTTGCGTTTCCGCCACTTAGCGCCTGACGCCATTTACGAGCACCCGGTAAGTTTTGGAATAAACCTAAAATATGACGTGTAATGATTGAAAGGGGAGCACCTTCAGCCATGCGTTGCTCAATATAAGGTAGCATTTGTTCCATAATATCGAATCGATCTGGTGCTTCTAAATTCCAAAGTTGGCCGAGCTCAGCAAGTAGGTAAGGGTTATGGTAGGCTTCACGGCCAATCATGACACCATCAACGTGCTGTAAATGAGCTTGAGTTTCGGCAAAGGTTTTAATTCCGCCGTTAATTTCAATAGTCAGATGGGGGCGTTCTTGCTTTAAGCGGTATACATCTTCGTAGCGTAAAGGAGGGACTTCTCGGTTTTCTTTTGGAGACAAACCTTTCAAAATAGCAATACGGGCATGCACAATAAAATAAGTACAACCTGTTGCAGCGACAGTATCTACGAAATTTAGCATTTCTTCGTAAGATTGCATGTCATCAATACCGATACGGTGCTTTACTGTTACAGGAATCTTTACTGCTTTTTGCATATTGTGAATGCATTCAGCAACCAAGTCTGGCTCTGCCATTAAACATGCACCGATTTTATTGTTCTGTACGCGGTCACTTGGGCAGCCTACGTTGAGGTTGACTTCATCGTAACCCCAGTCTTCGGCCATTTTTGTGCAGGTTGCAAGCTCTTGTGGGTTTGATCCGCCAAGTTGCAATACGATCGGGTGTTCTTGAGCACTATAGTCTAAATGACGTTTTGCATCGCCAAAGAGAATCGCGCCTGTAGTCACCATTTCTGTATAGAGCACAACGTTTGGGTTAAACAAGCGTGCAAAGAATCGGTAGTCCTTTGTAGTCCAGTCCATCATAGGTGCGACAGAAATACGAGGTTGTAACGATTGAAGTGATTGCATAGCCAATAGACCCAAAAGTCGCTAAATTAATGAAAGGGCAGCATTATACGGGGTTTAGCCCTGAATCGACAGTGGCATTTAACCGAGTAATTTATAATCACCCTTATGTTGAATATAGAAAGATGATTTATAACAATTTACTTCATGAGTGAGCGAGCTGCTTTTTTTGTAAGAAAGCATCAATGACACTAAATAAAATACAAAGCAGAACAAGAGCTACACCTGCAACACATGTCATAGTCCACCCGCCATGATTCCAAGCAAAAATCCCTAAGGCAGAGCCACCAGCTCCTCCAATAAAATAAGTTGTCATATAGATGGCATTAATACGAGATTTAGCATCTGGACGTAAACGGAAAATAATGCTCTGGTTGCTGGTATGAACGAGCGCGAGTGCTAATTGAATTAAAGCAAAGCCAATAACATAACTAGAAAGGAGGGTTTGTCCGAAATAGAAACAAAGCCAGCTCACCAAAAACAGTCCACAACCCATCCAAGTGAGTAATCGTGTGTAGCCTTGGTCGGCATATTTACCAATATAGCGTGTTGATAATGCCCCAAAGATACCGACTAGTGGGACCAGTCCGATAAATAGATCGGGCAAATGGTGTGCCGAAGTCAAAAGTAAGGCGATGGTAGAATATAAAATACTTACTGCGGCAAAGGCGAAAGCGCCTGTAAGCGCTCTTAATAATAGTCGCTTTTCCTCTTTTAAGAGTTGAGCCATGGAAACAAATATTTGTCCATAGTTCATTTTCATACGTAAGACATAAGGTAGGCGGCTTTTTAAGGTAAATGCCAATAGAAGCATTAATACGCCGCTGACGACATACACTACTTTCCAGTGGAAAAGGTTGGAAAATAAGCCAGCTAGACTGGTAGAGAGTAAAATCCCGACCAATAAGCCACTCATTAAAAAACCAATGATCTCGCCAGTTTTTTCGGGTTTTACGGTCATTGTGGCAAGTGGGATCAGGACTTGGGCAGCAACAGAAAACAATCCCGCTAAAATTGTACCAATCCACAACATGGGTAAGTTCACCGCAAAAGCAGATGTAAATAGACCAACTGCGCAAAGCACCATCAAAAACGGAATAGCTTTGGCTTTATTGACAATATCACCCAATGGGACAATAAAGAGTAAACCGAGGGCATAAGACACCTGAGCAAATGTCACTGTTAAAGCGGCTTGTGCTTGAGTTACAGCAAACTCTTGCTGAATAGAGTGAATTAGAGGCTGACAATAATAATTCACACCTGCACATAAACCGCATGCTGCTGCCATCAACCAAAGCAAAGGTTTATTTTGACTGATATCTTCAGGGGTAGACATGACGTTCTCTCAGTTTTATTGGGTGTATGCCGTTGCTTCAACTTCAATAAGCATGTGTTCTAGTGCAAGGCGCGGCACAGGAATAAGTGTACAGGCAGGAAAAAGATGATTTTTCCATAAATTTTGCATAATTTTAATCAAAATTTGATGTTTTTCGACCGAGTGGTCAACAACTAAAACTCTCAATACAGCAATATTGCTAAGCTCTGCATTGGTTGCTTCTAAAGCATGTTGAATATTATCAAAAACTTGGTTCGCTTGTTCTTCAAAACTTGGGCTTAATTCACCTTGGGAATTTTCGCCTCCTTGACCTGCTACATGAATAATATTCTTAAAGCTTTCCACTACAGCAACATGACTATAAGCGTTTGGCGTTGGATTATATAAAGTTGATGGATTTATGATTTTAAAAGTTTCTTGACTCATTGGAACTCAACCGTTTATTAAAATTTAGATGAGTATCCAACCTCAACTTAAGTTGAGGTCAAGAGAATTTAATGTTTTAGTCTTTTCTTTCTAAGTGTAATCATCATGACGCCGACAATATTAAGAAGGCAGCCAACCCATTGCCACATATTGAGATGTTCATTTAAAAAAGCAACAGCAAGCAAAATCGTTAAAACTGGTCCAATTGATGCGATCATCGCAGATTGAGAGGCGCCTAATCGCTCAATACTTTGCATGAGCATAACGGTGGGTAACACGGTAACTAAAAAGCCTAAGCCAATGCCATACCAAATTACACTAGAAGGGAGTTGTAATAGAAGTTGAATCGGATGAGGTGTACTTAGTGCGTAATGAGTTAATGTACCGATACAAGCCACAGTTAAGGCTAACCCTGTGAAATTCCAAGAGCCAAATTTCTTAATGAGAGGTGGTGTCAGCAACAAATAGCCGGCGAAAGCCACGGCACTTGCAAATACGAAACTTGTCCCTAACCAGAAGTTGCCCTGAATTGGTGCGTTGTTGTGCTCCTGAAGCATAACCAGCACGGTTCCACCATAACTAAGAAAAATGGCAAAGAAACTTTTTACATCTAATTTTTGTTTGTACAGTAAGCTTGATACAATGACTGTAAGCGTGGGATATAAAAATAGAATAATTCGTTCTAAAGAGGCGCTAATAAACATGAGGCCCATGAAATCGAGCCAACTTGCAAAATAGTAGCCTAATAGACCGGCAAAAATTAAAATTAGCCAATCCTTCTTTTTTATGCCCTGATTATGATGCCTGTTAAACCAGCAAATTAATAGAAAGAACGGTAAAGCGCTTAACATACGTAAAGCCATCAGGACCGTACCGTCTACTAATGGAGAAAGGGCATAAGTCTGTTTAATAAAGATTGCTTTGGTACTGAATAGAAACGCAGAGCAAAGAGCAAAAAAAGACCCGATTTGAAACGAAGATAAAGAAATTTTCATATACAGGACTGTATAAGAGAGACTATTGTCTGCAAAAAAAGAAAAATCCTCCTATGTTACACCTCTAAATAAATATCGTGAATCATCAGTTCAAAATATGGGTATTTATTAAATAAATAGTGGGTGGTATTTTAAAAAAGTTCAATTAGAATCCAAATTCTGTACAAAGAATACACATGGGGGAAACATTGCAGCTTGCAATGTTTTTGACAATGAGAAATTAGCTTGAGGAACGCTCATGCAGATCGGAATCCCAACCGAAACTGTCGTCGGTGAAAATCGTGTAGCTGCTACGCCAGAGACAGTAAAGAAGTTGATTAGCGCTGGTCATAGCGTTGTGATTGAACGTGGTGCTGGTGTAAAGGCTGCGTACATTGACAGTGCTTATGAACAGGTCGGTGCAACCATTACGGATGATGCCTATACGGGTAGTCAAATTATTTTGAAAGTTCGCGCACCACAGGGCACGGAAATTCAGAAACTTGCAGCAAATACCGCTGTTGTAGCAATGTTTGATCCTTATCGTAACACCGAGCTAGATCAGTTTGCGAATCAACAAGTGTCTGCTTTTGCTTTAGAACTGCTTCCTCGTACGCTTTCTCGTGCACAAAACATGGATGTGTTGTCTTCTCAAGCAAACTTAGCTGGTTATAAGTCGGTTTTACTTGCTGCTGCTGAATATCAACGCATGTTCCCAATGCTTATGACTGCTGCGGGTACTGTAAAGCCTGCGCGTGTTGTGATCATGGGTGTTGGGGTTGCTGGTCTTCAAGCGATTGCAACTGCAAAACGTTTAGGTGCAATTGTTGAAGCGACAGACTTACGTCCTACGGCTAAAGATCAAGTTGAGTCTTTAGGTGGTAAGTGGTTAGACGTCCCAATGTCTGAAGAAGAGCAACAACGTGCAGCAGATGCCGCTAAAAATGGTTATGGATGGATGCCGGGTGAGCAATACATCAAAGACCAAGCTGCGATTGTAGATAAAGCTGTTTCTAATGCTGATATCGTGATTACTACTGCATTGTTACCAGGTCGTGATGCGCCGCGTCTGATTAAAGCTGAAACTGTTGCCAAGATGAAACCGGGCTCTGTCATTTTAGATATGGCTGTTGAAACTGGTGGTAACGTTGAAGGCTCTAAAGTTGGTGAGACTGTGTTTACAGAAAATGGCGTGAAAATTTTGGGTATTCCAAATATTCCGGCAACTGTAGCAACAGAAGCTTCTGCATTGTATGCGCGTAACGTTTTTAATTTCGTAGAGACCTTATTCGACAAAGAGAAAAACTTTGCGATTAATCAGGAAGACGAAATCCAAAAAGCCCTATTGGTCACTCATGGCGGTCAAGTACTGCTTAAGCGTGGTTAAGGAGATTTCTCATGGTTGAAACTATTACAATTTTCGTCCTTGCCATCTTCGTAGGTTATTACGTGGTTTGGGGTGTTACGCCAGCTTTGCATACACCACTTATGGCGGTAACCAATGCTTTGTCATCTATTATTGTGGTAGGTGCGATGTTGCAAACTGTAGGTCTGCCAGTTTTAGGTGTAGATGCTAACGTTGCATTTCAAAGTGTGAATGTGGTGAGCGTACTCGGTGCGATTGCAGTATTTTTGGCAAGCATTAATATTTTCGGTGGCTTTGCAGTAACTGCACGCATGCTGGAAATGTTCAAGCCTAAGCAAAAGAAATAAGAGGGCTTTGACATGGAATTTATTCAAGCAAATGCAAACTGGTTGTACCTTGTTGGCGCAATCCTCTTTATCTTGACGCTTCGTGGCTTATCTGGCCCTAAAACAGCAATTCAAGGTAACCGTTACGGTATGATCGCAATGGCGATTGCAGTTGTAACAACCTTCTTTGTTGCGAATAACCCAGTTATTTGGATGATCGTTGGGGCAATGGTGTTAGGTGCAATCGTGGGTATTGCGCGTGCACGTACAGTGCCAATGACTCAAATGCCGGAAACTGTTGCGCTTATGCACTCATTGGTGGGTTTGGCTGCGGTATTAATTGCGATTGCTGCAATTTTACATAACAACCAACTTACTGAACTATTCGCTCAAAATGAGGCGGCTTTAACAGCAGCTGGCGTGCAGCATGCACACATGAGTAAGGTTCATTTATTTGAATTGTTTGTTGGTTGTTTCGTTGGTGCGATTACCTTTACTGCATCTGTGTTTGCGTATGGTAAATTGGCTGCGAAAAAATGGGCTAAAACAATTTCTGGTGCATGGGTTAAACCTGTTCAAGCACTTATCTTTGTTGCGATGTTGGCTTGTGGTTTCTACTTCTTTACAACTGGCAACATGACTGCTTTCTGGGCAATGACAGCACTTGCACTTGCATTTGGTTGGGTTTGGATTGCACCGGTCGGTGGTGGTGATATGCCTGTAGTGGTATCGCTTCTTAACTCATTCTCTGGTTGGGCAGCGGCAGGTATTGGTTTTACTCTTGAAAACAACATGTTGATCGTTGCAGGTTCGCTTGTAGGTTCATCTGGTGCGATTCTGTCGTACATCATGTGTAAAGCAATGAACCGTTCGATCATCAATGTATTGTTTGGTGGAGCAATGGGTGGTGCAGCAGTTGCATCTGCAGATAAAGGTGAACAAGTTCAACGTAACTACCGTTCAGGTTCTGCTGATGATGCTGGCTTCTTAATGTCAAATGCGGACAGCGTTGTGATTGTACCGGGTTATGGTATGGCGCAAGGTCGTGCTCAAAATGCGGTAAAAGAGTTGTGTGAACTTTTGAAAGAACAGGGTGTAACGGTTCGCTTTGCAATCCATCCGGTTGCAGGTCGTATGCCTGGTCATATGAACGTACTACTTGCTGAAGCGGACGTAGCATATGAAGACATTTTGGAAATGGATGAGATCAACTCAGACTTCCCTGCAACTGACGTAGTACTTGTAATTGGTGCAAACGACGTTGTAAACCCAGCTGCAAAAGATGATCCAAGCTCACCAATTTATGGTATGCCGATTCTTGAAGCTCATAAAGCGCGTACAATCATGGTGATTAAGCGTTCTATGGCAACTGGTTATGCTGGTCTAGACAACGATTTGTTCTATAACGAAAAAACAATGATGATCTTTGGTGATGCCAAGAAAGTTGTTGAAGATATGACAAAAGCAATTAACGGTACAGGCCACTAATTTGCTTTGAAATAAAAAAACCACCTTCGGGTGGTTTTTTATTTGAGCTGGTTTTTTAAAGAAATTTTTCTACAAGATCCATAGATTGTTGATACAGGTCACGTGCCAGTTGCTGGTTTTTAGCGTGTGATGATTTCCAGTCTGGCATATGTGCACTCACATATTCACCATTACGGTTCTGCCATGCATCTCCAGTTGCCATTTCTGTAATGAGTTTTGCTGGAACTGAGGTTGGGACTAAGCCTAATTTCATCGCCGCATAGACAGGTTTGGGTAAGTCGCGATAAATATCAGAAGCGACACCGCCCGGATGTAATGCATTATTGGTAATTGAACTTCCGGCTAACTGTTCTGCTAATGCATTGCTGAATAGCAAATTCGCAAGCTTTGATTGACCATAATAGAACAGGGGATTGTAAAAGCCTTCTGCGCGAAATTTATTGGGTTTAATTGAACCAACCCAGTGAGCAATAGATGCAAGATGGATAATGCGCGCTTTAGGAGATTGTTGTAAAACTGGGAGTAGTTTTTGAGTTAATAAAAAATGACCTAAATAATTAACCCCAAATTGTTGCTCAAAGCCTTCACTGGTCAACTGTTTGGTTTTGGCAAATAAGCCTGCATTATTAATGAGTACGTCAAGGTTGCCATAGCGATCAGCAATTTCGTAGGCAGCTTTTCTGGTTAATTCAAGACTGTTTAGATCAAGAGAAACAATATCGACTTGTCCTTGGTTGAGTGGGCGTAGTTTGTTTTGTGCCTCTTGCGCTTTTTGAGGATTTCGACACGCCAAAATCACATGTTGCCCTTGTTTTACAAGTTGTTCTGCTGTGGCGAAACCTATGCCCGTATTAGCGCCTGTAATTAATATCTTCACTTTCTGTACTCCAGTTATGCTATTTATTGGTGGGGACTTCAAGAATTTGTATAGTGCTGCAAATTTGACAATTTGTCATGTCAAATTTAGATATATGTGATGATTGGTGTTTTGGGGAATAGGTGCGGGTATTTGAAATTAATTAAAGTTGCTGTTATATAAATAAAAAAAGCGGCTCAAAAGAGCCGCTTTTTTTAAAGCAAAATTTTAAGCAACCGACTCTGGAGCGGTACGCCATAAGCTTTCTAAATCATAGAATTTACGAGCTGTTGGTAGCATTACGTGTACTACAACAAAACCGAGATCAATTAAGATCCATTCTGCATCTCGTTCGCCTTCAACGCCAATCGGGCGGAAACCGGCTTTTCGAGCTTCTTCTGCAACATTGTCAGCAAGTGCTTTGACATGGCGAGTAGAAGTGCCACTTGCAATTACAATAGCATCAGCGACATTGCTAATTGAGCTAACATCTAACTGGAGAATATCTTTTGCTTTTACATCAACTAAAGCGTCGTGGACGACTTTGAGACAAGCTTGTACGTCTTTATTTGAGGTGTTCATTGCGAAATCGTGAGAATTAGACACGCTGGGCGATGGTTCTAAATTCATATAGGGTATATTTTCCTGACAATTACTCACTATCTAATATAGTGGTTTTCGCACTAAATTTCAAACAGAAGTCGTAACAGTTTATATATTTACATCATCAGAAAAGTATTTTTTCTTCCATGTAAACGACTGATTTGAACCATTTTCAGGTTTATATTCCGCTGCAATATAGTTCTGATATGAACTTTGCTTTAACCAAGAAAAAATTTGTTCATAAGGAATTTGAGCTGTATCAGGCTCATGGCGGCCCGGACAGTCTGCAAATTGAATATGTCCAATTAAGTTAATATTCTCTTGCAAACCCTCAAGTACATCTTCACCCATCATGGCCATGTGATAGCAGTCATATTGCATTTTGAGGGCAGGGTGATTGACTGCTTCTAGCATTTCTTGGCCCTGCGCAATGTTCTGCACCAAAAAGCGAGGCATATCCGTGCCATTAATCATTTCAAAAACGGGTTCTATATCATGTTCACTGAGTAAGTTGCAGGCAAGTTTTAAATTGGCTGCTAGTGTTTTTAAACAAGGAAGCAAGTCTGCATCTAGCGGTTGTTTACCCGCTAAAATATTAACACGAGGAACTTTTAAAGCAGTGGCATAGCTAATAGCCAATTCTAAGGCTTCATGAAAAGCTATCTCTTGGCCGGGAATGCCTGCTAAACCGTTTCCGCCTTGCATAAGATCACCAGCAGGCACATTGATTAGACAGAGATTGAGGTTGTAACGTTCAAGTTGGTCTTGAATCTCGGAAATGGTAAGTTCGTATGGGAATTGGATTTCTACATGTTCAAAGCCCTCTGCATGGGCTAATGCGAAGCGTTCAATTAAAGAAACTTCGGTAAAAATCATGGATAAGTTAACGGCAAGACGACCCATACAAAAACTCCGTTTATTATTGCTCTACTACTTGAATCATAGTAGCTAAATCTTTCTCAGCAAAGCCATTTTTTTGGTGAGTTTGTAGCTGTAATAGAGCTTTTTGTGCAACAGGGATATCTAAATTAACATTGTTAGCCAATGTTACCGCGTTGTTAAGATCTTTAGATAATGTTTGAACTTTCCACTGAACAGGCTCGAATGTATGAGTTGCCATGCGTGGTGCAAGTATTTGAAATGGCTTTGAGTCGGCAAATCCACCAGCTAGAGCTGGAGCGAGTAATGTGGTGTCTACACCAGCTCGGTCCGCTAGTGCTACAGCTTCAGCGATAAGAGCGCTATTTGCTGCCACAATCAATTGATTACAAATTTTAGTGGCTTGACCCGTACCTATATCCCCCATTCGTGTTACACGTTGAGATAAGACATTAAAAATAGGAGCTAATTCCGTAATCGTTTGAGCATCGCCACCTGCAAAAATAACAAGTGTGCCTTGTTCTGCACCAGCTGTTCCACCTGATACCGGTGAATCAATCCATGTAACGTCATGCGTGGCAGCAGCTTGAGCAAGCGTTTTTGTTGCAGCAACAGATAAGCTTGAGAAATCCACAATAACTTGCTTAGCTTTTAAGTTGGGCTGAATTTTTTCAAATACTGCCTCTACGGCTTTGTCATCTGCTAGACAGATTAAAATAACAGGATATTCGCCAATATTTATAAGATCTAGAGACTGTGCACCGATATCAATCAGTTCTTCACATGCAGAAGGGGTTCGATTCCAAACCGCAACATGAAAACCTGCCTGAATAAGGCGGGTTGCCATGCGGCTCCCCATCAATCCTATACCTAAAAAAGCAATAGGGGTATTACGATCAAAATTCATAATCTAAGCTCTTTATTTATATTGGCGTGGTAAAAAATTAACTTCTGGATGTTTGTCTTTTTTACGAGCAAGTTTGCTATTTTTACCAAGTAATAATTTAAGTTGCCAGATTTTTTCTAGACGTAATGACTTTTCAGGTTGGTGTTCCATTGCATCAAGTACACGTTTTGCAGCAGTGAGAGCATCAGGTGAGCGTTGTAACATTTCAGCAGCTATTTCATTGGCTTTTTCTAGTGGAGAGTTGCTTAAATGAGTCACAAGACCAATTTCTTTTGCATAATTCCCATCAAAAACACGAGCGGTTAAGGTAAGTTCTTTTGCAAGATCAACGCCAATTAAGCCTTTTAATGAACGAGTAAGTCCCATGTCTGGCACTAAGCCCCAACGGCTTTCCATAATCGACATTTTAGTGTCTGGATGAGAGATTCGAATATCAGCTGCTAAGGCAAGTTGCATTCCGGCACCAAAACAATATCCTTCAAGTGCCGCAATTACAGGTACAGGTAAATTTTGCCAAATAAGAAATGCTTTCTGGAAGAGACTTTGGCCAGGTTTAACAAGCTCCCAAATGGCAAAAGCGGAGTTTTTCGGATTATTCAGGTCAGATAAATCAATTCCGGCACTAAAAACTTGTGCTTCACCTGTCAAAATCACACAGCGGATATCTCTATCTTTTTTAATGGCTTTTGCTGTTGAAACGAGTTCTTTTAATAAGGCAAAACTCATGGCGTTACGTTTATCAGGACGGTTTAGATAAACTGTTGCAATGCCATTATTCTTTTCAATACGTAAAAGTGCCATGAAATTCCCGCTTATTTTTTTATCGATAAGCGGAGCATAACATGGCTGTAATTTGGAAACATGACAACTCAGTCATGCCTATTTAGTCGGTCTGTTAGTCAGGGATTACTAAGATTTGATGAGCAGCACTTTCTACTTCTTTCACTACAAGTCCTAACTCATCAAAGCGTCTCATAACTTCTTCAATAAAGCTTTCATCTGCTATACGGCGTTCTTTGCGTAGTGTTGAAATAAATTGCTCAAAATCACCTGTCACTTGTTGTAGTTTTGGAGTACCTACATAGCGGGTAGCACCATAAAGACGATGTAAAACATGCTCAAGTTGAGGGAAGTCTTCAAGCTCGATGAGCTGCTGCATTTCGTCTAGCTCAGTTGGGAAACTATCAACTAACATTTTAAGTAAATCTTGAGCAAGATCTTCTTTGTTTGCTGCAAGCTGCAAGCTTTGTTGCCAGTTTAGAATTTCTGGGTCTAATGCTTCTGCAACGACATGATGGTCTTTATCTGGAGCTTTTGCTGTAAAGTTGTTTTTAGTCCATTGCGTTAAAATCTGAATAATTTGTTCCATTTGAATTGGCTTGGTGACGTAGTCATTCATGCCGACTTTGAGAAGTTTTTGTTTTTCATCGGCAAGGGCATGGGCTGTTAATGCAATAATTGGAAGCTGCATTTCACCATCTAAAGTCGACTCTAATGAGCGAATAGCACGCGTGGTATCAATACCTGACATAACAGGCATTTGAATATCCATAAATACCAAATCAAATGGTTTGAGTTTCTGATCGATTCGCTCTTGAATTAGATTGAGTGCTTCTTGACCACTGATTGCTTTAGTTGTTCTAACGTTAAGTTCACCCAGTAGAGCTTCTAAAACAATTAAGTTAGGTAAATGGTCATCCACTGCCAGAATGTGTAAACCCTGACCATTGAAATCTTGTTGTTCCTCTTCAAAAATAGGTTGATCATTTAATAATTGAATGAGTCCGCTTCGGCTGAGCGGTTGATAGAGAGGGCGAGCACGATATTCATTGAGCATGTTTGGCTCAAGCGTCATTTGATAGCCATAAACTGCCAAATTACCTTGATAACGACTACGAATTTCTTTTAATAACGCTTCAGTATCGCCACTATGGTCAACAATGAGCCATGTATTATCTTTCTGATCAAGATGTTTTAAACGACTAAACAAGTCCAGAATCGATTGTGTCTCGATGTGAGGAACATGATAGTTTTCAAGGTAATAACGTAAAACACTTGCGGTAGCAGGGTGCGCAAGATAAGACACCACTTGTAAATGTTCAAAGTGTGGGTGTTCGATCTCGTAATCTTCATCTACTACAAATTGTGCGGTAAACCAGAAGGTTGAGCCTTTTTCTGTTGGAGCACGTTCCTGATTATCTTCAAAGCCAATTTGACCATGCATGAGATGGACAAGCTGTTTAGAAATAGCTAAACCTAAACCTGTACCGCCAAATTGGCGTGTAACAGATGCATCACCTTGCGAGAATGATTCAAATAATTTTTTACGATCTGTGCCGCTTAAACCAATACCACTGTCTTGAACACTAAAATGAAGTAGGCATTGTCCGATATCATCATGTTCCATACGAACACGAACAATAATTTCGCCATCTGGAGTGAATTTAATCGCATTTGAAATCAAGTTAGTTAGAATTTGTTTAAAGCGTAAAGCATCACCAATCACTTGTTGTGGAATATTGTCCGCATAATAAAAAGCCATTGCGATATGCTTTTGAGCAGCCAGTGGAGACAGCATATCCATGACATCAAAGACAGCTTCTTCTAAATCAAATGGTGCTGTTTCGAGCTCTAATTTACCCGCATCAATTTTGGAGAAATCTAATACATCATTAATTAACGCTAATAAATGAGCAGATGACTTGCGAATGGTTTGTAGGTAAAGGTTTTGTTCGTTATTTAGATTTTGCTGACGAAGTAATAAATGAATAAAGCCATCAATACTGTTTAAAGGTGTTCGAAGCTCGTGACTAATATTAGCAAGGAAAACTGATTTGGCTTGGTTTGAAGAAATCGCTTGGTCACGTGCTTGACGATAGGTAATGTTTTGAACTTCTAAGGTATCCAGCGTTCTGCGTAAGTCTTCTTCGGTTTGTTCGGTGTGTTCTTTTAACTCTAAAAAGCTAAAGTGCAATCGTTTAACAACGTTTGCAATATCACGCTGTAATAAGCGCAATTCACCCGTACTGTTAATGACCATATGCTGGTCCAACGTGTCTGCATTTAAACGTTGCAACTGCATGCGAATTTCGTACATCGGCGCAATCCAGCGACGCGAATAAAAATTCAAGCAAAGTAAAAGTAACAGTAAGGTCATTAAGCCAGTAATGACGAGGGCAATCAAAATACGGTAACGTGCCAATTCTAGTGGCTGATTATCCATTTCAATCACAAGCCAGACAGGTGCTTTTCCGGGTGTGTCGCTAATCCGCTGTCCATAAATATTGTTGTGGTTATAAGAGATTGGACCAAAAAAATTATTTTTTTCAGTAAAGTTTGGCCAGTAACGATTGTCTCGATAACCGATACTTAAATAAGTCTGACCATTACTATCAATTAAAGCAGCACGCTTTAGATTTTTTTCATTAAACATGCTTTGCATGATGTGCTGAGCATGGTCATATTCATCGGGCTGTAGTTCAACTAGGTGGTATAAATCTAGTGCGATTTGATTATAGCGAGCTAAAATTGCTGAGGCATGATGTAGCTGTTGTTGTTTTACTGAATGCGAGGTTTCAGTTAAAACCAGAAAAGCACCAACACACGTTAAAATCATAATGGGCACAAAAATAAGAGCAATCAATTGCCCATATGCATGATTCAGACGTAAGCGTTTCGATAAGGTTTTATTGAAATTAGACATGGCTACATCAGATTTATCTCTCTGTACGGCATCTTATCACGCTTTATTTTAAAACAGACGGCATTTTATAAATGACCGAGCTTTAATCGCTTTCATGAAAAAGCATATTGAAATGGGTGCAGTACCGAGCATTTTTTCATACAATAGGCCCACCTCGATATAGGTGTTGATCATGAGTAATACACAACCTGATTTTTTAGCTGACGAATTTTTGTTAGATCACTATGTAGGTAAGACTCCTCTAGTTCGTTTGCAGCGATTAGCTTCTCATACGCAAGCGTTAGTTTTAGCAAAATTGGAAGGTAATAATCCGGCAGGTTCTGTAAAAGACCGTCCTGCATATAACATGATTATGCAGGCAGAAAAACGTGGTCAAATTAAACCGGGTGATACATTAATTGAAGCAACCAGCGGTAATACAGGTATTGCGTTGGCTATGGTTGCGGCAATGCGCGGCTATAAAATGAAACTTATTATGCCGAACAATATGAGCCAAGAGCGTAAAGATGCGATGCTGGCTTATGGCGCAGAGCTGATTGAAGTAACACCGCAGCAAGGTATGGAAGGCGCACGTGATTTAGCCTTGCAAATGGAAAAGGAAGGTAAAGGTCACGTTTTAAATCAATTTGGTAATCCTGATAATGTTGAAGCTCATTATTTAACGACTGGTCCTGAAATCTGGAAACAAACAGGCGGTAAAATTACCCATTTTGTGAGTTCAATGGGCACAACCGGTACCATTATGGGTGTTTCTAAATATTTAAAAGAACAAAACCCAGATATTCAAATTGTTGGTTTACAGCCTGCAGACGGATCAAGTATTGCCGGTATTCGCCGTTGGCCAAAAGAATATTTGCCTACTATTTTTGATAGTAGCCGTGTGGATCGTATTATTGATATTCCACAAATTGAAGCTGAAAAAACTATGCGTAAATTAGCACGTATGGAAGGTGTTAGTGCTGGTACATCTTCAGGTGGTGCAGTTTGGGCATCAATCAAAATTGCAGAAGAAAATCCGGATGCTGTTATTGTTTGCATTATCTGTGACCGTGGCGATCGCTACTTGTCTACAGGTCTGTTTTCAGTACAGGACGATAACTCATAATTGAGAGAAATAATGCGTTTCCCTACCTTGGTTTTTGATATTGAAACTTTAACTGATTTAAAAGCGGGTGCGCATTTATATCATCTTGATTTACCTGAGGCCGATGTAGAGCAAGCATTGACGAAAATCCGTCGCCAAGAATCTGGTATGGATTTTCAGCGTTTGCCTTTACATGAAATTGTTTGTATTTCTGGCTTATGGATCGATGAGTCTGGTTTTCGATTATTCTCTTTCAGTCGAGAACAATATTCTGAAGCAGAAATTTTGCAGAAATTTCTATCTATTTTTGATAAGCGCCATCCGACTCTAGTAAGTTGGAATGGTTCGCAATTTGATTTACCAGTTATCCTTTTTCGCGCTATGTATCATGGGCTCTCTGCACCCGGTCTGTTTGATCAAGGTGAGATTGATAGCCAAAAGCGTTTTAATAATTACCAAAACCGTTATCACCATCGCCATATAGATTTAATGGACGTGATGGCAATGTTTAATGGTCGTAATTTTCAAAAGCTTGATGATATTGCCTGTATTTTAGGTTTGCCGGGTAAGCGTGGTGAGTCGGGTTATCATGTGCCTGAATATGTTCGTAATCAACAGTGGCTAAAATTGACGAGCTATTGTGAAGGGGATGTGCTCAATACGTGGTTTATTTATTTGCGTTGGTTGGTACTAAAAGGTCAATTAAATTCAGATGAGCATAACCACTGGATTAGTTCGAGTATTGAATATTTACAGACTATGCCACAGCAAGCCGATTTCCTTGAAGTATGGGAACGTACTTCGAAACATACCGAATTTACTTCTCACTATTTTAATTCTTCAGATTTTTAGGTTCATTCTTTGAAACAACAAGCCAAATCTCGCAACCTCCAACAACCTGAATATATTTTTCAGGTTGAAACACTTTCTCATGAGGGGCGTGGAATTGCGCATTATGGTTCTCATCCTGAGCACCCTGCAGATAAGCATGGCAAAAAAGTTTTTATTCGTTATGCATTGCCAGGAGAAACTGTAAAAGCTCGGATTACCCATCAAACGAAGCGTCTTGAAGAAGCTGAAATGTTGCAGTTGTTAGGAGAACCTTCAGCACATCGTATCGAGGCAATTTGTCCTCATTATGGTATCTGTGGTGGATGTAGCATGCAGCATATTCATCCTGATGAACAAATCCGTTTAAAACAAAATGTACTCCAGTCACATTTACAGCATTTTGCAGGTATTCAACCTGAACTGTGGCTAGAACCAATTCGATCTTTACAAAGCGATTATCGCCGTCGTGCTCGAATAGGCGTGCGCTATTTGCCAAAACCAGATCGCTTAATCATGGGTTTTCGTGAACATCATAGTAATCGTCTAACTTCGATTCATAGCTGTAGTGTTTTGGATAAAAACTTATCAAATAGTCTGCCTGAGTTACGCACTTTACTCCAAAGTCTAAAAGGCAAAGCGCACATTGGTCATGTAGAATTAGCAAAAGGTGATAATGAAATTTCTTTATTGGTTCGTCATGTAGAAAAATTAAACAATTCTGATGTCAACCAATTAAAGCAATTTGCGTTACACAAAGGGTGGCAGTTGTATTTGCAACCTAAAGGTCCTGAAAGCATTCGTCGTATTGATGATGAACAAGGTGCTTTACGTTTACACTATGCCTTAGAAAGGTTTAATGTAAATTTTGCTTTTTCGCCATTGGATTTTACTCAGGTCAATGCCACAGTAAATGAACAGATGGTTCAATTGGCATGTGAATTGCTTCAGTTGCAACCAGGTGAAAAGGTACTTGATCTATTTTGCGGTTTGGGCAATTTCTCACTCCCGTTAGCACGATGTGTTGGTGAGAGTGGTCAGGTTGTCGGTGTTGAAGGGAGTGAAGAAATGGTGCAGCGAGCAACAGCTAATGCGAAATGCAATAGTTTGGTGCAAGCAACCTTCTTTTCACAAGATTTAACAAAAGATTTTTCGCATCATTCTTGGGCAAATCAAGGATTTGATGCATTATTGATTGATCCTCCTCGTGCTGGTGCATATGAAATTATGCAGTATGTATCAAATTTTGGAGCAAAAAGAATCGTTTATGTATCATGTAATCCAGCTACACTGGCAAGGGATGCGGGTGTTTTGGTCCAATATGGTTACCAGTTAAAAAAAGCAGCAGTGATGGACATGTTTACGCATACCGAACATGTTGAATCCATTGCACTATTTGAAAAAATTCAAGAGATAAACGATTAAAAACATGAGTTACATATTGAGGAGAATGGTATGGTCACAGTACGTGAACAGTTACCTGAACAACTAACCGAGTTGTCAGAGGAAACGACTGTAGAGCATGCCGCCGAAACGCAAATCGGTTTAGCCTCATGGTTGGATCGGGTGCGTGAAATATTAGATGGGGCGGAGCTTGAACAACTTGAAAAAGTCGCTCATTTAACCCTGCAAAAAGAGTTAGATTCAACGGTTAATCATCGCTCCAATACTTTTGCTACAGGCGTTGGAATGGCCGACATTCTGGCACATCTCCATGTAGATGAAGATACTTTATCAGCAGCAATGCTTTATCGTAGTGTGCGTGAAGGCATTACCGATATAGAAGAAGTAAAACAGAAATTCGGGGAGCAAGTTTACAACCTTGTCAAAGGTACTTTGGCAATGGGTAAACTCTCAGAACTTATTGAAAAAAATAAACGTTTAGAAGATCACTTTAATAATAATCAACGAGAACATTTAAGCGGCATTTATAAAATGCTGATTTCGGTGACCGAAGATGTTCGTGTTGTTTTAATTAAACTTGCTGAACGTACTTATTCTTTGCGAGAGCTTGCAAATTCCTCTCGTGAACGCCAAGAACGTGTAGCGCGTGAAATTCTTACTATTTATTCGCCGTTGGCACATCGACTTGGTATTGCTCAGCTTAAATGGGAACTTGAAGATCTAGCGTTTCGCTATTTGGCTCCAGATCGCTATAAAGAGATTGCTTCATTACTCAATGAAAAGCGTTTAGAGCGTGAGCATTACATTCAGTTCGTCATTGACCGTTTGAAAAATGAGTTAGCGTCTTACGGCATTGAAGCTGAAATTACAGGGCGTGCAAAACACATTTATTCGATTTATCGAAAAATGAAGAGCAAAAATCTGAGCTTCGACCAACTTTATGACATTCGTGCTTTGCGTGTGTTGGTCAATAGTGTGCCAGAGTGTTACCACTCTTTAGGTATCGTACATCAAATCTGGCGCCATATTCCGCATCAGTTTGATGACTATATTACCAACCCGAAAGCCAATGGTTATCGTTCTTTGCATACAGCTGTAATTGCTGAAAACAAATCTCTTGAAGTGCAAATTCGTACTCATGAGATGCATGATGAAGCAGAGTTAGGCGTATGTTCACACTTTAACTATAAAGAAGGGTCAAAGAATACCGACCATTCCTTTAACCATCGTTTGCATTCATTGCGTGCCGTTTTAGAACATTATCAAGAGCGTAATGAAACGACGGTACACCAAAACGAAGATGAAACAGAAGGCTTTGAACAGTTACAAGACTTTGAAGGCTTTGAGAAGATTTATGTTTTCAGTCGTGATGGTGATATTAAGGAATTGCCGCGTGGCTCAACAGTTTTAGATTTTGCCTATCATGTGCATACAGAAGTAGGGAATAAGTGTTATGCAGCGCGGGTCAACCAGCGTTATGTGCCACTTACCTATACTTTAAAAACGGGTGAACAGGTTGAAATTTTAACTAAAAAAGATCGTGAACCAAACCGTGACTGGTTGGTGAACTCTCTGGGTTATATTAAAACCTCTCGTGCACGTGACAAGCTGCGTCATTGGTTTAGACAGCAAGACCGTAGTAAGAATCTTGAAGTAGGCCGAGAACTGCTTAATAAAGAGTTAGCTCGTCTTGCGATTCACCCAAAAAGTATCGACCTAAACGATTATTCATCACATTTTAATGTGAAGACTGGCGACGACATTTTGGTGAATCTGGTCAGTGGCGATATTAGCTTACATGCCCTGATTAATCAGGTGAATCGCCAAATGCATCTAGATCAGGATGAGCCTGAACTAGTACTTAAACCAACATTAAATCCACGTGCCAGCCATACGCTATCAGCACATGGCATTTTAATTGATGGTTTAGATAATGTAGAACTGCATATCGCTCAGTGCTGTCAGCCGGTGCATGGTGAATCAATCGCTGGATATATTACTTTGAACCGTGGTGTCAGCATCCATAAAGTCATTTGCTCTGACTATCAGCGTATGATTAAGCAAGAGCCAGAGCGTGCTGTTGAAGCTGATTGGGAAATGCAGCCAACACGTGGTCAAAGCGTTCAGATTGTGGTGGAAGCTTATGATCGTCGTGGTCTGCTTAAAGACTTAACTCAAGTGATTTTCTCTGACCAAATCAATATTCGTCAGGTTAATACAATTTCTGAGGCAGATGGTATTGCTAATATGAAGTTGCTCATTGAGGTTAAAGGTTTAGCGCAGCTTTCTCGCTTATTGGCTCGCCTAGAGCAACAACCGGGAATTATTAGTGCTCGACGCATGATTCAAGGCGTTTAATAAATTAAGTAAAAAGGCTGTCAAATGACAGTCTTTTTATTGCAAATTACTTTCTAGATAAATAAATATTAGTGAGTCGATTTAGAAACTGAGGGCTCAACGTTGATAGTTGATAAAGCAGTTTGGTTTTTATACCCACTGGAGTGTGGGTAGGTGTCCAAAAATGAGCCTTTTTCTCTACAAGCGTAAGCACCTGCTGAGCAATATCATTTGGGGTTAAATCTATCCCCATATTCTGAATGGTGCCTGCATCCATATTGTTAACCATTGCAGTTTGGACAAATAGCGGCATCACATCTAAAACACGGATACCATATTTTTTCCATTCCACATCTAAACCTTCAGTAATTCCACGAACTGCAAATTTACTAGCAGAATAAGAAATCAAATCAGCTTGCCCATAAATTGCAGAAGCCGAAGAGAGGTTGATAACACGTGCAAAAGACGCTTGCTTTAAGTAAGGGAGAGCAGCGTGACAGCCATTGATTACGCCGTTTACATTAATATTTATTGTTCTTTGATGAGCTTTAATATCAGTCGTTTCAAACGCGCCAGAATATAAAATACCTGCATTATTTACCAAAATATTAAGTTCACCAGCCCATTCGGTAAATTCTTTTAATATGTGTTGCCACTGGCTGTAGTCACTTACATCTAGATAGCCGGCACGGGCATTTGGCCCTAAGTCATTTGCTAGTTCCTGAGCAAGCGATTCATTAATATCATAAATGCCTACTTTATATCCTTGTTTGTAGAATACGCGTGCAATTTCAGCCCCAATACCTTGAGCGGCACCACTAATCAGAATACTGTATCTCATCTTTTTTCTCTTTGTCAGTACAATAGTGCGACTGATTTAATCGCTTTGATTTTGATCATAACAAATTAAAATCTTAGTTTGACTGACCGACTTTTTAAACTTGAGGGTTACCATGGATAAATTGCTTAAAATCATGCAAGAGTTACGTGAAAAATGTCCGTGGGATCAACAACAAACCCCAATGTCACTGACTAAATATGCGATTGAAGAAGCATATGAAGTCGAGGCGGCCATCCGCCATGGCGATATTAATGAAATTAGAAATGAACTAGGCGATTTGTTATTACAAGTTGTGTTTCAATCACAAATGTTTAGTGAGCAAGGCGCTTTTAACTTTCAAGATGTTGTTGAGGCAATAAGTGAAAAGTTAATACGCCGCCATCCACATGTTTTTCAGGCAGATCAATTTAATAATTTAAGCCCAGAACAAGTAAGTGAGCTTTGGAAACAAATTAAACAACAAGAAAAACAAGGCAAGCCGCAATCAAGATTAGATGAAATAAAGCATGGGCCAGCATTGTTACAGGCACAAGAAATTCAAACAAATGTAGCTAAGGTTGGGTTTGATTTCGAAACGGTAGAAGATGCCTATGAAAAACTAGAAGAAGAGTTGGATGAGTTTAAGCAGGCCCTAAAAAATCAAAATATTGATGAAATTCAAGACGAATTTGGAGATTGCCTGTTTTCATTAGTCAATGTTGGACGTAAACTTGCGATTTCAAGTGAAACATCACTTTTATCGACAATACATAAATTTAGAAGCCGTTTTGCTTTTATTGAAGATCAAGCGCAAAAACAGCAAAGAACATTAGAGGACATGACCTTGTCTGAAATGGATGAATTGTGGAATCAGGCAAAGCGGCAGTTAAAGTTAGGGGAAAAAACACATGCAGCTCAGCATGAATCTTTGGAAGAATAAGCACAACATTTTCATTGTTTTATTTTGGAGCCTGATCTCATCAACGCTAGTTCAGGCTCAATCTTTTGACCAAAATTTTAAGGAGTGGAAGGCTAAACAGCAGAGGTATGATCAGAAGTTGAGCATGCAGCGCTCCGCTCATTCTAACAGTCCAAAAAATTCAGTTATGACTGATTCGTCAGGGCAAATTCACTTGAATCAAGCCAATATTGATGAGCTCCAAAAGCTAAAAGGTATTGGTGAGAAAAAGGCTCAGGCAATTGTGGAATACCGTCAAAAGAATGGTGGCTTTAAAAATATTGATGAATTTAAAAACGTAAAGGGCATTGGTCCAGCCATTTTTGAAAAGAATAAAACGCGTTTGACTTTATAAATCATCTGTCTGTCAATTATCATTTCATGCGCAAACTACAGAGAATCAAATTGCCCTTTGTGTGCGTTAGAGCTATGATTAGCGACAACTTGTTATTTACGTCCTGACGTAGGAGACAGCGTCTTTTGCAAACCTTGCGAGCGTCAAAATGTGGTTTGTCCACAGCCCAACTTCCTTCTTCGATTTTAGATGTGATCGATAGCCTGACTAAAGCTGGCTATGAAGCTTATATTGTTGGGGGTGGTGTCCGTGATTTAATGCTAGGGCTTAATCCTAAAGATTTCGATGCAGTCACTAATGCAACACCTTCCCAGATTAAAGAAGTTTTTGGTCGACGCTGTCGAATCATTGGCCGTCGATTTGAATTAGCACATGTCTATTCAGGGCGTGAGCTTATTGAAGTTGCAACTTTCCGTGCTCCTCCAAAAAAAGCAGTCACTAGTGCTTCAGGCATGATTTTACGTGACAATAACTGGGGAACCATCGAACAAGACTTTGCTCGCCGTGACTTTTCAATCAATACGCTATATTACCAACCGCGTAAGAGTATTGTGCTTGATTTCTGCAAAGCAATTGACGATGTAAAAAATAAAACCCTACGTTTATTGGGCGATCCGGCACAGCGCTTCGAAGAAGACCCTGTGCGTATGCTACGAACTTTACGTTTTGCAGCCAAGTTAAATTTCAAAATTGATTCAGATATTCTCGATATATTTGATGTAGAGATGACGCAACTATTGCGTGATGTTTCTCCGCATCGTTTATATGATGAATCTCAGAAGCTCTTTACAATGGGACATTTGGCGCGTGTTTTGCCAATGTTGATTGAGTTTGGTGTTTGGAAACAGCTCTTTGCCGATATTCAGCCTAACCTCACTCCATTTATTCTAAGAGCAGCAAAGAATACAGATCAGCGTATTCAAGTGGGTAAAACAATTAACCCTGCATTTTTCTATGCAGTCTTATTGTGGCAACCATTTTTAGAGCGTTGTGAATTTTATTTATCTAAAGGTGTGGTACCAGCTGAAGCGCGTGCACAAGCTGGTTTAGATGTCTTAAAACGTCAGGCAACACGCACTGTGATTCCTCGTTTTGCAGAAACTTTTATTCGTGAAGTTTGGGAAATGCAGACCCGTTTGCTTAATCCGAAACCACAGCAAATTGAAGCATTAGCTGGACACGCGCGTTTCCGTGCTGGTTTTGACTTCTTGTTACTTCGTGAAAAGTCAGGTGATGACACCACGCAAGGAATGGGAAGCTGGTGGGAAGCCTACCAAGAAATGTCGAATGACGAAAAAGAAGCTGCGATTAGCCAGTACAATCGTCAGAAGGCTAGAAACCGTCGTAAAGCTGTTGCTGAACCTGTTGAAAACAATAAAGTTGAGACGGAAATCGAACCTTTGGTTGATATTCCTGAACCACGCAGCCGTCGTGGGAAAAAAGAACGTGCTCGACAAGAACAATCGATGGGTCGTTTCGTTGAAAAAGCCTCTGCTTCAGAAGCTGGGGTGATGAGCGACCATCCGATTTTGAAGCGTAAGCGAGTACAACGCGATTTAAGCCAAGTTATTTTTGGGCCAACGCAATGACAACGAAGACCTATATTGGTTTAGGAAGTAATTTGGGTGATTCGCGCCAAATCTTATCTGAAGCCATTGCTAAGCTTAAAACTTTAGGTGGAGTGAAAGTTTCTAAACTTTATCAAAGTCCACCTATGGGACCTCAAGATCAACCAAATTATTTAAATGCAGTTGCAGAGCTAAATACGGATCTCATGCCTTTAGATTTGTTAGACCAGTTACAGCGATTTGAGCAAGAAGCTGGTCGTGTACGCCTTCGTCGTTGGGGAGAGCGTACCTTAGATCTGGATTTGCTTATATACGGTGATGAAAAAATTCAAAATGAGCGCTTAACTGTGCCACACATTGGAATTCTAGAGCGAGATTTCGTTGTAATTCCTTTATTAGATTTAGACGCTGATTTACATATTAATGATCAGCCACTTAAAAATTTAGAACTCATACAGCAGCCCACGCTGACTGTACTTGCTGATGAGTCTTGGGCTTAAAACCTGACTTATTACGTTCTGCAAACTCCTGTAGAGGATACCATCATGATTAGTCTAAGTGACTTAAGAAAATTTAAAGCCGAAGGACGTAAGTTCTCTTGTCTAACTTGTTACGATGCGAGTATGGCAAAAGCAATGGAACTTGCTGAAATTGATACAATCTTAATTGGTGATTCTCTTGGAATGGCAATTCAAGGTCGTGACTCAACTTTACCTGTAACTGTTGAGGACATGGCTTATCATACGGCGGCGGTGCGTCGTGGTAACCAGCATGCTTTGATTATGACTGACTTACCATTTATGAGTTATGCCACCTTAAATGATGCTTTGCAAAACGCAAGAACAGTTATGCAAGCTGGTGCCCAGATGATCAAAATCGAAGGCGGCGCTTGGCTAAGTGAAACTGTACAAGTGTTAACTCGTAATGGTGTCCCTGTGTGCGTACATTTAGGTTTAACTCCTCAATCTGTACACGTATTTGGCGGTTACAAATTACAAGCTAAAACACGTGAAGCAGCTGATCAACTTATTGCTGACTGTACGGCAGTGGTTGAAGCAGGTGCGGCAGTTCTATTGCTTGAATGTGTTCCTGCTCAGTTGGGACAAGAAATTGCTGAACTATTTCCAAATACACCTGTGATTGGTATTGGTGCGGGTAATGCGACTGATGGTCAGGTACTTGTAGTACAGGACATGCTTGGTTTAACTTTTGGTCGAGTTGCGCGTTTTGTCCGTAACTTTATGAAAGAACAATCTGGTGAAACTGCCATTTTAGACGCTTTTAAAGCTTTTCATGCTGCTGTGCAGGACCAGTCATTTCCAGCCAAAGAACATACTTTCCACGTTGAGCTGTAATTCATGAAAACAGAAACCACCATACAAGGTCTTGCAGCATCTTTAAATCCTGCTAGAGCTGCGCGTAAAATTATTGGTTTTGTCCCAACAATGGGAAATCTACATGAAGGCCATCTCACACTTGTTCGTGAAGCGAAAAAGTTATGTGATGTTGTGGTTGTTAGTATCTTCGTAAATCCAACCCAATTTGGACCGGGTGAAGATTTTGATAACTATCCTCGTACTTTAGAACAAGATAGTCGTCTATTAGCCGATGTTGGTTGTGACATTATTTTTGCACCATCAGTTGAGCAAATGTATGGTACTCAGCCACGTTTAACCAATATAAGTGTCAGTCAAATTACTGATGCTTTATGTGGTAGTTCACGTCCTGGGCATTTTGATGGCGTAGCTTTGGTGGTTACTAAACTCTTTAATATTGTGCAACCCAACTATGCTTTCTTTGGTCAAAAAGATTACCAGCAGTTAGCAGTGATTCGTCAGTTTGTACAAGACTTAAATATCCCTCTAGAAGTAATTGGTGTGCCAATTGTTCGTGCAGCAGATGGCTTAGCTCTTAGTTCAAGAAATGGTTATTTAAGTCCAGAGCAACGCCAGGTCGCTCCGGTTATTTATCAAAGTTTAAAGCAAGCTGAGCAGCAGTTACATCAAGGCAAAGATCTACAACAAGTTTTAGAAGATATCAAAACTCAGTTGACAGATAATGGGTTTGTTGTGGATTATGTCGAAGCTCGTCAGTCAAATCTGTTACCTGCTACTCAGTTTGATCGTGATATTGTGTTGTTCATCGCGGCAAAATTAGGTGCAACTCGTTTGATTGATAATTTAGAAGTTGCCTTTACACCCCAATAAACAGATCAAAGGACAGCCATGCCATGAAGCGTATACTTATCGTGACAGGACAGTCTGGTTCAGGAAAATCTTCGGCTCTCCAAGTGTTAGAAGATTTGGGCTATTACTGTATTGATAATTTGCCTTTGGCATTGCTGCCCGAAATTGTGGCAAAGCTAGATCATGAAAATAATCTAGAGCAGTTGGCATTAGGTGTGGATGTTCGAAGCACTCGTGCAGATATGCAAGAGTTCGACCATGTTTTTGAGCAACTACAAAAACATGGCACAGTTGATGTGATTTATTTGACTACGCAAGATCAGGATTTGATTGCACGTTTTAGTGCATCGCGTCGTCCCCATCCATTGGCCAATCGTTTTAAAAGTCTGTTGCAATGTATTCATGAAGAAAAGCAGTTACTGCTGCCAATTCAGTTCCGCGCTACGGTTCATATTGATACAACGGATAAAAGTGTTCATGATTTAAAGCATATTTTACTGTCTAAATTGGGGCAGTCGGATAAGCTTATCGTGATATTGCAGTCATTTGGATATAAACATGGCATTCCTTTAGATGCTGATTATGTTTTTGATGTACGGCATTTACCAAATCCGCATTGGGATTTAGAATTGAGACGTTTTTCTGGTTTGGATGAGCCAGTAAGACAATTTTTAGAAGCAAGTCCGCAAGCAAACGAAATGTTTGATGATATTCTTCACTTCTTAAAAAAATGGCTTCCAGCATTTGCTGAAGGACATCGTCACTATATGACGATTTCTATTGGTTGTACTGGCGGTCAACATCGTTCCGTTTATATCGTAGATAGACTAAAACAAGCACTTGAGGCAGAATGGTCTGTTCAGGTCTTACACAGAGAAATGAAGCACTGGTCATGATAGACACAACTGTTGATGTAATTAATAAACTCGGTTTACATGCTCGTGCATCAGGAAAACTGATAGAGGTCACTACAAAATTTCGTTCGTCGATCCAAATTGGAAAAGGCGATCATTTAGTAGATGCAAAAAATATTATGTCTTTGCTGATGTTAGGTGCAGGTAAAGGGACCACTTTGCGATTGGTCATTGATGGTACCGACGAAGAGCAGGCATTAAATGAAGTACAGGCGTTATTCGCCGCAAAATTTTATGAGGCAGATTAATCGTGGCACGTCGTCCCCAACGTTATACTGAAGAAGATTTTGGCTCTTTAGAAGGACGTGCAAGTAAAACAGAACAGAAAAAAGCAGTTCAACGTATGGCTGCTTTAGGTGAGCAATTAGCACAACTTTCTGTTAAACAGATTCAAAAACTCCCAGTTGATGAACGTTTAATTGATGCGTTAATGGAAGTACAGAACATTAGTTCTTTTGAAGCTCGTCGTCGTCAGTTTCAACGTATTGGTAAATTATTGCGTAATGAAGATGAGACCGTTATTTTGTCTTATTTAACTCCGCAGCAAGGTGCAAAAAAGCAGGCTCAATTGATGCGTTGGGTTGATCGTATGATCGAACAAGGTGACCCTGCAATTAATGAATTTAGTAAAATTTATAATGCATCGGAGCGTCACACCTTGCGTCAGCATGTGTTGAGAATCAACCGTGATAAGAGTCAACAAGTGAGTGAAGCAGAGCTTGAGGCATCAAAAGGTAAATTTGTAAACTATGTACAGCAAATTGCTTTATTGTCTGATCAAGGCTAAATACTCTTCCATAAAAAGCGACGCTCAAGGCGTCGCTTTTTTATTTATACATTTTCAGCCCGTTCTTTTGCCCATTCACGCAAAATGAATTTCTGTAATTTACCTGTCGATGTTTTTGGAATTTCTGTAATAACCACATCTTTAGGCACTTTAAAGCGCGCTAATTCTTTTTGGCAGTGTGCAATAATTTCTTCAGGTGTTGCTGTAGTACCCATCTTTAATTCAATAAACGCGCATGGTACTTCTTGCCAACGTGCATCGGGTTTAGCGACTACCGCAGCGGTTAATACAGCAGGATGTTTATACAACACATCTTCTACTTCTAAAGATGAAATGTTTTCTCCACCAGAAATAATAATGTCTTTCGAACGATCAGTAATTTTTGCATAACCATCTGGGTGGCAAACGGCTAGGTCACCTGTGTGAAACCATCCGCCAGCAAAGGCTTCTTGAGTTGCTTTAGGGTTCTTTAAATAGCCTTTCATGACAATATTGCCACGGAACATGATTTCTCCCATGGTTTGACCATCATTAGGCACAGGTTCCATAGTCTCGGGATCTAACACACGCATGCTGTCTTGCAACGGGTAGGGTACACCTTGACGGGAATGAAGTTGGGCTTGTTCAGCAATTGATAGTTCATTCCATCCAGATTGAGAAGCACATAGGGCAGAAGGCCCATAAGTTTCTGTTAAGCCATATACATGGTTTACGTTAATCCCCATGTTTCGCATCCCTTCAATAATGGCAACAGGTGGAGCTGCCCCAGCAACCATGACTTCAACATGATGATCAAAGCTGGTTTGTTTTTCTTTAGGTAAGTTAAGAATCATTGAAAGAACAATAGGCGCACCACAGAAATAATCAACTTTATGGGCTGCAATCAATTGCATGACTAATTCTGGATCGACTTTGCGTAAACAAATATTGGTTCCACCACTTGCTGCTATGCTCCACGCAAAACACCAGCCATTACAATGAAAGAGGGGTAGTGTCCATAAATACACAGCACGCGGTTTCATTCCACAAGCCAAGATATTGCTTGCAGCATTAAGATAAGCCCCACGATGATGATAGACCACACCTTTAGGATTACCTGTAGTTCCAGATGTGTAATTTAAGCTAATCGCATCCCATTCATCTTCTGGTAAATGCCAAGAGAAGTTAATGTCGCCTTGAGCGATCCATTCTTCATATTCAAAAGAACCTAAAAACTGATTTTCACCTTCATATTCTGTATCGGCTACATCAATTACAATAATGTGCTGGTTAGGAATAAGTGAGAGGGCTTCTCTTGCCAAATTCACAAATTCAGGGTCAACCAACAGCACTTTACTTTCTGCATGTTCCAACATGAAAGCGATTGTTTTTGCATCTAAACGTGTATTGAGAGTATTGAGTACCGCACCAGCCATAGGAACTGCAAAATGTGCTTCAATCATGGCTGGAATATTTGGCAATAAGACTGATACCGTATCATTTTTCTCAATTCCCAGTTGCTTGAGCTGAGATGCAAATTGACAGCAGCGTTGATAAGTTTCTTTCCATGAAATTTGGCGCTTACCATGAATAATCGAAGCTTGATCTGGGTAAATATAAGCCGCACGCTCTAGGTAGCGTAGAGGTGATAACGCAACAAAGTTTGCGGGTGTGCGTGGTAACTCATCATAAGCACTAACCATGTGAAACAACTCCGTGTTCTATTTTTAATTCATTCTTTGAACATATGATTTAATATTAATCAAAGCATCTATGCTTTAGTCTTAAAGAGCGATACCCTCCAGTCAAAAAATGAGCAGAAATGCTATTTTCTTCATCTTAAACCACTTGTGTTAAACATGTTTAAAAATCATCTCAATATATTTTTTAAGTCATTTATTGCTGTTTACGCGATAAGCAAAATGTATTTATGATTTTATGGACTCAAAGGTTTTCACATTGCTTGAACAAGTGTAAAATCTTTCAGGTTTTTTAACTTTGATTTACACCGTTTTTATATTTTGAGGTTCGCCTCGATCATAATCTCGCGGTGAAATGCTCCTTCGTATAGGGCATCACTCCTTAAGGATTTTTTTATGCCAATTATCACATTGCCAAATGGCGATCAAAAGAGTTTTGATCACGCTGTATCTGTTATGGAAGTTGCCCAAAGTATTGGGCCTGGTCTAGCAAAAAATACTGTTGCTGGCCGTGTAAATGATCGCTTAGTTGATGCATGTGACTTAATTACCGAAGATTCGACCTTACAAATTATCACTCCAAAAGATGAGGAAGGTCTTGAAATTATTCGCCACTCTTGTGCACACCTTGTAGGGCATGCTGTTAAACAGCTTTTCCCGGAAGCCAAGATGGTGATTGGTCCAGTCATTGAAGAAGGTTTTTACTACGACATCTGGATGCCACGTCCTTTTACTTTGGATGATATGGCAGCTATCGAAGAGCGCATGAAAAAGCTCATCGATCAAGATTATGATGTCGTTAAAAAAATGACACCACGTGATGAAGTTATTGCTGAATTTACTGCGCGTGGCGAAGAATATAAATTACGCTTGATTGCAGACATGCCTGAAGAAACACAAATGGGCTTGTACTACCATCAAGATTATTTGGATATGTGTCGTGGTCCACACGTACCGAATACCAAATTCTTAAAATCGTTCAAGCTCACTAAAATCTCTGGTGCATACTGGCGTGGTGATGCGAAGAACGAACAGCTTCAACGTATTTATGGTACAGCTTGGGCAGACAAAAAACAGCTCGCTGCATATATCAAACGTATCGAAGAAGCTGAAAAGCGTGACCATCGTAAAATTGGTAAAGCTTTAGATTTGTTCCATATGCAAGAAGAAGCACCGGGTATGGTGTTCTGGCATCCAAATGGCTGGACTATTTACCAAGTACTTGAACAATACATGCGTAAAGTTCAGCAAGACAACGGTTACCTTGAGATTAAAACACCACAAATTGTAGACTTTACATTGTGGGAAAAATCAGGACATGCGGCGAACTATGCTGACAACATGTTTACGACTCATTCTGAGAATCGTAACTATGCAGTTAAGCCAATGAACTGCCCATGTCACGTGCAAGTTTTCAACCAAGGTTTGAAGTCTTACCGTGATCTACCGATTCGTTTAGCAGAGTTTGGTTCTTGTCATCGTAACGAACCATCAGGTTCTTTACACGGCATTATGCGTGTACGTGGCTTTACACAAGATGATGCACATATTTTCTGTACTAAAGAACAGATCGGCCAGGAAGTCGCAGACTTTATTAAGCTGACTTTAGAAGTTTATAAAGATTTTGGCTTTGAAGAAGTGCAAATGAAACTTTCTACACGTCCAGAAAAACGTGTAGGTGATGATGCGCTTTGGGATATGGCTGAAAAATCTTTAGCAGATGCTTTAGATGCAGCGGGTCTCGAATGGGAATTACAACCTGGTGAAGGCGCGTTCTACGGTCCGAAAATTGAATTCTCATTGAAAGACTGTCTCGGACGTGTATGGCAGTGTGGTACTATTCAGTGTGACTTTAACTTACCAGAACGTTTAGATGCGTCTTATGTGACTGAAGACAATGATCGTGATCAGCCTGTAATGTTGCATCGTGCAATTCTTGGCAGTTTTGAGCGTTTTATTGGTATACTAATTGAACACTACGCTGGTTTCATGCCACCTTGGTTGTCGCCGTTACAAGCATGTGTCATGAATATTACGGACTCTCAAGCTGAAGCTTGTGAGAAAGTCGTAGCAAAACTCAAAGAAAATGGCCTTCGTGCTATTTCTGACTTGAGAAATGAAAAAATCGGATTTAAGATTCGTGAGCGTACTCTAGAGCGTATTCCTTACCTATTAGTTCTTGGTGATCGAGAAGTTGAAGAAGGTACAGTGAATGTGCGTACCCGCTCAGGAAAAAATTTAGGTACTATGTCAGTAGATGCATTCATTGACTTAGTGAAGTCTGCCGTCGCCGAACGTGGCCGGTATATTGTGGAGTAAGAAAGATTAAACAGCCTGACCGTAACCAACAACAAGGTGCAAAAAGCAACCGTCCAGCAATTAACGACGAGATCCGTGCAAAAGAAGTACGCCTCGTTGGTGCTGATGGTGAGCAAAAAGGAATTGTTTCATTAAATGAAGCACTGCGCGCTGCTGAAGAGGCAGATCTTGACCTAGTTGAGATCGTTGCAAACGCCGAGCCGCCTGTTTGTAAAATTATGGATTACAACAAGCACTTGTTTGACCTTAAGCAGAAGCAAAAAGATGCGAAGAAAAAACAGCATCAAGTGCAAGTGAAGGAAATCAAACTGCGCCCTGCAACTGATGTTGGTGATTATCAAGTTAAGCTTCGTGCTATTTTGAAATTCCTTGAAGAAGGAAACAAAGTGAAAATCACTTTACGTTTCCGTGGTCGTGAAATGGCTCACCAACAACTTGGCTTAGCTCAATTACAAAAGATTGAAGCTGATGTTGCTGAGTTTGGGGTTGTGGAACAAGCACCTAAAATGGAAGGCCGTCAAATGGGTATGTTACTTGGACCTAAAAAGAAAAAGTAATACTCAAAAAAAGCACTGCAAAAGCAGTGCTTTTTTATATCCTTATCATAATAAAAAAAGATGATTTAATTTTCTCTGTTCAGTTTTATTTAAGACAATTGCTATATCTTTTAAAAGAAATTCAATTCTTGAATTTTATGTATTTTTTAGTGTTGGAAATCTCATCGTCCCTCTTAAAACATGCTATAACGCAAGACGCAGTCATGATAACGATGAATAGGAAAATAGAATGATTGATCTATATTATTGGGGAACTCCCAATGGACATAAAATCACAATTGCCTTAGAAGAAATGGGACTGGACTACACTCTTTACCCAATAAATATTTTAGAAAATGATCAATTTCAACCAGACTTTCTGAGAATTTCTCCAAATAATAAAATTCCGGCAATTGTTGACCAAGATGGACCTCGTGGTGAGCCAATTTCAATATTTGAATCAGGTGCGATCCTGCAATATCTAGGTCGAAAAACTGGATTATTTTATCCAACTGATGAGCAAGAGCGAGTTGAAGTTGAACAATGGCTCATGTGGCAAATGGGTGGGCTAGGGCCTATGCTAGGGCAGAATCATCATTTTAATCGCTTTGCACCAGAAAAAATTCCATACGCTATAGACCGTTATGTAAATGAGACTAAGCGCTTATATGGTGTGCTGAATAAGCAGCTCATTGGCCAGAAGTTTGTTGCAGGTGAATACTCGATTGCTGATATGGCAATTTTACCTTGGATTTTGCGCTATGAATGGCAGGGTATTCAACTAGAGGATTATCCTTATGTGCAAGAATATATTGTCCGCTTGACGGCACGACCTGCGGTACAAAAAGCACTATCAATTAAAGTTATTTAAATTTTATTGGTAGCGTAATGAATAAAGTGAAAGGTGATTTGGTCTAATTTAATATGCTAAGTTACTTTTTACTTTTTTTGAGCGCGTTTGGGGCGGCTACATTATTACCATTACAATCAGAGGCTGTGCTCGCCACTTTATTATTAAAAAAAGAATATTCTGCTTTCCTTCTAATTTCTATCGCTACTTTGGGAAATGTACTGGGCTCGTGTGTGAACTGGTGGCTTGGTTTAAAAATAGAGCAGTTTAAACACAAAAAGTGGTTCCCAGTTTCTGAAAAACGTTTAGAACAAGCTCAGCGTTTTTATCATAAATATGGATTTTATTCGCTGCTTCTAAGTTGGACACCTGTGATTGGTGACCCAATTACTTTAGTTGCGGGTTTATTTAAAGAAAATTTTTGGCGCTTTTTAATTATCGTTTTGATTGCTAAAGCAGGACGCTATATTTTTATTTATTGGGTGATTACAGGTTTTATTTAAAATAAAAGCATCCGAAGATGCTTTTATTAAAATGGTTTAACTAGTCTTCTGAGCTTTTTGTAATATCGACTTTAAATAGGTCATTGGTTTTTAGCCAACAGAAGGTGACCACTGTAAGTGTCATACAACCACCAAAAATAGTCGCGGCAATCGTTCCTAAATATTTGGCTGCTAAACCTGACTCAAATGCACCAAGCTCATTACTTGATGAAACGAACATGCCATTTACGGCAGCAACACGACCACGCATATTTTCTGGTGGAAAAATTTGCAAAATGGTTTGTCTAACCACAACTGAAATACTGTCACAAGCGCCTGTCATAGCCAACGCAAATAGTGATAACCACATGTTATTTGAGAAAGCGAAAAGAATCGTGAAAACACCAAATCCTGCAACAGCAAGTAGCATGTTACGCCATGCATGCTGAGTTGGTGGAAAGCGAGTTAGAGCAATCATAGTGACAAGCGCTCCAATAGATGGCGCCGCACGCAAATATCCCAGTCCTTCTGGACCGACCTTTAAGATGTCTTCTGCAAAAATGGGTAATAATGCGATGACTCCACCAAATAAAACAGAAGCTAAATCAAGAGAAATTGCCCAAAGAACAATTTTAGTTTTCCAGATAAAACGGAAACCATCTCCTAAACTTTCTAAAACATTAGCAGTTTCAATTTTAGGAAAAGTACGCTTATGCAATAGGTTAATTAAGATGAAACAAATACCAAGTAAAACCGCAACACTAAATAGACTTGTTTCTCGGCCTAAATAGGCAAGCATGAAACCACCAAGCATTGGCCCGATAATTACACCACTTTGCCAACCGATCGTCGTCCATGTTGCACCATTTGCATACAGTTCACGAGGTATCAAAAATGGTTTTAAAGATGTTGCAGAAGGATTGTAAAAACCACGAATTGTACCTAAGCCAAAAATAACCGCATAAATACCCCAAGAAAGGAAATTTACGCTGATATGACCTAAACCATGCAGATGGAACAACGACCACAGCACTAAAGGAAGAGGAACCGAAAAAAATAAACAGATCTTCATAATAATCTGTTTATTAAATCTATCTGCAAAATAGCCACCCCAAAGAGAAAGAGCAATAAAAGGAATGGCTTCTGCGAGTCCAATTAAACCTAGAGTCAGAGGGTCTTTGGTGATTTGATAGAGTGAGTAGGCAACAATAATTTCTTGAATCAGAATTGCTAAAGTTAAGCAAAATTGATTAATCGTAACAATTGAGAAATCTCTGTAGCGTAAGGCAGCAAATGCATCATGTTTCTGCATTAGGAATATCGTATGTTGATAATTTGATCGTATTATAAATGGAAAAAAGCACAGGCGCTTTATTTATTATTGATATTGCTGACACGGTTGAATTTGGAAAAGTCTTTCTTGCAACCATAAAAACAGTAACTAATAGTTTTAATTTTGCTCAGGTTGCTATAAAATACGCGCTTCCTTACCTGCAGGTCGATTTTGCAATGGTGCGATCGTGCCGAACAGGTACCCAAAAGAGGTTACTATGGCTAAGTTAAAAACTCGCCGTGGTGCAGCTAAACGCTTCAAAGCGACTGCAAACGGTTTTAAGCGCAAACAAGCATTCAAGCGCCACATTTTGACCAAAAAATCTGCTAAACGTATCCGTCAATTACGCGGCTGTGTAATGGTTCATGTTTCTGACATGAATTCAGTTCGTCGTATGTGCCCATACATCTAAGGAGATTATAAATGGCTCGTGTAAAACGTGGTGTAGTGGCTCATCGTCGTCACAAAAAAATTCTTGCTCGCGCTAAAGGTTACTACGGTGCTCGTTCACGCGTTTACCGCGTAGCGTTCCAAGCGGTAATCAAAGCTGGTCAATACGCTTACCGTGACCGCCGTCAAAAGAAACGTCAATTCCGTGCTCTATGGATTGCGCGTATCAATGCTGGTGCTCGTCAAAACGGTTTGTCTTACAGCCGTATGATCGATGGCTTGAAAAAAGCTCAAGTGATCATCGACCGTCGCGTATTAGCTGACATCGCTATGCATGATGCAGTAGCATTTGCTGCTTTAGCTGAAAAAGCTAAAGGTGCATTAGCTGCATAAGCTTAGAGATTCAAAGAAAGACCGCTTTTTAGCGGTCTTTTTTATTTTTAGCGGTTCTATTTTAAAAAGAGATAACAATCAGAGATAAAAGATGAAAGACGAAAAATTTCTTAATGATTTAATTCAAAAAGTACAGCAAGGTCACCAGTTCAAATATCTATATTTCTGGGGACATACTCCTAAGAAAGTTGATATTGTTGATAAAAGCTGTTTTAGCCAGTGGTTTCCTGCGCAATTTGAAATTGAGGGTGTTGAGTACTTTACTGCTGAGCACTATATGATGGCACAAAAAGCAAAAATATTTAATGATGAAGAAATTTTTGCACGGATTTTGCAAGTTAAACATCCTAATGAGGCGAAACAGCTAGGTCGCAAAGTACGTAATTATGAGGAACAGATATGGCAAGGAAAACGATTTGATATTGTCGTACAGGCGAACTTTGCTAAATTCTCTCAGCATCCTGAATTGAAAAAATTCTTATTAGCAACGAAAGACCGTATTTTAGTTGAAGCATCTCCAGTCGATAAAATTTGGGGAATTGGTATGGCGCAAGACCATCCACATATTCAAGACCCATCTCTATGGCAAGGACTAAATTTGTTGGGTTTTGCTTTAATGCATGTTCGAGAGCTACTTTTAACTGAGTAGGTTGGTGTGAGACCAATCAATGCTTCACTTTAAAAGTAGTGACGTGAGGGAAGTAAATTGAAATCATTAAATGACATGGATATTCGTATAGCATCACTTAAGGATGCATTATCTATTGCAGAAGTACATGTACAGGGGTGGAAAGAAACCTATACAGGTATAATTAAGCAAGAAATATTAGATGAGCTTAAAATCCTAGATAAGGAGTTATTATGGAAAGAAATAGCAAAAAGCCCTGATCATAAGTTATTTGTCTATACTGAAAATGGGGCAGTGAAAGGCTTTCTCGATGGTTATTTAAACCCAGAAAATAATATTGCTGAAATTATGGCTTTTTATCTTTTAAAAGAAGTTCAAAAGCAAGGCATGGGACGTGAGTTATTTCAAAAGTTCTACCAATGCGCTTTAAATCAAGGATACAGTTTTATTCGCTTAGAAGTTTTTAATAAAAATCCAAGTCGTTTCTTCTACGAAAAAATGGGAGCTAAATTAATTGGGGAAGCCGAACTACCTGAGTTCGGCCCCGAAATAACAGAGTTATTTTATCAATGGGAACTCTAATCTTTAAAGCCCAAAATAATAAGCTAAAGCACAAATAATAATCGTTAGAATAACCAGTTTAATAACGCCTGAACCAGTGCCTTTATGGTGCTGAGACTTGAGATGCTGTGGATTTTCATTTGATTGCTCAAATGGAGATGCTTTAACTACAGGTACCATCTGAGCTGTCTGATAATGGTTGGCAACTTTCACAATAAGCTTGGCAAACAAATCATCAGTTTTTTGTGTAAAGTTTCTTAAATTGATGAGTTGCTCCTGGTCTAGTTCTTCTCCCAAAGGATCATTTGCAATACGTTTCTTTTGTTCTAAATAGTCAGCTAATGCTTGAGTACGAGATAAAAGCTGATGGGCATAATCTGCGGGATAATTCTCTGGAATTAATGCAAGTTTTGGCTCTAAGCTTTTAATGTTCGTACCATCAAAAAGAGCATTTTGAAGTTCTGGTTCCTCAAAGCCTGCTGCATATTTACTACGAAATAATTCACTATCCATGAAGTCAGCTATTTCTTGCCATGGCGGATTTTTTAAATCAGCTTCAATTTTTTTTGATAATTTTTCATTGAGTTCAAAACGCCAGAAAGTTTCTAAACGAAGCTCACAGGTTTGTGAGGCAGGGGCTTCAAACTCATTATCATTGTTATACCATTCGGCAAGCTCATGGCCAAAAATCCAAGCAAATTTCTTATCATTTTGATGACTCACAATAAAATGAGTATAAGGTAAGAGCTCAACGTTGCTGTTTGGATTTTGCTCTTCATTTAGAAGGCTTGATAAATGTAAACTGAGCTGAGTGGTGCCTTGTTTTTTTAGCGCTTCTAGCCAAACTTGGAAGTGTTGAGCGAGTAAATGCTGAGAAGCTAAGTCACGAAACTGAAAACTATGATGGTCGAAAATATGATGTTGTCGCCATTGGTTAAAGCTTAAATTCTGACGGAGGTATTCATTACCATATGTCACAAGCGTAAGTTGTTGTTTCCAAATCTGATTAAGCGCCATAATAGTTGATCTCATTGACGATACTATTATCTTATACGTTTTATCTTTTTGTTGCCTAATACATTTTTCATGATGGATAAACTTCATCAATTCGATGAAAAACTGTTAGAATGCAGTGTTTTATTATATTTTTTAAATTTGTTGCTTTGAGAGTTAATATGTCACTGGAAGCCCTGACCACAGAAGCGCTTGCTGCCATTGCAGCAGCTCAAGACCTTGTTGCACTTGATCAGGTGCGTGTGCAATTTACAGGGAAAAAAAGCCAGCTTGCAGAACAATCGAAAGCATTAGGGAAAATGGACCCTGAAGAACGCAAAGTACAAGGTGCTGCGATTCATGCTGTTCGAGAAACAATTAATACTGCATTAACAGAGCGTCAAGCGGCACTACAACAGGCAGCACTTGCACAAAAGCTAGCAAGTGAAACGATTGATATTACATTGCCGGGCCGTGGTCAACGTATTGGTACGGTTCATCCTGTTACTCAGGTACAGGAGCGAATTTGTCAGTTCTTCACTAAAGCTGGTTTTACAGTTGCAACTGGTCCAGAAGTTGAAGATGACTATCACAATTTCGAAGCATTAAATATTCCTGGTCACCATCCAGCACGTGCTATGCACGATACTTTCTACTTTGATGCTACTCACCTACTACGTACGCATACCTCTGGGGTACAGATCCGTACAATGGAAACGAGTGAGCCGCCAATTCGTATCGTGTGCCCTGGCCGTGTTTACCGTTGTGATTCGGATCAAACGCATTCGCCAATGTTCCATCAGATCGAAGGTTTATATGTTGCTGAGAACACAAGCTTTGCTGAATTAAAAGGTTTATTGATTAACCTACTGAATGAATTTTTTGAGAAAGATTTAAAAGTACGTTTCCGCCCTTCATATTTCCCATTTACAGAGCCTAGTGCAGAAGTAGATATCATGGATGAGCGTGGACGTTGGTTAGAAGTATTAGGCTGTGGCATGGTACATCCAAATGTATTGCGTGCTGCGGGTATTGATCCTGATAAATACAAAGGCTTTGCTTTTGGTTTAGGGGTAGAGCGTTTTGCAATGTTGCGTTATGGCATTAATGATTTGCGTATGTTCTATCAAAATGATGTGCGTTTCTTGCGCCAATTTGCCTAACAATTTTTCAGGATTAAAAAAGGTTTATAAAGATGAAGATTAGTGAAAATTGGTTACGCACATGGGTTAACCCAGCAATTGATAGTGAGATATTGTCTGATCAGTTAACGATGCTTGGTCTTGAAGTTGATGAACTTGCACCTGTTGCCAAGCCATTTACTGGCGTCGTGGTCGGCGAAGTTTTAACAGTTGAACAACACCCTGATGCAGACCGTCTGCGTGTAACGACAGTTAATATTGGTTCGGGCGAGCCTTTACAAATTGTTTGTGGGGCACCGAATGTTCGTGCTGGCATGAAAGCTCCAGTTGCAACGATTGGTGCTGTATTACCGGGTGATTTCAAAATCAAAAAAGGTAAACTTCGTGGAGTTGAGTCACAAGGCATGCTTTGTGGTGCTTCTGAAATTGATCTTGAAGATAAAATCGATGGTTTGCTTGAGTTACCTACCGATGCTCCAGTAGGGGTAAACATCCGTGAATATCTAAAACTTGATGATAACGTCATCGATATCAGTATTACACCAAACCGTGGTGACTGTTTCAGTATCCGTGGTATCGCACGTGAAATTGCAGTAATTAACCAACTGCAAATGAATGAACCTGAAATCAAATCAGTTGATGCGACAATTGCTGATGAGAAGAAAGTAGTGATCAGCACTGAAGGTGCTCCACGCTACTTAGGACGTGTAATTAAAAACGTTAATGTAAAAGCTGCTACTCCTGAGTGGATGGAGCAGGCTTTAGCTCGTTCAGGAATTCGCACGCACAGTATTTTGGTTGATGTGACGAACTATGTCCTTATGGAACTGGGTCAGCCAATGCATGCTTTCGATTTAGCTAAAATTGAAGGAACTGTACATGTGCGTCAAGCTCAGCCACAAGAAAAACTACAACTTCTTAATGATCAAGAAGTTGAGTTGCAAGAAGATATAATGGTGATTGCTGATGATCAGAAAGCTTTGGCAATTGCCGGAATTATGGGTGGTTTAGCATCAAGCGTAACTGATGACACAACTGACATTTTCCTAGAAAGTGCATTCTTCGCGCCACTTGCTATTGCTGGACGTGCTCGTCGTTTTGGCTTGCATACTGATTCTTCACAGCGTTATGAACGTGGTGTGGATTTTGAGTTGCCATTAATTGCGATGAACCGTGCTTCGCAGCTTATTCAAGAGTTAGCAGGTGGTGAATTTGGTCCAATTACTGTAGCAGAAAAAACTGAAATTTTACCAAAGCGTGAAGAAATTGAACTGAAACAAGCTCAGGTAGACCAATTGTTGGGATATCAAGTGACGGCTGATTTCATTGCAGATGCTTTAACTCGACTAGGATGTGAAGTAACTGTTAAAGCTGAAGGTGAGTGGAATGTAGTACCTCCATCACATCGCTATGACATGGCTATTTATCAAGACTTAATTGAAGAAGTGGCACGTATTGATGGTTATGACAATATCCAAATTAGCTTACCAAGCATGGATGTTCAATTAGCTAAATATCAAGACCGATTTGAAATTGCAGAGTTACGCCAAACTATCGTGACTTTAGGCTATCAAGAAGCAATTAGTTTTAGCTTTGCTGATGCAAAACTTGAAAAACAATTGAACCCGCAAGTAAACCCGTTAATGCTAGCAAATCCAATTTCAAGTGATTTGGCTGCAATGCGTAGTACTCTGCTTTCAAGTTTAATCCCGTGCGTACAATATAATCTCAACCGTCAACAAAGTCGTGTTCGTTTCTTTGAATTAGGACTTCGTTTTGATTATCAAGATGCTAAGAGTATTGAAGATCTAAAACAGATTCCAACTTTAGCTCTAGTGGCCGTTGGCTCGCAACAACCGGAATCTTGGCATGTGAAGCCTCAACCAATGGATTTCTTCGACTTCAAAGGAGAGATTGAAGAGATTTTAGCTGCTGGTCGTGTCAAAGTTGAATATGTACGTTCAGAGCGTGCATGGTTGCATCCAGGGCAGTCTGCTGAAATTTTAGTTGATGGACAATCAATTGGTTACTTAGGTCGTCTACACCCATCTTTAGAAAATGAGCTAGATTTAAGCACAACTTGGGTTGCTGAACTTGATCAAGCAGCCGTTTTGCAATCTTATGTATCTAATTTTACAGAATTATCACGTTTTCCTTCGATTAGACGTGATATTGCGCTTTTAATCTCTGATAATATAAATGTTAGAGATATTCAGCAGTTAATCGAAAAAACTGGTGGAGAGCTTTTAGACTCTACATGGTTATTCGATGTGTATACGGGGCAGGGTGTCGAAGAAGGTAAGCGCTCATTAGCGTTTGCATTATTATGGCAACATCCTTCACGTACGCTTGAAGATGCTGAAATTAAATCTGGTATGGACAATATAATCCAAGTGTTGGAAAACACTTATCAAGCGACATTGAGGGCCTCATGACAGCATTAACTAAAGCAGACATGGCTGATCATTTAAGTGAGTTAACCAGCTTAAATCGCCGTGAAGCAAAACAAATGGTCGAGTTGTTCTTCGACGAGATTAGCCAAGCGCTTATTGCAGGGGAGCAGGTTAAGCTTTCTGGTTTTGGTAATTTCGAGTTAAGAGATAAACGCGAACGCCCAGGACGTAACCCTAAGACAGGCGAGGAAATTCCAATTTCTGCGCGCCGTGTAGTTACGTTCAGAGCTGGTCAGAAGTTTAGACAGCGCGTTGGAAATGAGCAGATCGATTGATCTGCTTTTTTTTATATTTTAAATAGCTTTATATAGTTTCTTGGGCAGCAATATAGGACCGCTTAATCTTAGAAAACCAAAATTTAGATATAAAAAAAAGAGGACAAAATGTCCTCTTTTTTATCTAATCTAGAATATAGATTAGTGTGCAGCAGAAGCTTCAGAAGCAGCAGCAGCAACGTCAGAAGCAGCAGCAGCAACGTCAGAAGCAGCAGCGTCAACAGCTACAGCAGCTTCAGAAGCAGCAGCAGTAGCTTCAGAAGCAGCAGCTACAGCTTCAGAAGCAGCAGCAGGAGCTTCTTCTTTCTTAGAACAACCAACGAAAGCTAAAGTAGCAGCAACAGCAGCAGCAACAGCGAATTTTTTGAATAACATGGCATCACTCTCACAAAAAAGATTTGAGATTAAAAAAACCTAAGTTGGACTGTTTTGCTTTTATTATTCCTAAAACGTAGCTAGGTAACAACGCATGGAGCAGTCTAACTGGTCTGCCGCTATGCTATCACTGCAAATGCTGAAATACTACTGTCGTCTGTCAAAAAAACGTATGAAAAAGAGAAAAACAGACTGTTTTTTAACAGAAAAAAACAATTAATCAGCTCGTATATATTGGAAAAGGTAGGGGTAAACTACTAAAAAAATTAAGCTTTTTTATGCAAAAATATTTATTATCAAAAACTTATAAATAATTTTACATAAAAATCAGCGAAATGTATTTTTGTGTAAAGCTTGTCAACCAAATAAAAAACCACTCAAAAGAGTGGCTTTTTATTAAGGTTTAAGCAATTAAGTTGAAGCTTTACGTTTCATTTGATCAAAGAAATCATCGTTTGTTTTCGTTTCTTTCATACGGTCAAGTAAGAATTCCATTGCTGCCAATTCATCCATAGGGTGAAGTAGCTTACGAAGAATCCATACTTTACGTAATTTATCTTCATCCATTAAACGCTCTTCACGACGTGTGCCAGATTTTTTGATATTCATAGCAGGGAAGACACGTTTTTCAGCAATACGGCGATCAAGAGTAATCTCTTGGTTACCTGTACCTTTGAATTCTTCATAAATTACATCATCCATTTTACTGCCTGTTTCAATCAAAGCAGTAGAGATGATCGTAAGTGAACCACCTTCTTCGATATTACGTGCTGCACCGAAGAAACGTTTAGGGCGCTCTAATGCATGAGCGTCTACACCGCCAGTTAACACTTTGCCTGATGATGGGATTACTGTGTTGTAAGCACGTGCAAGGCGGGTAATAGAGTCAAGAAGAATCACAACATCTTTTTTATGCTCAACAAGACGTTTAGCTTTTTCAATTACCATTTCTGCAACTTGTACATGGCGAGCTGGTGCTTCATCAAATGTTGACGCAATAACTTCACCTCGAACAGTACGCTCCATTTCGGTTACTTCTTCTGGACGTTCGTCAATTAATAGAACGATCAAGAATACTTCTGGATTGTTTCTAACAATCGATTGAGCAATATTTTGAAGTAACATTGTTTTACCCGCTTTCGGCGGTGCAACAATAATAGAACGTTGGCCTTTACCAATTGGCGCAACTAAATCAACGACACGAGCAGTTAAGTCTTCTGTCGTACCATTACCTAATTCCATAACCAATTGTTCGGTCGGGAAAAGGGGAGTTAAGTTTTCAAATAAAATTTTATTTCGAGAATTTTCTGGCGTGTCATAGTTAATCTGGTTAACTTTGAGCAACGCAAAATAACGCTCACCTTCTTTTGGAGGGCGAATAGTACCTGTGATGGTATCACCTGTACGCAAGTTAAAGCGTCGGATCTGTGAAGGACTCACATAAATATCATCCGGACCTGCTAAATACGAACCTGCGGCAGAACGCAAAAAACCAAAACCATCAGAGAGAATTTCGAGAACGCCATCACCAAAAATTTCTTCGCCATTCATCGCATGGCGTTTCAAAATGGCAAAAATAATATCTTGCTTTCTGTTACGAGCCATACCTTCCAGGCCCATAAATTCAGCAATTTTAATTAGTTCGCCGATTGGTTTTTTCTTGAGTTCAGTTAAATTCATAAGGGTCAGAATTAGGAAAGAGTAGAGTGTGGTTTAAAAAGGAGAAAAATCGCTCGCATACAAAAAAGATTATCGCAATTGTATTTACACAATAACAATTCAGAAGTCTGATTAATTGTTTCGAAGAGAAATGTGAAAAAACAATTTCTGTTGCCGAGTGGCGATCTTTATGTTTGTGTCTTGTAAGAAGCCGGACGAAGATGATTCCCTTCAGTGCCTCTTGAGCATGCAATATAAGCCAGCCTAGCAAATTTGTCAATTTATAGGCGAAAAAAATACGCTATAAAAAAGTATAGCGTATTTTCTTTTTTAGCATTTTGACTTAAACGTTTTCATCAATAAAGCTAACAAGTTTAGAGCGAGGTACAGCACCAATTTGTTGAGCTACAACTTCACCATTTTTGAAAAGTAGTAAAGCAGGAATGTTACGGATGTTGTATTTCACTGCTGTATCTTCGCAAGAAGTCACATCAACTTTAACAATTTTTACTTTACCAGCATATTCACTTGATAGGTCTTCAAGAACAGGTGCGATTGCTTTACAAGGTGCACACCATCCTGCCCAGAAGTCAACAAGTACAGGGGTTTCAGCATCTAAAACATCTGCTTGGAAGTTATCATCAGTTGTATTTACAATAGTCGCAGACATGGTACGGCTCCAATTTTTAGAAAAAAGTGCTATTACAGGAGAAATTATCTCTATCAGTATTACATAGCTACTTAGTTCAATGTAAGGGTTTGATGCTATTATTCAAGGCTTAACTAAATTTGTCTAATGGATGCTCACGATATTCATCATCGACTTGTACAATCAACTTATAAATAGAAAAATTTAAATCACAGCTAATTGTTGATGAAAATGGCTTTTCAATTGCATTCTTGTGAATTACTCTAGGCGTGAATTGTTATGGGTTTAGTTCAATAATGTCTGATTTTCTGATTGATGAAGAATTACTTGCCGCCATTGATATGGGGTCGAACAGTTTTCACCTTGCAATTGCACGGGTAGACCATGGCGAAGTTAAAAAAGTTGCTTCGATGTCAGAAAAAGTACAGCTTGCAGCTGGTTTAGATGAGAATAAAAACCTAACAGAAGCCGCTCAGCAACGAGGCTTAGCCTGCTTGGCTCGTTTTGTTGGAAGATTAAGTTCTGTTCAACCAAATCGTTTAAGAATTGTGGCGACCAATGCCTTGCGTCAGGCAAAAAATGGTCATGAATTTATCCAAAAAGCAGCAGAAATTTTGCCTAAACCTATTGAAATTATTGCTGGGCGAGAAGAAGCGCGTCTGATTTATCTTGGCGTATCGCATACCATGGCAAATGGTGGTCGACGTTTAGTTGTAGATATTGGTGGTGGTTCTACTGAGTTCATTATTGGTGAAGAGTTTGAGCCTATTTATACAGAGTCATTGCAAATGGGATGTGTGGCTTATACAAAAGCCTACTTTGCCGATGGCGAAATCACACAAAAAGCCTTTGATAAAGCAGTAGTTGCTGCCCGTAAAGAACTTTCAGCTATTGCAACAACATATAAAATGGAAGGTTGGGATACTGTCGTTGGTTCTAGTGGAACGATTAAAGCTTGCCGCCAAATTATGGTGAATATGGGCTTGAGTGACGAGCAAGAAAACGTCACTCGAGAAGGCTTATATAAACTTAAAGATAAATTACTTAAGTTTAAAAATATTTCTGAAATTGATTTTGAAGGGTTAAGAGAAGACCGACGAGCAGTTTTGCCAGCCGGATTGGCAATTTTGTACGCAGTTTTCGAAGTTTTAGAAATTGATCGTTTGGCATATTCTGATGGTGCATTACGTGAAGGAGTCATGTATGACCTGTTAGGTCGTTTTAAACATGAAGATATCCGTGATCGTAGTGTACAGGCCTTAATGGGGCGTTATAACGCAGATCCAAAACAAGCAGAAAGAGTTGTAAATACAGCACAGCAATTATTTGATGGTGTTGCAGAACCTCTTAATTTAACGAGTGAAGACAGTGACTTACTGCGTCGAGCTGCCTATTTGCATGAAATTGGTTTAGCGATTAGTCATGGTGGGTATCACCGTCATGGTGCTTATTTATTGCAGCATTCTGATATTCCGGGCTTCTCACAAATTGATCAAAATCACCTTTCACATTTGGTTGCTCACCACCGTCGTAAATTGCGAAATGATGTAAAAAATGAAATTTTGAAGGCTGGCGGTAATAAATTACTTTATCTATGTTTATTACTTCGCCTAGCAGTTTTACTCAACCATAGTCGAAGTGATCAGATGCTTCCTGCCATTGAACTGACCATCATAAATGATCAACAATGGCAACTTAGTGTTTCTGGTGATGCCAAACAATGGCCATTGTTAGTTGCCGACTTGCATGATGAGCAAGAGCAGTTTAAGCATTGGGACATTGAATTGAATATTCAGTCGGAAAAATTTATCGATTAAAGGGATAATATTCGACCTATGAAAAAAGCTACTCAGTCCAAAGCGTGGACAACGGTTCAAATTGCACGTCATCCTGATCGTCCGCAGTTTCTAGATTATGTCGGTGAAATCTTTACAGAGTTTGATGCCTTGCATGGTGATCGTTTGTTTGGTGACGATGGTGCGATGGTAGGTGGTCTTGCTCGTTTTGATGGTCAGCCTGTGATGGTTATTGGCCAACACCGTGGTCGTAGTACCCGTGAAAAATTAAAGCACAACTTCGGTATGGCTAACCCAGAAGGTTACCGTAAATCTCAACGCCTATTAGATATGGCAGAGCGCTTTAACCTTCCGGTCTTCACATTTATTGATACTATGGGTGCTTACCCAGGTGTTGGTGCTGAAGAGCGTGGACAAGCTGAAGCAATTGCAACTAGCCTTGCTCAACTTTCAAGTTTGAAAGTTCCTGTTGTAGCAACAGTACTTGGTGAAGGCGGTTCTGGTGGTGCTTTAGGTATTGGTGTTGCTGACCGAGTAATTATGTTGTCGCATAGTATTTATTCTGTGATTTCACCAGAAGGCTGTGCATCTATTTTATGGAAAACTGCTGAAAAAGCGGCTCAAGCAAGTGAAGCTTTAGGTTTGACAGCAGATAAATTACAATCTCTAGGTATTGTTGAATATGTAGTAGATGAAGGCGAAGGGGCTCATTTAGACCCTGAGCAAGTCATGCAAAACCTAAAAGTAGTTTTGAAGCAAGCTTTGGATGAGTTGCTACCAATGGATGCAAATGAACGATGCGAAGCACGTTATCAACGTTTAATGAAGTTTGGCAGCGAAAATTTAGGCATTGCGTCTTAAAACAGGCTCAAGAGTTTTCAGAAAATAGTACTTTTCTTATTGGATGTAGTGGTGGCATGGATTCAATGCTGCTACTACATTTGATGTCTCAAATTTTCCCTCATAAGATCCGAATAATTTACATAGATCATCAACTGCAATCAAAAAGCGCAGAGTGGGGCGAACTCGTTGCTAAACAAGCGACTCATTTAAATATTCCTTATACCATTCAAAAAGTTCAAGTTACTGACGGTAATTTGGAAGCTCAAGCACGTCAGGCGCGTTATCACGCTTATCTACAACATTTGCAAGCCAATGAAATTTTAGTGCTCGCTCATCATCAGCAAGATCAGGCTGAAACGGTAATATTGCGTTTATTGTCGGGTGCAGGTGTTGATGGGCTTGCTGCTATGCAGTCTATTGATCATCGTGTTGATATGACAATTTGGCGCCCTTTTTTGGATTTAACCCGTGAGCAGATTGCCGAGTGGACTACTCAACTTGAGATTGAGTATGTAGATGATCCTACAAATTACGATATCCATTATGATCGGGCATGGTCGCGTGAAGAACTTTGGCCCTTCTTACAAAACCGATTTCCAAAAATGCAGCAAGCTCTTAGTCGTACTAGCTATTTGATGCAAGATGCTTCTGAAATTTTAGAAGAAGTTTTAAAAGTTGATTTGCAAAATTGTGGTACGGACGAATGTTTGGATTTAACTCGGCTATTAAAACTATCTTCTGCTCGACAGCGCCAATTGCTTTCAGTTTGGATGAAAGGTGATGGGCAATACCGACCTGCATTTGAAATGGTTGAGCGGTTAAAAAATGAAGTAATTAATTCGAAGTCTGATGCACAAGCGGCATTACACTGGAACCAGTTTTATTATGTTCGTTATCAACATCATCTTTATAGGTTGAGTCGACAAGTTTTTCTTGCTGAAAAATTAAACCCAGTTGAAACCGAGACAGAGCATCATTTTCAACTAGGGGAAGTAGTGGATTGCGCTTCAGGAAATTTTCAAATTACTCAAAAAAATATGGGTTTGTCTGCATCTTTATTAAATAAAAAATTAAAAATTATTCGACGCCAAGGTGGTGAAAAGGTCCATTTATATGGTCGTGTTGGACAATGGCCATTAAAAAAAGCAATTCAAGAAGCACATATTTTGCCTTGGCTTCGTCATACAATTCAAATATTAGTCATAGATAATGTTATGCTTGGGGTTTTTACACCGAAAGGATTTTGGTTGGCTCAGTCTCCGTATTGTGAGCAAGGAGGATGGCAACCAGATTTAATTTCTTATTCTTGTAATCTGGTAAATGGCGAAGATGGTTATGACAAGTGCAGTAAATAGTAATATCTGTTTTATTGGTGGTGGTAATATGGCCCAAGCTTTGATTGGTGGGCTCATTTCAAGAGGTTTACCGCCAACACGTATTACCGTTTCAGATCCTGTTGAGCAAATCCGCCAATTATTGCAAGAAAAAGAAGTCCATGTGACACAAGATAATGTAGCTGCAATTAAAAATGCTGATGTCGTTGTACTGGCAGTAAAACCACAAGTTTTGGCGACTGTTTTACGTCCTTTAAAAGGACTGTTATCAGATAAATTGGTTATTTCAATTATTGCTGGTGCTGAAATCCAAACGATATCAAACTTAATTGATAGCAATCGAATTGTTCGAGTTATGCCAAATACGCCAGCTCTAGTTCAGACGGGTGCACATGGTATCTATGCAAATGATGTAGTAGGTTCTTCGGATCGTGAATTAACAAGTCAGATTTTAGCAGCCACAGGCTTAACAATTTGGGTAAACTCCGAAGCTCAAATTGATGCGGTAACAGCGGTTTCTGGCTCAGGTCCTGCATATTTCTTCTATCTCATGGAAAGTATGATCCGTGCGGGTAAAAATTTAGGACTTGATGAAAAAGTTGCAACTGCGTTGACTCTTCAAACGGCATTAGGTGCAGCTCAAATGGCAATTACGAGTTCAAATACTCCTTCTGAACTTCGTAAGAATGTGACATCGCCAAATGGCACAACTCAAGCTGCACTTGAAGTTTTTGACCGTGCACAAATCTCCCAAAATATTCAATCTGCATTGGCTGCTGCACAGAAGCGTAGTCAAGAATTGGCTCAAGAATTGAGTGACAGTGCGAAATAGCTTAAATAGGATAAGACAACTATGGGTGCAAATTCTGCGCTAATTTTTGGAATTTTAATTAATGTCGCGATTTTATTGGTCTTTTTCCGTTTTTTAATGCAATTGGCGGCAGTAAGTCCTTATAATCCTGTGGTTTTATCGACCGTAAAGGCGACTAAAATTGTTGATATTTTTGGCCGAATTTTTCCGACGGTCGCAAAAGGCCGATTTAATTTGGCTGCGTTGGTTCTTTTAATTATTTTATATTTGCTGAAAATTTTTGGCGTGATGTATCTTTCTGGTTCTATGCCAAATAGTCCGGTTCACTTAGTGATTCTGACATTTGTGACGATGATTCAGGACCTGATCCGTTTCTGCCGTTATTTAATTTTCGCGACAATTATTTTGAGTTGGGTGGTTATGTTCACTCAATCGCGTTCACCTTATATTGAAGTGATTCAAGATTTAGCTGAACCATTACTCGCACCATTCCGTCGTTTATTGCCTAATATGGGAATGATTGACTTATCTCCAATTTTGGCGTTTTTGGCGCTTTATATTGCCGAGATCTTAATGAATGAAGTTGCAAAAGTTCTTTTAACAGGACTTTAAGTTAACGCAATAAAAAAGGGCTGTTAATACAGCCCTTTTTTTATTTCTACTTAATGGGCATCATCCCAGTTTTGGCCTTGCCCAACTTCAATAACTAAAGGCACAGAAATTTTTACTACAGATTCCATGACAGTCGCGATTTGCTTAGAGAGCTCCTCGGCAATGTTTTGATCTGCTTCAAATACTAATTCATCGTGTACTTGAAGAAGTAACTTGGCTTGATCTTTTGGTAAGATTTTATCGACTTCAATCATTGCGAGTTTAATGATATCAGCGGCACTACCTTGTAACGGTGCATTAATTGCAGCACGTTCGGCAGCCTTACGTACCATTACATTTCGTGCATCAATATCTGGTGTATAAAGACGACGACCTAAAATAGTTTCAACAAAACCTTGCTCTGATGCAACTTGACGTGTGCGTTGCATATATTCATAGATGCCAGGATAGCGTTGGAAATATTGCTTAATATAGTTTTGCGATTCTTGACGTGTAAAGCCTAATTGACGAATCAAACCAAACTCAGACATACCATAAAGTAGGCCAAAGTTAACTGCTTTCGCTTGACGGCGTTGGTCATTGGTCACATCTTCGATAGCAATACCCAATACTTCTGCAGCAGTACGGCGGTGAACATCTTGTCCGTGCTGGAACGCATGTACTAAAGCATCATCTTGAGAAAAATGAGCCATTAAACGTAATTCAATTTGCGAGTAATCGGCAGCCAATAATACTCGACCTTCTGGCGCAATGAATGCTTTACGAATTTGGCGCCCAATTTGTCTACGAATTGGAATATTTTGTAAGTTAGGATCTGAAGAGGAGAGGCGACCTGTTGCTGTAAGTGCTTGGTGATAACTTGTATGTACACGATGCGTGTCGTTATGAGATTGCTCAACTAGACGATCAGTATAGGTACTTTTTAGCTTTGCTAAACCGCGATGCTCTAGAATAATTTCCGCTAAAGGATGTTCAATTTTTTCTAAAACACTTTCACTGGTGCTGTATTGTCCAGTTGCAGTTTTTTTACCGCCTTTGATTCCTAATTTATCAAATAGGATTTCACCTACTTGTTTAGGAGATGCAATATTAAAAGTTTCATCTGCAATTTCCATCGCCTGATTTTCAAGCCCTTCCATTGTTTTTGCAAATTCAACGCTTAATTTATCTAAGAAGGCATGATCTAGACGAATTCCATCTTCTTCCATACCCGATAAAATACGGGCAACTGGCATTTCGATGTTATATAAAATATTTTCTAGCTCAGGGAATGGCTTAAGTTTGTTTGAAAGCACTTCATATAAACGATAAGTCACATGAGCATCTTCTGCAGCATAGTGAGCAGCAACTTCAATCTCAATTTGATTGAAAGTCTTTTGTTTAGCACCCTTACCAGCAATTTGTTCAAAAGTGGTGGTTAAGTGGCTTAAGTAGACACGAGCTACGTCATCCATGCCGTGACGAGTGGCTGCTGCATTCAATACATAAGATGCAAGCATGCTATCGAAATACCAGCCTTTAAGTTCTATGCCATGATTGGCAAAGATATGGGCATCATATTTAAGGTGATGCCCAATTTTTCTAACTGCTTCATTTTCTAGCACAGGCTTAATTTGAACCAGAATTTGATCACGATCTAATTGCTGCGGCGCATTTTCATAATTATGCGCTAATGGAACATAGTAGGCATCTTTCGCATCAAATGCGATTGAAAAACCAACCATCTCTGCAATACGGTAATCAAGGCTTGTAGTTTCTGTATCAATAGCAAAATGATCGGCATTTTGCATGCGTTGCCAGAGCTGATCCCATGCTTCTTGGGTTAAAACAGTGTGATAATTTGCAGTTCCAAGCTGGTCATCTTGACTAGTTAAGCTTGCTTGATCTTCGGTTTCTATAGATTCAGTAGGTTTAACTTCATTTTGAACAATAGTCTGTGAAGCTTGTTGTTTATAAATAGAACTGTTTGGATTGTTTGGATGATCAAGTGACTGTAACTGATTTCTAAACTCAAGCTCAGTATAAAGATTACGTAAAGTCTCTACATTTGGATCAGTAAGCTTTAACTCATGCCAATCGAGTTCTAAAGGAAGATCACAGACAATGCTAGCTAACTGGTGGTCAAGCTTAATATTGTCTAAGTTATCTTTAATATTTTGGCTAAGTTTGCCTTTAAGTTGGTCTGCATTGGCAATAATATTGTCTAAAGTGCCATATTCAGTTAGTAACTTAGCTGCTGTTTTTGCACCTACGCCAGGTACACCCATGATGCCATCAGACGCATCGCCCATAAGGGTTAAGTAATCGATAATTTGATTTGGCCAAACACCAAATTTTTCAAATACCCCGTCGGTATCCATGACGCGATCTTTAAAGCTATCTTCAAGTTTTACATGATCATTGACGAGCTGAGCCATGTCTTTATCTCCAGTTGAGATAAGTACATGATGGCCTTCGAGTACGGCGCGTTTAGCGAGTGTACCGATAATGTCATCTGCCTCTGCACCTGGAAGACTATATAAAGGAATCCCTTGAGCTTTAATCAATGCATGCAAATATGGAATCTGTTGAGATAACTCTTCCGGCATGGTTGGGCGATCACCTTTATAAATAGGTGAAAGCTTGTGACGAAAAGTTGGTTCAGGCGTATCAAAAATGACGGCCATATGTGTCGGTTGCATACGGCGCATTAATTTTTGAATGGCAGAAATTGCCCCACGTATTGCATTGGTATGTAACCCTGTAGAGGTCGTCAATGGTGGTAATGCATGATATGCACGAAATAAAAAATAGGACCCATCAACCAAGACAAATGGTGGCATTGAACAATTCCTTAATCTGAATTACGAGTATTTTACGTGAAAACGGCTATGAATGCAGGTTTATGATTTTTGCAGTATTTTGTATGTATAAATATACGCTTGTATTGGCTTGAAGTAAGATGACCTGTAATGAAGGTGTCATATTGCTAAGCCCATGTATAAAAAAGACAAACAGGGAATGATCATTGTTTTGATCGCTTTGACTTTGTTTTTAGCCATTTCAATTGGTTTTAAATTTCAGAGTGCTGTTATTGCTTTATCTATTGCACTTACTGTCATTCTAGTTCAATTACTGTCAAATCTGCATGAGCGTTTAACTCATTTAGAACAGCAGTTTTCTCGGCAGAAAACGCCACTTTATTCTATTCACATGCAAAGAACAGTGATTTATGCAGCAGCCTTGGTTGCATTAGTTGCTTATATCAATCATTGGATGTGGATTGCTGGTGGGGCTTTACTGGTTTTATTGCTATGTTTGATTCAAACCATCAGTGCATTTCATACTCGACTATTATACCTCGAGTCAGCAAAACAAACTGTTCATGTAAATGAGACCATACAAACAGAAGTTATAAATCCTGTAATAGAACAAGTTAGTTCCAATAATACAGACACGCTAGTCCCAGCGGGAACGGCACCTTTAAATCAAACAGAACAATCAGCACATGTTCAGACCGCATGGTGGCAACCAGCCGTAGATTGGATGATTCATGGTAATCCAATCTTAAGAGTTGCTGTTGCTGTGCTTATGGTTGGGGTCGTGTTGCTATTACGTTTTGCAAGCGAGCATTGGCAACTTAGTTTAGGTGTGAAACTTGGATTTATTGCGATTGCTGGAGGTGTGTTAACGGCATTTGGGTATACATTGCAAAAGAAAAATCAGCTTTTTGCTGTGGCATTGCAAGGTGTCGGGCTGGCTGTTGTATTCCTGACACTTGTGTTCTCACATCATTTTGGTGTAATTGCCAACCTAACTACAGCGAGTATTCTGTTTACGATTTTATTAGCTATTACGGTATTCCTGAGCTTAAAACAAAAAGCTATTTATTTGGCAATATTAGCACTTGGTATGGCTTATGCGGCTCCTTTAGTTATTCCGCAATATCGCCCTGATGTAACTTTCTTATTTAGCTACTACTTAGTAATTAACTTAGCAGTTGCTGCGGTTAATTTTATTCAGCCTTGGAAAATCTTAAATCAAATAGCTTTTTTTGCCACAATGTTTATTGGTGGTAGTGCAATCGCATTTTATGCAGAACCCGCAAAATTTAATACATTAGACTGGATTTTGTGGTGCCATATCGCACTGTTTATTTGGCTTAGTGTTCGTTATAGCCAAAATATATCTCGGACGTCAGCAAGTGAAAAACAAGAAGGGATTCGTTTACCTCCGCTCTTAGATGTTGGTCTTATTTTTAGTGTGCCAGTACTGGGCTTTACCCTTCATGCCTACTTAGTACATGAGTCTACACAAGCATTGACGATTGGTGCAGCCGTCTTGGCAGGTACCTATGCAGTATTAACTTTCTGGATTAAAAAAACTCATCCACAGCTTTCGGTCCTTGCAAAAAGCTTTTTCATTCTCGCGGTTGCGTTTTTTGCCTTAATTTTCCCGCTTGCAAAAGGAGCACATTGGACAGCAATTGGTTGGGTTGCTCAAGGTACGGCTTTAATTGTGTGGGGAGTAACTGAGCGCTACCGTTTAAGCCGATATATTGGTGTAGTTTTAGTTTTACTTAGCTCTATTGCACTGTTTTATCAGGTGTGGGCAAATGAAGAGTTCCCAACGCTAAGCACAAGCATCTATGCAATTGCCCAATTTATTTCTGCCTTTTATTTATTGCAATACAACAGTAAAGAGCAACGCTATTTTAGCGCAAGCATGTTTAGTGGCATTTTCTTGTGTTTAGGAATGTATGCGGGTGCTGTAGCTGGTGTAGAAATCATGGCATGGCATCATCATGCTTTGAGTCCATATTTGATGTTCGCTGTAGTTCTAATCGCAATATTTAGCGCAGTTGTTCACTATAAACTTCGTGTGCAATGGCAAAGTTTGCAGTTAATTTTAATTAGCCTGTTACTGTTGTTAGTTTTGGGTGAAGCGTTTGCGAGTCAAATGTTTACGTTGTTTAAATGGGTAGACTCATTACAACAAACTACTTTCTTAGTCGCTACCATTATTCTTGGCAGCTTATTTATTATGGCTCAACCGCAGTCGGATGAGTCTGGGTACTTAAATGTCTGGGCTGGTTTAAGCTGGTTGGCGTTAGCAGTAGTTGGTTTGGCGATCTTTCCAAAAATGCCAGTTGTTGCTCTGGCTTTTATCCCTGTAGTTTATTCGCTTTGGGCGTATAAGGCTCATAAAACTGCATTGTTGCATCAAATTCCGGTTTGGTGTTTAAGCTTAATTTGGTTGCTAGTTGTGAGCGTTGATCGCCACTCTGCTGAGTACCTTTATTTTGTTCCTTTATTTAACTTAACTGATTTTCTTTCTATTGTAGTATTTGCAGGTCTGCTCTTTATTATTTATCAACATGCTTTTGATCAAGATAAATCACTGGAGTGGACTTTTAAAATTACAACAATTTTAGCTGGGTTGTTGGTATTCAGTAGTGTGGTTGTTAGGGGCTTACATCATTACTGGGGAACACCACTATGGAGCTTAGCAATTTGGACGAATGGTGAAGTGCAGTTAAGTTTGACATTACTTTGGGTTATTTTGGCATTTGTATTAACTACATTCTCAAGCCGTAAAATGATTCGTCAACTTTGGTTTGTAGGTGCTGCACTTTTAGGTATTGTGGTATTAAAGTTGATTTTGCTTGATCTATCACAAAGTGCGACATTAACTCGAGTCATTTCGTTTATTGGAGCAGGTGGAGTAATGTTAATTATTGCTTATCTTGCGCCATTACCCCCGTCATCTAACGCACAGAAGAATCAAGAGCCTAAGCTTTAGGCTCTCGTTTTAATTCTTTTTGATTGCTATATTGATCGATATCGTCTTCAGCAAAACCGGTAGACGGTCGATCAATCAAGCCCATTTTAGGAACAGGAATTTCAATTCGGTTATCTAAGAATCCATTTCGGATTCGTTCTTGCATTTCATCCCGAACTTTTAAAGAGTTCTCTTGTCGACACCACATCGTGAATAAAAGCTCAATTGATGATTCCCTGAATGCGGTAACCGTAACCGCAGGTTTGGGATCATCCAGTACAAGTGGATAATGAGCTGCTACATTCAGTAGAACTTCACGTACTTTAATAATATCTTCGTGAAAGTTAATTGCTAAAGTAATTGGAATACGTCGTATCGGATATTTAGATAAGTTGTGTACAGGCGCACGAATGAGTTGTTCGTTCGGTAAACGAATATAGACATTGTCGAGTGTAAGTAATTTTACCGAAAGCAAATCAATTGAGATGACTTCACCTTCAATTGTATTACCACGAATGAGAGTAATTTGGATCGTATCACCGACTTCAAATGAACCTTCACCAATCAAAAATAAACCACTAATCAAGTTACTGGCAGATGTTTGCGATGCAAAACCGAGTGCTACAGTTAAAATCCCTGCTGCACCGAGGAATACACTAAGTTTGAACCCAGCTTCTTTCAAACTCGTCATGATGAAGAGTAAAAAAATAAAATAAAAAATACCACGGCGCCATACAAGGCGTTGGTGAGCATTAAAACGTGAGCCAATGGTTCTAATAAACGTATTCGAAATAATACGAGCAAGAACAAAGCCAATGAAACACAGTACAACAGCGACTAAAATTTCACTAATACGTTCGGTATTGATATTGGTAAATATGCTTTTGAGGCTATCAGCGATATCTTTTGGAATATTTGAATCAGCCATATAAACCTCTTAAAAGAATGAATCAAACATATTGAATAATGCTCCACCAGGTGAACGTGGTGGGTGAACATAGGTCACTTCACCAGCAAGCGGGGGCGTACGGTTTTCAATACGAATACGTGCCGGACGATCAGAACCCTCATAATAAACTTTAATTTGAGAAGTCCATAAACGACCAGTACTTTCACTATAAAAAAGAGGTAGAGCAGTAACTGGCACATTCATACGATCAAAGCGTAATTGATGATTACTTGTGTTGTGAAAGTCGATTGGAGTAACAGCACGGAAAGCGCGTGGTGTTAATAGATTCAAATCAGTACGGCCATCCACGGAAGTGGCATAACAGATTTCTCCTTGCTGCGCATTAGGACCAAACCACGTATCTTTAGGCTGAATCACAGGAATCTCAAACAAAGGTTCATGCTGACTTTCAACTAAGCCTGCAATCCATAATGGTGTGCTGATATATAGAGTCCCACGTTGACCTGCTGGAATGTAAATAGGATCAACAGGTTTAATGACCACAGAACGATCTGCCAGACGTGGCATCAGTAAAAATTCTGGATTGGTCTTTCGAAACATGTAACGTTCTACTTGAACCGTATGCGGAAAGGCAAAATGTGGATCGGCAATTGGGTGCCAATCTTGTTCATTATCATCTTGGAGAGATGGACGATAATATTCGATGCGCCATTCTTTTATGCCACGTGTTAAACGAAAGAGCATTGAACCGAATTGCCATGCTTTGGACTGGTTAATTTCAAAGTGCTGTTCACCCCACCATTTTAAAGAATTCTGGGGGCGAGGCTGATATTCATTATTTTCAAACAAGACGCAAAATTCCTCTACCGAGTTGTTAAACAGACTTCACGCTGTAATCTGCTTAGAGTACACTCAAAATCATCTTACTCATCATTATAAATTGTGATGCAAATATTGAAACAAATACAAGTTCCATATAGTTTTGCCAAGCGTCATGGTGTTTTATTTCGTTATGACGGTGATCAGGTATTTATTATTAGACGTCAAAACACTGAAAAAATTGCATTACAGGAAGCAAGACGCATCTTGGGTAAGCCAGCTCATTATCAATTATGTACTGAACAAGAATTTAATACGCTCTTAAGTACGAGTTACGCAGGTGATACAGGGGAATCACAACAAGTTGCAGCTGGTTTAGAAGATCATCCGGACTTATTGAGTTTGGCCGACCAGGTTCCCGAAACAGAAGATTTGATGGACCAAGAAGATGACGCACCTATTGTTCGTCTGATCAATGCACTTCTCTCTGAAGCAATTCGAGTAGGGGCTTCTGATATTCATATTGAAGCTTTTGAAAAGAAACTATCTGTACGATTACGTGTAGATGGACAATTACGTGAGATTGTACAACCACGCCGTGAGTTGGCGCCTTTACTTGTTTCGCGTATTAAAGTTATGGCGAAGCTTGATATTGCTGAAAAACGTGTACCACAAGATGGACGTATTTCTTTACGTCTTGCTGGCCGTGAAGTGGATGTGCGTGTTTCAACTTTGCCATCGTCACATGGGGAAAGGGTCGTTATGCGTTTGCTTGATAAACAAGCAGGCCGACTCAACATGACTCACTTGGGTTTAATGGCTAATGACTATGAGCGTTTAACTCAGTTAGTCCATCGTCCCCACGGTATTATTTTGGTCACAGGCCCTACAGGTTCGGGGAAAACAACCACCTTATACGCAGCCTTGTCTGATCTAAACGACAATACCCGTAATATCTTAACTGCTGAAGATCCAATCGAATATCAACTCGAAGGCATTGGTCAAACTCAAGTAAATACCAAAGTGGATATGACATTTGCTCGTGCTTTAAAAGCAATGTTACGTCAAGATCCTGATGTTGTAATGGTGGGGGAGATCCGTGATCTGGAAACTGCTGAAATTGCGGTTCAAGCATCTTTAACAGGCCATTTGGTTTTATCAACACTACATACCAATACAGCTATTGGTGCAGTTACTCGTCTTAAAGATATGGGGATTGAACCCTTCTTGTTATCAAGCTCTTTAATTGGGGTGATTGCTCAACGTTTGGTTCGTACTTTATGTCCACATTGTATGACATGGCGTGAAGCCGATACTTTTGAGAAACAGGTTTTTCAACATATTAATAATGAACCATTATTGCAGTTACCTGAAGCCAAAGGGTGCGATCATTGTTCACATTTAGGTTTTAATGGGCGTACAGCGATTTATGAAATCGTACCAGTTGATGAACCCATGCGCCGTCTGATTCATGGTAACGCAGCTGAATATGAATTAGAAAATCATGCTCGTGAGTATTCAGGTTCTATTCGTGACGATGGTTTGCGCAAAGTACTTACAGGTAAAACTACACTCGAAGAAGTGCTTCGCGTAACCAATGAGGCAAGTGAAGCATAATATTTAAGATGTAAAAAATGCCCGATTTGATTTGGGCATTTTTTAAATATCAAAACTTATTCAGTCACAATATTAAACGTCACATCAATATTATTGCGAGTTGCATTTGAATATGGGCAAACAATATGAGCTGCTGCAACTAACTTTTCAGCTTCTTCACGATCCATACCCACTAAGTAAACATTTAAAGTCACTTCGATGCTAAAACCTGTAGGAATTGGACCAATACCTACTTCACCTTCTACATAAGCGTCTTTGCTAATGTTAAATTTATCGCGGTTTGCAACAAATTTTAAAGCACCTAAAAAGCATGCTGAATAACCAGCTGCGAATAGTTGCTCTGGATTTGTTACAGCACCACCTGCGCCACCCATTTCTTTAGGTACACCAAGCTGTACATCTAATACACCGTCTGATGAAGTCGCACGGCCATCACGACCACCGGTTGCTTTAGCTTTTGCACGATAAACAACTTTTTCTAATGACATCGTTTTTATTCCTAAAATAAATTGAATACAAATATATCGTACACGACTTAATTATTTTGACAAGTATATTTTTTAAAAAAATTGCTGTTTATTTGACTAAGTTTGTACGGAGTTTAGTAAGTTGATCTTTAAGGCCGAGTAGTGTTGTCATATCACACGAACTTGCTTCTAATACGCCTGCTGGAATATGGATTGCTTGATCTTTTAATTTTTTTCCTTCATCACTCAGCGTAATAATCACTTGTCTCTCATCTTGAGTTGAACGAGTACGATGAAGTAAATGCGAGGCTTCTAACTTTTTCAAGATAGGAGTGAGGGTAGATGATTCTAAAAAAAGTTTAGCTCCAATTTCGGAAACAGTCACTTCATCCTGTTCCCACAACACTAACATAACTAAATATTGGGGATAGGTAATGCCCAAAGGTGCTAGAAGTTTTCTGTAGAGTTGATTAAGCGCTAAATTCGTTGAATAAATGAGGAAACATAATTGATTCTCAAGCTTTAAGTTTTGACAGTCTTGGTCCATATCTTCCTCAAAGAAACTAATATTGCTTTTGTAGTATATCGCGTTCTATTCAGTTTCTTAAATGTTCATAAGAATAGGTTATGAATAAAGTAAATTAAGGGATATAAAAAATGGAATAATTACATCAACTATTCCATAAGATAAAAATATTCTAGATGAAAGTGTTTACCACAAATCTGCAATTTTTTTCATTAAACGTGCACGATACTTCGCAGTAGGATTATTTGCATTGCGTTGCTGCTCTTGTTCATAAAAATCTTGCCATGCAGTAATCATTTCAAGCGTGGTTCCTTGTTTTTTAATCACAGAAACATCTGCTGGCTGAATATTTTCTAAACGTTGTCTTGCACCTTCTGCGCCTGTACCCCAGCCAATAATTCTTTGGCCAAAAGCGGGCAAGGGGATATTTTTAGGAGTTGCTGGAAGAATATCTGAGTTGAGCTGTGCAGCAGGTGAAACAAAATGGTTTGTTGTACCAAACTCTGCATAACAATGAATATTTGCCCCCAAGCAAAAAATGCTAAATAAGTATTTCCACATGAATAATTAAACTTTTAATAATGAATCAATTTACGGTGAGTCATGAGAGGCATTGAAGAGCGGACGAGTTCTTGTGCTGTTAAATCAAAGGGTACAGTGATTAAACCACTCCCTTCATATCCAATCATACTTAAAATTTGGCCACGACTATCTATTGCCCCAGAGTGTCCCCAGGTTTGTCGTTTTTCACCATGCCAGCCCTGTTGTGCTGCGCCTAAAACATAACATTGGCTATCCATTGCCCGAGCTTGTAGCAAAAGCTGCCAGTGCATTTGTCCAGTTGTATAAGTAAATGCAGCAGGAGCAGTAAGAATATGAGCGCCTTGTTGTCTCAGAGTTAGAGCAAGCTCTGGAAAACGTAAGTCATAACATACCATTAAGCCAATATTGCCAAAAGGGGTAGATGTGACTACTACGTCTGTTCCAGGTTCAAAGAAACGAGACTCTTGATAACCACCGACAGCATCACCCACTTGTACATCAAATAAATGGATCTTGTCATAACGTGCTTCTGTACGCTCAGGGCTAATACAAAGACTAACCGTCCGGACTCGACCATCTTGAATGGTAGATCCATCTGGACGAAATGGACATGGTAAGGTACCGGCCACAATCCAGATTTGATATTGATGTGCTAGTTTCTCAAGCCGTTGTTGAATAGACTCAAATTGCTCAGCTGTTTCGCGTTGTTTTCCAGCTGCAAAACATACAAAGTTTTCGGGGAAAACAATCAGGCTAGCATTTTGCGCCTTACTTTGTTGAATCAACGACTCAATGACTTGAAAATTATTTTCAATATCATCTTGAGAGTTCATTTGAGCAACAGAAATAAGGGTCATATTCTAATCCGGCTTAATGTTTAAAGTCAGGCATTTTGCTTATCTGATACCTGTTCAAGCGTATCTTGTTCTTTCTGTAACTGCTTCACAAGTGGCTCAAACATATTCTGATTGTTTGCATTGAGTTTCATCAATGTCTTATGTGCATCCAGAACTGTTCTTAGCATTGCATTATGAGTGATCTGTTCATCAGTTAACGTTAATGTGCAAACGTTAGGATCGCCACAGTAATTCAAAATGACAAAAACCTGCCCTAGCCCCATACTGTTGGCTAAGGTTGTGATATCTGGATTGGTAGATAGCATCACAGCTTGAATATGATGAATTTGTTTAAGCTTTAAACCTAGCTTAGCTAGGATGCCTAACACCGTACTATCAATAAATGTTGTTTGGGTTAAATCAACGATTGCACCAACAACATTCTCTTGCTGTTCAATTCTGTTTAAAAGTTTGTCTAGACTTATACAAGAATGGGCTCGCACTTCACCAATAAGTTTGAAAATATGCGTTCCATTTAAACTTGCATATTCAACATGACCTGTTGACATATAAATGCCATTTTCAGAGAAGGATAGAAAAATTATCACATAGTGCCATCGCAGACTCAAGAGTCCTTAAGTCGTATATTATGTAATTAATTGATTCGTAAATTAATTCATTCGACAAAGACTGAAGATGGCAATGTCATCAGCCACATGATCAGGTGCTTGGAATGATTGATTTTGCAAATGATGAACCAATTGTTGGAACTGATCATTTAACCCGCCATCAAAAGGTTCAAGTGCTCCATCTGAGCAAACAATGAAGCGTGCTTGGTGATTTAATGTACAAACATGTTCTTCAACTTCGAGTTCATCAGTCAAGCCTAATGGGAAGCTACTTGTTGTTAGAATTTTTGGAGCTTGATTGGGTTCAAAAATGATAGGAGGAGGGTAGTGCCCAGCACTTGACCAACGAAGTGTATGTGTTTCAAGGTTTAAAATACCCACCACAATCGTAATGTGCTTTTCAATATTCTCTTGAACCAACATTCCATTTAATTTTTTTATTAATTGTCTTGGGGTTTTAGAGCGGCCATGGAAAGCTGCCATCCAAGAGGTTAATAAACTACTAGTTACACCATGTCCTGAAACATCGGCAAGATAAAATAAAACTTCCTTATCATTTAATTTCCAGTAGTCATACCAATCACCAGAAAGATAAGCTGAAGGCTGAAAGAAAGTTTCGACTTGATAATTTAATAAATCAATTGGATTAGGTAATAGTCTTTTTTGTAGTTCAGCAGCCGAAGGTAAATCGCGGCTATCTTGGTTACGTTTATATTGGGCATCGATTCTTGATAATGCTCTATTTAAATCGTTAGGTAGTTGATTCCATACCCAACCTGCAAGAGCACCCGCTTCCCAAGCTTGAGCTAAAGCGCTGCCTTCATGTTCAAAAGCAATGACAATGGTGGGTAAATTCCATTTATATGTCAGGAAATCTTGTACATCTGCTATTGCAATGATGGTTGGATCATATAAATCTAAATCATCTATGTTAATGACTTGTAAGCCTGGCAATTTATCCAAAGCTTGCTCTAAATAAGGGATAGAGCGTGTCGGTTTAATAAAATACATAGAAGAGATGGTAGTCCTTTTATATGATCACTTTATTCATCATAGAGTATGTTTGATCAAAATCAAGGTATTGCCCAACTCTTAATCCAAGCAATACCTCGATTTCATCTTTTAAGGGTTTTGGTTCTCATCTGGTGTATCTTCTGAGTCATCATCAATGAAAGATACATCAGCTGAGTCGCCCTTTTTCTCTGCAATTTGGAATGCTTTACGTTGCAGATATAAATCTCGAATCATGGCATATTGATCACCTTGTAAGGTCTGATCTAGGTCTAGATATTGAGCGCGTGTATCAACCGCTTGTAACATATTACTTGACCAATAAAGACCCTCTTGATCATCCATAACATATTTCTGTGGACGTGCTTGGGCGTCTACTGCTAAACCAAAACCATCACGTAAGGTACTTGGCCCGAAAAAAGGCAACATCAGGAATGGGCCAGAAGGAACACCATAGTAACCAAGAGTTACACCAAAATTCTCTTCTTCAGTCGGTAAACCTAAACGGCTGGCAGGGTCAGCTAAACCAAGAGTCGTTAATGTATTAATTGTAAAGCGACCTAGGGTTTTTGCCGCACGACCAGGGCGACCTTGAATAAGCTGGTTAACAGCATTCCAAGGTTCTCCAAGATTTTTACGGAACTGACGATAAGAACCACGGACATCTTCTGGAGTCTTTTCTCTATATTGCACAGCAACTGGGCGTAAAAAATTTCGATCCAACATGTCGTTAAATGAGTAAATTGGACGATTTAATGATTGTAATGGGTCTTTTACAGGATCTGGTTGTGCTGCATTCGCATTAATTTTTAAATCTTTAACTTTAATATTTTTTAAATCTTTAATAATTTGTGAGCGCGTATGAGTCGGTGCTGTTTCTTCTAATGAGCTAGCATCAGAAGATTCACTTATCGTATTTTCTTGAGCATATAGAGAGGTACAAACACCTACAGATAATACGCTTAGTAAAATTAAATTAGAATAATTCATATAATTCCTTAACCGCCAGCCAGGCTAATACTTAAATGTGCAGTTGGGTGGAGATATGTTTTAATACAAAATTGATAACCTATTATCAATGTAAAATTGATCAAATAATATAGATAAAATGCTAAAAAGCTTAAAAAGTATCCAGTTGATGATATTGATTTAAAAAAAGGGTTGCAAAGGGGATGAGATGGTCTATAATGCACATCCATCGGCGGTGATGCAGATAGAAACTTGTTGAAAAACAGTTACTTGTGATTAGGTTGATTGCTTTAAGTGATGAATTTGATGATAAGTTGGTTTTGAGAATGAGTTTTAAAAATATCGAAATTACCTGTTGACTTTTAAGAGATTAAGAGTAATATAGCCGACCTAGCTTGCTGGTGACGAACCGGGAAGAAGATCATTAAGAGAATTGAAGAACAACTTGTGTGGATTTTTACTGATTGATTAATCGAAATAATTTTCATTGATTAATT
>NZ_JAVQNP010000025.1:0-382588 GCF_031798995.1 Acinetobacter sp. V104_13 | reverse complement strand
TGGAAAAAGCTACCACCTTCAAGCATGGTCACAAACTCTTTACCCGCATTAATCAGTTCAGGATCTTCTTCACCTGCCGCTGGCGGTGGGCCAAAAGCCAATAGGCCATTTTCAGAATGAAGAAAAATATCTTTATCGTCAGGTAAGTAACTAGCGATCTTGGTTGGTAGGCCAATACCCAAGTTCACATAGGCGCCATCTGGAATGTCTTGTGCCACACGTTGTGCAATCTGGTCACGGCTGAGTTTCTGGTAGCTCATGTTATTTCTCCTTATTGCTTACTGTGCTGGCGCTACTTGTACAACGTGCTGTACAAAAATACCTGGGGTGATAATGTGCTCAGGGTCTAATCCACCGAGTTCAACCACTTCAGAAACCTGAGCAATAGTGACATCCGCAGCCATGGCCATAATCGGGCCAAAGTTACGTGCAGATTTACGGTAAACCAGATTGCCCCAGCGGTCACCCTTGTAGGCTTTAATCAAAGCAAAGTCAGCCTTGATCGGATATTCAAGTACGTAATCTTTCCCATCAATCTCACGGGTTTCTTTGCCTTCGGCCAAAAGTGTTCCAAAGCCTGTTGGGGTAAACACAGCGCCTAGGCCCATACCTGCTGCCTGAATACGACACGCCAGATTACCTTGCGGGACCACTTCAAGCTCGACCTTTCCGGCACGGTACAGTTCATCAAATACATAAGAATCTGACTGACGTGGGAAAGAACAAATCACTTTTTTAACTGAGCCTGCTTTCAGCAATTTCGCCAGACCATAATCGCCATTACCGGCATTGTTACTGACGATGGTTAGGCCTTTAACACCGAGTTCAATAAGACCATCAATGAGTTCAGCGGGTTGTCCTGCGGTACCGAAACCACCAATCAGAATGGTTGCACCATCTTTAATCTGCGATAGAACCTCGCTTAGTGAGGACTTACTTTTGTCAATCATTAGACAACTCCATTGTGCTCATTGAAGAAGAGATAGGTAAGAGAGTTAGGCACACTGAGGCGAGAAGAATAGATAAATATTTCACTCAATCCCGAGTGTTTCCCTTAGATTTCCCTTTTAAACATTTTTGATAATTTTCGTATTTTGATCTAGTAAGCTACATACAGTTTTGTTCGGTATAAATATATTTTGTTCGATGATCGAACATTATCTAAGTAAATTACTCAACTAATCTTATAGACTTGGGGTGTAAAAAAATATTAATTCTTATAAATAGATATGTAGAAATGAAATATTTACTTAGGCTATTTCTCAAATAAAACTACAAAATATTATTATGTATATTTATCTTAAGACTGTGATTGTAAAATTAAACGTGCAAGCTCTAAATCATCAGGATAAGTAATTTTAATATTATCAGAACGCCCCATTACAACCTGCACAGTTTCACCCATATATTCGAGTGCACTTGCCTCGTCGGTAATAGCAATGTTATTTTCTAAAGCGTATTCAATTGCCTTTTTGAGCTTCCCAATTTTAGCAATTTGAGGAGTTTGAGCTTGCCACAATGAATCCCGACTTACCGTCTTATTAATATAATTATCTACCCTAACCCGCTTTAACGTATCACGAACAGGAATCGCTAAAATAGCACTATGATTTGATTTAATTGCTTGTTCAACAAGGGTATTTAAACATTCAATTGTTACACAAGGCCGTGCTGCATCATGCACAAGCACCCAATCATTTTCGTCAGCAAAAGTTAAAAGATGATTTAATGCGTTTAATACTGAATGGACTCGTTCTGCCCCACCCATACAAAAATGAGCCTTATCTATATTTTGAAATGCGAGAGTCTGAGCAAAAGTATCTTGGGTACCAATTGCCAAAACATAACCATTTAATGGAAGTTGACTTATGCGCCGAACAGTATGTTCTAAAACAGTCGTATTCTGAATATATTGATACTGCTTCAATTCAGTTTTAGAAAATCGACTTCCTGACCCTGCAGCTGGAATCACTGCCCACAATTTAGTCTGGGATATCTGGGGATGCAGGTGTCTCATTCGTTTCCAAATCAACTTTAGCGTTCGGGTCAATATAAATAGGCTTGTAATGGGTACTGATGGTACTCATTTGAACAAATGTCTCATGTGGTTTAACCAAACCAAGATCAAGGCGAGCATGTTCTTCTATTGCTTCTGTACCATTTTTCAGGTCAAAAACCTCTGCTGCCAAAATACGGTTTCTTTCTTTAAGCTCTTCATTTACTTCAGCTTGTTGCTGAATTTGTTGCATGAGAGCTTGATGAGGGAGATAGCCACCCTCACCTAACCAAAATTGATATTGCAGTATGGCTACTAAAACAATAACCAGTAGCAATATCAGTTTGCTTGAAGTGGATCGAAATACTTCTAACATATCATTAAGATTTTTAATTAAAAACTTTCATTAAGAGATTGTATTGTATAGTAATTAAGAAGTAGCATGCGAAATTCCTGCAAAAATTTAAGCAAAATTATTAATGGGCATATTACTTTAATTGACCATTGTGACATGTTTCATTTTGTCAAAAATGAATGGAATTTGAAAGGGAAATAATATTTATAAGTACAACTGCTTATAAATCAATCTACGCACAAAAAAGCCCTCTTTTGAGGGCTTTTATAAATCGGTTACTTATGAGTATGTCTGTATCAAAAATTATAACGAACACTCAGCGTTGCATTTCGTGGTGTTCCCCAGTTCATTGAGTTTTCACCAATACCCTCATAATATTTCTCATCAAAAATATTATCGATGTTAAATTGAAGTTTGATATTTTTATCCACTTGATAACCAAGCATCGCACTTGCTAAAACATAAGCATCTTGCTCAATGCGAGTGCTTCCACTACCCGTATAGTATTTGCTCTTATAATTTAAGCCAAGTCCTGCACTCCACTGATTAACTTTGTACTTAACAAATAAATTTGAAGTTGTTCGAGAGTTTGTCGTATTAACCTTCGTACCCTTTGCATCTTTTGCTTCAAAATTAGCAATACCAAAGTTAATGCCCCAATTGTCATTAATCTCGCCATCAGCTTCAAACTCAAAACCTTTACTTTCAACCCCATCTACAGCGCGATAGGCCTGTTCTGTAGTTTGTATACCATTACGGACAATAAATACTCCAGGTATCAATTCAGCAAAATTAGATTGTTCTATTCTAAATACTGACAATGCTGTATTTAAACGCCCCCCAAACCACTCACTTTTTAAGCCAGCCTCATAACTCTTACCTTTAATCGGGTCAATATATTGATCATTTACATCTTTACGATCTTGAGGTTTGAAAATCTCTGTATAACTCGCATAGACAGAATGATCTTGGGCAAAATCATAAATAGCGCCAATATATGGTGCTAATTCATTGTTAAATTCACGGTTACCTTTATCATTTTCAGATTTATATTTCCAGTTAGATAAACGTACACCAGCAATAATTTTCAAAGGGTCTAGAATTTGAAATTTTCCAGCAATATATGCCGCAGTTTGTGTGGTTTCATTCAGCGCATTTTTGCCGTTTAAAACAACAGGCTGAAGCAACTCTTGAGCTATATCATTATAGTTAAGCGGACCACCTAAATATTTTTCAATGTCTTGATTTTTGTTAGATCCACCAAAAATATCTTTGGTCTTTTCATTCTTATTCCAAGATCCACCAATAATGATTTCTTGTGGACGATTAAAAAGTGTAAATGGGGCATTAATAAAAACATCAATATTGTTTTCTTCACTCGCAGCTTTGGCACCATATACAGAAACATTATCCTTTTTATTATCATCTATATTTTTTAGTGGACTGGTGCTGGTTGCCTTATCTACTTTTCCAGCTGTATATAACAACATAGAGTCCGTATCTTCTTTGCGGAAGGTATAAGCAACATTTAAATTAACATCACCAAACAAATTCTGTTTTAAGTTTGCAAACACTGCCGTTGTATTCACATCCCAATATGTCCAAGGTGCACTTACTGTTAAGCTTCTAGAAAAATTGGTACGGGTCCCATCAGTATAAAAAGCAGGTGTACCACCCCAGCGGATACCATCACGATGCAATTCTTGATAAGTAGCTCCAAGCGACATACTTGTTTTATCGCTCAGATCATAATCAAGGGCACCATAAAATACATTCCGTTCTTTCTCATAAAAATCCATAAATGAATTTTCATCAGAATGCTTCACAAACATACGTCCACGCAATGAACCATCAACATTAAGCGGTGCAGAAATATCTGCCGAACTACTCCAAGAGTTCCATGAGCCTAATGATGTACTGACATTACCACTAAGTTCTTTTGAGTTTGCATGTTTGCGAATCATGTTCAGCGCCATCGCGGGATTGCCCGCACCTGTGGTTAAGCCATTAGCACCTTTCACCACCTCGACGCGATCATAAATATCTAAATCAAGGTCCCCTGTACCTAAATTAATCGTGCTCGGTATTCCATCTATTAAGTAATAATCTACCTCAAAACCACGTGCATAAACTTTCTGACGCTCATCAGTACGTGAAGTCGAAACACCCGTAATATTGTTCATTAAATCTTGAAAAGAATCGATTTTCCGATCATCTAAATATTCACGGGTTAAAACCTTCACCGACTGTGGTGTTTCACGAAGAGATAAATTTAATTTTGTAGAAGTATTTGTGCTTTTTGCTGTATAGCTGCCCGAACCTTCGGTAACAGCGAAATCTTCTTCTGCTTGTACTTTTATCGTTTCTAAAGTGGCTGTTCCATTTATCTCATCAGCATAAACAATTGAAGGAGCAGTTAAAGCCATAGCAAGTGCTAACGGATGAGATGTAAACGCTTTTCTAAAGGGCGGAGTGTACATAAGAAAATTCCATAATAACCAATGTGCTGTGCGAGATTCCTTAGTCTTTTGCTACTTTGGTCCTTGTTACACAGCAGCAAAAGTCGGCACAAAAATTAACATGAATGATAATTGTTATCAACAATATATTAATAATTATTCCTATTTGTTTAAATTAAATTATCAATGGTTCTAATCACTTATATATTTTCACTCTCTTCAAACCTTGTTTGGTCATCACATCTTTTAAATTTATTGCTCTTTCAATTAGCCAATAAAATGTTATGCAATAGTTTTATGATTAACTCAAAAAATAACAAACTAAACAGTATTTTCTTTTATATTTTATTATTCTTCTAAAATATCATCATAGAGAATAAAGGTACAAGTTGTAGTGCATAAAGTTTTAGCATTTTCTTTAGTAAGCTTAGGTTTGAGCGCTTGTAATAACCATACTGATGATAGTCCTTCAAAAATAATTAATATGAAGGACAACCATAAGCAACATGAAAAAATTAATACTTATATATATGAATATAATGAAATTATTTATAAATTAAATACAGAACAAGACCAAACAACTGCTCACTTAAGATTTAAAAACTTATTGAAAAAGATACCTTCTAGCGAGAACAACCTAAATATTTTAAAAACTAAACGCAAAATACTTGTACATTTAGGTTGTCTTAAGGAAGCATATAGTGTTACCGAAAAAATACTAGCTAAAACAGATATTTCAAAGCTACAAGAGATGCAATGTATTTTTTTAAGCAAAATGAAAAGAGACCCTTATCAAATAAAAGAATGCTATGAAAAAACTGCTAATAGTTATTTAACCGAGATAAATTTGATCCCAAAAGCTGCTTTAAGATATCAATATGCTTTATGGGGACAGTATGCAGCGATGTTCAATGCTGGCCATATAGAATACAAAGACAAACTCCAAGAAATTATCGACTATCATAATATTGAAGATCACAAAAAAACTTATCAACAAATGTATAAAAATATTATGGATCCTCATGCTTTTCAAAAACGTTTAGATGCCATCCCCTATACTTCTAATTGTCGTTAAACTATCTTATTAAAGATAATAAATTTTTGGTTATTAATCATATTTATAGTCATATCTTTCTTAAGGAGAATTTATTTAATAATAAGAAACCCACAAAGTATATCTTTTATATTTTTTATCTCTCATGTAAATACAAGCTCATATAAAGTAAAAGTACCTTTTTAGATCTACTTTGCAATAAATCAGCTTGGTCACGCTATCAACAGTAAACTCCTTCATAAAGAATTATTTGAAATAAATTTATAAAAAGTCACATATATTTCGAGCTTTTAACCAATAACTACCTAAAAAGTATATTTTTTTATTTTTTACTTTGTTAAGAATTTATAAGGATCTCTTCTAACTATTTTAATAAGGAGAAAAAAATGGATTTTTTTAATATTTTCATTGGTGACACGACTTGGAAATTTGTTTTAGAAATTTTGGTTCGATGTACCGTAATGTTCATCATCATTATTAGCTTTTTAAGATTATCCGGTAAACGAGGTATACGTCAGCTCTCCCTTTTTGAACTCGCCATTATTTTATGTTTAGGTTCAGCCGCTGGTGACCCGATGTTTACCGAGGACTTACCTATTGCCCATGCATTCGTCGCGTTTGTTGTTATTCTTTTTCTTTATCGCTTTGCTACATGGAGTATGGTAAAGCATAAAAAAATTGAAGATTTGCTTGAAGGAAAAGCGCTTTGTATTGTTAAGGATGGCCTTGTAGTCTACAAAGATTTCCAAAAACAATCATATTCTCATGATGAGTTTTTCTCTGAAATGCGTCAACAAAATGTTGAGCACCTTGGACAAGTAAGAACAGCTTTGTTGGAGTCGGATGGTATTCTTAGTCTGCTTTATTTTGAAGATGAAGATGTAAAATGGGGCTTGCCGCTATTCCCTGATGCCTACCGTAAAGCCGATGTACTGAAACTTAATACTTTTTATTCATGTATGAAATGTGGTGAAACAAAAATTTTAAATAAGATCGATCAAGAATGTACCCGCTGTAAACATCACAGTTGGGCTGAGTCTTTAAAAACACGCCGATTAGGATAATAAAAAAGGTGCTATTTCCTATTAAAAACAGGAAATAGCACCTTCAAATGTTAAAAAATTAATTTTAACTTTTTATTTAAAGATTAGTTTAAACCTTTAAACTCAGCTTTACCGCGGTAAGCAGCTTTAGTCAATTCTTCAATACGAAGTAATTGGTTGTACTTAGACACACGGTCAGAACGACAAAGTGAACCAGTCTTGATTTGACCAGCAGCTGTACCTACTGCTAAGTCAGCAATAGTAGAATCTTCTGTTTCACCAGAACGGTGAGAAATAACAGTCGAATAACCATTTGCTTTAGCAAGATAGATTGCATCTAAAGTTTCAGTCAAAGTACCGATCTGGTTGTATTTGATTAAGATTGAGTTACCAACTTTTTCATCAATACCACGTTGTAAAATCTTAGGATTAGTTACGAACAAGTCATCACCAACCAATTGGATTTTATCACCAAGGATTGAAGTCAAGTAGCTCCAGCCTTCCCAATCAGACTCATCAAGACCATCTTCGATTGAGATAATTGGATATTGATTTACAAGGCCAGCTAAATAATCTGCAAACTGATGGCTTGTAAATGCACGGTTACCTTCACCTTCTAAAACGTATTGACCGTTTTTGTAGAATTCTGAAGATGCGCAGTCAAGTGCAAGCATCATGTCTGAACCAGCTTTGTAACCAGTCAATTCAATTGCTTGTAAAATGATTTGAATTGCTTCTTCGTTAGAACGTAAGTTAGGAGCAAAACCACCTTCATCACCTACAGCAGTATTCAAACCTTGTTTCTTTAAAACTGATTTTAAAGAATGGAATACTTCAGCACCAGCACGTAAAGCTTCAGCAAATGAAGTGAAACCTACAGGCTCAATCATGAACTCTTGAATATCAACAGTGTTGTCCGCATGCTCACCACCATTTAAGATGTTCATCATCGGTACAGGCATTGTCAAAATTGTTTGACCACGAAGATCTGCGATGTATTGGAAAAGAGGAAGTTTCTTTTCTTCAGCAGCAGCGCGCGCAGCAGCCAATGACACAGCTAAAGTTGCGTTAGCACCTAATTTCTCTTTGTTTTCAGTACCGTCAAGCGCGATCATTGTATTATCAATGTCTTTTTGCTCAAAAACTGATTTACCCAACAAAGCATCACGAATCAACGTATTAACGTTATTAACTGCTGTACGAACGCCTTTACCTAAGTAACGCGATTTATCACCGTCACGTAGTTCTAAAGCTTCACGAGAACCAGTTGAAGCACCAGATGGTGCACATGCACGACCAACAACCCCAGATTCTAAAATTACGTCTGCTTCGATGGTTGGGTTACCACGAGAGTCCAAAATTTCACGTGCACGAATGTCAACGATTTGGCTCATGAACAATTCCTCTTTGAATGAATATGAGCTGCGGTTAAAGCAGCGTAAGGGTTATAAAACAACTCAATGGGTGTCTAACTTTTTGAATCCTTTAACTAAAGTATCCAATTCTTTTATTTGTGCCAAGAACGGTTCAAGTTGCGACATACGTAATGCACAAGGTCCATCGCATTTTGCATGTTCTGGATCTGGGTGTCCTTCCAAGAACAATCCAGCCAAACCAGTTGCCATTCCAGCGCGTGCTAAAGTTGTAATTTGAGCACGACGACCACCTGCTGAGTCAGAACGACCACCAGGGGTTTGTAATGCATGTGTCACGTCAAAGAAAACTGGCACATTCATTTCTTTCATTGTGTCAAAGCCAAGCATATCTACAACAAGATTGTTATAACCAAATGCTGAACCACGTTCACAAAGAATAAGTTTGTCGTTTCCTGCTTCTAAACATTTATGCAGGATATGACGCATTTCATGAGGTGCTAAAAACTGGGCTTTCTTAATATTAATAATAGCCTGTGTTTTCGCCATCGCCTCGACAAGATCAGTCTGACGACTTAAGAAAGCGGGTAATTGAATAATATCGGCTACTTCTGCAACTGGTGCAGCCTGATATGGCTCATGCACATCAGTAATGATAGGAACATTAAAATGTTTTTTAATATCACCTAACCATTCGATACCTTTTTCAAGTCCAGGACCACGGAATGAATGCAGACTAGAACGATTTGCTTTATCGAAACTCGCTTTAAATACATAAGGAATATCTAAGCGTTTGCAAATATCAACATACGTTTCTGCAATTTCAAAAGCTAAATCTTTTGATTCAAGTACGTTCATTCCGCCAAATAATACAAATGGCAAATGATTTGCCATTTGTATATCGCCTAAACGTACAACTTCTTGTGGTTTTAATTGTGACATTTAAACTTTCCCAGTTTATTTAAAATCGCATTATTTACTTTTTTGATGCTGTGTTTTTGCAGCGTCAATAAAACTAGCAAATAATGGATGTCCATCACGTGGTGAACTTGTAAATTCCGGGTGGAATTGTACAGCAATAAACCAAGGATGTTCAGGAATTTCTACAGTTTCAACTAAATGTTGTGCTGAAGAGTAACCTGAAATCTTCATACCAGCTTGTTCAATCGACTCGATGAAACGGTTATTCATTTCATAACGGTGACGATGACGCTCAGTGATTTCAGCTTTACCGTAGACTTCACGTGTTTTTGTGCCTTCAACCAATTCAGATTTTTGAGCACCTAAACGCATAGTTCCACCTAGGTCAGACTCAAGGCTGCGTTGTTGTAATTCACCGCGCTCATCTAACCATTCAGTAATTAAACCAATGAGTGGATATTTTGTAGAGCGATTAAATTCTGTTGAAGAAGCTTCTGGCATACCTGCAACATGGCGAGCATATTCAATAACAGCCAATTGCATGCCTAAACAAATACCCAAGAATGGGATTTTGTTTTCACGTGCGTATTGAATAGCTTTCATTTTACCTTCAGTACCACGCTCACCAAAACCGCCTGGAACTAAAATTGCGTCAGCTGTACTTAAAATAGATACGTCTTGGCTTTCGAGTTCTTCAGCGTTGACATAATCAATTTGTACTTTTACGCGATTTTTAATACCTGCGTGTAATAACGCTTCATTCACAGACTTATAAGCATCTGGTAATTCAACATATTTACCAACCATAGCTACACGTAAAGTGTATTCAGGATTTAGTAATGCTTCGACTACATTATCCCAATCTCCTAGGTTTGCTTCTGGAAGATCATTAAATCCAAAACGCTCACAGATCAAATCATCAACGTTTTGTTCATAGAATGTACGTGGAATTTGATAAATCGTTTTCGCATCTTTACATACCACTACAGCACGCGCTTCTACGTTAGTGAACAATGCAATTTTGCGTTTAGTGTCAACATCCACATCATATTCAGTACGGCAGATAAGAATATCTGGCTGAATACCAATCGAAAGCAACTCTTTTACAGAGTGTTGAGTTGGTTTTGTCTTAAGCTCTGCTGCAGATTTGATATATGGCAACAAAGTTAAATGCATAAGCATGGTTCTTTTATGACCAAGCTCAACCATTAACTGACGAACTGACTCCATAAATGGAAGTGATTCGATATCACCTACCGTACCGCCAATTTCTACGATAGCAACATCGTAGCCTTCACCTGCGCGAAGTACGCGTTCTTTAATGTTGTCAGTAATATGAGGAATAACTTGAACTGTACCACCAAGATAGTCACCACGACGTTCTTTATTTAAAACGTCCTGATATACACGACCACTGGTAAAGTTATTAAGTTTGGTCATTTTCGCACGACGTAAGAAACGTTCGTAATAACCCAAGTCTAGATCAGTTTCGGCACCATCCTCTGTGACAAAAACTTCACCATGTTGGAAAGGGCTCATTGTCCCTGGATCGACATTAATGTAGGGATCCATTTTAACCATTGTGACTTTTAAGCCACGGGCTTCCAAAAGTGCAGCAACTGAAGCAGCAGAAATACCTTTACCTAGCGATGAAACTACACCACCAGTGACAAAAATAAAATGGGTCATTAAGTTTCTCGTACAATCAAGCCGAAATCGGCCTACAATGTTTGGCAATTTTACTGTACTCTGCCCCTATAAAGCAAAGTCAAACCGCATCAATTCAAAGATCATTAAACAACTGGCTATTCTATCAGCATTTTTAATAAAAATTTAGGTCAATCTCACATGATTTTTTCATTCTCTTTTGCTGTTATAATGCCAGCTCCTCAATTAAATGTTGTTTAGGACAATGGCAAATAAAAAACTTTTAATCTGTGCTGCAATTGCTGCTGGACTATTGTTAACCGCATGTGTCAAAAAAGAAACACCTAAAGAAGAAGAGCAAGAAAAGGTTGAAACTGCTGTTTCAGAACCTACACCTGCTGAACCTGCAAAATTTGAGTCTCTAGAAAGTGTTCAAACTGAAGAAGCTCAAACTCAGGAACCAACGCAAGTTGAGGTGCATCACGAAGAAACAGCAAATACGACAACTGAAATTCGCCGTGAAACTCGCCCTGCGCAAGCTGAGCAAAATTCACAAACAAATGTTTCTGAGCAACCTAAAGCAGAACCGAAGCCAAAACCTGAACCAAAAGCAGAGCCAAAACCATCTAAGCCAGCTGAACCAGCTCAAAGTGAAGATGATGCTGTTGCTGCTGCAATTGCGGCTGCTACTCCAGCGCTTAAGAACTAAGTTCGTATGCGAATATGCCCAAATTGAACCATCAGTTTGGGCTTTTTAAATATTATTTAAATTATCAACACAATAATAAGTTTTACTTTTCTTTCTATTTATCTTTAAAGTTTTCTTAGTTATCAATTAGGGACAATCTACTTTTTCTGCCAAAAAAAGCATTGACGATAGATATAGGGCGATGTAGTTTTTGATCAAGTTCCTTTTTGGAACTTTAATTAAAAGAAGATTGGAGCCTAGAATGAATACAGTATCAAATCGTGTCCCCGCCTCATTTCCAGTCCGTCGTATGGACTATAATTTTGAAAACGTACCTCGCTACTGGTGTAATAACGAGCCTACTTTTACACATTATTTTACTGGTTTATCAACATTGTTCCCTGAAGGTGAATCATATTTTGTTCGCTCTGTTCGAGCTTTACGCGCCAAAGCAAAGTCGAATGAAATTTTAGATCGGGAAATCAGTGCTTTTATTGGCCAAGAAGCAATGCACTCTAAAGAACATCATGCTTTTCATGTAAGTGCACAGCAATATGGTTTAGATCCTCAATCTTTAGAAAAAGTAACTGGCATCGTTTTAAAAACGATTGAAAAAGTTTTTAGTAAAAAATGGAATTTGCTTGTAACAGTAGGTCTAGAACACTACACAGCAGTACTTGTGGTTAGCATGATGCAATCCGTTAATGAATTGATGACGGACTCAACTATTCGCAATTTATGGCTATGGCATAGTATTGAAGAAACTGAACATAAAGCTGTGGCCTTTGATCTCTATCAACATTTATATGGAAGCGGCTTAAGTGCATACCTTCCTCGCATTACAGTCTTTACTTTAAGTCTATTTTTAATTACAGGCTTTTCAACAATCTATCAATTTGTTCTTATGAAACGAGATCATCAACTTTTAAATTTCAAATCTTGGCGTAAGTTCTTTAGTTTTGCGAATAAACAATATAGAACATTGATCCCTCAATTTTTTGATTATTATCGCTTTGACTTTCATCCCAACCAAACAGATGAAAAAGACCTCGTGGCTAGCACAAAAATCAAAATTGGACTAAAAGATCCCAAATTGCTTTTATCTTGATCTAATAAAATTATAAAGCCCATCTATTGAATGGGCTTTATTTAACTTATTGCAAATTACCGTTATTGCTTATGTTCGACCAAAAAATAATTTGATATTAATTTGGCAGCCCATGATGTACTTTTCCAACCTTCATAGAAGCCACAATGACTTCCTTTTTTTGTGGTGATTACCGCAATATTACTCATTTGCTGAATCGTTTCTTTGTAAGGTTCCAAATTTTTAATAGAACAGACAGGATCATCCTCAGCGTTAAGAATCATTAATGGTATTTTGACATTCTCAAATACATAAATTGGATTAATGGCTTGGCAATAGCTTTGATAATCTTCAAAGCCAGCCATTTCAAAATATTCTTTCTCAAACTCTTCCAGACTTGTCGTCGCTAGAACTTTTTCAATAGAAGAAAGTTGGTTCCATGTATTTTGATAAGGATGAATAAAATACTTGAATAACTTTTTGGTCATCATTTTGCTATAAAACGGATGAACATTTTTAAAGCCAATCTCTGTGTTGTAGCCTGGGCACATTGCAAAGGCAGCTTTAAATGGCGTGTCAGTACCTTGCTCTCCTAAGTAGCGAACCAGTAGTCCTGTCCCAGCAGAGGAACCTACGGCGTATAAATCCGATTTAGGAAACAAATTTTGAATATGCTCAAGTTGCTCTTTAAGATCGCTTGTTGACCCAAAAAGAGAAATCTGTGGCACAGGCATAGGTAATCCAGCATGCCCACGGCGTAAGCATAGTGCTATTCTCCATCCTGTATAGTGATGTATATCTTTCACAAGTTCACGCATACTTTCAGGGGTCCCTGTAATGGTATGCATAATGACAACTGTTGGAGTATCTGGAGGAAGATCATAGCCATACCACGCGATCGCAGTTACGCCACCATCTTTCATGGTGAGCTGATCAATACGATCATATTCAAGCTTAATGGTTTTTTTTCTAATAATATCAAAATATAAAAGATGAACATGATTGTTGCTTAACCACGGTGTGGGCCGATATTTTTGCTTGAGCTGGGGCAATTTCTCCAGAATATCTTTTATTTTCCCATTTGGATCATAATAGATTTTTGGCTGTTCAGCACCGAGTACTGAGTCAAACAATTCTGAACCGAAAGCTTTAATTTTATTTAAAGTAGATATGCCCATTTTCAATCACTACCTCTGATTATGAGTTAAATGATTGCCGCACTAAGGCTGCAACCTGTTGTCCCCAAATTGCATAAATTTCCTTGCTCGGATGAAAACCATCACTTGCCATAGGCAGATTCATCGCTTGAAAATGCTCAATATCATATTGAATGAACTTAAATTGGTTTTGTGATTCTAACCATTTATCTAGTACCTGATTCATTTGTTCCGCATATTTTCCAAACAACCAAGCCAATGGATTGGGTAAAGCTGGAAAATGCTGTATTGGCGGAACACCAGAAACAATAATGAGCTTAGGCTGAAAACGTGCCTGTATATATTGAAATAATTGTTTTTGTTGTTTTATCCATGAACTTGCTGAGGTTAGTTTTGTTACATCATTAACCCCAATCGACGTAACCACCACATCGTAATTTTGTTGCTCTAAATGCTGTACTGCTTGAAAAACCTGCTTAGTTGTATCACCTGTTTTTGCATGCAGTTTCCAGCGTATTGAATATTGATCCTGCAACTCAGAAATAATTGCACCAGATAAAGCATCTTTTTGGGTTTCCACCCCAACACCAGCTGCGGCAGAGTCTCCTAAAATAAGTAATGATAGAGGTCTTCCATTACCAACGATGCCTTGTCTCTCACCACTGGCTTCTAGCAAGCGTGGTGTATTCTTACGAACCTTTGTTCCCTGTACAAACAGTACAGGAAGCAATGCTAGAGTTGAAAGCTTTAACCACATTTTATTGATCTCTATCTTACTTAGGCTATTTACTAAAATTATTGAGGCTGAAACTTAGCAATTCTTATACCCATTTGTTCAGCCAATGCAGCTAAGCCACTCATTGGACGTATCATTACTTCAAAATCAATAATTTTGCCTTGTTCATTAAAACGAATCATATCAATACCTTTTAATGATTTACCACTGACATTGGCACTGAACTCAAGCACTACATTTTCACCGTCTTCTGTGTAGAACTCACGATGATAAGTAAAGTCTTCGAACACCTGAATCACATTGGTAAGAATGAAGAAAACGACCTGCTTTCCTTCATAAGGTTTGTAAGCAACTGGTGAGCGAAAAACTACTTCATCTGCCAACAAATCATTTAGATCGGATAAGTTACCAGCCTGAACCATTTCATGCCATTTTTCTAAAGACTGTTTTGTTGTTTCGAGTGTCATTGTTTTTATATCCTATAATTTAACCAAAGAAGTAACGGGCATTTCTCTTTATAAGAAATGCCCATAAAAATTTATAGTGTCGCTGCTAATTCAGCGCCTTGGCGTATTGCACGTTTTGCATCCAGTTCACCTGCCTCTTTAGCGCCACCAATTAAATGAACATTTTTTCCATCTGTTTTTAATTGATCATACATTGCAGTAAATGACTCTTGGCCTGCACAAATCACCACATGGTCAACCTCAAGTACACTTGGTTTTCCATCTATAGTTATATGTAAGCCTTGATCGTCTACCTTGTCGTATTGCACACCAGCAAACATTTTGACCTGACGATTTTTTAGTCCTGTACGATGAATCCAGCCTGTTGTTTTCCCTAAACCAGCGCCTACAGCAGCAGTTTTACGTTGCAGTAAATAAATTTCTCGTTCAGATGCCTCAACTTTTGGTTGTTTTAAACCACCTACATGTTCATATTGAGTATCGATTCCCCACTCTTCATAGAACTTTTCTGGATTTAAACTGCCACTTTCACCTTCATGAGTAAGATATTCAGCTGTGTCGAAACCAATACCACCCGCTCCAATAATGGCAACACGTTGGCCTACTGGCACACGCTCTTTTAAAACCTGTAAATAGCTCAACACTTTAGGATGATCAATTCCCTCAAACTGTAATTGACGAGGTGTTACACCTGTTGCAACCACAATTTCATCAAAATTTGCCTGGCTTAATTCTTCGTAAGTTGCTTGATGGTTTAATACAAGTTCAATGTTTGGTCGCAATTCAATTTGACGACTAAAGTAGCGTAAAGTTTCGTAGAACTCTTCTTTTCCAGGAACCGTTTTTGCAATATTAAACTGACCACCAATTTGATGACTTGCTTCAAAAACTTTAACTTGATGCCCGCGATCAGCTGCATATACCGCAAAACTTAAACCTGCCGGACCCGCACCAATAACAGCAATATTCTTTTTAACCTGAGCTTCTTTAAAGATCAGTTCAGTTTCATAACATGCACGCGGGTTTACTAAACAAGTTGCAATTTTCATTGAGAAAATATGATCTAAACAAGCTTGGTTGCATCCAATACACGTATTAATTTCATCACTACGACCTTCACTTGCCTTCAAGACAAATTCAGCATCCGCCAACATTGGTCGTGCCATAGACACCATATCAGCATGACCCGATGCCAATACATGTTCAGCCATTTCAGGCGTATTAATTCGGTTAGAAGTAATTAAAGGGATAGAGACTTCACCTTTAAGTTTTTCAGTCACCCAAGTAAATGCAGCACGAGGAACTTTGGTTGCGATTGTAGGAATACGTGCCTCATGCCAGCCAATACCTGTATTGATAATTGTTGCGCCTGCTTTTTCAATTTCTTTTGCAAGCTGAATCACTTCATCAAAACTTGAACCGCCTTCAACTAAATCAAGCATAGATAGGCGATAAATGATGATAAAATTTTCACCAACTAAAGCACGTGTGCGCTTTACAATTTCAATTGGAAAGCGGATACGGTTTTCGTAACTACCGCCCCATTCATCATCACGATGATTGGTTCGAGCTGCAATAAATTCGTTAATTAAATAACCTTCGGAGCCCATGATTTCTACACCATCATAGCCCGCATATTGAGCAAGTTTGGCACAGTTGGCAAAGTCATCAATGGTTTGTTGTACTTCCGCAGAGCTTAAAGCTTTAGGCTTAATCGGGTTAATTGGTGCTTGAATTGCTGAAGGCGCAACGTTATTTGCCTGATAAGAATAACGACCCGTATGTAAAATCTGCATAGCAATTTTACCCCCGGCTTCATGCACAGCTTGGGTAATTATTTTATGTTTTTCAGCTTCTTCAACTGTATCTAGTTTGGTTCCATGGCTAAATACAACACCATCATCATTTGGAGAAACACCGCCAGTTACAATTAACCCCACATCACCTTTTGCACGCTCAGCATAAAACGCAGCCATACGCTCATATCCTTGCGGTGCTTCTTCCAACCCAATGTGCATAGAACCCATAAGCACACGATTTTTTAAAGTAGTAAAGCCTAAATCAAGTGGCTTTAATAAATGTGGATAAGCTGACATATTTTCTCCTATGGCTAGCAATAAGCTTGCTAATGCAACTTGTTGCATAAATTTATAATCAAATTTTGACTTTTATGCAACATGTTGCATAATCTCATGAGTCACACTTTACTTTTGCTTACAAACTGGATTGCCATGTCACTTCCTCATGTTTTACTGACCAGCTTGCTTGAACGTCCAAGTACAGGGTTTGAACTCGCCCGCCGCTTTGACCGCTCAATGGGCTTTTTCTGGAATGCCACTCACCAGCAAATTTATCGTGAACTCAATAACATGCTTAAAAAAGGCTGGGTTTCCACTTTAGAAAATGAAATGGATAATGGCCGAAAAAAAACCTATCAGGTCGAACAACTGGGTCGTATAGAACTAGCCTCATGGATGACGCAACAAAGTGAACCTGCACAGCTTCGTGATGATTTAATGGTTAGATTGCGTGCAGAAGCACAATTGAGCAATAATCAGATATTACCTGAACTGTTAAGGCATCTTGGTTTACATCAAGAGAAGCTCAAACTTTATCAAAGTATTTATGATAAAGATTTTAAAGACAGCGATGATCTAAATGACCGTGTGTTATACATCCACAAAATGATCTTAGAACTTGGAATTACGATGGAAAGTGAATGGATCAAATGGTTGGAACAAGTCATCCCTCAATTAAAACGCTTTGCCCAAGATAACCCATCTGGAGAATAGCCATGCCGTATTACACCATGCCCGATCGGGAAAATTTATTTGTACGCCGTGTTGGTCGTGGTGAGCCTGTTTTGGTTTTATCTGGCCTTGGCATGCAAAGTTGGCAGTGGCTACCGTTTATTTATGCAAACCGCAAAGAATATGAGTTTATTATTCCAGACTGGCGTGGTTTCGGTGGGTCAAAGAATTGTGCAATTCCCGAGCAAGATGCCATTTCTAGTCATTGGCAAGATGTTGCTCATTTGATAAATCAATTAAAACTCGATAACTTTATCTTGATGGGTTATTCAATGGGCGCGACAACTGCCATGCATGGCATGAAACACGCTCAACTGGCACAGCAGTTAAAAGCCTATTTACATATTGATCAGACACCCAAAATATCAGTAGATTCAACTTGGGAATATGGTTTATTCGGCCCTCTTCACACTCAGTTCAAACAACTATTAAATGATATTTATCAATTATTGCTAAAGCATAAAAACGCCAAACATCTTTATGAACTATCTCTTCCAAATCGACAAGAACTAGTCCGTCTATGGGTAGATTTTATTGAGTTACAAAGTAGCAATCCATTTAGTCCACTAGTTTTTAAAACAGCTTTAAAACAGCCTTTTCTACAAAAATATTTATTACCTATTCAACGTTTGGATTACTTGTTTTGGTATGTTGAAAATTATCTGTATCACAATGAAGATTATCGAGAAGCAATTCAGCAGTTAGCATGTCCTACCACTTTTTTTATTGGTCGTAATTCGACACTTTATCCAGAAACTGGTCAGACACTGATTGCACATAGCGTTGAGCATGCAAAAGCAATATATTTTGAACGTTCAGGCCATACACCTTTATTAACCGAACCCAAAAAGTTTGGGCATGAAATCACTACATTCCTATCCGAACTCAAGCATGCTTCTTAAAAAAAGCAAAGGGATCTATTTACAGATCCCTTTTTAAAGCCCATAAATAATTAAGCGGAATGAGCTAATTCTTTTGTCTTTAATTGCTTCGAGACATTTAATAAAAGCTGCTCTGTTTTTTCCCACCCTAAACAACCATCAGTTACTGACTGGCCATAAGTCATATCACAAGAAATCTTTTGGTTACCATCAACCAAATGACTTTCAATCATGACACCTCGAACTTGTGTTTTTAAACGTTCAGCAACGATTTGCTGTAAAACTTCTGTCTGACGCAACGGATCTTTCCCACTATTACCATGACTACAATCAATCACCAGTGCAGGTAAATTCTGTTTGTACTTTTCGCGTATCGCCTGAATTGAAGCCAAATCGTAATTTGGCCCATGATTCGCACCACGCAAGATCAAGTGAGGTAATGGATTTCCGGCACTCTGAATCACTGAAGGCAAGCCTTGTTGATTCATTCCTAAAAATTGATGTTCATTTTGCGCGGATTGAATCGCATCTAGTGCAATCTGAATAGAACCATCAGTACCATTCTTGAAACCAATACTGTATGGCATATGACTTGAGATTTCACGGTGAATCTGAGATTCGCTTGTGCGAGCTCCAATTGCACCCCAAGCCAATAAATCATCAAAATAGCCAGTTGCCATTGGACTTAAAATTTCACTCGCAATTGGCAAACCCTTTTCAATAATCCGTAGGTAGAGTTCACGAGACTTTTCTAAACCAAGTTGTAAATTTGATGAACCATCTAAATTTGGATCATACATGAACCCCTTCCAACCAACTGTGGTACGTGGTTTTTCAATGTATGTACGCATCACGATAAAAATTTGATCTTTTACTTTTTCTTGTAATTTTTGCAGTTTTTCAGCGTATTCAAGTACTGCAACTGGATCATGAATTGAACAAGGCCCTGTAATTACCATTAGACGAGGATCGTTGCCGTTAAGAATATTTTGAATAATTTGGCGGTGTTCGGCAATTTGACGTGCGAAAGTGTGTGCAAGCGGATATTTCGCTTTTAACTGGATAGGTAAACTAACTGGTGTTTCTTTTGTATTGGTTTGAGTCAGTAAAGTATTTAGGGCATTCATTGGTTTTTTCCTTGGGACTGCAATCTACTCAGTCCGATCATTTATTTGAGCGTTTTGGATCTATTCGTTGGTAAAGGTAAGCAAAAGTAAAACCAATAAAAGTTGCTAAAGTACGAATAAGTCATGTTGTTCATTTTAAGTTCCTCGATTCTAAAAAGATAAAGCATAAAAAAACCTGATCGGGGTTGCCGATCAGGTATTAACTGTGATGGGCAACTTTCTCATGCCCGAATACGCTCAGGCAACTATCTAAATTGCCAAAAGTAATAATAAGCGTTAGTGTTCACAGATTGATTTAACATCTTTATCTCAAATATTAAAAAATGTTCCTTAAATCTAAAATACGCATTGTTGATGAGTTTGACAAGTCTTTTTTTTGAAAAAACTTCTTATTTTCTTGCTTAAGATTTGATTCAATGATGCATTAACGAATCAACCCTTGAGGTTGCAAAATAATTAAACCAGCTCCACAAAGCACAATTAGACCACCTAATATATCCCATCTTGTTAATCCCACCTGATCAACAAAGCGTAGCCACATAAGCGCAGTAAAAATATAGATACCGCCATAGGCCGCATAAATGCGCCCAGAAGCTGCCGGATGTAAAGTCAACAACCATACAAAGATAGCCAGACTTAAGACCGTAGGTAGCCACAGCCAAGCCGACTTACCCTCTTTTAAAATCAGATAAGGAAAATAACAACCAAGAATTTCAGCAATTGCCGTGATAATAAATAACCCGAATACACTGAGTATTCGGGTTATAGCAAGACTATCAATTAACATAAATTATGCTGGTTCTGCCGTATGATGATCTTCAAACACTTCAAGTTTTAAGCCGACAGCTTTGCCATCTTCTTTTTTCACCGATACAGCCACGTTACCACCATGATCTGCAAGTTCACCAAACAGAATCATTTCAGCGAGTGGTTTCTTCAAGTGTTCTTGAATGAGACGTTGCATTGGACGAGCACCCATCAAACGGTCATAACCATTTGTAGCTAACCAATCTCGTGCACTTTGATCAACATCAAGAACAACTTGTTTTTCATCCAATTGCGCTTGTAATTCTGTCAAGAATTTATCGACTACAGACTCAATCACAGTTGTTGGCAATGCTTTGAATTGAATAACACCATCTAAACGGTTACGGAACTCTGGAGAGAAAGCACGTTTCATCGCTTCTTGGTTATCAGAACTATGATCTTGTTCCGTGAAACCAATGCTCGCGCGAGAAATACTTTCTGCTCCAATATTCGTAGTCAGAACAATAATCACATTTCTAAAGTCTGACTTACGTCCATTGTTATCCGTTAAAGCGCCATGATCCATGATTTGTAGCAATAGATTAAACACATCTGGATGTGCTTTCTCAATTTCATCAAGCAACAAGACACAATGCGGATTTTTATGAATCGCATCAGTAAGCAAACCACCTTGGTCATAACCCACATACCCTGGAGGTGCTCCAATTAAGCGTGAAACTGCATGACGTTCCATATATTCAGACATATCGAAACGTACAAGCTCTACACCCAATAATTTAGCGAGTTGCTTAGTAACCTCAGTTTTACCTACACCTGTTGGACCAGCAAAAACAAAACTACCCACTGGTTTATCTGGTGACTTCAATCCAGCACGAGATAATTTGATCGCTGAGCCTAATGCAGTAATTGCTTCATCTTGACCAAACACCACACGTTTTAAATCACGCTCAAGATTTTCAAGCACTGACTTATCATCTTTAGACACAGTTTTTGGTGGAATACGAGCAATCTTAGAAACGATATCTTCGATATTCTCTACAGTAATCAAGCTATCATCACTTTCAGCTTTCAAACGGCGTTGAGCACCTGCTTCATCAATGACATCAATTGCCTTATCTGGTAAGAAACGATCATTAATGAACTTAGCAGAAAGCTCTACAGCTGATACCAAAGCCTTATCGTCATATTGTACGTGGTGAAAATCTTCAAACTTAGTTTTCAATCCACGTAAAATATCAATCGTTTCAGCAATACTTGGCTCATTGACATCAATTTTTTGGAAACGACGAGATAACGCATGGTCTTTTTCAAAAACCTGACGATATTCTTGGAAAGTCGTTGAACCAATACAACGTAAAGTACCATTAGCTAAAGCTGGCTTAATAAGATTTGACGCATCCATCGTGCTACCCATACTTGAGCCTGCACCAATGATCATATGAATCTCATCAATGAATAAAATCGCATTTGGATTTTTCTTCAATGCATTAAGCAATTGTTTTAAACGTTTTTCAAAGTCACCACGATATTTCGTTCCAGCAACTAATGCACCAATGTCCAGACTATAGATTTCAGCCTGACTTAAAGGTTTAGGTGCTTTACCATTCACAATTAACCATGCTAAACCTTCAGCAATCGAGGTTTTACCCACACCTGGATCACCCACAAGCAATGGATTGTTTTTGCGACGGCGGCACAGAATTTGTGCTGTACGCTCAATTTCTTTTTCACGACCAATCAGTGGATCAGTTTTGCCTTTTTGCGCTTCAACATTTAGATTCAGCGTATAAAGCTCAAGTGGCCCTGCATTGCTTGCGCTAGTTTCACCTTCAATATCTTCAACTTCTTCTTCAACTTGTACTTCGTCTTTACGTGTCCCATGAGACAAGTATTGAGTCAATGTCAAACGATTGATTTGATGACGTTTAAGTAAATACACAGCAAAAGAATCACGCTCTGAATACATTGCGACCAAAACATCTGCACCTTCAACAGTACGATCGCCGCCACTTGATTGCACGTGGAAAATAGCACGTTGCAAAATGCGGTCAAAACTTTCTGTTGGATGAGGAGCTTGCTCGCTATTTTCGCCAAGCTTAGGAGTATGTTGTTCTACATATTCTTCTAATTCTTTACGCAAAGAAACTATATCAGCCCCACATGCTTTTAATGCATTCACGGCTGAATCGTTGTCGAGTAGTGCTAATAATAAATGTTCAACTGTAAGAAACTCATGTCTCTTTTGACGAGCCATGCTAACAGCCAAACGTAATGATACTTCTAATTGACGACTGAGCATGTAACCCCCTTATGCTTTAGGCTCAATCTGGCAAAGTAATGGATGACCTTGCGATCGAGCGTAATTATTAACAAGGTTTGCCTTAGTTTCCGCGATGTCTCTTGGATAGACTCCGGCAATACCTTTACCTTCATAGTGTACTGTTAGCATTACTTGAGTTGCTTGGTCAAGATTCATTGCAAAGTATTGTTGTAAAATTTCAATTACAAAGTCCATTGGAGTGTAATCGTCATTCATTAATACGACTGCATATAATGGGGGACGCTTGAGTTCAGGAGGAGCTGTTTGTACAACAACCTCTCCATCATGATCTTCGTTTTGCGAATCACTTAAGCGTGGGTGGAAGTGCCAATCGACATAGCCAGACTGCTGAAAAGAAGCCTTGATATCTTTTAAGTTTGTTTGACGCTTATTTGTTCGCATAGGATGTTACTATTGTGAATTTGCTTCAGCTTGAGGAATTTCTGCCACGAAAGCAGAAGATGTTTCGACAGGTTTACCACGCTGCCAACTAAAACGTTTAATAATCGGTGTATCAGAACCACCAGTTAAACGCACTTCAATAAATTGAGGCGTGAAACCTTTAGGCATTGTCCAACGACCTGTTAAGCGCTCAAAGTCAGTAAAGTTAAAGTTCTTCGCTTCAAGCGGTACGACTAAAACTTCAGTATCTTTAATCAATCTGATTTCAACCGATCCCAAAGCGCGGCGCTTACTTGGACTTACTTGGACTAAATCTAGCTGATATTCATAAGCATTTTCAGGTAAAGGCTTAATTGCCAGATTTTGGATTGTTAAGCTCAAACCACCACGTTGTCTCAAAATCTCACGATAGATATTACTCATACCTTCTTGCTGAGTCTTATCGGCGTTCGCTTGATTAAGTGCTTCAAACAGATCATTTGCATTTGTCACAGCCACATCACGCTCTTGCACCGCTGCATTAAGGCTTTTGTTAACTGCATCTAAGGCTGTTTTTTGCTTTTGCACCACTTCAACCAATTGCTCCGCATCTGCATCGTAACCAACAACAGTTAAACCTTGACGGTGCCCAATTGTATAGCCGAGCGCAAAACAACCACTCATTAAAATAGCAGCACCAATAAACAAAGGCTTATTGGTGTTTAAAAATTTTTTCTTTTGCAACGAACTTTCTGCTGAAGTCGTCTGTCCAGAGTTTTGCATCGTCATCTCAGTGTTCAAGATCAGAGTCAAGACACACATTTAAATCGAAATTTAAATGTGTGTGAAGCAAAAAAGAGTTTTTTATGGTAATAAACCAATCCCTTGTAAGCCTTCTTCTTCATTAAAGCCAAACATAAGGTTCATATTTTGTACAGCCTGACCAGATGCACCTTTTATAAGGTTATCTTGAGCCGCCAAAATAATTAGTTTATTTGGTTGTGGTTTATACAAAGCAATACGAAGCTCATTTGCACCGCGTACACTACGTGTTTCAGGTGAACTATTTGCAGGCATAACATCTACGAATTTTTCATTAGCATAGAAGTTTTCATACAAAGCTTGTAAGTCTGTCTGCTTACCAGCTTCTGTCAAATCTACATAAATTGTACTCAGCATACCGCGAATCATAGGTACTAGATGAGGAACAAATAAGAGTCCATCAAACCCGCCCTTTTGTCCTGCAATATTTTCTAAGGCTTCTACAATTTCTGGATGGTGACGATGACCTGCAACACCATATGCTTTAAAGTTATCAGCGTTTTCACTATAAATCATGCCCAAGCTTGCTTTACGGCCAGCACCAGAAACACCAGACTTCGCATCAATAATAATATTTTTGGTTTCAATGAGTGCTTGTGATGATTTTAATAGTGGCGCTAAACCTAATTGAACAGTCGTCGGATAGCAACCAGGGTTACCAATAACTTGAGCTTGTTTAATTTTTTCGCGGTTTAACTCAGTTAGACCATATACAGAATCTTTTAGTACATCTGGGCAAGCATGCTCCATACCATACCATTTTTCAAATTGTTCAAGATCTTGTAAGCGAAAGTCTGCTGCTAAATCAATAACTTTAGTTCCAGCTGCAATTAAATCTTTGGCATGTTGCATGGCAACACCATGTGGCGTTGCAAAAAATACAACATCACACTCTTTTAATGCATCAATGTTTAAATCTGAAAATTGAAGATCTGTATGTCCACGTAAATTAGGGAACATATCTGCAACTGGTTTGCCCGCTTCTGTACGTGAAGTAAGAACTCGAACCTGCGCTTTAGGATGTCGTAATAAAATACGTAATAGTTCAACGCCTGTATAACCCGTTCCACCAACAATTCCGACAGAAATCACGTGCATTACCTCAATTTTTGAATCTATACTTGGGCAGTAGTATGACAGGATGTCCAAGCTTACAAAACCATTTCATGCTTGGTAATTTTAATTTTTTTAATTTTAGCGACAATCAGATAGCACTTACTGGACTGTCATAACCACATAAATATCAGCAAATAAATACCAGATTAATTTTTGGAGAGCTAGGATGCTTCATCAATCAAAAGAAACAAAATTACGCACATACCTTGGCTTGAGCACATTCATTTTAAGTGTAGCCCTTACTGGTTGCGGAGGTGGAGGTAATAGTGGAGGCAGTTCACCCACTACACCAACGCCAGTTGACCCTACACCTGAAGCAACAACTGATGTTACTTTAAAAACCCCTGTAGAAATGCGTAATATCCAGCTTAAAGTATATGACAACACCAACAACGCTGTTCTAGTGGATACTTCTATTGCGAGTTTAAATAGCTTTAATGTCAAAATTCCTACTGCAAAATTGAATCGTTTATATCGCGTAGAAATTACAACTCAAAGCTCATCTCAAGTGTTTGACCCCATTACTCCACAATACCAAAACTTGTCAGGTATTTATCATGCATTTATTACACCAAACAGTGTAAGTGGCAGACTCCAATTCATTAGCCCAAGCAGTGAAGCAGTTTATCAACGAGCTGTCATACGTTCAGGACAACTCCCTCAAGAAACGGTTGACCCAACCCGTATTGAGCAATTACATGTAGATTTAGCTTCTCAAGATGTCTACAAATCGTTAATGAATGCGTTTAAAGATGCTGACATTCCAAGTTTAAGTCCAGCTAATTCCCTTCTGAATTTAACTTTGTTGCGATACTCAACTACTAAACCTAGTACATATGTAGATAGTTATCTTAGCTTTGGTTACTTACAATATTGGTCAACGATTCATGGCGAAGCAAACAGCTACCAAGAACTTGTTAAAAGTTTAGCAACTGATTTAAAAGATGGCTTTTTGGATGGGAAAAAACTTCATGGGGATCAAACATCCTTCACTCCTATTTTCACAGCTGCTCCAGATAATATTGATCCACTAAAAAATACACTGTTAGATATTGCAGCTAATCAAAAAGTAACGCGCGATTACTTTGGAACCAACCTAAAAGCATTTACTTTGCAATTGGCTCAGGCTAATTCACAACAGTCTTTAGATCAGACGGGTTATGATCTACTGGATAAAAAACAATATTCAGGGGTCGTACCTGTCGGAAATACGACTGACTTTTTCCGCATAGATGGTGCTGGTGATTATCGTCGCGCTGTAGGTTTTAGCGGCATTACAGCCACCTGCAACGGTTCTGCATATCCTTGCAAACAAGGTTTGACCAGCATTAATCTTTCCGACCCCAAACTACCAGCTACAGACTATCTAGTGGGTCATTACGAAGACACTGCAACAGGTTGCCAGCTTAATTTCCGTGCGAATGGTCAAATCGACTTGAGTAAAGGCTCACAAATTTATCGTGCTGCTTTAAGTGCTGATAGTACCGATAATTTATTGCAAACAGATGCTGCCAGCTCAAGTTATTTACTCAATTCAAGTTCAGCCGAACCAAATAACACGACGCAACAATACAACTTTATCCAATTATCTATTAAAGCAAATAAGATCATGAGTGCTAAAGCAGGTTTAGATAGCCGGAAAGCACCCGATAGTTTACAAACACCTCAACTAGAATGTGCCTTTAGTTAAGCTGAAACATACCACCATGCAGGCAATGGATTTGATTTAAGTTGTCTGCGGTGTTTTTGAAAATATGGATCGTATTTTTCAACTTCTGCCCAAAATGCAGGACTATGGTCAAAATGTTTAGTATGCACCAACTCATGAATAGCCACATAGCGAGCAATTTCGTGTGACATCAGCACCAATCCCGCATGTAGCATAATATTATGCTGGCTACTACAACTTCCCCACCGAGTTTTCGGGCGGCGAATTGTACACTCCCTATAAGCCAAATGAGTGTGCTCACTTAATTTTTTCAAAAGCTCTGGCAATTCTTGTTTCGCATAGGCAATAACTGCGTTTTGCAATGCCAAATAAGGCTGTGTATCTTTAATAAATAAAGAGTTGTTTTCCCAGTCGAATTGAAAAACACGATGCTGCTTTTGAACAATCACTTGAAATGGCTGTTCTTTATTAAAGAAATAAATTTCAGAAGGAATATCAATGGACACCGATTGGACGTTTTGTTGTTTATTCCACGTTTCGGTTAACCATTGTTCAGATTGCGCTAAAAAATGCTGAATTTGTTTTTTACTACAAAATAAAGGAACCGTAAGACGGATTGAAGCAGGCTCAACACGTAAGCGCAATTTTCGTGCTCTTACGTGTCGAACGATTTTAATCTCTGGCATTTTTGCAGACATTACTGTGCTGTACGCTCTTCAATACCATTATTTGTCGCAACAATTGCGATCGTTGCTGGATTTAACGCAAAAATACCGTTAGTCACAACACCTGGGATATTATTGATAGTCTTTTCCAAATCAATTGCGTTTAAGATGTTCAAATTAAATACATCTAAAATAACATTACCGTTATCTGTAACTACACCCTCACGATAAACCGGATCACCACCTAAACTTACCAATTTACGAGCTACAGCCGAACGCGCCATTGGAATAACTTCTACTGGAAGTGGAAAATCACGTCCAAGTTGATCAACCCATTTAGAATCATCAACAATACACACAAATTTCTTAGCGATTGATGCAACAATTTTTTCACGAGTTAATGCTGCGCCGCCACCTTTAATCATATGCATATGGCGATCAATCTCATCTGCACCATCAACATAGGCATCTAAGCTACCTACATGGTTCATATCAACCACTTCAATACCAAGTTTTTTAAGACGATCAGCAGTTGCTTGAGAACTTGCCACAGCTGCTTCTAATTGTAATTCAGGTAATAAATCAATTAGAAAATTTACGGTACTTCCAGTCCCAACACCCAAAATGCCACCTTTGGGTAAGTGTTTTAAAGCAGCTTTCGCAGCAGCTTGTTTCTTTTCATCTTGGGTTGCATATAGGCTCATTACATCACTCAACTATTTTTTGACATTTATGCGCCAATAAACGGCGCAAATGCACAAGGGTTTGCTACAATAATTTCCTATTTTAAACTGTTATAGGGAAGATGAACATGCTGTCTCGTGTGGTACGACAAATTTTACAAGCAACGGTTTATGATGTTGCAATTGAAACACCTCTCGAAGCAGCTCCACGAATTAGTCAAAAATTAAACAATACAATTCGTTTTAAGCGTGAAGATTTACAACCCGTTTTTTCTTTTAAATTACGCGGTGCCTATAACCGTATTAGTCAATTACCTAAAGAACAACTTGAACGCGGAGTAATTTGCGCCTCTGCTGGCAACCATGCTCAAGGCGTAGCATTGTCAGGACAAAGACTAGGAATTCCCGCTATTATTGTTATGCCAAGCACAACACCTGACATTAAAGTTCAGGCTGTTAAACGCTTAGGTGGCCAAGTCGTGTTACATGGCGATAGCTTTGATATCGCAAATAAATATGCTCAACAACGTGCAGAAGTTGAAGGTCTTGTATTTATTCCACCTTATGACGACGAGCTTGTCATTGCAGGTCAAGGCACAATTGCCAATGAAATATTACGTCAATGGCGTGATGTAGAATATGTGTTTGTTGCTGTAGGTGGTGGTGGCCTTATCTCAGGCGTAGCTGCTTACCTTGGTGAAGTTGCACCGCACGTAAAAGTTATTGGTGTTGAATATGAAGAGTCTGCTTGTTTAAAAGCAGCTTTAGAAGCAAATGAACGTGTAATTTTGCCACATGTAGGCCTATTTGCAGATGGTACAGCTGTTGCACAAATTGGTGCTTTACCATTTGATATTATTCGTTTGCGCAAATCTGATAATTCAGGACCAATTGTTGATCCTGATATTGTCACTGTGAATACAGATGAAATCTGTGCAGCAATTAAAGACACATTTGATGAAAACCGCAGCATTGTTGAACCTTCTGGAGCAATGGCTTTAGCGGGTATCAAAAAATATATTCACGAGCATAAAATCAGTAATAAAAATATGGTGTCGATTGTTTGCGGCGCCAATATGAATTTTGACCGCCTACGCTATATTGCCGAACGCACCGAGTTAGGTGAGCAACGTGAAGCGATTTATGCAGTTACCTTATCTGAAGAAAAAGGCGCATTCTTAGGCTTCTGTCGTGCTTTACAAGGTCGCAATATCACTGAGTTTAACTATCGCGCAAACAATACAGACGAAGCGCAAGTATTCGTCGGTATTAGTTTAAAAGGTGGAGATGCAGAGCGTCATGAAATTTTAGAGCAACTTAAACAGCAAAACTATGTAGTTGATGACCTTTCTGACGATGAAGTTGCAAAATTACATATTCGTTATTTAATTGGCGGTCACGCAAATCTAGATGATGAAAGATTGTTCCGTGTTGAATTCCCTGAACGTCCGGGTGCGCTCTTAACCTTCTTAACTCGTTTAGGTCCAACCCACAACATTACCCTCTTCCATTACCGTAACCATGGTGCGGCAGAAGGACGTGTGTTAGTGGGCTTACAAGCAACTGATGCGAAACAAAACCCTGATGGATTGATTGAGACTCTCGAGCAGATTAATTATCCGTATGCAGAAATTACTGATAATGTTGGCTACAAACGTTTCTTGAAATAATCTTTAGTTTTAATGAACAAGCCGACAAAGTTGTCGGCTTTTTTATACAATCTTTTATATTTCTAGCATCTTTACATTGCTTCTCTTTATCTTAAAGAAAATATCCTTAAAAATAATGATCTAACTCGGAAAAAAGGAACAACATGGCACAGTTTGCAGTCATTGGCTTAGGTAGTTTTGGAGCAACAGTTGCTCAAGAACTCACAAAATTGAATCATGATGTTATTGGCATCGATACGGTAAAAAAGAATGTCGAAAATCTTGCCGACGTTTTAACTCATGCCGTCATTGCTGATGCTACTGACGAACATGTGCTTGATGAATTAAACATTCAGAACTGTGATGCGGTCGTTGTTGCAATTGGTGAAGATATTGAAGCCAGTATTTTGTGTGTACTGAACTTAAAAAATCTCGGCATTGATAAAATTTGGGTAAAGGCAAAAACCAAAGCTCATCACACCATTTTGTCACACCTTAATATCAATAAGATTATTCATCCTGAAGAAGATATGGGGGTAAGAGTTGCTCAAGCCCTGAATTACCCAATGGTAAGTCGCTATATGTCTTTAGAAGATGATCATTACATTATCAAAATTGAGATCCCAGATAAGCTTAATGGCATCAATTTATATGGCATTATGCAGCAAGCTCCTCAAGTCAAAACATTGCTCGTGAAAAGACAGCAACAAATTTTGTTTGAGACTGAAGAAAATTTCACTTTGCAAACACATGATATTCTTATTTTAGAAGGTCATTTATCACAGTTAAAGAAACTTTCTAATTGCTTCTTATAAGAAAACGAACTCTAGAATATGTCCATATATCCCAAGCCTCATAAAACGTTAAATTTAAGCCCTCCTTCTCTTTTAGCGCTAGGGTTTTTAGGCTTTATTACTTTTGGCACTTTATTGCTTAAATTGCCATTTGCGAATACAGGCAATGTCAGTTGGATGGATGCGCTTTTTACAGCCACCTCAGCAGTTACCATTACCGGTCTATCCGTTTTAAATATTCATGAGTCTTTTACCCTCTTTGGGCAAACTATTATTTTATTGCTGATCCAGTCTGGCGGTTTGGGATTTATGACTTTTGCGATATTGGCAGCATTAAGTTTGTCACCAAAAGTTGGTCTTAAACAGCAAATGATGGCTCAAGATAGTCTCGGGCAAACGAGCCTATCTAAAGTTACTTTTGTTGCTAAAGGCGTTGTCACCTATACTCTTATTTTTGAGCTGATTGGTACAATTATTCTCACGACTGCTTTTACACCAACATACGGGTTTGCACGTGGTTTATATTATGCAGTTTTTTATAGCATTTCCTCATTCAACAATGCTGGTTTTTCATTATTTTCCAATAGTTTAATGAATTTCCAAAGTAACTATATTATTTGTATAACCATTAGCATCCTTTACACTTTAGGTGGTCTTGGTTTTTTAGTACTCATGGATATTAAGCAAAACAAAAGATGGAAAAAACTAACACCAAATAGCAAGCTTATTCTTACCACCATTGCAATTATTAACCTCGTTGCGTTTATTTTAATATGGGCTTTAGAAGCTCAAAATCCCGCGACTTTAAGGATGTTAAACTCAGGTGAACAAGCCTTAAACGCTTGGTTTCAAGCAACCGTCCCTCGTTCCTCAGGTTTTAATACCATTGATACAGGTGCAATGACCAATAGTAGCTCGCTACTGATGATGTTGCTGATGTTTATTGGTGGTGGTTCACTGAGTACAGCGGGTGGAATCAAAGTTGGCACCTTTGTCATTTTAGTGCTTAGTGTAATTTCATTTTTACGCCGTACAGATGAAATTAGGATATTTAATCACTCTGTATCTCATGAAACGACCTATAAAGCATTAGCGGTAACCGCTATTACGAGCATCCTCATCTTCATGGGCTTCTTTATTCTTTTACTTTTAGAGCCTAAAGCAGATTTTATGAATTTGCTTTTTGAGGTTGTTTCTGCCGCATGTACAGTGGGTCTCTCTCGTGGAATCACACCAGATTTACATAATGGTAGTTTATTCATTTTAAGCCTACTCATGTTTGCTGGAAGGCTTGGACCTTTAACACTCGCCTATTTAATCGCTACTCCGAAAAAGAGTCGACTCAAACATCCTCAAGCCAATATTCAAATTGGATAATAAAAAAGCCGCTTTAAAAGCGGCTTTTCTTATAGCTTCTTAGTACCAATTCAAGAGCGATACACCCAAACCAGCATAAGTTGCTCGATGGTTATAATCAATTAGGCTTTCACCATAACCGTTAAACAACTGGAAATGTCCGCGTAACTTGCCACTGATTGGAAAAGCCCAATCAAATTGCACAGCACCATGAGAGTCATCACCACCTTTCAATGAATGACGCAGCATTAAAGAGAAGTCATTCTGCTTCCACTTATAAAACGCTGTTAAATCACCACGACCAATGTAATCTTCCATATCCGGATTATTATCATCTTTACTATCTTCTTCAAGACGAATCCATGGACGAAGCATTAAAGCAAAATTACCACGCTCCAATCCAACATTAAAGATTACACGGTTCCAGCTACGAGATAATGGATCTGAGCGACCATTTGACTGATGGTTTAAGGTAACTCCAAGCAAACGCCCATCTAAACCAAGCAACTCGTAGTTCGTTCTAAACATTAAACTTGCTTCTGGCTCATAGTTCGTTTCACGGAATGGGCGAGATTCTTCAGCATTGAACGTCTGCCAGCGTGAAGATTGTGTATACCCTACCCACAAATCACCATTATTTCCAAAAATATTTTCCCAAGCTTTGGTTTTCAAAGAAATCTGAAACTTACTTTCTGTTGATTTCAGATTCTGAGCATCCGTTACAGTGTTATTTGGATTTGGACTACTCGGGAATTCATTCTTGTCACTGGTCCAAAATACAGGTAGTAAATAGACTGGCTGATAAGCACGAATATTCCAAACACCTAGCTTACTTTTTTCAGATAACTCCCAACGTTGATCTAGCAAAGAAGTAGTAGGTTCAAGTGTAGGCGCTTTACCAATCACTTTAATATTACTAACTGTATCTACAACCTTCTCTTTAAATGTTTCTGGTTGAACAGCGGGCTGATCGATTTTTTTAACAGGCTCAGGTACTACCGCGGCTTGCACAACAGGTAGAGCTGCTGGCTTAAATACAGAGTCGTAACAAGCTAGACGATCGGCATTCGAAGCAAGAGCAACACATGCATCAACTGTGGCAGGGTTTGCTGGAGCTAAGGTATCAGCATATGTTACAGACGCACATAAACAGCTAAGCACGATTCCCATGCTTAGCTGTAAAGATGTGCGTTCAAATTGTTTGAACGCCATGTTCAATCTCCAATTTTTATTTTAATTAACTTGTTGAATGGTAAAACCTAATTGCTGCAATTCGTCACGTTTAGCAAATGGCGCAACTACAGCTTTTACAGGAGTTTGCTCTACTAAATATTGACGAGCAACACGTTTTAAATCATCCAATGTTACATGCAACAATCTTTCACGCAAAGTACGGCGGAAAGCTGGTGTTCTCGCATGCAACAATGCATAACATGCTGTAATCGCTTCACCTGCTGGAGAGCCTGGTTTATCCATACTTGCCACTAAACCAAGAATTGCTTCTTCAAGCTGATGAGGTTGTTGCTCTGTATTTAATAACCATTGCACGCTTGCTTGAAAGTCTTTAAACGTCTCTGCTAAACGTGGGTCACGGTAACTGAAGAAACGGAATGAGCATGCATTTCCATCATAACTAGCGCCGCCACCATAAGCACCACCTTTTTCACGGATAGCACTGTGCAAGAATCCGTTACGTAAATAAGCTGCCAATACCATTAATGGAGCTGCATCTGGATGCGATACTTCTACGGCTTGATATGCAGACGCACAGAATTGAACGTTTGCCTGAATTAACCATGCTTCATGATTATTATCATTAGCTTGTTCTACTTGAGTTAACTCAGTTGTAGCTGTATCAACATTCAACTTATCCCAAACATTCTGGATTTCTTCAACCAAACGTTCAGATTGATGTTCTTCACACACTAGTAAGAACTGTTTAGGTGCTTGCAACAACTTACTATGAATACGTTTTAATTCTGCAATCAGCTCATCGTAAGCGGCATCATCTTGGGTAATTTTAGTAACAAGCTCACCCAACCAATTCAATGCACCTAAACCCGTGTTTTGATAGTCACGTTGAGCCAAGGCACTCATGTTACGAGAAGCAATCTGCATCGCATAGCTGTGACCTGAACCAGATAAACGAGATTGCCAACGTGTTTTACGTTGTTGCAGCAACTCGATAATTCGTTCTTTCTCATCAAATCGGAGCTGTTCAAATGCTAATTTTAATAAATGAATTGCATCAAATTTCTGAGTCAACGATTTAGTCGTTAAAGTTAACCAAGCACTAATTTTATCTTTATCATCAACTTTACTACGTAAAGAAGCGCCCATTCCTAAACCACCACTTACAGCGGTTTGCAAGTTTTGTAGTTCAAGATAGCCATATTCGCCTGCACCCACTTCACCCATCAAAATAGAAAGCAAATTGAAGTAAGGTGACTTCACAATATCTTCAGGGATCTGGATAAGTACTTGTTGATAGTAAATGCCGTTAGTACCCGCATGGTACAAGTTCAACGGCGTATCCATACGATTACAAATAATTTCGCGTAACTGACCTTGCACAATATGCAAGTCAGCAGGTACATCTTCCAAACCTACTTTTGGCAATAACTCAAGATTATCAGGAGTGTCCTGACGTTCCTCTAAAGCCTTAGTCTTAGCAATGATTTCAGCCTTATCAGCATCAGTTAGCTTTTCACCAATAGCTGCTAAGCGTGCTTTTTCAGCTTCTTGCTCTTTTACAGACTTGGTTGGGTCTGGAACTAAAGTCATCTGTACGCGATGAGGGTTGTCGAGCAAATGTGTTTGAATCAGATTTGATAACCACATTGGGTCCTTCAACTCTTCTTTAACTTGTGCAATTGCGCTGTCAACATCCCAAATTTGGATTGGATCATTATGGTGAATCGCACCACTTAAGCCATTTAAAATTAAACTTAAGCCATAAGGTGTACCGTCGCCATTAATTTCACGTTGATGTAACTCGATTTGATGCAAAATTGCATCGACTAAATTACTATCAATTGGTTTTGCAGCAACCTCACGCAGAATATTTAAAACACCCTCTCTAAAGCTTTGCGCATGTTCTGGATTTGAACCTTGAACACCACAGTAGAAAGTCATTTCAAAATTACTATCGTCTACGCCCATTAATGGACCTGTTGATTGAGCGTAGCCACAAGTTTCTAGGTAATGACGGAGTGGCGAAGCTGAATTTTCTAATAAAATTCCTTCAACCAAACGCATTCCTAAACGCAATTTAATGTCATTTGCTTCCGGTAATAACCAAGATAAAACATGATAAGTTTTATCTTTTAAATCATCACTATCAACACCATAGTTTTCTGTTACTTCAATTGGGGCAGCTAAACGTTTTTCAGGCTTAGAGTATAGCGTTGTTCCCGCCGAAAACTTGTGTAGAGCTAGTTTTTCAAATTGCTCTTGTAGTTCATATGCTGTTTGATTACCAAAGGTCATGAATACAGCATTGCTTGGGTGGTAATGGACTTTATAAAAATCGACTAACTGCTCATACGTTAAATCAGGAATATCTTTCGGATCACCACCTGAATTGTAATGATAGGTCGTTTCAGGAAATAAATGATGGGCCAACTGATGATAAAGTTGATCAGACGGCGCACTCATTGCACCTTTCATTTCATTAAAAACAACCCCTTTATATACAGGTTGACCATTTTCCAGTTCAATACGAATACCTTCTTGAGCAAAATCAAGTGGATTCAAATTGGCAGCAAATGCCGCATCAAGATAAACAGAAAGTAAGTTTTGAAAATCTTTTTTGTTTTGAGTAGCGAATGGATATGCTGTCCAATCTGCTGCTGTAAATGCGTTCATAAAAGTATTTAAAGAACGACGAATCATTAAAAAGAATGGATCACGTACCGGAAACTTTTCAGAGCCACACAAAGCCGTATGTTCTAAAATATGTGCCGTGCCTTTAGAGTCCATAGGCTGTGTTCTAAAAGCAACAAGAAATACATTTTCATCATAATCAGTTGCCAAGTGATAATGCACCGCACCTGTGACTTTATGCTTATATTCAGACACTAAAATATCTAATGCTTCTACATGGTGCTGACGTAGCAACTGAAACGCAGGGTGAACAGTTTGAGAAATGGTTTCAGTGACATCTACAGTCATGTGATCTCCTAACATATCGGATAAGTGAATAAGTCTCATTATAGCCTGAGTCAGCTTGAGATTGGCGAACAAAAGCCAAGTAAAATACTATGTTTTTGTTGAGTATTAGTTTTCATTGGCACTGCTTTGATATCAAGCATATAGCCATGAATGTTTTATCCTAACAGAACAAAAGCTTTTAATTCTATGTATATGATAGATATTAAATAAAAAAGCTTATCAATTTTATCTCAATGATCTATCTTCGAATCTAAAGATATTCACACAATAATATTTTTCCACTAATTTTTGATTTAACTGAATTTTATTCAACAAACTACAGCAAATCCAAGCAATGGTGTAAACTTAGCAACCTGATTTTTTTATTTTGTGACAACACATATGGCAACTGTAGATCTTTTTGCAATTGGTAATGCATTAATCGACCAAGAATTTAAAGTGTCTGATGATTTTCTTAGTCAGCAAGGCTTGCAAAAAGGCACAATGCAGTTGTCCGATGGCGACACTCAATCTGCTCTTTATGCAGAGTTAAAACAACATCAAGATTATAAAGGTCAAGCAAGTGGTGGTTCTGCTGCGAATACTACTGTAGCCTTTAGTGCATTAGGTGGAACTGCTTTTTATGGTTGCCGCGTTGGTAACGATGATTTGGGTTCAATTTATCTGCAAGGTTTAAATGAAGCTGGCATCCAAACCACTCCAAAATCAATCAGTGAAGGCGTGACAGGTACCTGCATGGTACTCATTAGTCCTGACTCTGAACGTACAATGCATACCTATTTGGGCATCACTGCTGAACTTTCTCAAGATCAAATCGACTTTGAACCGTTAAAAACAGCAAAATGGCTTTATATTGAAGGTTACCTTTCTACAAGTGAAACAGCGCGCAAAGCTGTAAAACAAGCCAGAGAAATTGCAAAAGCAAATGGCGTTAAGATTGCTTTATCTCTTTCAGATCCTGCCATGGTGCAATACGCTCGCGAAGGCTTAGAAGAGCTCATGGATGATGGCGTAGATTTACTATTTTGTAATGAACAAGAAGCCTTAATGTATACAAATACAACAACTGTTGAAGATGCTCTTGCTCAATTACGTTTTAAAAATCATACAGTAGTCATTACACAAAGTGCTAAAGGTGCTTTAGTTTCTAACTCTACTCAACATTTCCATGTGGCAGGCCGTCATGTAGAAGCCGTTGATACCAATGGTGCTGGCGATGCATTTGCAGGTGCATTCCTATATGCCCTAAATCATCATCAAGATTTGAATGCTGCTGCACAGTTAGCTGTCTTAATTTCTAGTGAAGTTGTTTCTCAATTTGGCCCACGTTTAGCGATTAATGATTATGCTAAACTTCTTGAAAATTTTCAGAAGGAATGTGCTTGAAATGGAAAGGATCTGTATGACGGAAGAAGTTCCTGAGCGTGAAGCTAGAGCTTTTGACACTTTACAAGGAACTACTATTTTCATTACGCAACGTGATGGCGCATTCTATGCTTATCAAAACTTATGCCCTCACTTGCAAACAGAGCTTGAATATTTAGAAAATCAATTTCTTGATCAAGACCAAGAATATATTCAATGTTCTACCCATGGTGCTTTATTTACTGTGGAAACAGGCGAATGTATCTCAGGACCATGTTTAGGTGATTTTTTAAATAAAGTTGAGATTAAAGTACATTCAGATGGCGGTATCTATATCGTAGACTGAAGCGATAAACATTAGAGTTTCTGCCATGGCTGATTTCTTTTTCAATTATTATCTTATGCCATTTCACTTAAGTGTAGTGGCTTTGATATTACTCAGCGTGGTAGAAACCATTGGTATGTATATTGGACTTCGTCCAAGTCAATTACTCAAAAAAATTGCGCCTGTTTGGCTTTCTAACTCGCCACTACTTAACGTTAAATTTTCTAAAGCTTTAATTTTCGTTTTTTTACTTATCAATTTTAGTTTTGCAGGCTATTTTTTACAGCTCTCTTTCTTTGCAATCCAGCATTATTTTATTTCACCATTTTATTTAATCGTCCCAGCCCTTGTCATCGCAATCTTTTTTACTGTATTCATGATTCACTGCCTTGACCAAGTAATTAAACCAAAGCTTACTCATACAAACTATAATCTTTTAGGACGTTTAGCGACAGTTTCCAGTGGTAATGCTAGACCTGGGTTTTCTGCCCAAGCGCGTGTGCGTGATGAATTCGGCCAGCTACATTACGTTCAAGTCGAACCAGAATACGGCGAACTCGAATTATACTCTCAAGTTATCCTTGTGAGAGTGCATAAAAGCCATTATGTAGCCAAGAAAATTTCTATATCAAACGATCTTTTCGCCCCCGATTAAACTCTTACTACTATTCTATTTACTTACTGCTTTTAGCAGGCTTTATTACGCCTATATTTTATTATTTTCTTTTTAATTAATTATTTATTATTCCAACCATTTTAGTTTGAAATATAACTTATAAATATAATATACAACTATTTTAGTCGGTATTAAATTAAAACAAACTATTTTAATCAACTTAATATTTTTATTTACAACTGTTTTAGTAGGATTTAATAATCAATTCAGACTATTTTAGTATAGTATTTATTTTAAAATATTAAGTAATTGTTTTATATAAATTAATTATTTAAATATTCATTTAAAATATATTTAATGTTTATTTTTATTATATTTTGATTAATAATAAAATTAATATCAAATGAGGTTTAATTTATGAGCCTTAATTTTAAAAATCTTAATGGTCGTTTAGTTAAAGAAATCACTATTATTCTAATAATAAAAATAGTGCTTCTCTTAACGATCAAACATATTTGGTTTGATGCTCCCACCATCCCCAAAAATTTTGACAATCAGGTCGCCGAGCATATTGCTGGCGATAACATTTCCCACATTAAGGAGACACGTTGATGATTTCTGAAAGCGTGGTTGATCTTTCGCGGTTTCAATTTGCGATGACCGCAATGTATCACTTTCTTTTCGTCCCTTTAACTCTAGGTTTGGCATTTATCCTTGCCATCATGGAAACCACTTATGTCATTTCTGGTAAAGAAATTTACAAAGATATGACTAAATTTTGGGGAAAATTATTTGGTATTAACTTTGCTTTAGGGGTAACAACTGGCTTAACAATGGAGTTCCAATTTGGAACAAACTGGGCTTATTACTCACACTATGTAGGTGATATTTTTGGTGCTCCATTAGCAATTGAAGGCCTTATGGCATTCTTTCTTGAGTCTACATTTATTGGTTTATTCTTCTTCGGATGGGACCGTTTAAGTAAGGTTCAGCATCTAGGCGTAACGTGGTTAGTCGCTCTAGGTTCTAACATGTCAGCACTCTGGATTTTAGTGGCGAATGGTTGGATGCAAAACCCAGTAGGTGCTGCATTTAACTTTGAAACCATGCGTATGGAATTAGTTGATTTCGGCGCACTTATCTTTAACCCTGTAGCTCAGGTGAAATTCGTACATACCGTTTCTGCGGGCTATGTAACTGGTGCAATTTTTGTACTTGCCATCTCAAGCTATTACTTACTTAAAAAACGTGATCTTCCTTTCGCACGTCGCTCATTTGCAATTGCTGCCATTTTCGGTCTTGCATCTACACTTTCAGTGATTCTGTTAGGTGATGAATCTGGCTATGAGCTCGGTGATGTTCAAAAAACTAAACTCGCAGCGATCGAAGCCGAATGGGATACTCACCCTGCTCCTGCTCCGTTTACTTTGTTTGGCGTACCAAATCATGAAGAAATGCGGACAGATTATGCAGTTAAAATTCCCTATGCATTAGGTTTAATTGCAACTCGCTCAACAACCAAAGAAGTTACTGGTCTTAAAGACCTCATGCAGCAGCATGAAGTTCGTATTCGCAACGGTATGCTTGCCTATGCTGAACTTGAAAAATTACGTGCAGGTGATCGTTCACCAGAGTTATTAGCCTCTTTTGAAAAAAATCAAAAAGATTTAGGTTATGGCCTACTTCTTAAGAAATATGCACCCAATGTAGTTGATGCAAGCGAGCAAAATATTAAAGCTGCTGTAAAAGATACTGTTCCAAATGTTACAGCGCTATTTTTCTCTTTCCGCGCAATGGTTGCCTCTGGTTTCTTAATGCTATTACTCTTCGTTTTAGCGACTTGGGCTGTAGCAAAAAGAAATGCTGAAAATAAACCTTGGCTACTGAAATATGCATTGTTGGCTCTACCGCTTCCTTGGATTGCTGCACAAACTGGCTGGTATGTAGCTGAAGGTGGTCGTCAACCATGGTCTATTGGTGAAATTCTACCAACCCACCTCTCTACTTCTAGTTTAAGTACTGGTGACGTATGGGGTTCGATTATTGCGCTAGCAGCGTTCTACACGGCTCTTTTGATTATTGAAATGTATTTAATGATCAAATTTGCTCGCTTAGGACCAAGCTCTCTACACACTGGCAAATATCATTTTGAAAAGCAAGAACCGAAAGCAGCGGTTAATGGGGAGGCCTTATCATGATTGAATATGAATTATTGAAAATCATTTGGTGGGTGTTAGTTGGCGTACTTCTGATCGGCTTTGCTCTTACCGATGGCTTTGATATGGGGTCTATGGCTCTCATGCCTTTCGTTGGAAAAACCGATAGCGAACGCCGTGCTGCAATCAATACAATTGCCCCACACTGGGATGGTAATCAGGTCTGGTTTATTACGGCAGGTGGGGCACTATTTGCTGCATGGCCAATGGTTTACTCAGTCGCTTTCTCAGGCATGTACTGGGCACTGTTGTTGGTTCTATTTGCACTTTTCCTAAGACCAGTAGGTTTCGATTATCGCTCTAAACTTGAAAATACCAAATGGCGTAACTCTTGGGACTGGGGTCTGTGCATCGGTGGTACTGTTCCAGCGCTTGTGTTTGGTGTGGCCTTCGGTAATTTGTTTTTAGGTATTCCTTTTAGTTTAGATAGCACATTACGCTCTGAATATACAGGCAGCTTTTTTGCCCTTCTTAACCCCTTTGCTCTAGTTTGCGGTGTGGTAAGTCTGTCTATGCTTTGTGCACATGGCGGTGCATGGCTCATGCTACGTACTGATGAAGCTTTAAAACAGCGCTCTGCCAAAGCCACTCAAATTATGACAATTATCTTTTTAATTTGTTTCCTTGTAATTGGAGCATGGCTGTATTTCGGGCAAGTTCCAGGTTATAGCTATGCTGTTGCTATAGACCCAAATACTGCGCTTAACCCTTTAGCTAAAGAAGTGATTACCAATAGCAATCCAGGTTGGATGAACAATTACAGCACCTATCCAGTGACTAAAATTGCCCCTGTTCTTGCCATCTTAGGCGCAATCATTGCAATTTTTGCATCTTCAAAAGCAAAAGCAGGCTTAAGTTTTACTGGTACAAGTTTAATGATTGTAGGAGCAATTTTAACTGCTGGTTTTGCCCTATTCCCATTCCTACTTCCATCTAGTATCAATCCTAACTCTAGCTTGACGATGTGGGATGCTGTATCAAGTCACCTTACTTTAGGCGTTATGACAGTTGCTGCTTGCATTTTTGTTCCTCTTATTTTGATCTATACCAGTTGGTCTTATTACAAAATGTGGGGAGTCATCACTAACAAACATATCGAGTCAAACTCGCATAGCTTGTATTAAGGAGAAAACTATGTGGTATTTCGCATGGATCCTAGGTATTTTGATGGCATGTTTTGCGGGTGTACTCAGCGCGCTTTATATCGAACATCATCAAGATTTAGATGAGGAATAAATGATGGCAAAAGCAATGACAGCATCAAATCATCGAAAAGCTCAAGCATTTGCAATGGCCCTTTCTTTTCTGTTGGCATTGCCTCTTGCTGCAATTTTGTTGGTTTATCCTTCACTCATGCTAGATGCTAACGGGCACTACAATCATAGCCAGCTTATGCTGGTGATGATTGGTATTTCTGGTGGCTTTATTTACGGAGTGGGTTTCGTACCTAACTTCTGGTTATGGAAATGGCTATTTAGCCCGTGGGTGGCTTGGCCTCTCATGCTTTTAGGTTATTACATCTGGTTTCTAACCTAAATTAAAAAGACCTCATCTGAGGTCTTTTTTTATTTCCACCAACTTAATAGATACTTTTGGCACCCCTACATTTGCTTCAACCGGATATGGCTGTTCATTACCCGTTTTCACATATCCACGTCTTTCATAATAAGCGATCAATTCAGAACGGACATCTAGCACATACATTACGGCGCTGGTCAAATGGGGATCTTCTTTCAATGCATATTGCTCTGCATATTCTAAAACAGATCGACCCACTCTCATATTTTGAACTTGAGGATCAGTACAAAATGTTCCAATCTCAACCTGATTATTTTCAAATGTAAGCCCAATACAAGCAATAAGCTTGGAAGCAGAAGTTTCCGCTATCAATAATGTTGAATTCCTAAGTTGTAGTTGTGCTTCTAATTGAAACTCTGTAATACGCTGTCCTTCTACCCAATCAAGTTCTGTTGTCCAACTTCTATCTTGTTGTTCTCGATAGGACTTATTAATTAAAACTACGAGTTGTGGAATATCAGGAAATTGAGCTGAACGGAAATTTAAATTATTCATAAAATATACTTAGGCTATTTATAAAAATTCTAAAAATAAAGCCGATATTAAATCGGCTTTATTTTAAATAGCAATAAATTAATTTGATTGTTCAGCTAACCACGCCATAAATTTTTGACGCTCAGCTTTAGAAGCTTTTTGCCAAGTTTCTACTAAACGTTGATCATTCGTTTGGGCTACGCCTGTTACAGGCATAGATGTTGGAGCTGGTACAGCCACCTGAACAGAAGTAGGTTTAGCAGAGGCATAAACTGCCTCAGGCTGCGATTTAGATGATTTAGTCGTAAAGTCAGTGACTTTTCCTAATAAGCCCGTTGCAAACCATGGTTTTGCCTCATTGTTTGCACCAGTTTGTTGTACGATTAATTCATTATTTGCGCTATACAAAGCCACAGTTGGTTGCTCAGCATATTTCTTTGCTTGTTCAAATTGCTTTGGTGCATCTACCATTCTGAGCTTATAAGTTTGCCCATCTTTGAGAGCCGGAGTTTGAATTGTGACTACTCCAGATTTAACAATGTCATGCTCCCCGCTTAAATGTTCAAAGTATTCTTGATAGCGCACACTTAAGCTTGTTTCACCAGCATCGACTTTATAATTATTTTTAGATGAACGAAATAACCCAGAGTTGACTTCCTGACCATTCACCGCAAGGATTACAATTTCCTCTGGTGCTGTAATTGTAACTGCTGAAAATACCGAACCGCTGAGTAATAAACCAATTGCAGCAACACCTAATCTTAAAGTCATCTGTCTCTTTCTCTGTGTTTGATAAGCTATTAAATCATGAGCAATATGCAATATGATTGTGACTATTTTATGACAAAGCATTTATCGACTAATTTCTTGATTTATTTTTTTGAAATATGCATTTGAATTTCATAAATTTTCGTTTTATATATTCTTCCTATTCATTCTAAAAATATATAAAAAGCACCTAAAATAGGTGCTCTTTTTTAACTTCAATTAAATTAATTGAAAGTTTTGAAACGATCAGCATCATTAATAAATGCTTTTTCACCTGCTGGTGCCTCAACCGAACCAAATACTAATTGAGCACGTAATTTCCAAGTTGCAGGAACATCAAATGCTTCAGCTGCGTCTGCATCGACAATTGGGTTATAGTGCTGTAAAGAAGCACCTAAACCAAGCTCTGAAAGCGCAGTCCAAGTTGCAAATTGAGCAATTGCACTTGAGTGTTCAGACCATACTGGGAAGTTATCCGCATATAGTTCGAATTGCTCTTGTAAGCTTTTAACAACAGCTTGGTCTTCATAAAATAAAACCGTGCCAACACCCGCTACAAAGCTATCAATTTTTGCATTTGTACCAGCAAAAGCTTCTGCAGGAACAATTTTGCGCAATGCTTCACGAACTAAATTCCAGAATTTAGCATGAGATTCACCGTATAGTGTCACTACACGTGAAGATTGTGAGTTAAAAGCTGAAGGACTATGTTTAACTGCTTCACGGATAGTTTCTTCAATTTTAGTGCGATCTAATGCAACGTTTTTACCAATTGCATAAATTGTACGACGGTTTTTAATTTTATCTAAGAAAGTAGACATTTTGTTATTTCCTACCTATTGATTTGACCAAGGGTCGTTGTTTGGGAATGAGTACAGTGTATTAAAGTCATTTTTCATAATCAGCATTAAAAATATGACAGTTCGTTTTATTTTCGCAACAATAATAAAAGATATACATATAAAAAAAGCTTCACGATTTAGTGAAGCTTTTTAGGGTTACCAATCAATTTACTTATCAGTTTCAAACAGCGCAGCAACAAAAGATTTAGCCGAGAATGGTCTTAAATCATCAATTTTTTCACCTACACCAATAAAACGAATTGGCACATGGGTACGGCTTGCAATATTAAAGAGTACACCACCTTTAGCTGTTCCATCCAACTTGGTAATGGTAATACCCGTTAAACCTACAGCTTGATCAAACTCTTGTACTTGGTTAATCGCGTTTTGACCTGTTCCTGCATCTACCACCAACATAATTTCATGAGGTGCAGTTGCATCAATTTTCTGCATAACACGTTTAACTTTTTTGAGTTCTTCCATCAAGTTACTCTTATTATGTAAACGACCTGCCGTATCCGCAATTAATACGTCAATTCCTTTAGCACGAGCACTTTCAAAGGCATCAAAAATAACAGAAGCACTATCAGCTCCATGACCTTGCGCTACTACAGAGATATCATTACGTTCACCCCAGATCTGTAATTGCTCAGTTGCTGCGGCGCGGAATGTATCACCAGCAGCCAACATCACTTTTTTACCTTCACCTTGTAAACGTTTCGCCAACTTACCAATTGTTGTAGTTTTACCCACTCCATTTACCCCAACCATCAAAATCACATACGGTGATTTATTAGGGTCAATATGCAATGGCTTAACACGTGGAGCCAACAAAGCAACCAACTCTTCTTGTAACGCTTTATATAAAGAGTGGGAATAGATCAAATCACCACGAGCTGTACGTTCTGTTAAATTGGTAATGATGGTTTTAGTTGCTTCAACGCCAATATCTGCAACCAATAATTGCTCTTCGACTTCTTCAAGTAACTCATCGTCAATTTCCTTTCCACCAATCAAGATATTGACCATACCATCAGCGAAATTACGACGAGTTTTAGTTAAGCCTTCTTTCATCCGGCCAAAAAAACCAGTTTTTGGTTGTTCAGCCGCTGTTTCTGTAGAAGCTACTTCTTCTTTGGCTACTTCAATATTTTCTTGTGATTTAGCAGGAGATTCAACGATGGGAACATCGATAGCAGGTAAATTAGGTAATGTGACATCGTCATCACCGATCTCAGCATCTATCAAGAATTTATTTTGCATATTCGATTGTTGCTCCATGCGGATTCCTTGAAAAGCAGCGCGTTTAAAAAGATAAAGTTTAGCATAAATTCAAAATTTTGCCTGCCACAATAGTGCTCAAAAAGCTTTGGAAACCAAGAATTAGCCTGATTAACCTATTTACTGAGTATCTTCCTGAGCAAGTGCTGGATATTGTCTTATATGAGCACCTTCAAATTGATATGCATGCATTAACTTTAAATACTCTGCTCTATGAATTTCTGATTGAGCTATTAGCAGCTCAGCCATATCCTGAGTTTTAGGATAAGTAGCCTGATGAGAGAGTTGTATAATTCGTTGATATTGTTCCGGACTAATAGGCCGAAGTAATGCTAAATATGACAGCACAAAAATACAGCCAATGACAATAACCACAAATAGGTTAAAACATTGATCAACTTTTAACTCAGACTTTAATTTAAGAAAATTTTGTTTGAATATGAGCATGACCTACCTCGAATTAGTGTAGTGTAGGGTTCAATACTCATAAGCACAAGATCAAACATCCAGTAAGGCCAAGAATCGTACCTTACTGGATAATAATACTTAGCTTATTAGTGAACGAATGACGGAAAAGTATAAAATTGCTGCAATAATTACCAAGACTAAAAACATCGCAAAAATACTTAAACCTTCTTCAGCATCGGCTGGATGCAGTTCGTCTTCGTCAGCAATTTTTCTCAGTTCACCATCATAAACTTGATAAAACCAGTTTTTTTGTGCAGGTTCCAAATGCCGTGCAAAGTCAAATACCCTTTTGCGCTGAGCAAGACAATAATCCCCTAAATGGATCTCTTGATGAAAGATCGCTTCATCTAATAGTTTACGATGATAATGGGCTAGTTCTATGATTTGTTCCTCTCTAGGTGGAGTATCAAAAACAAAGCCATCGATAGTATTTGTCATATTTTATTCTCCTTGTCTTTTATTCTCATATTGATTTTACTCAAAATTATTTGTGAATAATGTTTAATCATGTATCCTAATAGTGAATTAACTGGTATGCACCAATAGTTGACAAATCCATTAATTTGTAATATTAGTTTAATAATTCTAAGTTAAATTAATTTAAAGGCAGTGGCCTTTAGAAAAAGTAATCATAATTACAATAAGGAGTTTTCTATGATTCAACGTATCTCTCATCATGATTTAGAACATGTGTACGCAACTGCAGTAAACACAATTCACTCTCAAATGAATTTTCAGGATGCAGTTGCACAGTTAGAAGAAGTTGCTCGCGCTGGGCACGGTAAAGCTGCTCTGTTTTTAGCAGAATTGTATTATCAAGGTTTCCGTGTTGAACGTGACTCACTTAAAGCACAATATTGGCAAAAGTTAGCCACAATGCAAGCATAAAGAAACGTCACCTAGGTGGCGTTTTTTTACGTCTGTAAATAAGTAAAACTAGCAATTTATCTAAAACTTTAGCCACTTTAAGTAAAGGATATGAATTTCACAGCTGGAATATTTGTTTACGATTTGATACCTGTTTAAACTGAAATGTCATCTGATTTTTTTATAATAAGCAAGACAAGTTAGAACCTTTAAATTCAAAATGAAAAGTTTAAGTAATCTACAACCGGTTTCAAGAGACTTGATGATTAAGATTTATATTTTAAGAACCATGATGTATTGCGGGGTTCTTTGGGGATTATTTCATCAAGGATGGGCAATTAAATCAGATCAGGAAGACTTTATTTTTCCTTTTTGGCTTAATGGCTTACAGGCACATCGCTACGCAAAAGAGCATTGGCCACATTACAAACCAAGAAGAATTACACCTAAAGATTTCCATGAGTCTTTACTACCAACATTAACTCGACTCAACGTTACTCCTGCTCTTTTTAATTCATCTCATAGAAAATTAAAGTTATCTACACAGCAAATGCAGCATTTCTTTTTCAAACATCCGAATTGGCAAGGAGCGTAAACTTTTCTTTAGGTTCTTAATCTCTATTAGAATGCTTTTTGAACGCTTGAGTGTAAAACTTGTATTTAATGACTATCCAGTCTTTGCATTTTTATAAAATCAAGCTAATTTAAAACAAAATGATAAAACACAGGACAGAAGAAATGACAATCGTTGCACAAGTAATCAAGAACAAAGCAGAGCAAGATATTTTTACAATTTCTCCAGAAGCCACTGTCCTTGAAGCAATTAAGATTATGGCGGATAAAGGAATTGGTGCGCTCGTCGTAGCTGAGGGTGAAAAAGTTGTCGGAATTTTGTCTGAACGTGACTACACACGAAAAGTAACGCTTATGGAACGTTCATCATATAGCACTACGGTTGCTGAAATTATGACATCTAAAGTGCTTACAGTAAGCCTAAACAATACAGTTGAAGAGTGCTTACAGCTTATGACAGATCGTCACTTACGCCACTTACCTGTATTAGACAATGAAAAACTAGTTGGATTTATTTCTATTGGCGACTTAGTAAAAGCTGCGATGGAAGATCAAAAAAACCTCATTGAACAATTAAAACAGTACATCTCTGGTTAATTATTTCATATAAAAAATGGGCATTTATATGCCCATTTTTTATTGATGTAAAAACTTAAAGATAGTTATTAATTAAAGCAACTAAACGCTCTAGCAAGTCATCAGCCTGTGTTTGAGTCATGTTAATTGGTGGCAATAAACGCACTACTGAACCAGCTGTAACATTAATAATAAGTTTATGTTGATCTCGAGCTATTGCAACGAGCTCAGCGCAGTCTCTAGGCAATTGAATACCAATCATCATACCAAAGCCACGTACTTGCACATCTTTATGTGCCAATTGCGCACGTAATTGATCAACAATATAACCACCAACAACTGCCGCGTTTTCTACAGCATTCTCTTTTTGGATTGTATCAATTACTGTATAAACCACACGAGAACCTAGCACTGTGCCACCATAAGTAGACCCATGGCTACCAGGTCCTAATAAGCCAACAGCTTTACCTTGTGTCATTACAGCACCTACTGGAAAGCCATTTCCAAGGCCTTTCGCAGTGGTAAGAACATCCGGCACAATGTTTGTATGCTGATAAGCAAAATACTTACCGGTACGGCCGTTACCTGTTTGGATTTCATCTAACATCATTAGCCAGTTATGTTGATTACATATGGTGCGGACTTCTTCAAGATAGCTAAAGCCTTGAGGTGCTGTATTAATACCACCCTCACCTTGAATAGGTTCAATCAAAATCGCAACAATATCTGGGTGCTGCAAAGCAGCTTCTTGAATTGCTTCTATATCACCAAATGGCACACGAATAAAATCATTGGTTAAAGGAGCAAAACCATCTTGTACTTTCTTATTACCAGTAGCTGAAAGTGTTGCTAAAGTACGACCATGAAATGATTGCTCTGCCACAATTATCTTTGGTGAGCTTACACCTTGTTGAGTACCAAATTTACGAGCAATTTTAATGGCGCCTTCATTTGACTCTGCACCACTGTTTGAAAAGAAGATCTCTTCCATCCCTGAAACTTCAGCAAGCTTCTGAGCAGCTGCCGTTTGCCAAGGAATCTCAAATAAGTTACTCGTATGCACAAGTGTTGCAGCTTGTTCAGCAATTGCTTCTGCAATGACTGGATGCGCATGACCTAAACCACATACAGCAATACCGGTTAAAGCATCTAAATACTCTGTGCCATCTTCGGTATATAGATATGCCCCTCGGCCTCGTACAAAACTGATCGCTTGGCGACCATAAGTAGCCATTAAATGTGATGGTTGATCAGGTTGTATTGGAGCTAGGGTAATATCATTCATAACGAACTCTGTCTGTATGAGGTTTTAAGAAGGGTTTATATAAGCAAAAACTGGCTCTGATGAAAAGTCTCATCACTCATTTATCTAAAATTTCGTCCGCTTTTTACTATCGCTTCGGTTTATACAATAAAATATTGAATATTCAATGCAACTTTAAGTAATCAGGTGGTTTGCAAAGCAATGTAAACACCCCCTATAATGCTGCTAGATTAGTTGAGGATCTCTTTATGACTGAACAAGCACGTGATACTGAAGCGTTAATCCGCGATCAAATTGCGAAGCATCCCGTTTTACTTTACATGAAAGGCACTCCACAGTTTCCACAATGTGGTTTCTCTGCACGTGCTGTAGAGGCGCTCAGTCAAATTGGTCGTCCATTTGCATATGTAAATATTTTGGAAAACCCTGATATTCGTGCAACCTTACCAAAAATTGCGAACTGGCCAACATTCCCGCAACTTTGGGTAAATGGCGAACTTATTGGCGGTAGCGATATCATGCTCGAAATGTTCCAAAATGGCGAATTAAAACCATTAGTTGAACAATATAGCGCAGCGCCAGAAGCGTAAATAATAAAAAAGCCAATCAATAGATTGGCTTTTTTATACTCTCAATTTTAACGATCACTTACCCCAACATAGCGAAATAAATTTTCCACACCTAAATCAGATTTTAAAATAATTAGATTTTCATAAGTTGTTGTCGTGAGAGCTTCAAAAATATTCATATTCGGATCTTCGTGCAACTCATCCACATTTTGATCCATACACTCTTCAAATCGATCAGCAATAAATTCAAACCCCAAATCCATAGCAATAAATAAGGTATGTTCACATGGCTGAATATATTGTTCTTGCGCCCAGTCAATTATTGCTTGTTTGCAAAATGGACATTCAATATTCGCAGAAGCATCGTTAAGTTCAATTAATTGATAGTGCATTAGATTTGAAAAGAATAGAAAATTGTAGTGTAAAAGAAATTAATTGAAAGTTCTAGAAAAGACTAGAACCACTCATCAAAAAACACACAATAAAATTACATTGTAATGACAAAATAATTTCAAATTCTCAGTTAAAGGAAATATCTTAGTATATGTTTTAATTACAAAAAATTTAGTTTAAGAATTATCGTTGCAAAAATAATAATGTAAAATCATGGTTGTTGCAGAAATAGGATATTTTAATGCTCACTGATCTTGATGATTTTTATTGTTTTGCTCTCGTCGTTGAGCATGGTGGTTTTAGTGCTGCTGAGCGTGTAACGGATATACCAAAATCAAAACTAAGTCGTCGCGTATATAGCCTAGAAGAAAACTTAGGCGTTCGCCTGATTCAACGCAGCTCTCGTCATTTTGCTGTTACAGATATTGGGATGGATATTTATAGACATGCTCAAGTCATGATGAATGCTGCACAAGCTGCTCATGATTTGGTTGATCATCTAAGCATTCAACCTAGAGGTGTTGTAAAGGTTAGTGTTCCTGTTGATATTGCTCAAAATCAACTGCCTAAAATTTTGCCTGCTTTCTTAAAAAAATATCCAGAAATTCGTTTGCAACTTATGGTCAGCAATCGTCGAGTAGATGTCATTAATGAAGGAATTGATATTGCTTTACGTGTTCGCTCAAAACTAGATGATGATCCAAGTTTAGTTCTTAGACAGTTTGCACTTATTGAACAGAGTCTATTTGCAAGTCAAGCATATCTAAATGAATTTGGAGATATAAAAAATCCAGAACAACTTAGTGAGCATCGCATTTTAAGTTTGTCAGAAGAGCATCTTGATCAACAATTCCTTTTGCATGGTCCAGACAATCAGCAAAAGAAAATCAAAGTCAGCCCTATCGTAATGGGTACAAATATCCATATGTTGGCGCAATTAGCGAGTCAAAACTGTGGTATCGCTTTGCTTCCAGAGAGTGCAGCAGAAGATTTTCTAAAATCTGGACAACTTGTGCAAATATTACCAGAATGGAAAGCTCCTCACGGTATATTACATGCCGTATATCCATCACGCCGAGGGTTACTACCTGCTGTACGAGTATTTATCGATTATTTGGTAGAACATCTTTCTGAGCATTAAAATGAATTAAAATAAAAAAGTTCGATAATTATCGAACTTTTTTTATTTTTAAATTACAGGATAGTTTCCTACACCTTCAGGCCAAGGTGTTAAGAGTTCAAAGCCAGTGTCCGTTACAGCAACCATATGTTCCCATTGCGCAGATAACGAAAGATCTTGAGTAATAACTGTCCATCCGTCATTTAATTCTTTAACCTGTGGTCTACCCGCATTAATCATCGGTTCAATCGTAAAGACCATACCTTTTTTTAATACTAAGCCTTGGCCGCGCTGTCCATAATGTAAAACATTAGGTTGTTCATGATAAACCTTACCAATCCCATGACCACAATATTCTCGAACAATGCTATACCCTTCTCGATGAGCAACTGACTGAATAGCATAACCAATATCGCCTAGTGTAGCTCCTGGCTTAACAGCATGAATCCCAGCAACCATCGCTTCATAAGTTGTATCAACCAGTTTTTTTGCTTGCGGGTTTACATCACCCACAAAATACATGCGGCTCGTATCACCAAAATAGCCATCTTTAATAATTGCGACATCAATATTAATAATATCGCCATCTTTTAAAATCTTATTCGGTGACGGAATTCCATGGCAAACTACTTCATTTACTGATGTACATATTGTTTTAGTAAAACCATGATATCCCACATTCGCAGGAATAACTTTTAAAGTATTTACAATATAGTCATTACACAGGTTATCTAAATATTCCGTAGATACACCCGGTTTAATATATGCCCCTATCATTTCTAAAACTTGTGCAGCCAAGCGTCCAGAAATTCTTAACTTTTCCAGATCTTGTTCAGTTTTTATTGTAACAGTAGAAGCTCTCATTCAGTTTTATCCTCGTAGACACTGCTTTTTACCACGCCTACAAAAATGTAAGTTAATTTAGAATATTCTAGAACGGATATAGGATAGGCTGGAAGCATTAAATGCCCAAATATTCAACATTCATAATAGAAATTCATACTTTTATTTTTGCATAGTTTCTTTAAAAAGTCAGAGACAAAAAATGATTTCCTAATTTCTTTCAATGGTTTTTCAAACACATACCTTAACCAATTGATATTTTTAATATCTACTAAAGGTTTTTATGCTCTGAAAAAAATCTTTTTCACATAAAATACCGCTTGATCATGCTCTCGTTTGCTCTAAAATTCCTTTTTTTTTATTAATTTTAATTTATGCAACATCTTCGTACTGGAGATATTATTGCCCTAGGTTTTATGACCTTTGCTCTTTTTATTGGAGCTGGCAATATTATCTTTCCTCCCATTGTCGCTCAACAAGCCGGTGATCATGTATGGCTAGCCGCTATAGGCTTTTTGATTACTGCAGTTGGTCTACCTGTAATTACCATCATGGCACTCTCTCGTATGCAGGGTTCCATTGAAATTATTAGCTCTCCTCTCGGGCGAGTAGCAAGTCTGATTTTAACTGTTGTTTGTTATTTATCAGTAGGCCCTTTATTTGCTACCCCACGTACAGCTACTGTTTCTTATGAAATTGGTTTTTCATCTTATTTTGGAACATCAAGTAGTAGCCTTTTAATTTACAGCGCAATTTATTTTTCATTTGTAACTGTAGTTTCACTTTATCCAAACAAGTTATTGGATACTGTTGGTCATGTGCTTGCTCCGCTAAAAATTATTGCTTTAGCAATTTTAGGTATTGCAGCAGTTATGATCCCAGCGGGTTACGTCCCTGCTCCAATCAACCATTACGTTGAATCTCCAGTTTCGGAAGGTTTCGTAAATGGTTATCTCACTATGGATACTTTAGGCGCACTAGTATTCGGTATCGTAATTATTCAAGCGATTTATTCGCGTGGTGTTACTGATAAAAAATTAGTCACTAAGTATGCGATTATTGCCAGTCTTATTTCTGGTGCAGGTCTTACTTTAGTCTATTTAAGCTTATTCAAATTAGGTGTAGGTAGTCATGAAGTAGCACCAAATGCAGCAAATGGTGCAGTAATTTTACATGCGTATGTTCAACATGCTTTTGGCAATATGGGTTCATTATTCTTAACTGGACTAATTTTTCTAGCATGTATGGTGACAGCGATTGGCTTAACTTGTGCTTGCGGTGAGTATTTTGCTCAGTTAACTAAATTGCCTTACAAACTTTTAGTATTCATTTTAGTTGGTTTCTCTTTCATTATTTCTAATCTTGGATTAACCAAACTTATTGCTGTATCAGTACCTGTTTTAAGTGCAATTTATCCACCAGCCATTGTTGTAATTATGCTGAGCTTCTTTTGGAAATTTTGGCACAAACCCTCTTTTATTGTCGGTTCAGTAACAAGTATTGCTTTAATTTTCGGTATTATTGACGGTATTAAAGTTGCTGGTTTTGGTGATTATTTACCTGCATTTCTTCAACATTTACCTTTAAATGAACAAAATTTAGCTTGGTTGATCCCATCTTTAGTTGTTCTAGCAATTACCGTAATTATCGACAAAGTTAAATTTAAAAACATTTAATCTAGTGTCTTTTTTGAAATCGAGTTTTACCCAAACATGATTTTATATATTGAATAAAATGCTGAGTTTACCCAACCGGCATTTTATTTCCACACTACTTTCAATGACAAATCAACTATAGATATAATCAGTTTTTACTGTAAAATTACACTAAAATAATTTTTAGCTTACTAGGAAAGAAGAGCAACAATGAAAAGTAAATATTACCTAACACAAGCAGACGCAGAGTTTTTAATGGAAGAAGCTCAAAAATATGCAATTGAACACAACTTTAAAGTCAGTATCGCTATTGTTGATGAAACAAGTTCTCTACTGTTGATGAAACGTTTAGATGGTGCTTCACCTTTATCCTCACATTTATGCTTAGAAAAAGCAAAATGCTCTTCAATATCAGGTAGACCTTCAAAATTTTATGAAGAACTTCTACAAAGTGGACGCTTAGGTTTTTTAAGTATGCCTAGTGCTCAAGGAATGTTAGAAGGTGGAAAACCGATTATTTATGACGGGCAAATTTTAGGGGCGATTGGCGTTTCTGGTGTTCAATCTTTTGAAGATGCAGAAATTGCTCAACATGCGATTGATACATTTTTAAAAAAACAAAACAGCTAACCTGAAATGATAGAAAAGAGAAATTATTACACTTTTCATTAAAATATTTTCTCTTTTCTAAAACCTTAAGTATTTTATACAAAAATATTTAATATTTACTTTTTTAATACCTTAACCTTTTATAAACATAGAGTTTTTTATAAAACTGTTCAAAAAATTTTCTATTCACTATTGAATTGAATTAAAAATAGAAGTACAACATTAAACTTATTCTTGACTAAAACATTCGGTTTTAGCGCAACCACAAGGAGGGATGGAGATGTTATCATTACATTTCAACAAACAAGTCTTCATTAACACTCTGAACAGCAAAGATTCAGTTGTTTATGGAGTAACACCGCTTGCTCTTATGCTGACTTTACTGTTTCAAGGTATGATTAAAGGAAATCTGAAACCCGAATACTTTATGTATGCGATGGTTGTTTCTTTCATATTTTGTGTGTGGGCCTTTGTCGACCATAAGATGCGAAAACTAGCTAAAAGACGTCTTAGTCAACAAAACTCGAATACTTAAAAAATGGATGAGCAATCATCCATTTTTATACATCCAAAAATAAAAAAATTGTTCCGATAACTAAAATAGCTGTAGCTACTAATTCAGTCAAAATTAATCCCACCATCATTAAAGTCATCATCCATGAAGGTAAGCTAAAACGACCTAGCTTGTGAGGACGTTTGAATTGATTTGTTGTGTCCTGTAAATAGCCATGTATGATATAAACCAGAATTGAAAAACTAAAAAATAGAATATTTGCGAACACACACCATAAAGTAATATTTTCATTTAAAACAGTAAAATAACTTAATACAGCTAGAATTAAGCTAGCAGCTGCATATAACAAACTACTTCGATGCGCGATATCCACATAATAATGAGCACGACTTAATTCTGAATGGCGTATTTGCCAATATTTCCATACCCCAGTTAACATTCCTATCCATAAAAATATGCCACTAAACACAATTGCGAGCTGTACAGCTTTTGGTAAATCCATCTTTTTTCCAATTATTTGTTTTATTCAAATTTAATGAGCTATATAACATAAATATTGACTTTATAGTCACATTTTAACCAAGTTTCATTTCGGAACTCGTGTAAATTAAAGATATCAATAAACCAATCACTACGAAATATTATGGATAACACTTTTGAATCATTTTGGATGACCTGTAAAGATGGTTATCAACTTGCTGCACATTTTTATCCAGCTCAATCCCCAAAATCAGCAAATCCCGTATTGATCTGTCCAGCAACAGGTATTACTAAAAACTTCTATCATTCTTTTGCTACATGGTTAAGCGAACAAGGATATGACGTATTAAGCTTTGATTTCCGTGGAATTGGAGGCTCTTTACACGGGTCTTTGAAGCAAAGTACAGCAAGTATTAATGATTGGGGAGTTCTCGATATTCCTTGTGCAATTGATACGTTATTAGAAAAAACTAAAGCAGAACAAGTTACCCTTCTTGGCCATAGTGCTGGTGGGCAGCTATTAGGAATTGTTCCTAATTTTCATAAAGTAGCAAAAGTTATCGCGGTCGCAGGTTCCACTGGCCATGTAAAAGGTCTTAAAGGTAAAACCAAGTTTTTAGCACCGGTAATGTTCAATGTCATCTTTCCAATTTCTAGTGCTTTTAAAGGTTATGGTGCTACTCAATTTATTGGAATGGGAGAAAACTTACCTAAAAAAGTCGCCCAACAGTGGCGAGAATTTTGCAGCCATCCTGGCTATGTGAAAAATGCTATAGGTAAAACAGTCCATCATGATTTTCATAGTGAAATTATCTGCCCTATTACTTCAATTTGGGCAAGTGACGATGAAATTGCAACCGAGCGTAACGTTGAAGATTTATTAAAACTTTATCCTAATGCGCCCACAAAAATGCTAGAGCTAAATCCCATGAAACTTGGGCATAAATCAATTGGGCACATGCTAATGTTTAAAAAATCACATCAAAACTTATGGTCACTTTTAGAACAGGAAATCCAACACTAATCTATTGATCTTTTACTTTTGCCTCTATACCCGTAATCCGGTATAGAGGTTTTTTTTAATATTAATACCCACTTCTTTTATAAAGTTAGTTTATTAACCTAATAATTATCATAAGAAAACAAAATATATTAATCACCTATTCCTTTGTATTAAAAACAAGCATTATTTACGTAAATACGTCGATATAGCTTTAAAGTTCTGCTATCGTTATTTATACGAAGCTGTTGTTTAAAAACGGTTAAACTAACCTTTTTTTAATATTAACAGCTTCTTTTTTTCTGTTTAGCTAAACCAAAGAAATTGTTCAAGGATAAGTATGCTAGCACTAGAGCCTCGACATATTCATATGAATCAACATGCTGTTGATAAAAAGCATGCATTACAGTGTCTAGTAGATATATTGGTAAAAGATGGGTTAGTTACACCTGACTACATTACAGGACTCATTAATCGCGAACAACAAAGTGCCACCTATTTAGGTCAAGGCATTGCTATTCCCCACGGTACAGCCCAATCTCGCGAATTTATTCTAGAAACAGGTATCCGTTTAGCTCACTTTCCAGAAGGAATTATATGGGATGGTGAAAACAGAATTTATTTAGCTGTTGTTATTGCAGCAAAATCTGATGAACATTTACAAGTTCTACAAATATTAACTCGAGCTTTAATGCATGATGTAAGTGAACAGGTAAAAAATGCTAAACAACCTGAACAAATTATTGAAATCTTACAAGCTCAACCATTATCTTTAACTTTGCATGAGAATTTAATTCAAACTGAAATTGAATCTCAAGATATTGAAGATTTATTTTGGTCAGCATCTCAGATTCTAAAAAAGCACAATTTCGTAAAGTGCGGCTTTCTAAGTTCACTTGACCCTGATCAAGTTATTCAACTACAAGATCAAATCTGGTCTATTTCAAGTAGTAAGTTTGTTCAACAACCAGCAATCAGTATCGTAAAGCCTCGCCATGCTTTAGAGCTAGGTGAAAAAAAGTTAAATACGCTAGTTTGTATAGCTGCCAATGAACAATTAGATAGCCAGAGATTTAATCGACTGATTGATATTCTGTTTAATCCAGAGCAAGTTGCACAATTAGACCAAACACAAGCACCAAATGAAATTGCTAAAATCATTGGTGCAGATGTTATTCCCGATTGGCCCCACCGTTCTGTTGTACTCGCTAATGCACATGGATTACATGCTCGACCAGCAACTCATTTAGTAAACCTAACAAAAAGTTTTCAAGGTGATATCCAAGTCGCAGTAGATGAAGGCAATTTTGTTTCAGCTAAAAGTTTGACACGTCTCTTAGCTTTAGGTTGTAAACGCGGCCAAACTTTACGTTTCATTGCTGAACCAGAAACGGATGCAGTTGAAGCTTTAGATAAAGTTATTCTGGCAGTACAACAAGGCTTAGGTGAAGAAGTTGAACCTATAAAATCTTCAGACATCAAAGTAGAGCAATCTAGTGAAATCCCAAGCCATTCAAAACCACTTAGCACAAATACAGGAATTGCTGCTTCAAGCGGTTTAGCTTTTGGCCCTGTACATGTAATTAAACCTAAGGTTTACCAATATGAACGCATGGGCTTAAGTGTCAAAGCAGAAAAAGAAAAACTTGATATTGCACTTCACGCAGTTAAAAACAATATTCACCAAGTTATTGCAAAATCTGAAGTGGCTGAAATTAAGCAAATCTTCCAAGCACATTTGGAAATGCTTGATGACCCAGATCTTATTAATGGTGTTTATCAAAAGATTAACCTAAATCTTTCTGCTCCTGCTGCCTGGCATGAGCATATTGAAGCAGCAGCCAAAGAGCAAGCAGCTTTACCAGATCGATTATTAGCTGAGCGTGCTACAGACTTACGTGATATTGGTGATCGCGTTTTGGCTCAACTCTGCGGTGAGGTCATCATCGAAGAACCTAAAGAACCTTATATATTGATCATGTATGACGTGGGACCAAGTGATGTAGCCCGCCTTAATAAAGATCGTGTAGCAGGTATTTTGACCGCCGTAGGTGGTGCAAGCGCTCATAGTGCTATTGTTGCTCGTGCTCTAGGTATCCCTGCAATTGTTGGCGCTGGTGATCAAGTACTAGATATTGAGCAAAAAAGTTCTCTTTTAATTAATGGAGACACCGGAGCTTTTATCTTAAATCCTAATGCTCAACAAATCGAACAAGCAAAACAAGAACGAGACCTTCAGAAAAAAATTCGTGAAGAAGCTGAACGTCACAGCCAAGAACCTGCGATTACTCTAGATCAACATCAAATCGAAATTGCTGCCAATTTAGGAAAAGTTCAAGCAACAGCCCATGCGGTTGAATATGGCGCTGAAGCAATTGGCCTACTCAGGACTGAGCTTGTTTTTATGGCGCATAGTAGCGCTCCGAGTGAAGCTACCCAAGAAGCAGATTATCGTATTGTTTTAGATGCTCTAGCGGGCCGCCCTCTCGTAGTACGTACGCTAGATGTAGGTGGTGACAAACCGCTTCCTTACCTTCCAATTGCTGAAGAAGAAAATCCATTTTTAGGTCTAAGAGGTATCCGTTTAACGCTAAGACAGCCTGAATTGTTGCGTCAACAACTTATTGCTTTGCTTAAAGCTGCAGATGACCGCCCTCTAAGAATCATGTTTCCAATGATTGGCCGTGTGGAAGAATGGCGTGCTGCAAAAACTATTCTTGATGAAGTTAAAGCTGTACATCCATGCACCAACTTACAAGTTGGTATCATGATTGAAGTTCCTTCTGCTGCTTTACTTGCACCTATTCTCGCGAAAGAAGTGGACTTTTTCAGTATCGGAACAAATGACTTAACTCAATATACTTTAGCTATTGACCGTGGTCACCCTATCCTCTCGGCTGAAGCAGATGGCCTCCACCCAAGTATTTTGCAATTGATTGATCAAACTGTAAAAGCTGCACATAAATATGGAAAATGGGTTGGTGTATGTGGTGAACTCGCAGCCGATCCAAAAGCTGTACCTATTCTGATGGGCTTAGGAGTGGATGAGCTTAGTATGTCACCGAATAGTATTCCTTTGGTTAAAGCCCAAATTCGTACACTTAACTACAGTCAAGCTCAAGTGCTTGCAAAGCGTGCACTTGAATGTGATAGCGCTACTGCTGTACGTCAGTTATCCGAACAAGAAATGTAAAGATTAGGAATGGTAATGGCTAAAGTTTTAACAATTACTTTAAATCCTGCAATTGATGTGACTATACAACTCAAAGAGTTACAGATAGGTCAAGTAAACCGCCAAGAATCTGTAGAAATACATGCGGCAGGCAAAGGTTTAAATATTGCACAAGTTTTAAAAGATTTGGGGCATGAGGTTGTTGTTTCTGGTTTTCTAGGAGCAACAAACAGACAGATTTTCGATGACCATTTTAAAGAAGCTCAATTTCAACCTGAATTTATTTATATTGAAGGTGAAACTCGCCAAAATATAAAAATTGCTGAACATTCGGGACGTATGACTGATTTGAATGGAAAAGGTTTTTTCATATCTGAACTAGATAAGAAAAACCTCTTTCAAAAAATCGAGATGATTTTGCCTCAGGTAGATGTGGTTGCTATTGCTGGAAGCCTACCACAAGGTTTTAGTGCTGATGAGTTACAACAACTTATTAAACTTATTCAAGAGCAAGGTAAAAATGTTGCACTTGATACAAGTGGTAAAGCGTTGGTTGCTGCAATTGAATGTCAACCTTGGATGATTAAACCAAATACAGATGAGTTAGTAGAAAGTTATCAGCTTCCTGCTACAACCTATGCTGAACAAAAAAAACTTTTTGCAAACTTAGCTAAAATTGAACATGTGGTTATTTCGATGGGTGAAGACGGTGTAAACTGGTTAAATGACACTCACCCACTTCATGCCACAGCACCTAAAGTGATAGTTAAAAGTACAGTTGGTGCGGGTGACTCTCTTTTAGCAGGGATGATTCATGGCTTATTGGGTGGCTTCTCTGCCGAAGAAACATTAAAAACTGCTACCGCAATTGCAAGCCACGCTGTAACACAAATAGGCTTTCGTATTCCTAATACTGAAAAGCTAAACCAATTAAAAGCCCAAACTATAATCAATTCATTGAGTGAATCTGATGCCAACTACTAAACGTTTATTATTTGTTATTAATAGTCCGCAACAGCAAGTCAATGCTTTGATTTTAGCTCGTAAACTTGCACAAGTCGCGTCTCAACAGGGTTATCAAAACAGCATTATTTCGCTTGATGAATTCGAGGTGAATGAAAGCTTTGACCAAGTTATCGTTGTTGGACAACGCCCGAAAAATCTTAATATTTTTGGTACACACCCTTTATCTTTCATTAACATTGAAGAGATCAAAAGTGATACTGATTCAGCTCTTCAAACTGCTTTAGATCATTTTAAATCTGCTCAAGACTGGCAAAATGATAATAGCTTATCAGCAACTACAGCTAAAAAATTTGTTGCGATCACTGCGTGTCCTACGGGTGTCGCGCATACTTTTATGGCAGCCGAAGCTTTACAGCAAGGCGCAGAAAAGCTCGGTTATGAGATTGAAGTAGAAACTCAAGGTTCCGTTGGCGCAAAAAATATCTTATCACCTCAAGCTATTGCTGATGCGGACATCGTCATTCTTGCGACTGACATTGAAGTTAATACAGACCGTTTTGTAGGTAAACGTGTTTATAGATGTAGTACAGGTTTTGCTCTAAAGCAAACAGATAAAGCTTTTGCTGAGGCAATCAGCAATGCGCAAGTTTTAGAACAAGGTAAGCAACAAACTTCTGCAGAAAACAAAGATAAAACCGAAAAAGTTGGCGTATATAAACATCTCTTAACGGGTGTCTCTTATATGTTACCTATGGTGGTGGCGGGAGGTCTTTTAATTGCTCTGTCTTTATGCTTTGGCCTTAATGCAGCTGAACAAGCAGGCAGCTTACCGGCTATATTAAAACAAATTGGTGCCGCTGCATTTATGCTTATGGTTCCAATGTTATCTGGTTATATCGCCTACTCGATTGCTGATCGCCCTGGCCTCGCACCTGGTTTAATTGGCGGCTTACTTGCTTCTCAGTTACAAGCAGGTTTTTTAGGAGGTATTGTCTCAGGTTTTCTTGCAGGCTATATCGCACTATTTATCGCTAAAAAACTTAAACTTCCAACTAGTTTAGAAGCACTTAAACCCATTCTAATTATTCCGTTATTAGGCACATTATTTGTTGGTCTAATTATGTTTTATGTGGTTGGACAGCCAGTAGCACATATTTTTGAGCTAATGAAAGATTTCTTAAATAACATGGGTACAACAAATGCCGTGTTAATGGGAATTATATTAGCAAGCATGATGTGTATTGATTTAGGTGGACCAATCAATAAAGCAGCCTACGCTTTTACTGTTGGACTGCTGACAACAAACACGTATATGCCTATGGCAGCTACAATGGCTGGCGGCATGGTTCCTGCTATTGGTATGGCTATTGCGACTTTCATTGCTAAAAATAAATTTAGTACAGGAGAGAAAGATGCTGGAAAAGCAGCTTTCGTATTAGGTTTATGTTTTATTTCTGAAGGTGCTATTCCTTTTGCAGCTAAAGACCCAATGCGTGTTATTCCAACCTGCATTTTAGGTGGAGCTGTGACTGGAGCACTCGTTGCCTTATTCCATTGTGAGTTGGTTACTCCTCACGGCGGTGTATTTGTTCTTTTAATTCCCAATGCGATTAATCATGCTTGGTTATATCTTGGTGCAATTGCTGCTGGTAGTATTGTTACAGGGATAAGCTATGCGATTGTTAAGAAAAAAATAGAAGAAAAAGCTGTGACTGTTTCATAATTAAAAAGGGAGAATATAAATTCTCCCTTTTTTTATAAATTATATGTGCCTGATCTCATAAAAATTTAAACTGAAAACTATTTAATATTTAATTTTCTTTCTCTGAGACTTAAATCATTTAATCTGAATAGCTCTTGCCATAATCTGTGTTGGCACTTCTTCTGCGAGCATTACGGTTAGAGTTGGCTCTTTTGAGATTTAATGGATAAAATTTATTGAAATTATAATTTATAGACAAAAATACCTCTATTTCAAAAGCTTAGTATTTAAAATAATGTTTGAAATTTATTAATAAAAATCAGTTATTTAATATAGAAATCTAATTTTATTTTACTAAATAATAGATGTTTCATGTTAAATGTATGGTAAATTTCGGCAACACCAAAACAATACAATGTCATGATATATATAAATATTTTTTATTTAAATATCTTAATTTTTCATAGTTATGACTTTAGAGACAAAAACTTTCTCGTTCAATGCCACGTTCAAATCATAATTTTTTTTCTACGATGCCCTTGCAAGCAATATCGTTCAATTAACGATCAAGCAAGCTTAGATGCAATCTTACATATCCACTCAAAGAGTTTTAGGTACAGCCCTGTTAAGCAGTTTTTACCTTTAATAATCTTTGATTATAGCTGAAGAGTATTTAAAGTTCGCAAAGTTATAGGAATGCTTTATAAAGGTAAGGACAATTAAACCATGTCATTGTTAAATGAAGCTATATAACTTTTGCTCATCAAGTAAAGTCCTGCTATAACTTGCTTGATGAAACTATATTTTTCAACTATTAAAGATAGTTCACCAGGAATGCGATCCACCAAGGTATGGGGAAAAGTCAATGACAAAGAAGTATGCGCGTTTTTTACCTACAACAGAATCTTTTACTCTTGAAGATTTTCCATATTATTGGATTACTCAGGTACATGCTCAATATGTACAAAACATTGATAATGCTTTAAAAAAATATGGTTTAGATAACTCACGTCGACGCATCATGTTGGCTTTAAGCAGCAAGCCCCATGCGAGTGTTTCTGAACTTTCAGATATGATTATTTCAAAAATGTCGACTACCACAAAAATTGTTTATCGTTTGAAAGATGAAGGTTTGGTTGAAACTTACTCTTGCCAAACTGATGGTCGTATCACTCGTGTAGTACTTACAGAAAAAGGGACCGAGATGATCAACAAGATCAATGATCTAACAAGTGTAGTACTTGAGCAGTCTTTTGAAGGTATTACTCCCTTACAGCTAGAAAAAATGATGGAAAGTTTAAAATTACTTTTAAAGAACCTTTCTCGCTAAGATGAAATAAGAATCTATTTATACCCAATAGTTAAAGCTCTCATTACGAGAGCTTAACTATTTTAATGTCTCTACTTTGATATTAAGAGAAATAGCATCCCACATAAAATAATCAATTAACCTTCCATCTGTTGACTTGAGCTCTTAACTCCAGTAGAAATTCTCTTTCAATAATTGAATAGCAAATTTCGGAAAATGGCTAAAAGAAAATACAAAAGTGACAAATTTCAGGTACGTCGTATTAACCGTAGCTGGTGGGTACTTGAAAAAGACCTTGAATCAAACTGCTATTTAAAACATGAGCAAGTGGCAACAAAAACCTTAGCAAACAACTATGCTGATGATTATATAGAACAGTACTATATGAATCTGTACATACAACAACAGTTGAAAAAACCAGAAACTGTATAAAAAGCCATTTTGGCTTTTTTTATTTTTATAATTAAAATTTATAAAAATTATGCATAAAAAAAACCTACATCTTGGGGAAAATGTAGGCTATAAAATGCACAAAAAGGAAATATATATCCTTTTTGATAAAGAGAATTTTACGATAATACAAGCTATTATTTTATATTACTTTTGTAAACTTAATAGCGATTATTGTATTTAATTAACCTCTTTTGAGAGCTTCTTTGTTTATATTATGAATAAAATTTGATTTATCAAATTCTTTATTTTTTTATCTTTACTCCTTCTACTTTCTTAGTTTTATTTTTAATATGACAAATATATATGCATAATTATAAGCTGCTGTTTTAATAAGTTTTTTACAAAAATAAGCATAAATATTTTTTTAAAGAAAGATAAATAAAAATTAATAAATAACAAAAACATAAATTAAATATTTAGTATATATTAGTTTTAATAACTCAATTTTAGTTCAAAAAAAATACACATAAAATTTATTATTTGCTGTTTTGCTTACTACAGAAAGATTACAATAATGGCTAATAAATAGATTAATCAACACAATCTTTCTAGGCATGTTATGACTTCAATGTCGAACAACACCCAAAAGCATTTTATTGTTGAGCAAATTCCACTCCCAACTTGGGTAAGTGATGAAAATGGCTTGATATTATATTGCAATATAGAGTGTACAGAATATTGGTTGGATACTTTTTCTCCATTGCCAGAGCAGTGGCTAGATTTTATTTATCCTGCCGATTTAGATGAAGTCAAAAACAGATGGCTCGAAGCAATTCGCCTACAAAAAAGAATCGAATTAAAATGTCGACTTTTACGAGCTGGAAATCAATATAGATGGTGCAAACTATCGATTCAAGCATCTAAGTATCGCAGCTCCTCACAAACTAGCGAATGGTATGTTAGCTTTTTAGATATAGATCACGATATTCAAGAACAACAAAACTTGCAAAAGAACATTGAAATACAAAATCAGATGTTAGATATCAGTGTAGATTGCATTAAAGTTCTGAATGTAGACGGCACACTTTCTCACATGAACAAATCAGGGTGCCTCGCTTTAGGTGTACCTGTTGATGAAACAGAATTTGGAATGAAATGGCTCGAACTATTACCACCACACATTCGTAAACGCGGTCGAGTCGCTTTGAAAAAAGCTCTTCAAGGTAAAGTTGCTAGATTTGCAGGAATGAGCTGTTTACCAGATCAGGATCCTGAGTATTGGGATAATATGCTTACCCCAATTCATCGGGAAAATGGTGAAATTGGACAAATCCTTTGTGTCTCACGTAATGTTACTCAACAACATTTGGCAGAAAACCAGCTTAGGAATATGAGTGAGAGAGATGAACTGACCGGATTATATAATCGGCGTTCATTTAAATTTCAACTTAAGCGTACTCTCTCATATTCAAAAGATACTCAAACAAGTGTAGGGTTACTTTTAATTGACCTCGACCACTTTAAACATATTAATGATACTTTAGGGCATAGCGCAGGCGATCATCTATTAAAAGTTCTCTCTAAACGCTTTACTCATTGTGTAGATGATGAAAAGTGCTTTGTCGCGCGGTTAGGCGGAGACGAATTTGCGGTTATTATTAATAATCTCAATTCTGAAAATGATGTCCGAGAGTTAGCAGCCATTTTACTTCAACAGTTAAATCAGCCGATTACCTATTTAGGTAATGTCTTAAATGGTGGGATGAGCATTGGCTGCGCAATTTACCCGCAAGATGCCGTAGACCAGTCAGGTTTGCTCAGTTGTGCCGATATGGCATTGCATGATCTAAAAGCGCGTGGTCGTGGTGGTATTCGCATGTATGATCCATGCATGATGCAAATGACCGAAACAGTCGCTTCTCAGCTTAATTTAGCTCGTCAGCTGATTCGCCATCATACCATCCAACCCTATTATCAACCTAAAGTAGACCTAAATACCCATCGTGTAGTGGGATTTGAAGCTTTATTAAGATGGCATACAACCTCAGCTCAAAGAGGCTACCCAGCACAAATTGCGGAAGCTTTTAAAGATTATAATTTAGCGAGTAAGATCGGTGAAACGATGCAACATCAAGTTTTACGTGATATCGCTAAATGGATAACTCTTGGTATTACCCCTCTCCCTGTTTCACTAAATGCTGCACCAGTTGAGTTCTTAAGAGATAATTATGCTGAGAGACTTTTGAAAAAGATTAATCAATTTCAAATTCCGATGCATTATATTGAAGTGGAAGTCACCGAACACATGCTAGGTGACCGAGGTTCGGAATATGTGATCCGCGCACTTAATAAATTAAAACAGCATGGGGTACGTATTGCACTTGACGACTTTGGTACTGGTTTTTCCTCGCTAACCCATATTCGCGATTACCCGATTGATAGTTTAAAAGTAGATTGTAGCTTTATCCAAAAGATGCAACATGACCCATCAATTTATGCGATTGTCCAAGCAATTGGTTTACTCGCTCCAAATTTATCACTTGGGCTTATCGCTGAAGGAATTGAAACTCCGGAACAAGAAGAACTGCTTCGACAATTTGGTTATAGCATAGGCCAAGGGTTCTTATTTGAATCTGCTATAGATGCTACTCAGGTTATTTCCATACTTAAACAAAATCAGCCTTACTTAGAAAGTCATTACAATCTTTGAAAATAAGAGGTTTAATGAACCTTTTAGTTTTTATTCATACTAAAAATAAACAATAATTTTTTAAAAACTGGTCATAATATAAGCATAAAGATAATAATTTCGGTGTTTCCGCACCATACATTGTCACAAGACAATAAGGAGCAATATATGAGTTATCACCATATCTTGGTTCCAGTCGATGGTTCTCCTACTTCACTTATTGCCGTTAATCATGCAACAGCAATTGCTAAGGCCTTTGGCAGTAAAGTGACTCTAGTATATGCACTTACCATAGATCCTTTCATTTCTGTAGAGTTCATCGATAGTACAGAATTAGCACAGGATTATTTTAATAAAGCTAGAGCATCGATTCAGAGCATTTTAGACCAAGCTAAAGAACAATTTAACCAACATGGAATTTCTGTTGAAACAAAAATTGTTGAGGGTCAAACAATCCACACAGAAATTATTAAAGCAGCTAATGAGCTAAAAGCAGATTTATTAGTGATTGGTTCGCATGGGCGAAAAGGGTTTAAAAAGTTCTTCTTAGGAAGCGTGACTCAAGCCCTTTTAGGAGAAATTCATTTACCGGTATTAGTCGTAACTGAATAGTTTTCTAAAGCTAAAAAACCGATCTTTAATAGATCGGTTTTTTTATGGCCTGTATTACTTAGCCTTATAGGTGAACTTAATGAGAGATCCTGGGTTTTCTAATGTATTTGTTACTGAGCCATCATCTTTTTGGACATTTCCGGCAGTATCAGTTAATACATATAAGACGTTCCCATCTGGACTTGCAATCACATCACGATAACGGTTGTTGCTCTTAAACATCGGTACAGCGTCATCATAAGTAGTGCTATAAGTTGGATCTAACTTAATACGGAAAATAACACCACGTTTTAAAGATGGAACCAATAATGTATTTTCCCAACCAGTAATTGCTTTTTTACCGCCCTTATAGACATAGGCAGATGACGGCGCAACGGTTGGCCAACAAATATAGGTCATCTCTCCACAAGTTGGATCGTTATAGTTGTAGGTATCTTGAACGGTATATAAAGTTTTTAATGGTGGGACAAAGTTTTTACCAGTCCATTCAGATTCTTTCGTTACAGGTACACCTGCGGCTACTTTTACTCCATTTTGAGCTAAATCCTTAATTGACTTATTGGCTGCTGCTGAATAGTTTGCATAAGCATAGCCACTATCATCTTTATAACCTGCTACATTCGGCCAACCATAGTTTCCGCCTTTGACAATGAGGTTAATTTCATCGTCAGAGTTTGGGCCTTGTTCAGACTGCAACAATTTACCATTTGGAGTGAATGCTAAGCCCTGCGGATTACGATGTCCAAGTGTATAAATATGGCTAACCACCCCGTTAAAACTTGGATTATCCTTTGGAATACTTCCATCAAGATTTAAGCGTAGTACTTTACCCATATAGGTATGATAGTCTTTGCCATTCAGTTCTTGTTGAGTTGGCGTATGTTGTGCTTGATTTGGCAAGAACAAATAAGCAAGCTGGTTACGCCCTTGGTCACCAATCGTATAATAAATCTTTTGATCTGGACCAATGACAAGACGACCAGACTGATGGTCTTTCGATGATGGTAATCCCGCCAATAAATCTACTGGCTTCTCGAGCGTATCTGTTGATTTATTATAGGTATAACGACGAATAATAGTTTGATTAGGCAATTCTTTATCTGTAGATTTCGAATTTTTAAATGTACCTGAAATGTAGATATAAGGATTATTTTTAAAATCAGGATGGAAAGCAAAGCCTAACAAACCATTTTGTCCATCAGCATCATTTACAATCTCAGGCACCTGAAAAACTGTTTTTACACTACCCGACTCTGGATTCACTCTTAAAATCTTACCTGTTGCGCGCTCTGTTAACCAAATTTGATTATCAGGTCCCCACAACAAAGCATGTGGCTTATTTAAATTAGATAGAATAACTTTCTTGTCAAAGTTCTCTGATTTCGCTTTAGCAAATTGAGATGGAATTAGAGGAACATCAGCAAATGCTGAGAGTGTAACTAGCTGAGCAGCGCCTAATAAAGCAATTTTAGCCAATAAATGTTTATTCATGTGTCCACCTTATAAATTGTCAAAATTTTCCGAGAATTTTTAAACCTTTACTCACTGGTTTGTACGAGTTCTCTATATGATTTGTATTATGATGAATAACGAATCTATTAAAATCTAAATTTCTGAAAGGCTCTGTTGCATAAAAGTAGCTATTAAAACTGAATAAACTCTCTTTAAGATGAGCAACTTAACTATACGATTTATCTTTTCTATTAATTTTATATCTGAAACTTTTTTGAAATGGCCATGAGTTAAATAAATATTTATTAACGAAGTAATTGATAGTTAAAAATTAATACTCAAAGAGACAATTCTAATTATAAAAATATACATCACTAAAGACTAAAAGTTAGAAGCTGTAATTGAGAGCTATTTTTACAACGAAGGTGTCTTATGTGTGCAAACTTTAAACCTATTAAGAAAATACATGCCAATCAATTAGAGTTATTTGAACCCACTTTTGAATATAAGATGGATATTTTCCCAAGTGATGATTGCCCACTCATTTTATCGAATGAAAATGAGCTTGAGTGGAGAAAAGCTAAATTTGGAATGCTTCCCCCTTATGCCAAAGAAATTGCATTAAAATATGCAACATATAATGCCAGAACAGAAACAGTACAACAAAAGCGCTCTTTTAAACATGCTTGGTTAAATGATCAATTTGCGCTTATTCCTGTTGAAGCCATTTATGAACCTAAATATGTCAATGGGAAAGCACATTGGTATGGTATTTTCCGGCAAGATGGGCAACCTTTTACACTGGCTGCGATCTTTGAGGAAACACTTATTGATGGACAGAAAATTAGGTCAATGTCGCTATTAACAATCAATGCTGATCATCACCCTTTTATGAAACAATTTCATAAACCGGATGATGAAAAACGCTCAGTTATTGTAATACCAGACGATCTTAGAAATGATTGGCTCAACTGCACTCATTCTGAAGCCAAAGATTTTTTCTTAGATATGCCTGCGAATGAATTTGCCTCAATGCCAAAAGCTGAAATGAAAAATTATGATTAAATCGGTTTAGTCGACTTAGGTTAGTCAGCCTTAAAAACTTATGCTATTCTTCGGGCACTTTTAAATGCCTCAAACTCTCTATACCTATGACACTTACGCCACCTTAAGTTTATTTACCCTTATCTATTGTAAATAACTCATCACTGTTTAGTGATGTGGTGTAGTCGCTTGTGTTGGTATATCACATCACTAGCCTTTCAAAATTTAGAACTTAGGCTATTTCTCATGTTATCGAATGTCCGAGAACAATGGTTCTCTAATGTCCGCGCAGATATTCTTTCCGGTCTTGTTGTGGGTCTTGCTTTAATTCCAGAAGCAATTGCATTTTCAATTATTGCGGGTGTAGACCCCAAAGTCGGTTTATATGCATCCTTTTGTATTGCCGTTATTATTTCTTTCGTAGGCGGTCGTCCCGCTATGATTTCGGCGGCTACAGGCGCAATGGCTTTGGTTATGACAACGCTTGTAAAGGATCATGGTCTTCAATACTTATTTGCAGCAACAGTATTAACTGGCGTTATACAGATTTTGGCAGGATATTTCAAACTCGCTAAACTCATGCGTTTTGTTTCTAAATCGGTGGTTATTGGATTCGTTAATGCCCTCGCCATACTCATCTTTATGGCTCAATTACCAGAATTGGTAAATGTGACATGGCATGTCTACTTACTAGTAGCAATTGGTTTAGGAATTATTTACCTTTTCCCCTATATTCCAAAAATTGGAAAGTTCTTTCCCTCACCTCTGATTTGTATTGTAGTGGTCACATTACTCGCTATTTTTTTAGGGTTTGATGTTCGCACGGTTGGTGATATGGGTTCATTACCAGACACTTTGCCGATATTTCTAATTCCGAATATTCCTTTAAATTTAGAAACCCTCCTTATTATTCTTCCATATTCTTTAGCCCTTGCCCCTGTTGGCTTACTTGAATCAATGATGACTGCAACAATCGTTGATGAAATGACAGATACATCTAGTGATAAATTTCAAGAATGTAAAGGTCAAGGCATTGCAAATATCGCTTCAGGTTTTATGGGAGGTATGGCGGGTTGTGCCATGATTGGTCAATCAATGATTAATGTAAAATCGGGTGGTCGCACACGCTTATCCACTTTTTGCGCAGGTATATTCTTACTTATTCTCGTTGTATTTTTAAGTGACTGGTTAAAGGTTATTCCCATGGCCGCTCTGGTTGCCGTCATGATTATGGTATCAATTAGTACTTTTGAGTGGAGTTCACTGACTCAATTTAAAAATAATCCTAAAAGTAGTAATGTCGTTATGATCGCAACCGTTATTGTAGTAGTTGCTACCCATAACTTAGCGTTAGGTGTATTAACTGGAGTATTACTTTCAGCACTTTTCTTAGCAAATAAACTTGAAAATGATATTCGTATTGAAACTTCATTCGAGGGTCAAGCTCGTCTATATGAATTAAGAGGTCAAATATTTTTCAGTTCATCTGAAAAATTTATGCAACGTTTTAACTTTAAAGAAGAAATTAAAGAAGTCATTATTGATCTTACCCACTCTCATATTTGGGATGTGACTTCAGTTGCCATGCTAGATTCAGTAGTAAATAAATTTCAAAAGAACGGTATTCAGGTAGCGGTTCGCGGTTTAAATGAAGCCAGTTCAATTATGATTGATAAATATGGTACTCATGCAAAAATCTAAAAAAGGTCCTTCGGGACCTTTTCCAATTTAAATAACTGCTTTTATTGAGGAGATTTATATAGCAATCGATTTGGGCTACCTGAAGGATTTTTTACTACATTATTACTTGCTTGGTTTAAAAGATTGTTCGAGATTGTCTGAGGTGTTGCAGTAGGCGTACTTTGCAACATTTCAGCCACCACACCAGCCACATGTGGAGTAGCCATTGAAGTTCCATTTAAAACTTTAGTTGCTGTATTGCTCCCAATCCATGAAGAATTGATCTGGTTTCCTGGCGCAAAAATATCAACGCAGCTTCCATAATTAGAATAACTCGCTCGTGTATCAGTATTATCTGTAGCAGCAACAGTAATTGCCTTACTTACTCTGGCAGGAGAAGAACTACATGCATCTGTATTCGAGTTTCCTGCAGCCACAACCATTACATAACCATTATTAAATAAGTTTTCTACTGCACTATCTAAAGATGCGTTTGCTTCACCACCTAAAGACATATTCACTACAGCTGGCTTTTTACCATTTTTTAATATCCAATCTAGCCCCGCAATCACATTACTCGAAGCACCAGAACCATCACATCCTAAAATCCGAATGGGTACTAAGCTTACATTCTTGGCAACCCCATAGGTACTACCACCAACTGTTCCTGCCACATGTGTACCATGACCATGACAGTCACTTGTTCCATTACCATCAGATATCGCGGTATAGCCACTTAATACCCGTCCAGAGAACTGTTGATGTGTAGACAATATTCCTGTATCAACAATATAAGCGGTTGTACCTGAACCTGTTTGTAAGTACGAATAGGCTGAATCTAGAGGTAAGTTTTTTTGGTCAATACGATCTAGTCCCCAATCTGGGTTGCTTTGGGTAGTGGCATCAACTTTCATGATTGTGTCATTTTCTACTGAAACGACTTTCGGATTTTTTTTCATGGCTTCAACAAAAGCAGTACCGGCAACATCGGGTAAATAAATTGCAAATCCCTTAACTACAGCATCATAGGTCTGTAATACCTTCCCACCATGTTGTTTAGCAATACCTTGTGCAAACTCGTTAGAAGAACCCACATCCTTATTAAGAATAACAATATATTGATTTTTAATAATTCCTTTTGCTTCAGATGAGCCTAATACAGAATTTGTTGTAGCAGGTGCAGCATAGGTTAAATGGCTCAGCGCTATTGTTAAAAGAAAAGTCGAAACTTGACAAAACTTCATAGAAAATCTCCATATTTTTTACTTTAGACATCATTGTTATGATCAGTACAGTCTTTATATTTAGGGATTAACATCTTTTGAAAGGAATTTTTATTATATTCTCCATATATTATAACCACGTCATGTTTTCATAAAACTTGGACCTATACAATGCTATTATCTTTTTTCATTTAAAATTGAGAACCAATTCAAATAAACCAATACATCAAACATTTTAGAATAAATAATTATCTTACTTTATTTATAATTTAGTTTAGGTAGGATGTATAATGTAAAAATATATAATCATTAAAAACAATATAAATGTAGAAATAATGAGATATGTTCCAGTTGTATTAAAGCTTTTTAAAAATTTCCAGATATCCATAAATAAAAATATAAAACAGTAAGTTATGAAAATTCTTGCAAATTATAATATAGCCTTCAACTAAAAGAGATTTACAATTTTTTAAACTATATGTGTTCAGTATCAAATATGTAAAGATATATTGCAAAAATATGTGATAATTAAGGAAATGTGCAGTCCTTTAAATGGTCATAATTAATAAATACCAAAATCAATTATATTCTATAGTTTTTTAATTTTAGTTCTGGCAGCTCAACCTTACAACCAGCTAAATGATGCCTACAATTAACGCTATATTCGATAAAGCCATCTTTAATAAAGTAATTACAATATTCATTTATACTTATGATGGGATCAAATGTCGGTTTTTCCAAGTTACCATTAAAAAACCATTGGTTGCCGTTAGAGAAAGGATAATGTACAGGAATATAATGAAGATATCCGCAAGCAGGACACATATGTTTATACATGCCTCCTTCAAAATACTGTACTTTCATTAACACTCCTTTAAAAATAAAAAAGCCAACTCATAAGAGCCGACTAAACCATTTATTTACAGATGCAATATATTATTAAATTATGTGCTATAGCCTTCTCTCTTTTATTTTTCTGTTTTTAATTTATCTAACCTATATGACAAACTCATGAAGTTCCGAGTGTAATCTCACACTTTGTTAGTTTGGTAAAATATATTTTATATAATCTATTAATTAAATGATAATTCCAGTTAAATAATGAAAAGCAAATACTAGTTTGTTTCTTATTTGGCAGAGGGCTATGTGATTAACTTATATTAATCATTAAATAGATATTACTGCCATATTCAAGAACAAAATTCGATTTATCTTATTGTTTTTAAAAATCAAATAAAAAAGTCCGCATCTTGGGAAGCTACGGACTTGAAACTCAACTAAACAACAGCTAAACATTTTGCCGCTTAGTGAGAAAGCACTATCTTTTTAATCTAATTAAGTTCTATAGTCAGGTCAATAAGGATACTTAATTTTTATAAAAATTAGGTTGAGTTGTGATTTATCTCACATTTTATCTTCTAATAAGTTTTAATCTGTTTTTCTTTACTCAATTACATTCTATTTCAAACACTTAAATTAAAATATTATTAAAGTAATGATTTAAAATAGAATAATGGTTAATTTTAGGAATAAGCTTGAAAGTAACAAAATGCTGATCTTGCCTTTTCTTCATTTCAAAATAATTTTGGCTTTGCCATTTCAACTCATCAAGTTCGAGTTCACCACAGAAAATTGAACATGGAGTAGTAATTCGTTTTGACTGATGAACAGGGCTGTATTTTAAGATATCTTCGCTTGAAAGATTGAGAGCATGATTTAAATGTGTACTTTGTATAGGCTCAAGATCATAAATTCCACTTAACAAAACCATCTCAGATATGAGAGGATGGCCTAATGACAAAGCAGCCAGATGCGCCCCTGCCGAATGCCCAACCAAAACTACCTCATTAGTTTTCCAGTCTTGCTCTCGAATAAAATCGAGAGCTTGATTAACTTGAGAAGCAATATCTGAAATTTTGCTTTGTGGGGCCAGATCATATTCTAAAAGAATACACTGTGCACCCTTGGCTAGAACATACGGTACGATGAATGCAAAATCTGATTTATCACACCATTGCCAATATCCACCATGAATAAAAATAACAGTCTTTTTGGCTTGTTCTAATGGGAAAAAATCTAAAGTTGACCGTGAGTGCGTACCATATTGGATATCTGCAATATGGGTAAATTTTTGATAGCTCAACAAGCTTGTTCTTTTAAATTCTGCCAATATTTCATGTTCATTCGCTACGGTTCTAGAATTATCATATGGTCGCATAGGTCTCTCACTTCAACGATTCTTCATGAGCATTTAAAGCAAGCTTGGCTGATGAACGTTTTAAATAATAGAAAAATGTAAGAACAACAACTAATGGGACTCCAAACTGTAAAGTTGACTTGAATTCATTGGTAAACCACGTTGTGATCGTAATACTTAAAATTGCGATTAATCCTAAAAGGGAGATTAACTGACTCGCTGGAACCTTAAATTTTAACTGTTCTCCTTTTCGTGCCATATTCCTTCTAAAAAACATATGGGTAACAAAAATACTGCCCCAAGTGAACAACGCACCAAACATAGATAAAGCAATCATGATCGGGAAAGCCGAAGCTGGGTTAATCGTATAAACAATACTCGCAATACCAATACCAACAGCTGACAATAACAACGCATTAATTGGTACACCATTATGACTAATACGGCCAAATAGTTTTGGCGCATCTCCTGCTCGTGACAAGCTAAATAGCATACGTGTTGAGATATACAACATACTATTCATGGCTGATAAGGCCGCGACAATTACAATAAAATTTAAAATACTGTCTGCATATGGAATCCCTACAATTTTCATCACCATCACAAAAGGGCTGGTTGCGTCAGCTCCAATTAAGGTTGTCCAAGGAACAAGGGCCACAATGAGAAATAAAGACAGCAAATAAAATAGGATTAAGCGAATTGCCGTACTTTTAAAAGCTTTCTTAACAGCTCTTTCTGGATCTTTAGCCTCACCTGCTGCAACAGCGATCATTTCAATACTTAAATAACTAAATATTGAAATGATTACTCCAATCCAGACTCCACTAAAACCATGAGGAAAAAAGCCACCATGTTCGGTTAAATTAGAGAGAACCTGTTCTGTTCCTCCATGACTTTGAGTCAAAATACCAATTGCTAAAAGAATAAATACAATAATTGCAAAGACTTTTATTGTCGAAAACCAATATTCAACCAACCCAAATGCTTTAACACTATATGCATTAACCACAAGTAACGTCAGCGAAAAAAACGCAATCCAGACCCAAGAACCTACATGAGGAAACCATAATTTCATATAGTCAGCAACTGCTGTAATTTCTGTACCGACCGCTAATACAATACATGCCCAATAACAATAACGGACTAAAAACCCAGCAAGCGGACTTACATAATGCTCAGCATATGCCCCAAATGAGCCTGACGTAGGGTGCTGGACTGTCATCTCAGCCAAACAAGCCATAATAGCAAATGCGATTAAGCCTCCTATGGCATAACTCACAATGACGGCTGGGCCAGCAAAGCTAATTGCGAACTTGCTTCCCATGAACAGTCCTGTACCAATCGCTCCACCAATTGCAATCATTCCCATCTGTTTTGCGGATAATTTTTTATGTAAACCCGCTTCTCGATTTTGTATTTCATCAAAACTGCTCATAGGCCCTCCTAGCCATTTTTCTAATGTTGATTTCTAACGATCAGGTCACTTCACTGCGCACCAGATAACGTTCATTTTTCCATTCACTATTCAGCATAATTTGCTTAAGTTGTTGTACGGCATTCCAAATATCTTCAAATCCTAGATATAAAGGTGTAATTCCAAAACGTAATACTTCCGGCTCTCGATAATCCCCAATTACCCCACGAGCAATGAGAGCTTGAATAATTTCATAACCGAACTCATGCCTATAACTGACATGACTGCCACGATATTTATGATTTAAAGGTGTAATCAGCTCAAAACCAAACTGGGCACACTCTTGTTGAACAAGTTGAATAAACAAATCAGTTAATTTGAGTGATTTCACGCGTATTTGTTGCATATCAGCTTGTAAGAAAATATCGATACCACATTCAATTAGACTCATAGAAATGATGGGTTGAGTTCCGCACAAGTAACGGCGAATACTGTTAGCTGGTTCATAGTGCTGAGCCATATCAAAAGGTTTCTTGTGGCTCCACCAGCCTGAGAGAGGTTGCCAAAATTGATCACGATGCTTTCGATTTACCCATAACAACGCTGGAGAACCTGGGCCACCATTTAAATATTTATAAGTACAACCAATCGCAAAATCACTATTGCTCTGATTAAGATCCATAGGCACCGCACCAACCGAGTGACATAAATCCCAAATAATCAAAGCATCTTTAGCGTGAATTTGTTGATTAATAGATTCCATATCATAGAAATATCCAGTCCGATAATTCACATGAGAAAGAACAACTACCGCCACATCTTTTGCTAGAACACGAGATAAATCATCGGTGCCATCAATCAATTCAACTTGATAACCCTGATGAATCAAATCGATAAAGCCTTCAATAATATAAATATCGGTTGGAAAGGCATCTTTTTCTGCAACAATAATTTTACGTTCCGGAAATTTTTCAGCTTGAATTTTTACCGCTGCTGATAGAACTTTGAATAAATTTAGGGTCGTTGAGTCTGAAATAACTACTTCACCTTGTTCAGCACCGATAAGCTGCGCGACTTTATCTCCGAGTCTAGTCGGTAAACCCCACCAATCTGCTTTATTCCAACTATTAATAAGGTCCTCGCCCCACTCTTTGGCAATAATATGCTGAGCAACCTCTAATGATTTTTTTGGTCTTGCACCCAAAGAATTACCATCTAAATAAATGACATTTTCTGGTAGTGCAAATTCGTCTTTAAACTTTTTGAGTTCATCTTCCTGATCCCAATAGAGGCATTGTTCGTGAGTAATCATTTGTTATTTCACCTATTTTCAACATTTCCTTTGTATTTGAATTTTATCACGCTAATTCTTTCGATTTATTCGATAATATTTGATTAAAATTTACTATTTTCGTATAAAATTCGAATTAAAATTAAAAACATGGATGAAATTCGAAAATGAATGTAGATGCAATTGATCTTAAAATTTTAAAATATTTACAAGATAATGCTCGGTTAAGTAACCAAGAACTGGCCGATCTCGTTAACCTTTCGGCTTCAGCTTGTCATCGGCGAGTTAAAATTTTAGAAAGCAATGGTGTAATTGAAAAATATCAAGCGAAAGTTAATTATGAAAAACTAGGTATAAAAATTGAGGCAATTGTCGAAATAAAGCTTGCCCAACTCACAGAAAATGATCACAACTTCTTTTTAAGTCAGATCAAAAATTTTGATGAAGTCATTAATGCATATATTATTACTGGCGAATCTAATTATGTTTTACACGTTGCGACCAAAGATTTGAGTTCTTTTTCTCATTTCGTCATTAATACCTTAAATAAAATAAAAGGTGTAGTGAGCATCAATTCCAAGATCATTTTACAAAAGATTGTGCAAAAACCACTTTAATCCCTTATTTTTATTAAAGAGACATCTCATGATCGAAACAAAACGTTTAATTTTAAGACAATGGAAAGAAAGTGATGTTGAGCCTTTCATAACAATGGGCTTGGATCAAGATGTTATGCAATTTTTCCCAACTCTATTAACACCCCAAGAAAGCCTTAATTTAATCCAAAAAATTTCATCTCTCATTAATGAAAATGGTTGGGGCTTCTGGGCAGTAGAGTTAAAAGAAACCCATCAATTTATCGGGTTTATTGGTTTACATAGCCAACCTGAACAATTTGACTTTTCTCCTTGTGTGGAAATCGGGTGGCGACTTGCAAAAGAATTCTGGAAACAAGGTTATGCAACTGAAGGAGCAAAAGCGGCTTTAGACTATGGTTTTAATGTACTGAATTTAGATAAGATCGTTTCATTTACCGCTAACATAAATACACCCTCTCAAGCCGTCATGGAAAGACTTGGAATGCACAAAGTTAAAAACTTTGATCATCCCAAGGTTCCTCTCCATCACCAACTAAAAGCACATGTGTTATATGAAATTACAAGCTCTTCATTTATTTTTTGATTAAAGTCAAAATTTTAAATTATTAATAAAAATTTTCTTAATCATCGAAATCATAGCCAACAGATGTAGAGCACTCCCAATACTCATGGATTTTACTTGCGATATCATCTTTTCCCATGGTAGTGAGTACATAAAAGAGTTTAGCCTCTTTATTTTTTCTTAGTATTAAGAGGTTGTAGTAATCATACTCAGGCCCATTAAGACCTAATGTTGGCTGTGATTCACAGTGCTTTTCTGCTTTGTAATGCCATTCAAGCTTATAAGTATCAAGGCCATCAGCAGCATTGATTACAATACCGTCATTGGCTCCGCCAATAAATCCAATTTTCATTGCTTTCTCTAAATTCTTATTAGGGTTAATTTTAAATATAACTTTAAACAAGTATCCTTCAATTTATAAAATGTATGTCAATACGTATCCTATGTAAGCAAAATTAACCATAAATATAGATGGCTTTTAAGATTTCTTAATTGCAAAACTTTGACTCCGTATTTTTACTTTAAATACAGGGAAAAGTTTTCTATTAAAAAGCATTTATTATTGTTTTTTGTTTTTCAAAATTACACGCTATAATTTTCAAATCATTTATCCTCCCTACCCATCACATTAATCAAAACACCTTTTGAAAGAATTAATGGGTGGAGTTTTAAATTAATTTTATATCTCGAAGTTTCTTTAATTAATGATTTTAAAAAGGATATATGGTAGATGTGTCTTAAAAATTTTGCTTTAAATGATTTTGGAGATATTTAGATATGTCTAAAATCGTAATGTTTGACATGGATGGTACACTATTAGATCTCGCTTTTGATGATTTCATCTGGAATGAATGTCTTCCTAAGCGACATGCAGAGATACATCAACTTCCACTTGCCCAGAGCCAAAAAACACTATATCAGTTTTATCAATCACATAGACATACGCTTGTTTGGTATTCATCAGCTTATTGGACCAAAACTGTAGGCGTTGATGTACTCAAATTACAGCAAGAATTTCAGACAAAAATTCAAGCTCGGTCTGGTTGTATTGAGCTTCTGCAGGAACTGAAAAAGCAAGGATATAGTTGTTGGTTAGTTACAAATGCCGATCGTACAAGCTTACGGTTAAAGCTCGATAATGTTGCAATTGAACACTTCTTTGACGTAATCGTATCGAGTGAACAAATTGGTTATGCAAAAGAAGATATTCATTTTTGGCAAGAGCTCCAAAAATTACACCCTTTTGCCCCAGAAGCAACCATTTTTATTGATGATACAGCTCCTGTACTCAAAACAGCTGAAAAATTTGGTATCAAACACTTGTTTACTATCTTGCAGCCCTCAAGTCTAAAGGATGTAAGAAAGCATGAAGATTTAGAATATAAAGCACTAGATCGACTTACAGAATTGCTGTCTATATTGAATCAAATTGATAGAAAGGATAATGATGTCAAAATCGCTTGAAAACGATGCTGTAGAGACCATGCGTATCGACAAATGGCTATGGGCTGCTCGTTTTTTTAAAACTCGTTCAATTGCTAAAGCAGCAATCGAAGGAGGTAAAGTACATCACAATAATGAGCGTGTAAAAGTTTCCAAAGAAATTCGTGTTGGAATGGAACTAATTATTCAACAAGGTTTTGATAAAAAAACCGTTGTCGTAAAAGCGCTTTCGAACACACGTGGTCCAGCACCAGTTGCCCAGCAACTTTATGAAGAAACAGAAGTAAGTATTGCTAGACGGGAGTTGATTGCATCCCAACGAAAATTGCATAATCTTGCTCGACCTGATCATAGACCGAGTAAAAAGGATCGTAGACAGATTAATCGGTTTAAACAGGACAATGATCAACACTGGTCGTATGGTGATGAATAAAAACGTCGAGTTGTGTCGCACACACACAGACAACACATAGAAGCTATAGAAAAAATCTGTCACTATTAGCCCTGTGAAACAAGTTGAGATTCAATGCATCCACTTGGGTTAAATGTGATGAACTTAGAGTATTGAGGTTTTTGAGATGGATGAGAATAAAAGCAAAGCATTACAAGCCGCGCTAAGTCAAATTGAGAAACAATTTGGCAAAAATACGGTGATGCGTCTCGGTGATAACACTGTTCAAGCAGTTGAAGCTGTATCTACAGGTTCTTTGACTTTAGATATTGCATTGGGGATTGGCGGTTTACCGAAAGGTCGTATCGTTGAGATTTATGGTCCAGAATCTTCTGGTAAAACCACAATGACTCTCCAAGCGATTGCACAATGTCAAAAAGCTGGTGGTACTTGTGCATTTATCGATGCAGAACACGCATTAGATCCACAATATGCACGTAAGCTGGGCGTGGACATTGATAATCTACTTGTATCGCAACCTGATAACGGTGAACAAGCACTTGAGATTGCAGACATGCTAGTTCGTTCTGGTGCAATTGATTTAATCGTTGTCGACTCAGTTGCTGCTCTTACTCCTAAAGCAGAAATTGAAGGCGAAATGGGTGACTCTCACATGGGCTTACAAGCTCGCTTAATGAGTCAGGCATTACGTAAAATTACGGGTAACGCTAAACGCTCGAACTGTATGGTTATTTTCATTAACCAGATCCGTATGAAAATTGGTGTAATGTTTGGTAGCCCTGAGACTACGACTGGTGGTAACGCATTGAAGTTCTATGCTTCTGTACGTTTAGATATCCGCCGTATTGGTCAGGTCAAAGAAGGTGATGAAATCATCGGCTCTGAAACTCGAGTTAAAGTTGTTAAAAACAAAATGGCTCCTCCTTTTAAAGAAGCTATTTTCCAAATCCTATACGGTAAAGGTACAAACCAGCTTGGCGAACTTGTAGATTTAGCTGTACAACAAGATATCGTGCAAAAAGCAGGCGCTTGGTATTCATATCAAGGCAATAAAATTGGCCAAGGTAAAAACAATGTTATCCGCCACTTTGAAGAAAATCCTCAAATGGCTGGAGAAATTGAAAAGATTATCCGTGAACAACTGCTAACTACGGGTACTAATGGTGCTGTACAAGTGGAAGATGAAGAAGAAGATCTTCTATTAGAGTCTTAATTACCGCTTATAAGTCTTAAAACGCCCTTCGGGGCGTTTTTTACAAGGAAATATTAAATATGTTCAAAAGAACAGAAGAACAGCCCCAACAACGCGCTTTGCTAACAGGTCAACGTTTGCGCTCATATGCTTTTGCGTTATTGACTCGTCGAGATTATTCGAAAGCAGAACTTATCGAGAAATTGAATCGTTATGCACAAAACCCTGAAGAGGTTAAGCAACTTGTTGAAGAGTTATCTGAGCAAAATTATCAAAGTGACCAACGCGTTGCAGAACTAACATTGGCTAGCCAAATTCGTAAAGGCAAAGGGCCAAAACGCATCAAACAAGCTTTAAAAACTAAACAAATCGAAAATGATTTAATTGCAGATGAAATTCATAACATTGATTGGGTGGAACAGGCTTATCAACTTAAAGTGAAAAAGTTTGGTGAAGAAGTAGAAAAAGATCCTAAACTTAAAGCAAAACAGATGAGGTTTTTACAGTATAGAGGATTTGATTTAGATGTAATTATGAAGGCAATCCAACGGAGATCGGATTAGAAGATGGTGGCAACCCCACTAGCAAAACTTCGGCACATCATAGATCTGCTACCGTTGCTACCTTCCGGTCCTGGCGGGGTTCACAGAGTACAATTGCGAAGCCACCAGCGGGGCTACCATTGCAAAACAGAGTATAGAGATTTTTAAAAGAGTTGCAAGCCTTCTTCTCAATTTTAAGCAAGTTTATGTTTCAATTGATTAATTCATCGTCAAAAAAATATAAATTCCTAGAATCTCTTATCTTATATTCTTTCTTGATACTTATTTTGAATAAAATATGCTTGAAGATTGTAAACTATTCTTGCATTTATATTGTTAGCTGTTTTAATTGCAATGATCAATTAAAACCTTAGATAGCTAATGTGAATAGTTTACATATTCCCTTCTCAAGTTAGCTTTTACATAAAATTATGGACCTATACTCATGCGATTGATGAAGCATTCTTTATTATTTATTGCCTTAATGAGCACTACTTCTCTCTATGCCAATATTCCAATTGAATCGCGCGGTTTAAGTCAAAGTGGTGGTAGTTCAACTAACACTTCATCGAATAACGCTTCAGTCCCTAGTAATTTAAATTGGGAATTGATGCAAAAAAACCAACAATTAGAAAATGATATACGCACCTTACGCGGACAGTTAGAAGAACAATCGAATGATATTGAACAATTGAAAAAAGATTTATCTAATCGCTATACTGATTTAGACCAGCGTTTGGAATTACTGAATCAAAAAGTAGATCCAGAAAGTGCAACACCAGACAATACAGCAAATAGTGATGCTACAGCTACTGGAAGCTCAGAAGCTCCTCCTATCGACAATAAAGCAGTAAGTACTACAACTTCTGCAAGTCAAGTTACTCCCCCCTCACAAACGCAAGTAACACAACCAGCTTCACCGCCTGCTACACAAAACCAATCGAACCCTGTAGAACTTGAAAAAGCAGCTTATACTGTCGCTTTAGATGCCTACAAACAAGGTGGAGCGAAAAAAGCGATTGCTCCAATGCAAAACTTTATCAAAAATCATCCTAATAGCGTTTATACAGGGAATGCCTATTTTTGGTTAGCTGAGTTTAATTTAGCAACTGATCCGGTAAATTATAATGAAGCTAAAAAGAACTATACTGTAGTAGCTACGCAATACCCAAATTCTAGTAAAGCTCCTCGCGCGCTTTATCAACTCTACAGTATTGCCAAAGATGTTGATAAAAACACTGTATCAGCAAACCAATATAAAGCTAAAATCTTAAGTCAGTATCCAAAATCTGAAGAAGCCAAATTTTTTAACAAATAAAAGTTTTTAAGAAAAAAGACACCGCTATCTGCGGTGTCTTTTTTTGAATATCTCGGCTTAACGCACAATACCACGTTCTGATTGTTCAACAGAGTCAATTAATAATTGAGCTTCTGGAACATTCGGAAGAATATCATTTTTAATCTGCTCAACAGCTTGAACAGAAGTCAGGCCTGATTTGAAAATCAATTTATAAGCTTCTCTAAGGCCTTGAATTGTATCCTTAGACCAACCCTTTCGGCGCATACCTTCTATATTAATACCAAACGCATGTGCTGGATTACCAGATGCCATAACATAAGCTGGCACATCTTTTAAAATTAAAGATGCTCCACCAACCATACTGTAAGAATCAATTTTACAGAATTGATGAATTCCCGAATTACCACCAATAATGACATGATCACCGATATGTACGTGTCCAGCAACACCAACATTATTTGCGAAAATATTATGATCACCAACAATACAGTCATGTGCAATATGCGTATTAACCATCAATAAGTTATGACTACCTATTTTAGTTAAAGCATTATCTTGTACAGTTCCTCTATGTAAACTGCAATGCTCACGAATTAAATTATGATCTCCAATCTCTAACCAAGTTTCTTCACCTTGATATTTCAAGTCTTGGCAAACTTCACCAACACTTGCAAACTGGAAAATCTCATTATTTTGACCAATTTTGGTAAAACCACCAACTACAACATGTGAATGTAATTTAGTACCAGCGCCAATCGTCACATTTGGACCAATAATACAATAAGGTCCTATCTGGACATCCGGGGCAATCACTGCAGATGGATCAATAATGGCCGTAGAATGAATTAAATCGTGATTGCTCATGCCTGCTCTGTTTTTTGGTGTGAAATCATAATTTCAGCGGTTGTTGCTACAATACCGTCAACGGTAGCCGTACAGTTATATTTGTAGATACCGCGTTTTTGCATTACTAATTCAGATTTTAATACAAGTTGGTCGCCAGCAACTACTTGTTTTTTAAATCTAACCTTTTCTGCACCAGCAAAGAGGAATAAAGAACCCGGTTTTGGCGTCTCATTGTTCATAATAAAACCTAGAACGCCCGAAACTTGAGCTAATGCTTCTACAATTAAGACACCCGGCATAATTGGATATTCTGGGAAATGTCCTTGTAGGAACTCTTCATTGATAGAAACATTTTTATAACCAACAATACTATTGTCAGTAACTTCAGTCACACGATCAACCAATAAGAATGGGTAACGATGCGGCAAATATTGACGAATCGTTTGAATCTGCATTGGTAATTCAGGGATGGCAAATTTAGGTGTAGTTGACTCGGTCATAATATTCTATTTACGCAAATTAAAAGTTGATTCAAGAGACTCTATTTGAGCTTGTATATGATCAAGTCGTTTAGTGATTTGGGTCAATGGCACATCTGCTAATTGTCGCAAGCGTACAATTGTCTTTTTCCAATGACTATTTTCAAATAATCCAATTCCTGAAGAATAGGTACCAGCTTCAGAAATATTTTTTGTGACCATTGACATTCCAGTTAAAGTCACATTATCAGTGATTGAAAGGTGACCAGACACACCGCAAGCTCCTGCAAGAATACAGTTTTTGCCAATTTTAGTGCTTCCAGCAATTCCACATTTAGCAGCAATAGCTGTATTGGAACCAATATGAACGTTATGTGCGATTTGCACAAGATTATCAATAATTACCCCATCTTCCAAAATCGTATTATCTAGTGCCCCTCGATCAATACTACAATTTGATCCAATACGGACATCATTACCGATGATAACTGAACCTAATTGTGCAATACGATGCCATTTACCTTGATATGGTGCAAAGCCAAAGCCTTCACTACCAATTACAGTACTTGCATGAACTCGAACACGATCAAGTAATTTAGAACCGCCAGTAATGGTGACATGAGAATCGATAAAACAATCCTTTCCAATTTCCACATTATCATCCAGACGAGTATGAGACTGAATAATCGTGTTCTCACCTACTACACAATTTTCACCAATTACAACGTAATGGCCAATATATGTTTTTTCAGAAATAATTGCGGAAGGATGAATTTGAGCAGTACTTTCAATACCTATTGATGTGATCTTTTTATCAAAAGCATGGGTAAGGATGGCAAAAGCCAAATATGGATTATCAACAATAATAAAATTTTGTTTATCAGTAAGCTGTTCTTTAATAGAGCTTGTAACAATGTACGCACCCGCACGGCTAGCCTTTGCTTGATCGATATACTTTTCGCCATTTACGAAAGTAATATGAGAAGGTTCAGCATTTTCTAAACTTGCTAGGTTTATGAATTGAAGACTACCCGCACCGACTAACTCACCATTCACTAGGTGAGCTAGTTCATCTAAACGATAATGTTGCACTTTCATTAATTTATTTCATTGAATTAACCTTTTGTATCATTTTATCAGTTAAATCATATTTAGCGTCATAGGCAACGGTCGAATTTTTATTCAAAATGAAGTCAAGATTATTTTCTTTTCGTAATTGTTCAGCTGCTTGCTTCACACGAGTCTCAAAAGTTGAGTTCATTCCTTGCAAACTAGTTTGAACTTTAGACTGCAGACCTTGTTGAGTTGAATTAAATTCATTTAATTTTGACTGATATTGAGTCTGAAGCTTTTTAATATCATCTTCTTTCATTTTTTGCCCTTGGGTTTGGGCTTGACGTTGAAGACCTTCTAACTCTTTACCCAACTGCTCAAGACGAGTTGTTGTTGGTTTAACAGATTGATTTAAACTTGCATTTTGTTGTTTTAAATAAGTACTACTTTCAACAACTTTAGCAAGATCAATAACGCCATAACCAGCTGCATTAGTCATAGCAGAAACTGTAAGGCCTAACCCTAACATTAATATATTTAATTTTTTCATTTAAATTTGTGTCCTTATTTCATTGTTTAGTCAAGTCGTACTTAGAAAGTACGACCGATTTCAAACTGAATCTCTTTAGTTTCGTCACCAGGCTTGTCATTTAACGGGAATGCATAGCTAAGAGATAATGGTCCAATCATAGTGATCCATGTGAAGCCTACACCTACGCTATAACGCATATTGCCTAAATCAAAACCGTAGTTATCTTCACAGTATTTTTTAGCATTTGGAATTTCTTGGCCATTCATCATCATAGAATAAGAGCCAACATCACATTTAGTATCAAATACTTGACCACCTTCAGCAAAAAGAACTGGTCGTACTTGGCGAGTCCAATCTCCTTTGAATGGCAATGGTAAAGCAAGCTCTGTACCAAACTGAACTAAAGCATTACCACCAACTTCTTCTGGAGAAGAGTCATTTTTACCTTCTTCTTGTAAATTCACGCTTGAATATTTCGGGCCCAAGGTACTGTTGTCATAACCACGAACAGAACCATAACCACCCGCATAGAAGTTTTTATAGAATGGCAAATCATTACCATAGCCAAGCTTACCATAACCACGTAATACAAAGCCTGAATTACCGATTGGTAAGAATGCTTGTGTATCATAAGTTACTTTTTGGTAATCGACATCACTACCCGGTAAACCAATTTCAAGCCCTACTCGATGAGACATACCTGAAGTTGGGAAAATTGGACGGTTTAGTGTGTTATATGACCAACCTAAATTCAGATTATAAGTGAAAAATTCCCCTTCAAATGCACTTCCATAAGGATCTGATACTTTGTCTGGTGGGCAATTATACAGTCCTGTTTCTTTATCTTGAACAAGATCAACAAGACAATAGGTACTTGTAGAAGTGGTTTTCCCACCATTTTTTAACAAGTAGTCTCGTACATAAGTAGAGACATAAGGACCAGTCGTTACTTTAGTATTATCAATACCTAAAGAAGCACTTAGGCTTTGGTTTTCATCAATTGGATAACCAAAACTTAAACTGCCACCAAAACTATCGGTAACATAGTTATTAACGTTATAGTCATCATTTAGCTTTGTTTTACGATAGTAAACGTTATAACCACGGCTTACCCCATCAATAGTGAAGTAAGGGTCGGTAACACTTAAGTTATAGTAGTCTTGAGTTTCAGAACGAGATAAATCGATCGAAACACGATTACCTGTTCCCATAAAGTTGGTTTGACTTAAACCTGCCTGGAATGTAATACCACCACTTTGTGAGTAACCTACCGCTAGTGTTGTAGTTCCCGAGTGTTGTTCTTCAACATTTACGTTTAAATCCACCTGATCTGGTGAGTTTGGAATACGAGCCGGTTTAATATCAACTGTTTTGAAGAATCCTGTACGCTCTAAACGAACCTTAGATAAATCAATTTTTTCATTACTCGCTAAAGCACCTTCCATTTGACGCATTTCACGACGCAATACTTCATCGGCAGTTTTACTATTACCTGTAAAGTTAATACGACGTACGGTTACTTGCTGACCTGGGTTTACATAATAGTTTAAGTCAACAACACCCGTTTCATTATTAATTTGCGGAACGACATTTACATCTGCAAAGTAATAACCTGCATTACCATATTTACGCAATAACAATTGCTTAACAGCATTTACTTTTTCTTGAGAATAAGTATCGCCATCTTTATAGATTTTTAAAGCTTGCAGCTCTTCAGGTTTATAAAGTGCGTCACCTAAAAATTTGGTTTGACCAAATTTGAACTGACTACCTTCCTCTACAGCAACTTCAATAAAGATATTCTTTTTATCTTCACTAATATTGAGCTGTGAGTTATTGATATGAAAATTGATATAACCCTTATTCAGATACATCGCACGCAAAGCTTCAAGGCTCGCTGCCATTTTCTCTCTAGCATAACGGTCATTACGAGTTACAACTGAAGCCCAACCACTTTCCTTAACTGCGAAAGCTTGTTTAATTTCACTGTCTTTAAAAACAGTATTACCAATAATATTGATATTAAAAACTTTAGCTGCCGTACCTTCATTAAAATTTAATTTAAGTTCAACACGATTATTTGGACGAGCTATAGTATCAACAGTTACATCAGCATCATAACGGCCTTGTTGAGTATATTGCTGCTCTAATTCAGTTTCAATTGTTTGTAAAGCTGACTTCTTAAAAACTTCGCCTTCAGCAATTCCCATTTTTTTGAGGCCTTGCTCTAAAGCCTCTTTAGGAATAAGTTTGTTACCCTTAAATTCAAGTTTTGAAATAATTGGGCGCTCTACGACATTGAAAACTAAAGTATCGTTATCTCTTGATGCTTTAATATCGTCAAAAAGTCCAGTGGCATACAATGTTCGAATTGCTTCTGCGATCATCGGTTCATTAACGCGATCGCCACTGTTGATTGGCAACATGGTAGAAACATTTGCAGGAGTAAGACGGACCAAACCATCTATACGAATATCTCGAACAACGAAATCATCAGCTGCATATGCTTGTTGTACCGCTGCCATAGCGCTAACAAGTGCCAAAGGCATTAAAAAATGTGTGTGCCGCATGCCAGTTTTTCCAGTAAGTTATAAATCCATATACGTTTACAAACGCATAAAATCGTTAAATAAAGCTAAAAGCATCATACTACCGAGCAGTACCATACCAATTTTTAGACCAAACATTTGTATTTGTTCAGAAACAGGCTTCCCACGAATAGCTTCAATAATGTAATAAACGAGGTGTCCACCATCAAGCATTGGAATTGGCAATAAATTTAAAATTCCAAGACTTACACTCATTAAAGCCATAAATGAGATAAAAGTCTGCCATCCCATTTCTGCACTTTGTCCCGCTACTTTCGCGATTGTAATTGGTCCAGAAAGATTCTCTAAGCCAATTAAACCCTTAACCATTTTTACTATCGAATTCAATATCATGCTAGAGATTTGGCCAGTCTTATCTAGCGACATCTGGAAAGCTTGTATTGGAGTATATTGAATTGTTTGCTTATATTCGTCAGGAATTGTAATTTTTCCTGCATCACTTTTTACGCCTAAGACACCGCTCACTTGCCCCATATTGTCACGCTTTCCTTGAGGCATGACTTTCAAATGAACGAGTTGACCATTACGCAACACATCAATACTGAGCAATTTTTCTGGTGAATGTTGCACAACTTCCACAACATCAAACCAGTCTTTCATTGCTTGACCATTAATGGATACAATACGATCACCGACTTTCATTCCTTGACGAATTGCTGCCCCATCTGCAGTCAACTCCGTTACAATAGCAGGAATAACGGGACGATAAGGTAAAAAACCTAATACATCTAAAGCTGATTCATTTTGGTTTTTTAAAAAATCTTTAATTGGTAAAACAATATTTTTCTCAGTACCTGCACGATCTACATCAAGATTTAGGCTACCGGTTTCACCCACACGGTCAATCAAAGCAAAGTTAAGTTTTTCCCAAGTTTGCGTTTCCTTTCCGTCAACAGCAATAATTTTGTCGCCTACTTGTAGTTGAGCTGTTGCAGCCAGCGAGTTGGGTATAACTTTACCTACTCTTGTATTTAATTGTTCTTGTGCAGGTAAAAATAAAATCCAGAAAAGTAAAACAGCAAAAATCAAATTAATTAAAGGTCCAGCCGCAACAATTGCTATACGCTTCCATGGTTTTTGACGGTTAAATGCATAAGGTAAATCTTGCTCTGCAACATTACCTTCGCGCTCATCGAGCATTTTTACATAACCACCTAGAGGCAAAGCTGAAAGTTGGTACTTAATTCCAGATTTTTTTGATGTCCATTTAAGTAATGTCGGACCAAAACCGATGGAATAGACTAAAACTTTAACACCAAGTTTTCGTGCCACCCAATAATGACCGAACTCATGAATTGCAATTAATGGACCGAGCAAGAGAGCTGCTGCTGCAATCATAAATAATGCACTCATTTCAGCCTCCTATACTTGATATATACTGCTGTGCTACATGTCGTGCTACTTTATCTTTATTTAAAATAGACTCGATACTATCAGCAACTGAGTTTTCCAATTTTTGCAAAGTATGCTCTACCACTTGTGGGATATTTGTAAATCCAATCTGTTCCTTTAAAAATGCAGCAACAGCAATCTCATTTGCAGCATTTAAAATAGTTGGTGCCAACCCTCCTACACGCATTGCCTGACGCGCCAAGTCAAGTGCAGGAAATTTCTGGATATCCGGTGCTTGAAAATTAAGCTGAGAATACTCAAATAAATCTAAAGCAGGAACATTAGTCTGTAAACGTTCTGGCCATGCTAATGCATGAGCAATCGGAGTACACATATCTGGATTACCCATTTGCGCTAATGTTGAACCATCAACATATTGCACCATAGAATGAATAATACTTTGTGGGTGGACAACAACTGTAACAAAATGTTCAGATATTGAAAACAAATGACATGCCTCAATTAACTCCAACCCTTTATTCATAAGAGTAGCTGAGTCAACTGATATTTTCTGCCCCATAGACCAGTTGGGATGCTTACAAGCCTGGGCAGGAGTAACTTTTTCTAATTGCTCTAACGAATGGTTTAAAAATGGTCCACCTGAAGCGGTCAATAAGATTCTTGATACACCCTGTTGCGGTTGTCCATTTCTTTCAGCCTCTAAATAATTATGAGGTAATGATTGAAAAATAGCGTTGTGTTCTGAATCTACCGGTAATAATAATGCCTGATGATCACGTGCTGCTTGCATCATGATTTCACCAGACATGACCAAAGCTTCTTTATTAGCAAGCAATACGCGTTTACCAGCTTTTACAGCCGCTAATGTTGGTAATAAACCAGCTGCTCCAACAATTGCAGCCATAACTACATCAACATCTGGATGAGATGCGATACTTACTAGCCCTTCCTGATCAGTCAAAATTTCAATATCTTGTAATTCATTCTTTACAAATAAAACTGCTAATTCGTCAACTTTTTGCTTTGGAACAACTACAACTTTTGGTTGAAATTGTTTACATATATTAACCAATTCAGAAATTCGACTATGAGCTGAAATTGCAAATACTGAATACTTATCAGGATGTTGATTTAAAATTTTTAAGGTACTTTGCCCAATGGAACCGGTTACACCCAATATGCAAACAGATTGTGTCATTTATAAATCTACACCAATAAGTTTTAATATATACATTCCCGTTGCAAAGATCGGGGCTGCAGCAAGTAAAGAATCAATACGATCTAAAACACCACCATGACCAGGTAGTACACGTCCAGAATCTTTAATACCAGCACGACGTTTAATCATCGACTCAAATAAATCACCTAAAACTGAACCGAATACTGTAATCAGTGACAAGATAAGAAACAGGATTTGCTGAATTAAAGTTAAATTTAAATACTGATATTGCACAACCAACATTACCAGTATGGTCGTGATAACACCACCATATAAACCTTCTACTGATTTGTTCGGACTTACGGTTGGCGCTAGTTTTCTTTTACCAAATTTACGGCCAACAAAGTAAGCACCACTATCTGCACCCCACACAAGCAAGAACAGATACATTAACCACCAAGGCGAACTTTGCCAGACAACAAAAATTGAAGTTACCGCAGCACAAACTAAAATAATGCCAATTACATATAGAGTAGCGTTATACCACCCATCAAATTCAGGAAAAGATTTGACCCAATAAACGCTTACAAGCCAAGTCAAAATTGAAGCTGACCACAAAAGTAATGCAATATCATGGAAAAATAGAGCAACGCCTGAAACGAATGCAACAAGCAGACCGTAGCACCAGGCTTTTGGCTTTACAGCATTTACAGTTTCATGGGGCATTAATTTATACCATTCATACCCCGCTACCCCTGCTGCTACAATCATAAGAACCAACATTGGATAATGTGATTGCGTAGCAAACATACAGCCTAAAACAACTGCGACAAGTACCAATGCGGTAACAATCCGCTCTAACATTATAAGTTCTCTATTTTCTCTTGCTGAATTTGTTCAGATGTTTTGCCAAAACGACGTTCACGCCCTGAAAAAACATTCAATGCATGATCGAATTCTTGTACTGTAAATTCTGGCCATAAAGTATCAGTAAAATACAGCTCCGCATATGCTGCTTGCCATAACAAGAAATTAGATATGCGATAATCTCCACCTGTACGGATCAATAAGTCCACAGCTGGCAGATCGTTTAGACTGACATATTTTTCGAACAAATCAACATTTATTTGATCAGCACCAAATTCACCACGGGAAACCGCTTCAGCAACTTGTTTTGCTGCATTTGCAATATCCCACATCCCACCATAGCTCACAGCAATAGTTAAGGTCATAGTGTTATGGTGTGCTGTCTGTTGCTCTGCATCTTCCATTAAGGCAACTAGGTGTGACGGTAATCTGGAACGATCACCTATGAAACGCAAAGCAATATTAAATTTCTTCATGCGAGGTATTTGCTCATGAATAGTTTCTTCAAGAAGCTTCATAAGCAGATCGACTTCAAATTGTGGTCGATTCCAGTTTTCGCTTGAAAATGCAAAAACCGTTAAAGCACGAATACCTGTTTTTTTACAATGTTCAACGATAGGATCAAGAACATTTTTACCCTCTCGATGTCCATCACCTTTTTGCATTTGATTTTTTTTTGCAAAGCGGTTGTTGCCATCCATGATGATGGCAACATGCTTAGGAAGATGATACTCTTCTGAATCGGTCATAAAATTTAGACCTTCATCAATTCTGCTTCTTTCGCTGCAAGACGCTTGTCTACTTCTGCAACATATTTGTCAGTGATTTTCTGGATATCATCACCTGCACGGCGCTCATCATCTTCAGAGATTTCTTTCTCTTTTAATAATGCTTTGATATCACCTAATACATCACGACGAATATTACGAATTGCAACTTTTGCATTTTCAGCTTCGCTACGCGCAATTTTTTGCATATCACGACGTGTTTCTTCAGTTAATGCAGGTAAAGGTACACGAATTGCATCCGCTGTAATCGGGTTTAAACCAAGATCACTCTCACGAATTGCCTTATCAATAGCTGAAACCATTGTACGTTCAAATGGCTGAACAAGAAGTGTACGAGAATCTTCAACACCAACGTTTGCCACTTGATTTAAAGGCACATCAGAACCGTAGTAAGGAACCATTACCCCATTTAAGATTGATGGGTGTGCACGGCCGGTACGAACTTTAGCAAACCCGAGTTCCAAAGACTCAAGAGTTTTCAACATACGCTGTTCGCTGTCTTTTTTCAGATCGTTAATCATATGATCTACCTTACTTATTTATTCAAGGATGTTTTAACAAATTTAATTTAGCGCTAGTATAAAGAGCTTTCATCAACACGTACATTATTTAGTAACGCGTGTACCTTCTTTTTCGCCCATGACTACTGACAATAGCGCGCCTGATTTATTCATATCAAAAACTTGTAATGGCACATTATGGTCACGACATAAACAAATAGCTGTCAAATCCATAACACCAAGTTTTTCGTCCAATACCTGATCAAAGGTTAAATGATCATATTTAACTGCATCTTCGTATTTACTTGGATCTTTATTATATACGCCATCAACTTTGGTCGCTTTTAGAATTAAATTTGCTTCAATTTCAATTCCGCGTAAGCAAGCTGCCGTATCAGTCGTAAAGAATGGATTTCCAGTACCAGCAACAAAAACACAAACTTCACCCTGACTCAAGTGACGAATCGCATCACGACTTGAATAAGACTCTACTACAGTACCAATTGGTAATGCAGACATAAGGCGAGTTCTGATGTTACGGCGAACTAATGCATCACGCATAGCCAAACCGTTCATTACAGTTGCAAGCATACCCATTTGATCGCCTGTTACACGACCAACCAAGCCATCTTTTTGCAACTGACTACCACGATACAAGTTACCGCCACCAACAACGATACCCACTTGCACACCCAAGCCAACTAAGTGAGCAATTGAAAGGGACATTTGGTCAAGAACTTGGGCATCAATACCCATGTCTTTGTTTCCTGATAATGCTTCACCAGATAGTTTTAATAAAATGCGTGAATAACGGGGGCTAATTGTTTCCGCCATGAGTTTGCTCCAAAACCTCTTAAACTGAATGCTTTTTTGAATCGTTATCGATTAAACCGACTTAATTTTAATTAACTTTGCAAATAAGTCGTACTCATCCGCATCGGTGATTTCGACTTCCAACATATCGCCTGGTTGAATAGTGCTCTTATCGATATCTTCTACAAAGACATTACCGTCAATTTCCGGAGCATCGGCATAAGAACGTGCAACAGCAACAGGATATTCATCTTCCAAACTATCGACTAATACAGTCATCGTTTGACCAATACGTTTTTGTAACTTAGCAGCAGAAATTTGTTGCTGCACTTGCATAAAGCGCTCGTAACGCTCTTGCTTAATTTCTTCAGGCACATGATCTGGTAAATCATTTGCCGTAGCGCCTTCTACTGGTGAGTAGGTAAAGCAGCCAACACGATCAAGTTCAGCTTCAACTAACCAATCGAGCAATATTTGAAAATCTTCTTCAGTTTCGCCTGGGAAACCCACTACAAATGTAGAACGAATCACAAGATCCGGGCATTTTTCACGCCACAATTTAATTTTTTCGAGTGTATTTTCACTGTGAGCCGGACGCTTCATTAACTTAAGAATACGCGGGCTTGCATGTTGGAATGGAATATCAAGATATGGCAGGATTTTACCTTGTGCCATTAAGTCAATAACCGCATCAACATGTGGGTATGGGTAAACATAATGTAAGCGCACCCAGATACCAAGTTGGCCTAGTGCTTCACACATATCAAAGAATTTTGTTTTAACAGGCTGGCCATTCCAGAAATCAAGTTTGTACTTGGTATCTACACCATAAGCTGATGTATCTTGCGAAATAACCAAAATTTCTTTAACACCTGCTCTTTTAAGCGCAGCAGCTTCTTCCAGTACACTTCCAACTGGACGCGATACTAGATCGCCACGCATACTTGGGATAATACAGAAGGTACAACGATGGTTACATCCTTCAGATATTTTTAAATAGGCATAATGTTTTGGTGTTAAGCGAATTCCTTGTTCAGGAACCAAATCAACAAACGGGTTGTGTTTAGGTGGTGCTGGTACATATTCATGTACAGCTTCCATTACATCTTGATAAGCTGCTGCACCAGTAACCTTTAAAACGTTTGGATGCATTTGACGAATTTTGTCTTCGTCTTTACCTAAGCATCCAGTAACGATTACTCGACCATTTTCACTCATGGCCTCGCCAATTGCATCTAGCGACTCTTGTACCGCAGATTCGATAAAACCACAGGTATTAACAACAACTAAATCAGCACCATCATAATCTGATGCAACTTGATAACCTTCAGTCTTTAACTGAGTTAAAATTCGTTCAGAATCTACCAATGCCTTAGGACAACCTAAAGAAACAAAACCGACTTTGGGGGTCTTCATGAATCTGCGCTCCACTTGAATGCGCGTATTGTATGTCTTTTCTTGTCTCAAGCATAGGTGGAAAGCCTACTCTTTGTGTAATGCACCAAAATACGACCAACATTTGCACCAAAACTCACCTTTGCACCAAGTTGGATCATGTTATTATCTATATTCAAGCCATCAGTTTTGATCAACCGATATAAAGACCGATTTCAGCGCGTTTTTAAAATACTTTAAAACTTTAAAATAACCCATAAACAAAGTTGGCGTATATTTTGCATCGTTCATGTTCTATAACGGTGAAAATCCGATAACCAATGAAGATGCCATTGCGCTATTTTAAGACAGGAACGATTCGCTAATGGATCAACACAACCCTATCGACTATCGCCTATTGGTAGACAACTTAACTACTGCGATTTTATTGATCGATAGTAACTTGAATATTTTTTACTTAAATTCTGCCTGCGAAGCACTATTTGACATTAGTTTGCTTCGAGCTTCAGGACAGCCGGTTTTGAACTTACTTCATGCACCAGATGATACTTTTAATACACATGAAGCGTTATTAAACACTATTAAAACGGGTCAACCTTATACTCGTCGAGAAGCGGTTATTAATGTCAACTTTAAAGACCTTCATGTTGATTACACAGTGTCTCAATTAAATGCAGGTAAAAGTTATCACCCATTACTCTTGATTGAGCTCAACCCGATTGATCGTATGTTAAAGATTTCTAAAGAAGAAAATCTGGTACAACAACATCAGGTCGCTAGGCAGCTTGTACGTGGCGTTGCGCACGAAATTAAAAACCCACTTGCAGGTATTCGTGGTGCAACTCAATTACTCGCTCGCAGTTTAAACGATAAGAGTTATGCTGAATTTACAGATGTCATTATTAATGAAGTAGATCGTTTAACTAACTTGGCAGATACCATGTTGGGTTCTAGACAACTCCCAAGTTATGAAAATGTTAACGTACACGAGCCTTTGGAGCGAGTGCGTTCACTTATCGCCAACCAGACAAAGAAGAAAATTAAAATTATACGGGATTATGATTTGTCTTTACCCGATGTTAATGCTGATCGTGATCAGTTAATACAAGTCATGCTCAACATTAGTGTAAATGCAATTCAAGCCATAACAGAAAACAAAGCATTTTTTATAGATCACGAACCGGAGTTAATTCTACGTACACGTATACAACGTCTTGTCACAATTAACGGTGTACTAAATCGATCTACAGTGCGAGTCGACATAGAGGACAATGGACCAGGCATTCCTGAAAGTATTTTGGAGTCAGTATTCTATCCATTGGTTACTGGACGAGCAAAAGGGACTGGGCTTGGCCTGAGTATTGCACAGAATATTATGCATCAACATAACGGAATGATTGAATGCCAATCTGTTCCTGGAAAAACAATTTTTAGCTTATATTTACCTTGGGAGTCAGACCGTGTCGCGAAATAAAATATGGGTTATTGATGATGATCGCGCCATGCGATGGGTATTGGAAAAGACCTTTAAAGAAGAGGGTTTTGATGTTACCAATTTTGAAGAAGCTCAAACTGCGCTTGAACGTTTGCACCATGATGCTCCCGATGTCATCTTAACTGACATCCGCATGCCTGGAATTGATGGTTTAACTTTTTTATCTAAAGTCAAAAACACTCATCCAGATTTACCTGTCATTATTATGACAGCACATTCTGACTTAGAGTCTGCTGTATCAAGCTATCAAACAGGTGCATTTGAGTATTTACCAAAACCTTTTGATATTGATGAAGCTTTAGCTTTAGTCAATCGCGCGATCCTGCATATTAATAAACTACAACAGCAAGAAGCTACAAAAACAGCCTCACCTCTTCAATCAACAGAAATTATTGGTGAATCTCCGGCAATGCAGGAGGTTTTCCGTGCTATCGGTCGTTTATCTCAATCTCATATTACTGTTTTAATTAATGGTGAATCGGGTACGGGTAAAGAATTAGTTGCTCATGCTTTACACAAGCACTCCCCACGCCGTGCCAAGCCTTTTATCGCCTTAAATATGGCTGCGATACCAAAAGACTTGATTGAAACCGAGTTGTTTGGTCATGAAAAAGGCGCTTTCACAGGGGCGAATACTCAGCATCAAGGACGCTTTGAACAGGCAAATGGCGGAACATTGTTCCTTGATGAAATTGGTGATATGCCATTTGAAACTCAGACTCGATTGCTTCGCGTACTCGCTGACGGGGAGTTCTATCGTGTAGGCGGACATATTCCCGTTAAAGTAGATGTTCGAATTGTAGCGGCTACACATCAGGATTTAGAAAAGCTGGTAAACGAAGGCCGCTTCCGTGAAGACTTATATCACCGCTTAAATGTTATTCGTATTCACATTCCTAAACTTGCTCACCGTAGTGAAGATATCCCAATGCTTGCGCAACATTTTCTTGCTCGTGCAGGCAAAGAGCTTGGTGTAAGTCCAAAAATCTTACGTACTGAAACAACGGACTACATGCAACAGTTACCATGGCCCGGTAATGTTCGCCAACTGGAAAATACATGCCGCTGGTTAACCGTAATGATTACTGGCCGCGAAGTTTATCCAGAAGATTTACCTTCTGAGCTCAAACAAGTTCCATTGCAAAAGAATAGTGATTCTGGACAACCCACACCTTCATTTGAGCGTATTTCTCTACACCATTGGGATGAACTACTAAATCAATGGGCTATTCAAAAGCTTAAAAATGGTGAAATGAAAATTTTGGATATTGCCACACCAATGTTTGAACGCACGTTGATTAACGCAGCCTTGCAACAAACACGTGGACGCAAACGTCATGCAGCAGAATTATTGGGTTGGGGTCGCAATACCTTAACACGCAAGTTAAAAGAACTTGGAATGGATTCTGCAGATGATGACGAAGAAGATGAGCACAAGGTTACTCAAACTGAAGCCTAGAAATCTCATTATTTAACTTGAGAGCGGTTAAGTCATACTTAGCCGCTTTTTTTCAATCAGATTTTTCATTAAAATATAATGTAAACATGAGGTTACATCATTAAACTCTTCTACAACCAACACTAAGCTTATATTTTCTATTAGTTTATTTTTTGAATTAGCCACTTACTGTTCAGCATATGATCTAAAAAAATGGTTATGACCATCACTAAAGATAGTTTTGCTATACTAGATAAGCAAAGTCAGTTGTTGTTATTAAATTTTATGCATGATTCAGTCCTAGATTCACATCACCTTGCATGTGAGAAACCTCAAACACGCCGCGGTATTGAACGTCGTTTAGCTCTATTGTTAAGCGCGACCGAGCTGTTCCTAGAGAAAGGATATGATGCTGTATCTCTCGATGATATTGTTAATCATGCAGGTGGCTCTAAGGCTTCTATTTATAAATATTTTGGCAATAAAGAAGGACTTTTTACGGCTATATGTGATCATAAACGCGAAATGTTTTTTAAAGATATTTGCATTCCATTCCAACCAGAGAAAAGCACTTTAAGAGAATATCTGATTCAAACACTTAATCGTGTATATATTCATATTATTCAGCCCGAACATGTTGCATTTTTAAGACTTATTATTGAACAGACCGAATGTAACACTGTCCTCATACAATACTTATATGACAAATGGGTACATAATTTACAAAATACACTTACTCAAGCATTAGAGTTTGCGGATAAATCAGGCGAAATTACCTGTAATTCTCCGTATTATTCTTCACTCATGTATTTTGGGATTTTACGAGATATTGAATGGCGTATGATTATGGGTATGCCAGCTCTTCCAGATGAGAAAGAAGCTTTTGATTATATTGAATATTGTGTAGATATTTTCTTAAAAGGCCATCATAAAGTCTAATTCTTTTGCATTTTAAAATGCTTATAGTATAGTAGACTTCTTTTTTCCCACATCCACCCAGCCAACAACAGATAATTGTTGTATTTCAAAACAATTATTATGGAGTAGCTACATGGCTCTAAGACATTTCCTGACTTTACGTGATCTATCCACTCTAGAACTTAATCGCATTTTAGAACGCGCAAGCGAACTTAAAAAAATGCAACATGACAATAAGGTCTACCAGCCTTTTGTCGGTAAAGTATTGGGAATGATTTTTGAGAAATCAAGTACGCGTACACGTATCTCTTTTGAAGCAGGTATTAATCAATTTGGCGGTAGTGCGATTTTTCTATCGCCTCGTGACACACAATTAGGCCGTGGTGAACCAATCGAAGACTCAGCACGTGTAATTTCAAGTATGCTTGATATTGTGATGATTCGTACCTTTGGTCATGACATTGTTGAACGTTTTGCATCTTATTCAAAAGTTCCTGTAATTAACGGCTTAACTGATGATCATCATCCATGCCAGTTACTTGCTGACTTACAAACTTATATTGAACACCGCGGCAGCATTGAAGGCAAAACCGTTGCTTGGATTGGTGATGGTAATAATATGTGTAATTCATATATTGAAGCTGCACACATGATGGGTTTCAAACTCAAAATTGCATCGCCAAAAGGATATGAACCTAAACCTGAATTTTTAGCCGAGTTTGGTCATTGCGTTGAGCTTTATGATAATGCGGAAGATGCCGCAGTAAATGCTGACCTTATTGTGACTGATGTGTGGGCAAGTATGGGCCAAGAAGAAGAGCAAAAACTTCGTGAAAAAGCCTTTGCTGATTTTCAGGTTAACGAAAAATTAATGAGCCTTGCTCACCCAGATTGTTTATTCATGCACTGCTTACCTGCTCATCGCGGCGAAGAAATTTCTGAAACCATGCTCGATTATAAAAATGCAGTCGTATGGGATGAAGCAGAAAACCGTCTCCATGCTCAAAAAGCTTTAGTCGAATTTTTATTGAATGAAAATCTAAAAAAAGCTTAAATTTTGAGTTAAAAAAAACAGCATCTTAATGATGCTGTTTTTTATTTTATAAGACTTGTACTCTTCCAGTTAATTATTTTTAAAAATTTGATAACGTTGCCGAATATATAAGCAGGCTGTATTTCAACTATTCTCTAGAATCGTGTATAACATTCTACACAATAAGCTAAGCCTACTCTTGTAGAGTGCGATCATGACAACCCTTGAACAATCATTATCTCAAATTCCCACATTTTCTATTATTCATGAACATTTATTTAGCTCGGCCCAGCCTTCTGCTGAACAACTAAAATTGATTAAAGAGTTTGGTTGTAGCACAGTCATTAACCTTGCTTTAACTAATGCTTCAAATCATCTTGAAAATGAAGACCGCATTTGTTTAGACCTAGGTTTAAATTATATTCATATTCCAATTGATTGGGAGATGCCTTCTGCTGAGCAGTGCTTATTAGTTTTAGATTTGATTGATCATTTAGTGCGAAATGAAATTGTTTGGATACATTGTGCCAAAAATAAACGCGTAAGTTGCCTTATGTATGTCTATAGACAGTTTTATATGAATATGGATATGCCGACTTCTCAGGATTTATTGCACGAAATTTGGGAACCTAATGAGACTTGGACTGGACTCATTCATAGTATTACCTTACAGCTACAAGGCCGTAAGGCAACTTTAGAACTTCAACAGTCTTTACAACAGGCAGATCACTTGGTGTGATGAGAAATTAAAACCGTCGCTGTAGCCAAAATTCCTTCTTGACGACCGGTAAACCCGAGTTTTTCGGTTGTCGTTGCTTTAATACTAATTTGATTAATATCTACATTTAGAACGTCAGCAACGCTTTGACGCATTTCCAGATTATACTTAGCTAATTTTGGACGCTCGCAAGCCACCGTAATATCGGCATTATTTAACTGATAACCACGGTCTAAGATTAATTGATAAACATGCTTTAACAATACTCGGCTATCTGCGCCTTTGTATTCTGGGTCAGTATCAGGAAAATGTTGTCCAATATCTCCAAGCGCTAAAGCACCTAATAAAGCATCACATAGCGCATGAAGTACAACGTCACCGTCAGAGTGCGCTTTCAAACCATGTGTATGTGGAATTTGTATACCCGCCAATGTAACGAAGTTCCCCTCTTCAAAGGCATGTACATCCATTCCTTGTCCAATACGAATCTGAGCAACCATATAAATTATTACCTTCCATAAAAACTTAAGAAATCTTGTATTCAGCCGTTCTGTTTCGCTATAGTACACCTAGCAAAGTAGACTGAAAGTATAAGCGATCATGCTGTCTAATACTGATATGAATCAATTGAAAAGATTAAGTTTTGTCGTGACACTGAGTTGTTTATGTTCACCTCTTGTCTTTGCAGAATCAATAGACTGCCCCAATACTGGAGCTGAGCTCAAAATCTGTTCAAAAACATTTAGTGAATCAAGAAAAGAACTCAATAATAAATATCTTTCTGCATATTTAGTTACTGATGCCCCCTTACAGCTTTTACAGGATACACAAAAGTTATGGTCTAAACATACTCAGCAATGCAAGAGTAATACATGTATTCAACAACAGTTTGATTTACGTACTGATGACTTAAATTTTTATGCTTCACTTAAGCAAACGCTTACCCAGCATTATCTTAAGTTTGAAAATGGACATATAGCAACTCAGCCTGTACACATTCAAGTCCATCAGCTCGCGAAAGATAAAATTAAGATTGAAGGGATAGCATACCGCAATCCAAATAACCGCAAAGAAACTCAAACGATCTCATTGATGGCCTATAGTTCACCTGAACAAAAAAGTGAAATTTTAGACAATGAGCACAACTGTAAATATCAGTTTAATTTTCAAAAAGCTTTACTTAATGTGAAAACCCAGCAAAAAGGCTGTGAACGTTTTAGCGGAATCTACCGTTTATATGACTAACGCTTAAAATAAAAGCCAGTATTTGAACACTGGCTTTTTACTTTCTACGCTGGATATTTTTGCGCAATATCCTGACCGACTAAAACTGCAGTTGCCGCAGACAAAGTCCAACCTAAATGCCCATGCCCTGTATTATAAAAAACACGAGGTTGTTTAGATTGCTTAACAACAGGCAGCATATTCGGCATCATTGGTCTTAACCCTGCCCAAGGCACCACATGCTCAGTTGAAATATCAAAGTTACGATTAACCCAATTCACTAATGGTTGAATACGATCAGCCCGTATGTCACGGTTATAGCCATTAAACTCAGCAGTCCCTGCCACACGCAGTCGATCTTTACCTAAACGAGAAGTCACAATTTTTGCACTTTCATCTAGCAAGCTTACCCAAGGAGCATTGTTTACACTGTGCTCATCTTTTAATTGCACGGTAATTGAATAACCTTTTACTGGATACACATTGACTCGTTCACCAATCATATCGGCAAGTTGATAACTCCCTACACCACCGCAAACCACAAGTACATCACCTTCAAGCTGAATGTTATCGGACTCAACCAGATAAGGATGTTCCGCACTTGGCTGACAAGTTACGACTACTTTGTCTGCGCTGCACTTAATATCCATAACTTCTAGGCCGAACTTATATTGAACGCCATATTCTTTAGTCTTCTCAGCCAAAGAGGTTGAATATTTATGAATATCACCCGTCGCATCACTTGGTGTGTAATAGCCACCGAAATAGTCACCTGTCAAAGATGGCTCTATTGTTTTCATTTCATCAGGTGAAACCGAATAACGTTCCAATGTACCTTTGTTCAATACGTTATTAACTTGTTTAGCAATCTCGTAGTCAGCCTTACTATGATACATATGGAGGATTCCACGTTTCTCCAAATCAAACTCAAGCTGCTCTTTTTCAGCAACTTCAAACAAACGTTTACGAGCGAGCAATGCCAAACGCACCGTCTCAATCGTATTCGCTTCATAGTTTTTAATATGTGAGAGAAATTCAACTAGCCAACTATACTTATGCAAACTAAATGAAGGGTTCAACAATAGAGGAGCATCTTTTTGTCTCATCCATTTAAAGCCTTTAATCACGGTGGCTTTTTGGTTCCATACTTCGGCGTTACAAGCCGATAATTGCCCTCCATTGGCAAATGATGTTTCCATTGCAGGATATAAATGTCGATCAATCACTGTGACTTGATAACCCAGTTGCGATAATTCATAAGCAGAGGTAACCCCTGTGATTCCCGCACCTATCACAATAACATGTGGCATAACAGACTCCTCAGAAATGCAAAAACATTTCATCAGTACAGCCCATCTGTCATTGGTACCTGAGAGTTTCGACCCCAACGTTACCTTTTAACGTTTAGATCTTCCCCTTCGGTGAGTTTATAATTTATAAGTTATTGTTTTCCATTCTTATAAATCTAAGCTTCTCTCCAGATTTTTTAATTATTACAGTCCTTTTGCCTGAGAGTTTCCGGGCTTGTTGCTCCTTCGGCGGGTTCTTAATGAACCTCTCTCCCGCAATAATTTTGTATTTATATAAGCAATGTATCTGCCACATTGAAAAAAACGCATTCTTTTCTTGTAAACTTTTGTATAAGCAATCTTAAAATTATAAAATACTGATTTAATTAGAAAATAAAAAAAGTGAATTTTTATAAATCCACCTTTTACACTTAAATTAGAGTTTACCGTTAAGCACTTGGTCTGAAACCGTACCCTTCCATTGCTCACGCAAGGTTGGTAAGTAGAATTTCTCACCAATAGTGACCAATTCAGCATCAATCAATGCATGAACTTCGTGCATAAAAATATAATCTAGAGCAACTAAAGAAAGCTGATGATTTTTTTGCGCTGTTTTCTTACGTTTTACCTGTGCTTGTTTCACTAGCTCATTTGCAAAGTTTTTATCTTTATAAGCAGTAATTGCATTTAAACGAAGCTCAATAACACCCCATCCCGCTAATAGTTTTTTAAAAACTTCAAAATCTTTTGAGGTTGATTCCCACGTTACGTTTTCTAGATCATTATCTTCAGGTAAAACTGGTAATAATAAATCCGCTGTACTTGGGAAAATCTTTTTAAGATTTAACAGAAACTTAACTGGCTGATCACTAGGGTAATCATTAAATTGCACATGTTGTTGGGTATCTGTCAAATAAATAGAGAGCATTCAAAAATCCTTAACTAAGCAGCTGTTTTTAATAATTTTATCTCTAACTTTGCGAAATAAATGCAAAACAAAAAACAATATAAAAACAGGACAAGGTGGGCATTTTAACAATTATGACGGCTTATTCAACGCCAATTCGCCATTAATTAGTGAAAGTTTCAGCCTTTGTGATAAAAAGCTCTCCGAAGAGAGCTTAACTTTAAATAGAACATCAAAAATCCGTTGTAATTCTTGGTTTCGATTAACCTTGATATTGATCAACTTTATAATTTGGCTGATCTACAAGCAGTTCAATAAAAGTCGGAATAGATGTAGTGTTAAGCAGATAAGGATTAAATTCATCAACATGATGATGATGAAAGAACTCTTTTATTTTCGTGTTAATGGGAGCAAATTTCATACTCCAATGTTTAAATAGCCGTTGTTCGGATGGTTCTGAAAAGATGATTTCACAGTTCTGATGTCTCGAATCTTTCAAAATTAATTTATAAAATAGCGATTCGACCTGTTCTTTCTCACCTTCCAAATACTGCAAGAAGTATCCATTACCATAGTAAAGCACTCCTGTAATATCATTATGTGAATTGAATTTGACAGCTTCGGTGAGAATATCAATTAAATCTTGTTTTATTTGACTATGTTCACTATTGGTTTTACTTGCATACATAAAGCCTATTAAACTCATAGCGATACTCGAAGATAGATTTTAATGTCCATTCTGACATTTACCCCCTCTTCTTACAATGTAACCTATTTAAAACCTTGTATTTCAAAAGTAAAGATTATTTTCTTTTTGAAAATGACAAACTTTAACAACCCGAAATCTTTTGTAAATTAATGCCAACCTAACAAGTTAATTAGACACTATTAATTTTAGTACAATTGAAAATTATCTTTAATGTATGGATGTCTAATGGAGAATCATGAAGTTATTCTTCAAGACGAACATCATAAACAGTTTAAGATTATTAAAGTTCAAGATGTTCGTTTTGATAAGAATACGCTTAACAATAGCTACCAATGTTTATGGATATTTGATCATAGTTCAGAGTTTTTTCCATTTGAGTTATGGGATCAGCTTGATCATGCAACTGTTCATCAAAAAATCAAACTTGGCAATCAAGTTTTCAAGATTATCAAGATTCTGACGAAGAAAACGAAAGTTAGGCCCTCATGAAAGATAAGTACTTAACCAAGTTAAAATCACTGAAACTAATGCTTTCGGCTGTTCAATCGGAATCATATGGCCCGTATTTTTAATTATCTCGAGTTTCGCATGTGGCAACTGATCTAATAATTCTATGGCTTCTTCCTTAGAACGCAGCTGGTCCTCTGCACCAGAAATAATTAAAGTTGGGCATGTGATCTTACTCATATCATAAGAACTTCTATCTAACATAGATTGTTTAACGAACTCTTCATAACCTAGAGTCCCGCCCATCTCTTGGATTCTTTTTACGAGAGCACGATTCTGAACATTCGATGGATGTAGTGTTTTTTCAATCGATATTGAACTTAGTCCATGGAAATTTTTCCCCGAGTTAAGCTTAATCGCCGTTAACTTTTGATTTTTCTGCTCTTCTGTATCTGAACGTAATGAAGATGCTATTAAAATAAGCGCCTTAACTTTTTCAGGAAATTGCTCCACTATAGATCTCGCAATGTATCCTCCAAGTGAAAATCCAATTAATACAAAGCTTTGTGGCGCATGTTCAACAATATTTTGAGCAATTTCTTTGATTGTTTGCCCTTGTTTTAAAGTAGCTCTATATATATTCCACTCTTTAGGCATTTCATCTATGAGTTCATTCCAGAGAGATTCATCAAGCATATAACCAGGAATTAAAACAACTGAAATTGGCTTTTGATTCATAAGTTTTTTAATACCTTACTTGAGAACTATAACTAACAGCATTTTATGCTAATAAAAAATCTATAATTAGAATATTGAAGTAAAAAATAAAATCACTATATAAATTAAACAGAAATAACTGTGGAAGCACGCCAGACTAAAACATTCCCTTTTTATGCTTGAAGGAGGTACACATGAAAGTTAGAGCATCACGTACGTATTCCGCTTCAGCAAATAATTATTTTATTTCTAAGGAATATGCTTGTACTATTATTCCTGTAAAAGGAATGTGTTTTATAGACTCTGGTCTAACTGAGAGTGGAGTGATCCAACCAGTAGAAATTATTGAAGTGACTATAGAACCAGAATCTAACTCGTATCATGTTCTTTTAGCAGGCGATCCTCATAACTACGAAAAAGAAGAGCTAAAAAAGAAGTTTGAGACTATGAAATCTCATGGTTGGGAATACATAGACGGCTTACTTTGATATTTTCCTATCTCAAGCTATAAGTTAGTCTCTACCTATAAAAGCCCTCAGATGAGGGCTTTTATATAAATATTAACGCTTACATTGTTTTTAGTAATTACTTACTATTTGGCGAAACCATTTTTTCAGGTTTAACTACTTCGTCAAATTGTTCCGCTGTAACTAAACCAAGCTCAACAGCTACCTGCTTCAAAGTTTTATTTTCTTTATAAGCAGTCTTTGCAACTTTTGCAGAATTTTCATAGCCGATTACCGGATTTAAAGCTGTAACTAGCATCAGAGAATTATGCAAGAAGTGATCAATCTTATCGCGATTAGGCTCAATTCCCACCGCGCAGTGATCATTAAAGCTATTACATGCATCACCAAGTAACTGAATAGATTGCAATAAGTTATAAGCAATCACTGGCATAAAGACGTTTAATTCGAAGTTACCTGAAGCACCTGCTATGTTAATGGTCGTATCATTTCCAAGCACTTGTGCAACAACCATGGTCATTGCTTCACTTTGTGTGGGGTTTACTTTCCCCGGCATAATGCTTGAACCAGGCTCATTTTCTGGAATACGGATTTCACCAAAACCACAACGCGGTCCACTTGCCAGCCAACGGATATCATTCGCGATTTTGTTTAAGCTTACAGCCAAAGTTTTTAATGCACCTGATGCAAAAACAGCGGCGTCCCGTCCTGCTAGAGCTTCAAATTTATTAGGCGCAGTTACAAAAGGCAAACCTGTAAGTAATGCAAGCTGAGCTGCAGCTTTTACTGCATAGTCAGGATGTGCATTTAATCCTGTACCTACCGCTGTGCCGCCTAATGGCAACTCATATAAGCCACTCAAAGCTTGTTGTAGTCGAACCAATCCATGCTCAAGCTGTGATACGTAACCACTAAATTCTTGACCTAAGGTTAATGGAGTAGCATCTTGCAAATGGGTCCGGCCAATTTTAACAATATCCTGAAACTCATCTGACTTTTTTTGCAAAGTCGCTTTAAGCTGCTCTACAGCAGGAATGAGCAACTCGTTAATTTGTAAACTTGCTGCCACGTGAATGGCCGTTGGAAATGAGTCATTTGTTGATTGAGCACGATTGACATGATCGTTTGGATGTACTGGCTTTTGAGCACCTAAGGCTTGCCCTAATTTCTGGTTTGCAATATTGGCAATCACTTCGTTACAGTTCATGTTACTTTGCGTACCAGAACCTGTTTGCCAGACAACTAAAGGAAATTGGGAATCCCACTTGCCATCAATTACCTCTTCAGCAGCACCCACAATATATTGACTCAAATCTTGTGGTAGTTGTTCAAGTTCAGCATTGGTTATTGCAGCAGCCTTTTTTACCAAACCCATCGCTCGAATCATGGCACGGGGTAATCGTTCCTGCCCGATTTTAAAGTTCTGTAAGCTGCGTTGAGTCTGTGCCCCCCACAATGCTTCATTTGGAACTTCAATCTCACCCATAGTGTCATGTTCAATTCGTGTTTGCATAGAAACCTCGGTTATCTCAATAAAGAACTCACGGGCTGAAGCAAGTGTTTGCTCTGGCTAGTTAATTTTGAATATCGTACTCAAGCATACCAGCATTGTAAATAAGAATCATTATCTTATCTTCCATTTAAAGTATTTTGATAGAAGCGCCATTCATCTTCGATCATTTGTTTTAATGGGCGCTTCGGTGTCCATTGCAATAAGGTTTTTGCTTTCTCAATATTAGCACCAACTTGATCTAACTCGACATGTTTATAAATTGCTGATTGTGTAGGAACTTCAGCTTTAGTAACTTGTGAAATTTCATCGAGTAATTGACGAATTGAATGAACTTGGTCATGTGCAATATTAAATGCTTCACAACAATGCGTTTGTTCACGCAGCCAATGTAAGCTCGCAATGACGGCTTCACATAAATCTAAAACATGTAAAAAACTACGTTCAGTCGTATGATCTGACGTTTCAGCTTGATCTTGTAATTCAATTAAATCACGCTGCATTGCTGCGACTTGCATCGTAAGCGGAACAATATTTTTAGGAAGCTGAGCGACATACTCTCCGAGTACCCCATGTTCAAATGCACCCACAATATTAGACAATCGTAGAATCGCAATTTTCCACTCATGGTCAATTTTATAAGTATCACGGATAATTTCTTCAATCATCTGTTGAGACTTAATGTAGGGATTAGGATAAGCATAATTAAATTCTTCTGTTTCACTCAATTGCAAGCCAGATTTCCCATAAGCTGCAAGGCTAGACAGATGAATAAAGTGACGAACACCCGTACGTTGCATGGCACGAAGCAAGCTCATGATACAACTAACATTATCATTATAATATTCAAGAGGTTTAAGGTTAGATTCTTCAATTGATTTGAATCCGGCAGTATGAATAACTGCATCAATTGAATATTGCTCAAACACCTTATTCAGCGCTGGTGTATTGCGTACATCAAGTTTGACAAATGGAACGTACATACCAGAAATAAACTCTAGCCGCTCCAAAGTTTGCAAGGTTGAATTAGCCAAATTATCGACGATTACCACCTCTTGCCCTTGAGCCATTAGACTCAACGCAATGTGTGAACCGATAAAGCCTAAACCACCTGTCACTAAAATCATTGTATACTTACCTTTCTCTTAATGTATCTACGCCCATTTAGACGTATGACCATAGTGAATTCTCAATGAGTACATTACTACTAATTACCTCTGCTCCTACTTCCATTCATGCTTGGCATGCGTTAGGACTTGCTCAGGCACTCAAAAGTAAAAATGAAGACTTCCGTGTATTCTTTTACCAAGATGGCGTGCAGGTTGCTAATGATTTTCAATGGGTTCCTGACGACCAGCGTAATTTAACGCATGAATGGCAAAAGCTTGCGATTCGTCTTCCTGTTTGTGTGAGTGCTGCCCTCGCTCGTGGTATTACAGATGCAGAAAATGCCAGTCGCCATCACCTTACTCATCACAACCTTGCCAAAGACTTTGAACTTGTCGGGTTAGGTGAACTTGCTGATGCAGTACAGTCAGCATCTCGTCTTATTCAATTTTAAGTTACTTTGTTTGCTTAGATTGTTGCTTTTAAAAGGTATATTGTGTGAAATCTGTACTCATCATTTTAAGTCAAGCCAATTTAACCAGTCTTCAAATCAATGAAAGCCTTTCCGCTACTATGGTTTTAGCAACCTTTGGCTCACCAGTCAAAGTATTATTGAAAGATGCTGCTCTTAGTCTTTTGCAAAATGATTTAAGCTTTGATCAGTTTCGTCAGGCTTTCAAAGTGGCCTCAAATATGGTCGAAAGTTTTGAGTTCTATGACTTGAGCCCTATTCTGATTGAATGTAAAAATCAGCAGCATCCTCTTGTACAAAAAACCGAACAAGAAATTGAATTCGTTCAGTTGAATGCTGAGTTTATTCAATCTTTTAATCATGTTCTATATTGGTAGATAAAGGTGTAAGTTTAATGAATCCGTCAACACTTTATCTTGTGCAATCTTCTTACCATTCTACGCCGAAGATTATTGAGGAATTACGCAATCTTTTTCGGGTAGGTGATCAAATTGTTTTTATGGGTGATTCAGTTGCACACCTTTCTGCTGAAATGATTCAACCATTCGAATCTGTTTCATGCTTAAGCATCGAAAAAGACTTACTTGATACAGATACTTTATTTCAGGTGAAGGTATTAGATTACGATCAATTTGCTGATCTGGTTTTAACGTTTAATCGCTGTATTTCTCTTAAATAATATATTTAGGCTGGTTTCATGAATTTAGAATTAGACCAAGATGGTCATTTGGTTGATTACACAATCTGGAATCCTGAAGTTGCGCAAGAACTTGCCAAATCGCTTGATCTTGAACTCACCGATTGGCATTTTGAAGTTTTAGCAGCTGTACGTCAGTTTTATCAACAGTTTGGACATTCTCCAGCAACTCGCCCGCTCATTAAATTTTTAATGAAAACGGTAAGTCCAGAGATTAATAATGCAATTTTACAGCAACAATTTAATACTGGTTTAGTTGCCCGTCATTTAAGCCGTTTGGCAGGTGTTCCTAAACCAGCAAATTGTTTATAAAGTTAAGTAAACTTTTTGGCAGCAGCGACACATAAAATAGTTGTTGCTGTGACCACTAACATTGACCAGCTCACATGTTCGTGTAATAAAACCGCTGCAATACCGAGCCCCATTAAAGGCTGTAAAAGTTGTAGTTGGCTTATGGCAGCAATACCGCCTTGTGCCAGTCCTTTGTACCAAAAGAAAAAACCAATGAGCATACTAAACAAAGACACATAAATAAGACCAACTAAAGCAGATGGAGACACACTTTGGAATGAAGCTGGCATATAGAAAATAGTAAGCAACAACATAAAAGGTAAAGACAAAATAAGTGCCCAACAAATGACCTGCCACCCACCTATTTTTCTTGAAAGTACACCGCCTTCTGCATAGCCAAAGCCACAGAAAATAATTGCCATTAACATATAAAAGTCCCCTATTCCAAGTGATGTATCACCAGAAAGGAAGAACATATAGGCAAAAACAACCGCACTCCCCAATACTGCAAATATCCAGAAAAATTGATTCGGTTTTTCTCCACCTCTGAGTACAGCAAATATTGCAGTTGCAAGCGGCAAAAGACTAACAAATACAATTGAATGGGCTGCATTCATATATTGCAAAGCAAGTGCTGTAAACAACGGAAAACCGATCACCACCCCCACAGCAACAATGGCAAGAGGCCACCAATCTTGTTTGGCTGGTTTCTTTTGTTTTAAAACTAAAATAAGAATAAGCCCCAAAATACCTGCTATCGCAGCTCGTGCTGCGGTTAGAAAGCCCGGTTCAAACCCCATTACAGCTACACGTGTTGCTGGCAGTGACCCCGCAAAAATAGCCACGCCAATAAAACCATTCACCCAGCCATTCATAAACCTATTCATAATTTTCTCCGTCACTATACGAAGAATTTAAGCTGTGATAAGGTGATAAAACCAGATACAAAGCAGTACAATTTAAAATAACTGTTATGTATTAACAACCAATACAGTTGGGATTTTAAGCACGTGAACCAGAGAAAAACAAAAATTGAAATTGTCATTTCAGAGATTGAGCGACAAATAAAAAATCGATCTTTATTGCCGGGAGCACGCTTGCCTTCTGTTCGTAAGTTAGCAAATGATCTGGGCTTTTCAGTATCAACTGTTGTAGAAGCCTATGAAAGATTAATTGCTTTAGGCAAAATCGAATCAAGAACTGGATCTGGTTTTTATATCGTTGGTCCTCTCGCACCTTTAGCTTTAAGTGAATTAGGCCCTAAATTAGATCGTTCAGTTGATCCATTATGGATTTCACGTCAATCTTTGGAAGCGAAAGCAGATGTTTTTAAGCCTGGTTGCGGTTGGCTACCCGATGACTGGATGCCATTAGACAGTATTCGTAAAGCTTTAAGGAGCGCCGCGAAAAGCCCAGATGATTGTTTAATGGGTTATTCAACGCCATTAGGATTACCAGCTCTACGTGATTTACTGGCAAGACGCGCTCAAGCAAAAGGTATCAATGCAAATCTTAATCAAGTACTTTTAACAGACTCTGGAACTCAAGCAATTGATTTGGTCTGCCGATTTTTACTAAAGCCCGATGATGTAGTTTTGATTGATGATCCTTGTTATTTCAACTTTCATGCATTGCTTAAAGTTCATCAAGTCAAAGTTATTGGTATTCCCTACACACCAACAGGCCCTGACTTAAAGGCATTTAAAGAAGCAATTGAGACTTACAATCCACGTCTTTATATCACCAACTCAGGAATTCACAATCCAACTGGTGCAGTACTTTCTCTTTCTACGGCGCATCAATTATTAAAACTTATTGAACAATCAAATTTGATTGTTGTTGAGGATGATATTTTCTCAGACTTTGAATATAGCCCTGCTCCTCGGCTTGCTGCTTTGGATAATCTTTCACGTGTAATCTTTATTGGAAGTTTTTCTAAAACGTTATCAGCATCTATTCGTTGTGGCTATATTATTGCTAAACCAGAATGGATTGATCAGCTCACCGACCTGAAAATTGCCACAAGCTTTTCTCACAATGGTGTATCAGCTGAAGTTTTATTAAGTGCTTTAACAGATGGGTCTTATCGTAAACATATAGAATTATTAAAGGTTCGTTTAGCAAAAGCAATGCACGATACCATTACTCAGTTAGAACCTTTGGGTATAAAACCATGGATTAAGCCTCAAGCTGGAATTTTTGTTTGGTGTCATTTGCCAAAGGGAGTTGAAGCTTCAGAAATTGCAAAATATTGTATTAATCATCAGGTTATTCTTGCACCAGGAAACGCGTTTAGCCAAGCTTCCAATGCTGGTCAATTCATACGCTTTAATGTAACACAGTCAAATCATGACCATATCTATAAGACTCTGGCTGATGCGATTCAACTAGAGTCTTTATAATTGGTAGTAAGAGAAATTAAGCTTGTTTCTGTTTGTGCTGCATATATGCAAAATAACCCGGCCCAGCTGAAACCTGAACTTGTTTTGCATGTAAAGGTTCACGGCAAACCGAACATACCATGACTGGTTCAAATTTATGACCACAAGTTTTATGGCGATATTCTAAAGGTTTGCCTAAACCTTGATCCATCCATTTATCAGCCCAATTCGCCATAGACAAAATAATTGGATAAAGCTCAAAACCTTTATCAGTCAATTTATATTCAAAGCGTTCCTGCCGATCAAAATAAGGGGCTTTGACTAAAATTTCATATTCAACCAAACGCTTTAAACGATCCGAGAGGACATGACGAGTGACACCTAATGACTTTTGAAAATCGTCAAAACGGCGTATTCCCATAAAAGCATTACGTAATATTAGCATCGTCCATCGATCGCCAATCACTGATAGCATACGAGCAACCGAACAAGGTTGATCACCGATGTCGTCCCATTTCATCTTTATGCATTCCTCGATATTTCCTAGCCTAATGGCCCTATTGTTTATACCCTAAACCACTTAGCACGATTTATGCAAGATTCATTATTAAAATAACTTCTTATCAAGCTTATGAAAGAGTTTTCATTATAAAAAAATTTAAAATTATTATTAAAAATTGCTTAATAAATATAACTCACTCAATTATATAGTGAGTTATATTTACCATTACTGATTATTAATTTGAAATAAATACGCCCTTCAAAATATGACCTGCTTCTAGTTTCACACTTGCTGGAATTCGCACCAGACAATTGGCCTGCATTAAATTACTCAGCATGTGCGATTGCTGTTTTGCCAGACTTTTAACTTTGAGTTGTCCATTGTCAAAATATGCATGCATTCGTAAAAAACGCTCACGTGCATCTTCTTTTAAATCGTGATCTAAAATTGCACTAAACCATACCGGCCCAGCTTGGTTTCCCTGCAAAGTGTCAAGCAATGCTTTACCGTAAACCTGCATAGACACATAGACCGCAGCAGGATTACCGGGCAACCCAAGTAAATAACAGTGGTGATCTGATTCTGGATGAGAATATTCAGCAAAAAAGAGTGGCTTACCTGGCTTTTGTTTTACTTTCCAAAAGATCTGTTCAAAACCAACTTCAAAAGCACATGGCCGAACAAAATCATAGTCTCCAACAGAGACTCCACCGGTGGTTATAACCACATCATGGCTATCTTTTAATTGGTCGAAATATTGTGTGACCTGTGCTGCCTCATCTGCTACATGAATGAGTTCAACATCTAAACCATAATCTTCAAACCAAGCTTTTAGTAATGGGCCATTCGCATCAAAAATTTTACCTTCAGCTAGATCTTCTGCTGTTTCGGCAACTTCATCACCCGTGATCAAAACAGCGACCTTCGGTGCACGATAGACTTCAACAGTTTGCACACCCGCCATACTTAAGGCAGCCAAACTTCCAATATTCAAAAATTGTCCAACTTGCGCAAGTAACTGCCCTTGCTGGATTTCTTCGCCAGTAAAACGAATATCAGCTTGAAAGCGTATATGCTCCGTTAAACAAATTTCTTGAGGCGAAACAATCGATACGATTTCTTGCCGAGCTACATGCGTTGTCCCTTCAGGAATTTTGCTGCCAGTAAATATGCGAATCGCTTGACCTTCGCTTAGGATGTCATGACTTTCGCTTCCAGCACGAATCTCACCAGTAACCTGAAACTTTTGATTATTTAAATCTTCGGCATGACAACAAAGTGCATAGCCATCCACAGCACTTTGAGAAAAGCTTGGTAAATTAATTTCTGAATAAATTTCTTTAGCAAGATACCTACTTAGGCTATTTTGAAGAGGTTGCTGAATCGAACCTAATTTTTTAGGTCGGTTACTAATCAGTTCAATTGCTTCATCTACGCTAATCAACCCACGCTCTGTACCACAACCTGACATTATTCATAGCCTCCCGGATGTGGTAAATCACGGCAAACATCAAAAATATGGACTAAGGCAGGTAAAATAGCAGCCATTGATTCGCTTGCTCCACCACGGCTTCCCGGTAAAGTCACTACTAAAGAGCGATCAATAAAACCAGCTACTCCACGCGACATTGCAGCATATGGCGTGCGTTTTTGTCCAAATGAACGAGCAGCTTCCATTAAGCCATCTAGCTTACGTTCAAGAAGTGGCTCTAACGTATCGACCGTAATATCACGCTTACCAATTCCAGTTCCACCAACGGTCATAATGCAAGCATATGATTTGCTCAACTCAAGCACTAAGTTTTTCAAAGTATCCGCTTCATCTGGCAAAATTTGGTAATGAATTGGATCAAATCCTGCCTCGGTTAAAGTTTCAACCACAGATTTTCCGGCAGTATCGGGCTTTCTACCCGCTGCTACGGTGTCTGACAACACAATAACAGCAGCCGAAACAGGCTGACGAAGAACTCGCTTAAAGTGTGATTTGCCACCTTTTTTCTTAAGCAATTTACATTGATCCATCCAGAGTTCTTCTGGTTCACAATGCGGTTTTAACATGTCGTAAATGGTTAACCCTGCAAGACTTGCAGCCGTTAAGGCTTCCATTTCTACGCCAGTTGGACCAATGGTTTCGACTACGGTAATAATCTTTACAAAATCATGTTCTAATTCATATTCAACATCTGCACGATAGATCGGCAGTGGGTGACACAAAGGAATCAGCTCATCAGTTCGTTTTGCTGCCAAGATTCCTGCTACACGTGCGGTTTTTAATGCATCCCCTTTTTCGGTATTTCCTTGTCTTAATAATTCAATACAGTGTGGTGGTGCATATAAAATGGCTTGTGCTTCAGCAACACGATAACTTTCCGGCTTCATTCCTACGTTTTTCATTATTTATCCTAGTCTTGCTTATTTCAGTGTGAGTGTTCATGGCCGGCATGATGGTGATGCTTGTGGTCGTGCGGTGCATCCTTACGAATACAACAGCCCTCTACATAATGACTCGTGCCATCTGTAAAGAACTCTTCTTTAAACACAGGCACTTCATGTTTTACCCGCTCAACCGCTTCTTCGCATGCTTGAAAAGCTTCACGGCGATGGGCTGCATAAGCAATTGCAATGATTGCTGTTTCGCCCACATCTAAATATCCAATCCGATGAACCACTCGCACATAAGATACCTGATACTTTTTCTCAATTTCCAGTTCAATTTCACGTATCATTTTTTCAGAAAGCGGTTTATACGAGGTATATTTCAACGCCTTAACAGCTTTACCTTCATGATGATTGCGAACCGTACCCATAAAAATATCAATTCCACCGCATTCAGGAAATGATTCAATAGGATCAAAAATATCTAGGCTTAAAGCCTGCTCTTGTATACGTGCAAAATCTCGCATGGCTTAGCCTCCTGCAACTGGTGATAATAAAACCAAAGTACATGGCTGATTTAAGGCAGATTGCCTGGTTATGACATTATCGCCAATAGCGCATGCACATTTTTCCATGGCCTGTGTACATTCTGGATGCAATGAAACAATTTCATCTAAGACATCTTTAACTAAAATATCGGTGGGGAAAACTAACGAAAGATTTTGTGGAAGCAATTTTTCAATTGCACCAAATGATTCGATTTTAATTTGGATAGATTGCTGCATTTATCCCCCAAGCATATGCATACTGATTTTACGGGTTTGTTGATGTTGTAAAGCATGAAAGCCTTTGGCTTTATTCCAGATATACGGCATAACTTGATCTTTCAATTGCTGACTATGCAGCACATGATCAGTTGAGTTCTGTGCACGTAATAGTGCTTGAAGCTGCGGCTTAATATTTAAACCCTGCTGAGCAAAGAGACAGTTATATAGCTCACCTTGCGCCGTTAGTCGAATGCGGTCACATTGGTGGCAAAATGAGTGAGTAATGGTAGAAATGATGCCTAGAGCGTAGCTATTGTTAAGCAGATATTGACGCGCTGGCTCATGTTGTTGCTCGATGACTTGTACCGAATAATGCGGTTGCAACGCCTGTAAAATTTCAGCTTCACTCACCACATCTTTATTTGACCAGAGTGCATCACCATCAAGCGGCATAAACTCAATAAAACGTAGCGGAATATGATTGGCGATTGACCACCTCACCATGGGTAAGATTTGATCGTCATTTTTGTCTTTCATTAACACGCAGTTTATTTTAAAAGGTAGTCCTGCATCTTTTGTAGCTTGAATACCTTCAAGAACTGGTTCTAATTTTTTCTTGGTGAGTTCTTTAAATTGAATTGAATCAAGACTATCTAAACTAATATTTAAATCATCTAAACCAGCATCTTTTAACTGCTTAGCGTATTTAGCAAGATAATGTCCATTGGTAGTCATTGAAATGCGTTTTAGACCTAATGCTTTTAAAGCTTGTAAATCACGAACGAAATGAACAATGCCTTGACGCATTAATGGTTCGCCGCCTGTAATACGGATGCTTTCAATGCCTTGTTGCACCATAAAACGACAAAACTGAAAGAGTGCCTCAAAACTAAGCAAGTCTTGTTTATTTAACCATTCAGGATGTTCAGGCATGCAATATACACACTTAAAATTACAGCGATCAGTTACCGAAATTCGTAACTTTCGCTTGATACGCCCATATTGGTCTTGCAAAAGCATTGGCGCAGTTTCAGAGTGATATTGTTTCATTATTTGCACTCATATCGAGAACAGTTCAAATATTGCAAGCACTCATTAAGAGCAATTAAACTTGTAAAATTGCGCCTTAGTAGTGCTTTGATCTTTATTGCAAAATTTGTTCCAGTTCTATTTATCATCCATAACTTCTTCGGTTTTTTGATAGACCTTTGGCTGCACCAATTCACTGTAATTTTAAAACTGTATAAAATTGGTGCAGCATTAATCTCTTATTTGCCTTACATTATTTCTAGCACTTTTCTAAGCGGATGGGTACATATTTATGGTACGGCGTTTTAGATAATGGATCACAATGTTCAGTGGAAATCAGTCGATTTAATTGTGGTCCAATGGGTTCACCACCTTGAAAGCGCATGCCATAACCATGTGGAAGCGAAACAACTCCTTTTCGCATTCCCTCATCAAAATCTACGGTAACCTGAATTTCTCCATGTTGTGAAATACATTTAAGCTGACCACCTGCATCTACATTAAGCTGCCTCGCATCTTCAGGATGAATTCGTAAAGCTCCTTCAGCATCTACTTTTCGCCATGCTGGGTCACGGTAAATTTGGTTGGCGTTATAACTACGTCGCTCACCCGACAAAAGGATGAAAGGAAATTCTTCAACGTTAACCTGATGATTTTTTAAATTTGCGAGCTCAATTAACATCTCGGGAATAGCTAAACGTATTTTCTTATCTTTATAAGCTACCAGTTTCCAGACTTCGTCATATTCATGTTGCGATAAAATCATACCTGAACGTTGCTTTAATATTTGCTCAAATAGTTTGACACCTTGTGTTAACGGATTACCTTTATAACCTGCACGACGTACCGCTTTGGTGTGTAAGACAGCATATTGAATAGAGAGCGGCAATAAAAAAGCTACTGAACCAGCTGATTTTTCTAACTGCTTACCTAAAGTACGATAGATAATTGAAGCTGCAAAGGGAATATATTTTTTGTGTCGTGCAAAAGTGAGTCCTAATGCAGACAAATACGGTAAATAGGCTGTTTTTTTCGAGTCGACTGAAGCTATTTTTTCTAAAATTGGAAAGCGTTTTGGAATCACCTGCATAGCTTCAAGTAATCGAGTATAAATTTCGGCTTCCGGTAAAGTATTCGTTTGAGCGGCCAATACAGGATGACGGAGGTGAAAACCATTTTTAGGAAATTCCAAATTAAAACCAGTAAATTCCCATTTTTCAAACTGGGTATGCGCTGGCAAAATGTAGTGTGCAAGTCTTGCGGTTTCTGTCATCGCAACATCCACCACAACCAACAAATCTAAGGCTTTAAAGGCTTCCTCAAAAGCTGGTGTATCAGGATAAGTTAATAACGGATTACAGCTATCTACAAAAACTGCGCGAATTCGCTTTTCCCCTGCGTTTAAGATTTCATCGGGTAAAATATTAGGCGGGAAGAACCCAGAAATCGGGAACATTTTATGGTAAACACTCCGTCTATATTTCGGCTTTCTTTCATCTGTATCACTTAAGATTGGAATAAACATGGTATGCAAATTATTGGTACCCTGCTTTCCAAAGTTTCCAGTCACTAAGTACAGTAGTTTTTCTAAATATCCGTTTAATGTCGTATTTAAAGTATGTTGAATACCTAAATCAATCCGCACACAGCCTCTTTTAGCTTTGGCAAAATCTCGAACTACTTGGTAAATCAAATCGACTGGAACATCAGCTTTAGCAATATAGTCTTCAATCGGCACACGACTAAATACTGCTTTTACGTCTTCAAAACCTTGTGTGTGCTGATTAATAAACGCTGCATCGTAAAGGTTTTCTTTAATAATGATCGCAATCATGGCTGACATTAAAAAAGCATCTGTTCCAGGTTTTAATTGCACATGAATATCTGCTTGTTTAGCCGTTTCGGTAACACGCGGGTCAAACACAACCATGGTTCGATTCGGATCTTTCTTAATATGTTTTAGCGTGTCTCGGGCGTTGGGAATGCCATGGGCCTGAAAAGGATTTGTTCCAATAAAAAGCACATAATCTGCGTGTTCAACATCTTCTGTGGTATGACAAGCCTGACTACCAAATAAACGACCATTGAGCCAGAAATCACCCGTTTTTTCTTGGGCAAGTGAGTTGTATGCATAATAACTTTTCATGGCCAGCAAAAGTTGTCGACCATACGCTGCGCCGAGGTGGTTACCCTGACCGCCGCCCCCAACAGAAGCAAAAGCAGTCCCACCAAAATCATCTCTAATCTGCACTAATCGATCAGCAATTTCTTGTATGGCAACATCCCAACTTACTTCTTGAAATGATCCATCAGGCTGACGTTTTAAAGGTGTGGTCAAACGGTCTGCGTGTTGCTGGTAATGCTGTAATCTGGCAGCTTTTTGGCAAATGTAACCTTGAGAAAAGGGATGTTCGGGATCACCTTTAATTTTGACAAACTGGTTATCTTTAATTTCGACACTTAAACCGCAGTTTCTAGAACATAAGATACATGCGGTCACATCTGTTTTACTTTGCTGAGCTGCGTCCATCATTTTTCTGGCTCCGTTTATTTTTATACATCTAGCTAGAATTAAAATAACAAGTTCCAAAATAGAACTTATGTATTAGATAGTCAAGAACGCATCATTTTAAATTTGTTTATAACATCACTTTAGTTTGTAAATTGATAGAATCTAATGTTTAACTCGCGGTAAATATCTCTTTAAAAGCATTGATTTGTTTATATTGTTGGAGCTCATCCAAAGAGTTAATGCTATGAAAAAATAAGTTTTGTTTTTGAAATACGGCGACTTGTGCATGTAAAAGCTTAAAGCACTCTTTTAAACTTAATCGTTGTTTGTCAATTTGCTCTCTTATCGTAATCAGACTTTCACGCTTTAATAAGCAAAATGGGTATAAAGCATCCCCATTAATTGAAACATAGGCTGCCTGAGCTTGTTTATTTTTGCGTAGTGCGCTGTGTAATTTCGCAACGACTTGCGTAGGTATATACGTCACATCACAGGGAATACACAAAACATAATCTGCTTTTACATGTGACCATGCGCTTTTCATGCCCATAAGTGGGCCGAAAAAACCGGAAGCATCATCTTGAAAACACTTAATATCAGGCACAATACTTTGATAAATCGAATAATCACGATGACTATTTACCCAAATTTCAGATACAGATGACTTTAGTTTTTGATGAATTTTGAGTAGTTGCGTATCGCCATCAAATTGCTGCAACAGCTTATTTAAACCATTCATACGGCGGGCTTGTCCACCCGCCAAAATGACCAGATCAGTTACGGGATATCCCTTATTCACACTTCCACCTCTTGTTGGCAAGCTTTAATCAAGCCACGAATCTCAGGTAAACATGAACCACAGTTCCCACCTGCTTTTAAACATGCAGTAACCTGTTTTTCATGAGTAATATTTTGAGTTTTGATTGCGTCTATAATTTTGTTCTTACCTACTTTAAAACAACTACAGACTAAAGGCCCGTCATTATTTGTAGCAGACATTGGCATGCCAGCCAGTAACGCTTTTCGGTGTAAAGCACTTAAACGTTCACGTTTAAACAGACTTGCGATCCAATCACGATCTGGCAATAAATCTGACGGTGCAATATATAGACTTGCAATTACAATGCCATCTTTCAAAATAACGCTATGGCTCAGTTGTGAAGAGATATCTTCTATGCTTAACCATTCAAAGGTTTCATCGGCAAATGGCAAAAAGCTTTTCAGATTCTTTTGAGTATCATGAAAAGTTTGGCGGTCTGCAAGTTCGTAACGATTAGTTTTCACCATTTTGACCTTGGTCCACCATGCACAGTGATGTAGCGATTCTTGAATATGCGAATCGTATCCTTCACGTATATAAAGCACACCTTGCCAAGTAGTATAAAACGGTTGAATCGTGACAGGTGTATGTTTGAACTCAGGTTCGCCTGAAATAGCATCGACTTCGGGGTTAACGACTTTACCAATCCGAGCATCGGACGCAACTTGTTCAGTCCAGTGAATCGGCGCAAAAATTTGCCCACGACGTACTCCCGACGAGAATGTCACACGTAGTACACAACTGCCCCATTTCGAACGAACTTCTACTAAGCCTTGATCACGCACACCAAACTTTAAGGCATCACTCGGATGAATCTCGCAAAATGGTTCGGCACGGTGACTGGTCAAATTTGGCGACAAGCCTGTACGCGTCATGGTGTGCCATTGGTCTCGAATACGTCCAGTGTTTAAAATAAGTGGATAGTCTTCCGAAATTGCATGAACTGGATCAATTGCAACAGTTGGAATCAATTTCGCCTTGGCATTTTTATGACTAAACTGTCCTTTGCCAAACAGTTGTTGAACGGTATTAGCATCTTGGTTTTTATTCCACACTGGCCATTGAATTGGTTGCAGCGCATCGTACTCCACAGCGCTCAGATTCATTAAGCCTTTTAAGTTAAAATAACGGAAATTATTACTTTGTTCACGAGTATCTATGTCTGTATTATCTTGTGCCGATAACGCTGCATGTTCATTGAAAATATCAACAGCACTCTCGAAATCAAAACCATTAAAGCCTAATTTTTTCGCGACTTGGCTAACAGACCACCAGTCTGCTTTTGCTTCACCTGGTGCAGGTAAAAAAGCACGCTGACGTGAAATACGACGCTCAGAATTCGTCACTGTGCCATCTTTTTCCCCCCAACCTAAAGCTGGAAGCAAAATATCGGCGTAAGCCGTAGTATCGGTATCGGCACAGATATCTGACACGACGACTAACTCGCACTTCTCTAAAGCACGTTTAACTTGATCGGCATCTGGCAGACTCACGACTGGATTGGTTGCCATAATCCAGATGGCTTTAATTTTTCCAGCTTCAACCGCATTAAATAAATCCACTGCTTTTAAGCCAGCTTGAGTTGCAATAAATGGGCTGTCCCAGAAAGTTTGAACAACTTTTTGATGTAGTGGATTATCTAAGTCCATGTGTGCAGCCAACATATTGGCTAAGCCACCGACTTCACGGCCACCCATCGCGTTGGGCTGACCAGTCATTGAAAATGGAGCAGCGCCGAGCTTACCAATTTTTCCAGTCAATAAATGACAGTTAATAATACTATTGGCTTTATTTACACCCTGACTTGATTGATTCACACCCATTGAAAATAGGGTAATGACTTTTTCAGTTTGAGCAAATTTCTCAAAAAACTGTTGCAACTTATCGAGTGCAATTCCCGTACGCTTTGCGACATATTCAATATCAGTTTCTGGCTCACTGCTTTCCAAAACATCGTGCAGACCTTCGGTATAAGCATCCACAAAAGCCTGATCGGCATGACCATTTTGATATAAATATTGGAATAGACCGTTAAACAATGCGACGTCTTGGCCCGGTAAAATCGGTAAATGTAAATCCGCTTGCTCACAAGTACTGGTAAAACGTGGGTCAATCACCACAACAAACATATCTGGATTGTGGCTTTTAGCCTGCATAATCCGCTGATAGAGCACAGGATGGCACCATGCGGTATTGGAACCAACCAAAACCACCATATCTGCATGTTCAAAATCTTCATAACTTGCTGGCACAATATCTTCACCGAAACTACGTTTGTGACCTGCCACTGCAGATGACATACAAAGACGTGAGTTGGTATCGATATTTGCAGTGCCCAAATAGCCTTTTACAAACTTGTTCACCACATAATAGTCTTCAGTCAAAAGCTGACCTGAAACATAAAATGCAATGCTGTCACGACCATATTGATCGATACAAGACTGGAATTTATCGGCAATTTTATTGATTGCTGCATCCCATGTGGTTACAGTCCGATGTGGCTTACGACCAAACATCGGTTGAAGTAGACGTGTTTCTAACCCCAAAGTATCCGCAAGTCGGCTACCTTTAATGCATAAGCGCCCAAAGTTGGAAGGATGCTCAGCATCCCCCTCAACTTGCACCACAGGTCCTTGAGGTTTTTGTTGAACGTTTACACTAACACCACAACCTACACCGCAATATGGACATGTTGTTTTAGTTGTTTTTGCAACATGGTCGGAGCTATCGATTTCAACGCTTGGAATACTATTCATAACTGCTCCTTTCCCTATTTAGCCTGCATTTTTTAATGCAAAATCTCGACCAAATAGCAGCTTATTTCTAAATGAAGAAACAGGAGTTTGATCTGCAATTAACTCTGCATACCACATGCCATCTTCAGTATCACCAAACAATACTGCACCGATTACTCGGTCGCTTTGAATGATAATACGTTTATAAATCTGGCGTTTTTCATCATTCAGGATAATATCTTCATAATCATCTTTCGGCTCAAAATTGCCTGCCGAGAATACATCGACACCACTGACTTTTAACTGAGTCGGTACGGTCGGAGCTTTAAAAGTTAAGCTGCCGTGCTCTGCTAAATGGGTCGCGCAAATAAAAGCTTGGCCCCACAGTGGTTCAACCAAACCGAAAGTTTGACCACGATGTTCAATACACTCACCCACCGCGTAAATACTTGGATCAAACGTTTGCATGGTGTCATTCACCAATACACCACGGTTACAACGTAATCCTGCACTTTGCGCCAAGCTAATATTTGGACGAATACCTACAGCAAACACCACAAGGTCAGCATCTAAAACCGTACCATCTTTTAAACGGATTTGTTTCACATGACCATCTTCATCACCAATTAATGCTTCGGTATTGGCTTCGGTAATGATTTGAATACCTTTTTGTTCAATGCTATGACGTAATAACTGACTCGCACGTCCATCAAGTTGACGTTCCATAATACGGTCCATCAAATGCAAGACTGTGACATTCATACCGCGTTGTTTTAAACCATACGCCGCTTCTAAACCGAGTAAACCGCCACCAATCACCACTGCATTGGTTTTTGAACCGCAGTATTCAATCATGGTGTTGACATCATAAATATCGCGGAAAGTTAACACACCCTTTAAGTCGACACCCTGAACTGGTGGAATAAATGGTGCCGAGCCTGTTGCCAGAATCAAACGATCATAATCAACTGTCTGACCTTTTTCGGTGTAAACCACTTTACGCGGACGATCAATTTTTACGACTTTATCACCGGCAATAAATTTTATACCTTTATCGTCGTACCACTTCGGTGGATGCAACATAATGTCTTCAATGGTTTTTTCGCCTGATAAAACTGGAGATAACATAATACGGTTATAGTTCCCCCATGGTTCTTCACCAATCACCGTAACTTCATAACGATCTGGCGCCATATCAAGTAAATCTTCCAGACAACGCATCCCTGCCAAACCATTTCCGATCAGCACCAGTTTAAGTTTGTCTTGTGATACACCTGTATTGGTAATATAAGTTTTTTGCGGCACCGCATTGACCCAAACACGGCTATCAACAATTTTGCTCGGGTAAACCGCCAATTTTTGGTCTTTATCTTCTAAACAACGGCCCGTTGCCAAACTAAAATGTTGTTTATAGATTGGCGATGCAACGACGCGTTCGCCTTGTAAATCTCCAATAATGCCGCGGCTCATCACATTCGCTTGGCTAAACGGATCTTTATTACTCAGCACGTAAACACGTTTTTCATGTCCTACACGAAAAATTGCTACCGCTTGTCCACCCACTAGCGCACCCGCGCCAGTGTTTGGGGTTAAATCATCGAGTGCACACACATCAATCCATTGATCATCAGGAAGCATATTTTTGTCTTGTACAATATTCATAGAAACTCTCCTTTATGCTTCAACCATTGGAATACGGTCTTCTGAACGTTCAGCTTCAGTTAATGGGCGAATTTGACCACGTTCAGTTGTAAATTGAATGTGTGGATCGGCCTGTTCATTTGCTCCTGCGTTGATATACGTTTGGAAGCGTTTACGAACTTCAGGATTTTCCACCGCAGTACGCCATTCGTCTTGATATGTGCCAATGATGTGTTCCATACGGCGCTCAAGCTCGGCAGCCAAACCAAGTGAATCATCCACCACTACAGATTTAAGGTAATCTAAGCCGCCTTCCATGTTGTCGCGCCATACACTGGTACGTTGTAAACGGTCTGCTGTTTGGATGTAGAACATATAGAAACGGTCGATGTAACGGATGAGTGTTGCTTTATCAAGGTCAGATGCAAGTAACTCGGCATGACGTGGTTTCATACCACCGTTACCACAGACATAAAGGTTCCACCCTTTTTCGGTCGCGATAATACCAACGTCTTTACCTTGTGCTTCTGCGCACTCACGAGTACAGCCAGACACTGCCATTTTCAATTTATGCGGTGAACGCAAACCTTTGTAGCGGTTTTCAAGTTCAATCGCTAAACCAACGGAGTTGTCTACCCCGTAACGGCACCATGTGCTACCCACACAAGATTTCACGGTACGCAATGATTTACCGTAAGCATGACCAGACTCGAAGCCCGCAGCATTCAGCTCTTCCCAAATGAATGGAAGCTCATGAACTTGCGCCCCGAACATGTCAACACGTTGACCGCCAGTAATTTTGGTGTACAAGTTATATTTCTTCGCAATTTGACCAATCGCGATTAAACCATCTGGAGTCACCTCACCACCTGCCATACGCGGTACAACCGAGTAAGAACCGTCTTTTTGGATGTTACCCAAATAGTAGTCATTACTGTCTTGTAAGCCTGCATGACTTGGCTCAAGTACGAAATCGTTCCAGCAAGATGCCAGAATATTTGCGGCAGCAGGTTTACATATATCGCATCCTAGACCATGACCATGTTGATGAATCAAATCATCAAAAGTTTTGATTTCATTGACACGAACCAAGTGATACAACTCTTGACGCGAGTACGGGAAGTGTTCGCAAATGTGGTTATTTACAGTCACACCTTGACGTTGTAACTCTGACTTCAACACTTGCGTCACTAATGGTGCACAGCCACCACATGCTGTTGCTGCTTTGGTGCATTTCTTTAATGCACCTAAAGAGGTCGAACCATCGCTAATTGCTTGGCAGATGTCCGCTTTTGATACGTTGTTACATGAACAAATGGTCGCGCTGTCTGGAAGTAAATCTACACCGCTACCACCAGACTTACCTGCTGATTGTTCAAAGCCTGGCATAATCAAGCTTTCAGGAACTTCAGGTAAAGCCAGACCGTTTAACATCATTTGTAAAAGATCGTTGTACTCTTTCGCATCGCCCACCAAAACTGCGCCCAGCAATTTGGTTTTATCTGCATTTACAACAATCTTTTTATAAACCAGTGCATGCTCATCTGCATAGAAATAGCTTAATGCTCCCGGAGTCATGGCATGTGCATCACCTACAGAAGCAACGTCCACCCCCATCAACTTCAACTTGGTGCTCATGTCTGCACCAGCGAAGCAATTACACTCTTCATCTAAAATGTGTTTTGCTGCAATACGCGCCATGTCATAGCCCGGTGCAACCAAACCATAAATTTTATTTTGCCAAAGCGCACATTCACCAATGGCATAAATATTGTTATCTGAAGTTTGGCAGTAATCATTAATGACAATACCGCCACGCTCACCAATCGCGAGACCACTGTTACGTGCAAGTTCATCACGTGGACGGATCCCCGCCGAGAATAAAATGACATCTGCTTCAAGCTCGCTACCATCTGCAAATTTCATTACATGTGTAGTGCTGTTGCCACATTCGATAGATTGTGTCGCTTTTTGTGTATGAACTTTTACACCAAGGTCTTCAATTTTACGGCGTAAAACTTTACCGCCCAAATCATCAATTTGAACTGCCATTAAACGTGGCGCAAACTCAACAACATGTGTTTCTAAATCTAAATCACGTAAAGCTTTTGCAGCTTCAAGTCCAAGTAAACCACCACCAATCACTACACCTGTTTTTGCATTGAGACTCGCTGCACGAATCGCATCTAAGTCTTCAATCGTACGGTAAACAAAGCAGTTTTCACGGTCATTACCCGGAATTGGTGGAACGAATGCATACGAACCAGTTGCCAACACCAATTTGTCATAGCTGATGACATCACCATGATTGGTTGTGACTGTTTGTGCAGCTGTATCAATTGCAGTTGCTTTTGTATTTAGACGTAAGTCAATGCCATGAGCATCAGCAAAGTCAAAACGTGCTAAAGATAAATCTTTTGCTGATTTCCCAGAGAAATATTCTGTCAAATGTACACGGTCATAGGCGATACGAGGTTCTTCCGCGAGAATCGTGATTTCCAGTTCATCATCTGCTTTTTCTAAAATGGCTTCGATGAATTTGTGGCCCACCATACCATGACCAATCATTACCAATTTCATAGTGTTTCTCCTCAAATCACGTTGCTTTTAAGCTGCGTTATTGTGTTCTCAAATAGACATTGTTTTTTTGCCTTGTGTTCTACCGAGAAGCGAATCAATCTCACAAAGCATGTAGCTGCTTGGAATCCATTTTTCCCACTCGTTAATGACACCCAATGCACAGCAAAGTCATAAAAAGAAATAAAAAAAGCGAGCCCCCTCATAGAGAAGGCTCGCATCGCTGGAACTGAAAAATTAGATAATTCAGATGTAACTTTTTTATGCAATAAAAATAAAGACATGGCCTTCACTCCGACTGAACGTAAATTCTTTGTGTGCACAGTTGCACTCACAAATTCGATCAGAACGGACATCGTTGGCCGTCTTTAAAACTTATGGTCGTCTTCGACCTGTAATTAAGTAAGCATTTTGCATGCCAATTCTTATACAAATTTAATTTAAAATTTTTTTATTTTTAATTTCATATAGATATAATTTCGCCAGCTATCTTATAAAAATAATGTCTTATTCTATTTGCCCCATCGCTGTACACTTAAATAGTTGAAATAAAAATATGTCTTGCCACAAAATGAATCGTATTTTTGCACCAAGATTGACCACATTCATTCTTTAGCTTGCTGAAATGCCACTTAAACTGGATTTTTTGTTTAGTTTTGGATGGCACTAATCTTGCTTAAAACCTCATAACAAAAAACGCGTCGAATTGGCGCATTTTCTTAGCCTGATTTTCTGAACTTATGCCAAAACTCAAAATAGCCCTTATTGATGATGATCATGCGCGAGCAGACTATATAAGAAAAAGTCTGCTTGAAAATGATTTTGAAGTGGTCGCTTGCCTTACTTTGGACCATTTAAATATTTTTCGTCTCGAGCATTTACAAGCCGATGTGATCTTGCTCGATATGGATCATCCTCATCGTGACATTATTGAAAGTTGTGTGAGTAGCTATGACCTACCGACTGTCCTGTTCACTAAAAATTCAGATAAAGACACCATCAAACAAGCCATCGATGCGGGAGTAACGGCTTATATTGTAGATGGCATAGATCCTGCCCGCTTACATACCATTTTAGAAATCTCGATTGAGCAATATAAAAAACACAAAAAACTCGAAGGTGATTTAAAAGAGGCTCAAACAAAACTGGCTGATCGTAAAGATGTTGAAAAGGCCAAAGTGTTACTGATGCAACTCCACGGTCTGCCTGAAGATACAGCTTTCCAACTTCTCAGAAAAAATGCCATGAGTCACCGTATAACGATTGGAGAAATGGCACGGCGGTTACTTGATGCCCAAAAATTACTCAACAATCAACTAAAGGATGAATAAATGAGCACATTAGAAAAGACTCAATTACAACTCGGCTATATTCCTTTGCTTGATTGTCTTGCATTGCTTTGGGCAAAACAAAGAGGCTTCTTTGAAGAGGTGGGTTTAGATGTCACTTTAGTTAAAGAAGCATCATGGGCAAGTCTTCGAGACCGTCTTGCTTTTGGTCTATTAGATGCAGCACACTGCTTATCTGCAATGTTACCTGCGGCGGCTGTCGGCACAGATCAAATTGGCACGCCACTACAAACATCACTCGTTTTAAGTGAAAACCGTGCTTTCATTAGCTTAAGTCAAAAACTTACTCATCAACTTGCAATTCAAAAAAATGATATGGCTCAAGTAACAGCGCAAAAAGTGGCAGATTATCTCGAACAAGGTCACTCCATTTCTTTAGCGCATGTATTTAAGCATTCTATTCATCATTATTGTTTAAGAGAGTGGCTCGCCTTAGCAAAGCCTGAACTTGCTCAATCTATCCAGCTCAAAACATTACCGCCACCTTATATGGTTGAAGCATTAGACAAACATGTGATTGATGGTTTTTGTGTAGGAGAACCTTGGAATACTCAAGGAGAGCTTTTAGGTTTAAGTAAAATGATTTGCTCAAGTCAAAACATTATTCCACCTGTGGCTGATAAGGTTTTAGCCGTAACTCAAGAATGGGCTGAACAGCATCCACAAACACTAGTTGCACTCACCACGGCAATTATGAAGGCCCAACAAGAATTGAGTGAGTTAGACGAGTTTGCTCCAATTTTAAAATTATTAGTCGAGTTTGGAATTGTGCGCTTCCATTGTTCAGAAGAAGTACATGTCGACAAATACTATATGATTCAGGATATTGTCCGTCATTTAGTAAAAGAAAGTGCACTTCCAAAAGTAGAAGACTTTTATTGGCTGCTCGAGCAAATGCAAAAATGGGATGAACTTCAACTCGACCAAGCACAAATCACAAGCTTGGGTGCTCAATGCATTAATCTTGAGGCTTATGAAAAAGCTAAACAATGCTATCGTTCATAACTTTTCTACTTATTAAATCGCCATAAAAAAAAGCTGTCTTTTATGACAAAGACAGCTTGAAAGACCCATAAGACAAAATGCGAAACACGCATTCCTATATTTTCTAGGCTCAACTGATCCGTGGAAAATATAGCGCTTATGGAAATGATCATATCTATCTAAGCGTATCATTTTCAGACATTTTCATATCAATAACTGCCACTTGATCAATTTCAGTTCATTATTCAAAGCATCTTAAGTCAGTCTTTAAATATTTATCTCTTCTTTAAGCCTTAAATCTACCCATGCTCAAGACAGAATAGTGATGCATCAATTACGCGGATGAGGTCATAAATTTCATTTTATTTCTTCAAAATAATTTCTCGCATCTGTCTTAATTAAATTAATTTTTTTAGCTCTAAAGTAATTTATTGCCTATGTCATTATATTTAAAAAGATTTATTTATTAATCCTTTTGTAAAACTTAAATATTACGATTCAAATAATTAGATAAAAAAAATTAGTGAAAAATCCTCTAAGTCCCTCCTGTTTTTAGTTACAAACCGCAACAATCATGGCACAAATGGTAATAATAATTAAATTAATAATCATTATCATTCACACCACATAAAAACCTGAGAAGATCTACCATGATCCATGAAAATATTCTCGACTGCATAGGTAAAACGCCACTACTACAATTATCAAGGCTATTCACGCATCAATCGATCTCAGTGATTGCGAAAATGGAATTGTTAAACCCAGGAGGAAGTATTAAAGACCGTCCGGCATTATTCATGCTACAGGAAGGCCTGAAATCTGGAGTGATTAATAAAGATAGTCATATTGTTGAAAGCTCATCAGGGAACTTAGCGATTGCGCTTGCAATGGCCTGCAAAATATATGGATTAAAATTTACTGCCGTTATTGACCCGAAAATTGCCTCAGCAAACTTACAAATGTTGAAGCTCTACAAGGCCAATATCGAAATGGTCTCTGAAAAAGATCAAAACGGCGGTTATTTAAAAACCAGAATCGACACTGTAAAACGACTCTGCCAACAGCTTCCAAATGCTGTTTGGATTAATCAGTATGCCAACCCAAATAACTGGAAAAGCCATTATTTTGGAGAAGCAGAAGAAATCCTAAATCAAATTGATCGCAAGATTGATTACCTCGTGATTGGGGCAAGTACCTCTGGCACGATTATGGGCGTATCTCGTCGCCTTAAAGAAAGATTTCCAGAATTAAAAGTGATCGCAGTCGATATCGTCGGCTCTGTGTTGTTCGGTGGTACATCTGGTCCACGCGAAATTCCTGGGATTGGTGCAAGTACAGTCCCACCGCTACTCTCCCCCGATGAAATTGATGATGTCATTTATGTAGATGACTATGAGTCTGCACTCGGTTGCAGAGAACTTCTTGAGCATGAAGGAATCTTTGCTGGCGGTTCAAGTGGCTCATCAATTTCAGCCATCAAAAAACTGATTCCAACCATTCCTGATGGATCGTGCGTCTTAACACTGTTGCCCGATCGTGGCGACCGTTATCTCGATCTGGTCTATGAAGATGAATGGTTCGAAATGATCAAGAAGCGTCATTTCAATCGAAACTTACGACGCCAAGAAAACCTTACTTTACAAAATGTTGTTTAACCTTCTCCTTAGGAAATATTCATGAGCAATTTGGCTACCCTTCGCTATTTAAGTCAATCAGATTTATTAAATCTTGGCGCAAATCATAGTAATTCATTTATTGAAGCGATTACTGAAGGTTTAACCCTGCATGCAAATAAACAGTTTGTACAACCTTTAAAACCTTATCTTCGCTGGCAAGGTGCAGACCATATTGCCGACCGTATTATTGCAATGCCTTGTTATTTAGGCGGCAACGACCCGATTGCTGGAATCAAATGGATTGGTTCAAGACAACATAACCCTAAAAAATTCAATATTCCGCGTGCCAGCGCACTGATTGTTTTAAATGACTCAGAAACAAATTATCCAGTTGCGGTGATGGAAGGCAGTCTCATCAGTGCCATGCGAACTGCGGCAATTACTGGTGTTTCGATTAAATATCTAGCGAAAAAAGACTTTTCAGACATTACTGTAATTGGCTGCGGTCCAATTGCTCAAATGCAAATTAAAACTGTGCTTGAACAATATGCTCAAGTGAAAAAAGTACATTTATTTGATGTAAACCCTGAAGCAGCTGAAAAACTCAAAGCATTGTTCTTATCAGAATATCCACATCTAGAAATTGAAATTCATGACAGTGCTAAGTCTGCGATTCAGCAAGCTGACGTCCTTATTACCTGCACAGTCTCAGATAAACCTTACATTCCATTTGAGTGGCTTAAAAAAGGCTGCTTTGTTTCAAATATTTCAATTATGGATATCGAGCCTGAAGTCTTCTTAAAAGTCGACAAAGTGATTGTAGATGACTGGGACCAATCAAACCGAGAGAAGAAAGTCATCAACGTGCTGGTAGAGGATGGCTTATTCAGCCGTGAAAAACTACATGCTGAACTTGGCGACATCATTATTGGTCATAAAAACGGCCGCGAACGCGAAGATGAAATCATTTTGCTCAACCCAATGGGCATGGCGATTGATGACATTGTCTGCGCTAAATGGTTCTTCAATGCTGCACAAGAACAAAACGTTGGCACGGTTCTACCGCTTTTATAAGAATAGGAATAACTAAAATGTTAGATCGGATTTACACAGCACAACTACAAAAAACGATAGATGCACTCTACATGGAGAATTATGGAGATTTTAGAGATCATATTTCCTATAAAAAGCCTTATCTGGCAATTACTCTCAATGATGAGTTGGAACTCTATTTCAGCTGTTTAAAAGTAGATGGTGTAAATCCTTTCTATGTTACCCAACCCGAAGTTTTGCTTCATAACCTATTGAGCAATACAACTTCTAAAATTTCTATTTCTGAAGTTTTTAACTATTTAACCCAAGCAACTTGGTGGCCATCCCCACACCATCAAAAAGCGATTGATTATTGGCTCGACAACTTAGTAACGGCTGAAAAAATTCCTCAAATTTTACAGTCAGCCCTTTCATTTTCTTCGCCTTTGATTACTAGTGAATTGCTATCGCTGGTAGCTGACCGTCCATTTCATCCATTCGCTCACTCAAAAGGTGAACTTACACCACTCACAACTCAAAAAGAAATTGAGGTGTATTGGTGGGCATTTAAGAAGGATGACGTCATCAACAATATAGAGTCGATTCCTCATAAAGAGCTTCTGTTATCAGAAGTTGAGGAAAGTCATATTGCTCACAAAATGGCTCAGCTTTCAGATGATTACTTAGCCCTGCCTTTGTTAGAGACGCAACATCGCTATTTAAAGTTTGAAGAAAATAAGTACGACGGTATTGACCTAAACCATGTCACCACAATTGGTTTACCGACTTCTTCTTTAAGAACTCTTATTCACAACACAAACCCTACTCTGCACTTAAAACTCTCGACCAATGCCAAAACATTAGGTGCAATCCGCTCTATGCCAGGCCGTTATTTAATGAATGGTCATACGGCTTATGATTTTTTAAATGACGTCATTAATGAAACTGCTCTAATAAAAAATCGTCTCTTTTTGAGCAATGAAACCCACTGGTGGGTGCTGGGTAAACAAGAGCCGATTGTAAAAAATTTAGGTGTAATCGGTTGCCAAGTCCGACATTTACCCGACTTTTGCCAAGATAAAAATGTCACGCCAATCACTATGTCAGCTTTAAGCTGTACCTATGTTGACCCATGGGAAACATTAGGCGTTGAAGGTGACAAATGGTCATTACTAAAAGACTTAAGTGTTCATTTTATTCAAACATTCTTAACGCTTTGGGCAAAAGGAATCATGCCTGAATGCCACGGGCAAAACACCATGGTGTGTTATGAAAATAATAAGTTGAAATGCTTTGTTTTGCGTGACCACGATACCTTAAGAATATGTACCACAGCCATTAAAGAAAGTGGTTTTACCCCTCCGATTTATACCATCGATACCAGCACACCGAACAATCTTATCTTTACTAAAAATGAAGACTTATTTAATTACTTCATTACCCTAGGGATTCAAATTAACCTCTACCCGATTGCTTTAGCTACTTTGAAATATACGGATCGTACAGAAAGCGATTTCTGGGAAATGGTTCAAGACATTATTCAAGATTTTGTAGAAACCCAATCTATTTCAGAACAAACAAAATCTCAAATTCAAACTTATCTTTTTGACAATAAGACTTGGCCATTCAAACAGCTACTTACTCCTCTACTTGCGCAAGAAAGCGACTCAACAGGTATGCCAAGTAAAATCGGAAGTACGCCAAACCCTTATCAGAGCTTATCTGTTTCTAGCTATGAGACCATGGATATCTAAATCATGCACTCATCTCGCCTAGATCATTTCATTATTTTGCTCTGTCAGTTTTTTTCCACTTTCGGGCTCATGGTGCTGATTCCAATCATGCCGCTCTATATGGAAAAACTGACTGCGCATATGAGTGCTCCCACTATCTGGGCAGGTTTGGCACTCGCAGCTCCAGCTATTGGCAGCTTATTTACAGCACCAATTGTGGGTCATCTATCCGACACATTCGGCCATAAAAAAGCCTTGTTACTTTCTCTGGCTGGTTTCTGTATTTCAATACTGCTCATGGCGAGCGCCCAGCATTTATACCTGTTTATTTTCGCGCGAATTTTACTGGGTTTTTGCGGTCTTTCCGTGATTTTAAATGCCTATGTTTCATATCTTTCTAATGAACAACAACGTGGTGCCGCTTTTGGGCAACTACAAAGTAGTGTTGCGCTAGCTTGCCTATGTGGTCCCGTGCTCGGCGGGATATTTATGGATCAATGGCGGGTTGAAGTATTACTCAACGCGACAGCATTTGTTGTGATGACACTCATTGTGATTGCGTCATTTGTATTAACCAATCCCGTTAAAACCGAAACCACAAAAACCAAAGAGAAATCTAAGCTTCCAGCTTTCTTTGATAGAACGATTTTTTCATGGTTAAGCGCCGGCATTTTAGTTCAAGCGGGCGGCTTTGGTTTGGTGTCATGCTTTGTTTTATACATTAGTGAAATAAGCCAAAGCACTCACTCATCGTTATCTGCTGCGAGTTTAACGGGAACAATTCATGCGCTTTCATGGGGAGCAGCATTTATTGCTGCAACCTATTGGGGAAAAAGAAATGATGATAAAGGAGATTCTTTTAATAACTTCATTTACGCATCCTTAATTTGCGGCATCACGATTTTCGCATTGATCTGGGTTTCTAATCTCTGGCTGATTCTTGTATTACGACTCATACAAGGCTTCTGCTTTGCAGCCCTTATTCCTTCGATCTTGCACACAATTTCTCTAAAAGCCGGCGCTCAAAGCCAAGGAAAAGTGATTGGTATTTCTAACAGTGCCTTTGTCTTAGGACAACTTATTGGCCCAATCACGATCACGCTCACCTACTCATTTTTCAATATTACTGCTGCATTAATCTGCACCTCACTATTTTTTATCGGTGCGGGATTAGTGGTGATTTTGAACAGATTCTTAATGGATACAATTTTAGAAGAGGCACAAGAATGAACTCAATTATTACAACCGATGCATGGTCTTATAAACTTTTCGAACAGTACCTGAATACTTTCTTTCGTGAACTCAAAGTAAATCTTGAAAAGCATATTATCCCAGCTCAAGATTCTCCTTTATTCACACTGTATGCAGAGCGCCCAGACACCCTGTATTTTGCTTATACTTTTAATGCATCTAATACGATTGTTTATGGTGCAGTTCAGCATCTATCCACCACTGGTTATCATAGATATCAACGTGGTTTTGTTCTGCAAAATTTAAACGACAATACATTTGACTCGCTCACCGACCCAAAAAAATTAGTGAAGCTGATTACAGATGAACTGAATAGCTTATTTAAAGATAAAAACCAAAATAAGAACCTGTACTCCGATATTGCCAATAGTATCGAAAATACAAAATTCTTTTTAGAAAATAGGCCTTCCCAAACAGTAACTAAAGCGTTAAGTGGTTTTCAGGCAACCGAACAAGGCATGTTATATGGTCACCCTTTTCATGTGACCTCTAAAGCCAATTTAGGTTTCTCTAAAGAAGACATGAAAAAATATAGCCCCGAGTTAGGCGCAAGTTTCCAACTTCATTACTTTGCAATTCATTCTTCTTTAATTCAAAAGCTTGTAAGTGAAGAACAGCCTTCTCACCGTATTGAAGATAAAGTTGTAGAAACTGCAAAAGAGCGTTTGCAAGAAAACTTAGCAAATTACGAGCTAATGCCAACCCATCCGTGGCAAGCTAACTTCTTACGTCAACATCCATCTTTGAAGAAATATTTAGATAACCAAGACGTGATCTATCTGGGAGCTTTAGGTCAAACCGTATGGCCGACCTCATCCGTTCGTACAGTATGGTTGCCTCAATCGAATCTATTCTTAAAGCTATCAATTGATGTACGAATTACCAGTTTCATTCGTAATAACCCAATGGATGAAATGGAACGCGCGATTGATGCGAGCAAAATTATTATTAATCAAAAGATTAATGAGCAATATCCAGACCTTGTGTTTCTGCCGGAGTTAGAGGCAAAAACAGTCAAAATTCCAGAGCTTGAGAGTTCATTTGGTATTCTTTATAGAGCAGGACTCACGCCAGAGACATTAGAAAATACCAGAATGCTCGGTGGCTTGGTTGAAGAAAATGAAAATCATGAAATCCCGCTTTTAAGCATTATTCAGCAAGCGGCACCCAACCAAAATCTACAATCGAAAAACGCGAAAGACTTCATTACTTTCTGGTGGAAACAGTACGTTAAAGTTTCACTCATTCCATTAATTGAGTTGTTTGCAAACAAAGGCATTAGCGTAGAAGCGCACATGCAAAATAGTTTAATGGAATTTAAAAACGGCTATCCACATCGCCTTATTCTTCGAGACATGGAAGGCATTAGCATTGTTCCAGAAATGATAGAAGATGACTCATCTATTTCTGAAGATAGTACCGTTTGGTTCTCTCAGAAAGATGCATGGATCTTTTTAAAATATTACCTCGTGATCAATCACATTGCTCATCTCATCAGTGCAATTGCACGAGTTACGGCCATTGAAGAATCTGAGCTTTGGCAAGCCACACGCCTTACGCTCACGCAAGAAAATTTTAGCGCCAAAGGCCAGCAATATCGCGATTTATTAATTAATTCACTCACATTACCAATCAAGGCAAATATGTTAAATACGCTCTACCACAGTGGTGGCAATCCTATCTGGATTGAAGTTGAAAACCCTATTTATAAATATCGCGGTGCAGAAGCGCTTTGCCCTCTTCAACCAACACAACAAACCAATTATAAAACCCTCGCGGAAAATCGCGTGATGAGTCAATTATTAGAAGCACTCATTTTTGAAAATACTTTTAAATACGAGTTTTCTAAAGGTCAGATCAAGTTTTATATTTCCGATACCGTTTTTTATACTTGCGCGGCCAAACGACATTTTAGTTTTAAACGAATTAAGTTAAATCCTTCGAGTTTAGTCCGTTCTGATATTAGTTTAGATGCTGAAACTCGTCCTAGCTTAAAAACGCTACTTGCCGATTTAAAAAATATTATTGAAGCTGACCCAGTTAAATGGCAAAACTTTAATGATGAACTCAATTTAACTTACGTTAAACATGCGCAGACTTTGAGCCAAATACCTGCCCAACCTTTAAGAACTTTGCCTTATTTAGAACAAGAAGCGCGGATTACCAACGCCCATTTATATCACCCGAGTTTTAAGTCTCGTATCGGCTTCGATTTAAAAGAAAATCAAAAATATGCACCAGAGCTTTCTGAAGGTTTTACGGTTCAATGGGTGGCAACTCATAACAGTTTATGCAAACTGGTTTTAAGTGAAACCATTAACTTAGAGCAGCTTTATAAACAGCATTTTTCAGAAAAAGATCTACAAGCCATTAACGATCAATTGAAAGAGCAAAATATAGATTTTAAAGATTATATCCTCACCCCAATTCACCCGTGGCAGTGGGATAAAATTATTGAATTATATTATCAAGATGCGATTAGCAACCAACTGATCATCCCGTTAGATATTGAAGGTCCGACTTATTTACCGCAACAGTCGATTCGCACATTATCAAATATTAGCGACATCTCAGCGCTTTCTCTTAAATTGGCAATGAACTTGGTCAATACTTCTACCTCTCGTGTATTGGCACCGCATACCGTTCAAAATGCGGCGAAAATGAGTGACTGGCTTTATAACATTATTGAACAAGACCATATTTTAGAAAAACAGCGTAAGCCTGTTATTTTAAGAGAGATCGGCGGTCTTTCAGTGAACCAGCAAATTGCGCTACCTGTTCAATACGGCGCACTGGCTTGCATTTGGCGCGAAAGTATTTACAGCTACTTAAAAGAAGGCGAATCAGCAACGCCTGTAACGGGTCTAATGCAAGTTGATACGGACCAAAAACCACTAATCGATGAGTGGATCCAAGAGTATGGTATTGAGTTCTGGTTAGAAAAATTACTCAGCAATGCTTATTTACCAATCATGCATATTTTGTGGTGTCACGGCCTCGCTTTAGAATCACATGCACAAAACATGGTACTAATTCATAAAAATGGCTTACCCGTTAAAGCGGCTTTGAAAGATTTCCATGATGGAATTCGTTTTAGTCGTCATCTTTTACGTGAGCCGAGCCTTTTACCCAACTTACAAGATGCGCCAAAAGAGCACGCCAAGATTAACCCGAACTCGTTCTTGGAAACCCACTCTCCAAATGAGTTAAGAGACTTTACTCAAGATGCGCTTTGGTTTGTAAATCTGGCTGAGTTAGCGATTTTCTTAAATGAACATTATGACTTCGATGAAATCAAATTCTGGACCATGTTAAGAACCATTATTAATCAGCATAAAGAAGCTCACCCAGAGTTTGCCGAGCGATATGAATTGTTTAACTTTACAGATGACACCATCGATATTGAACAACTCGCAAGCCGCCGTTTCCTTCCAGAAATTCGCTTAAGAGTACAAACCACGCCGAACCCGCTCAGCCTGATTAAGGAAATTGAATATGAATAAGCATTCGATTTCTTTTAAGAAACGAATAGCAAATGGCGAGACGCTCTACGGAATCTTTTGTTCCGTAGCTTCTCCGATTAATGTCGAGCAAATGGCACTTGCGGGCTACAACTTTATTATTATCGACTTGGAACATACTTTATTTAGTACGTCTCAAGTCGAGACCATGATTTTAGCTGCTAGAGCCATGAGTCTTGATGTCTTTGTGAGGGTGCCGTTAAACGCCAACCATTTAGTTCTACCTCTGCTCGATGCAGGGGTAACGGGTATTGTTTTTCCGCGTATAGAAAATGCTCAGCAAGCACAAGAAGCCGTGAACTATTGTCACTATATGCCTCTTGGGCAAAGAGGTCTCAACTCGACAAGGTTAAATCGATATGGCATGGATGATTTAGCTAGTTTTGTTCAATACGCAGCAAACGAAACTGTTGTCGTTGCCATGATTGAAAGCTTGGAAGGACTAGAACAACTAGATGAAATATTAAAAGTTGAAGGTATTGATATTATTCTGGAAGGTGCTGTCGACCTTTCTCAATCTATGGGAATGCCATGGCAATCTAGTCATCCAAAAGTGAAAGAAAAAGTTCAAGAGATGTATATAAAGACTAAAAATAGTCAAAAGCATTTCTGTGCTATTCCCCGACAACCTGAAGATATTGCGGCATGGAAACAACAATCCGTTCAGCTGTTTGTACTGGGCGATGACCGCAGCATTATTCGCCGTGCCCATCAAAATCATTTGAATTCTTATAAAGAAATCTCATAAATTTTCAGTTGTGTAGAGCGATGGATGCACCTTCCTCTACACAACAATTAATAAAAATAAATTTTATTATTTTTTGTCCAACAACGATATTGTGAATTACAATCATTCTCACTTATAATTCGACAAATTTAAAATCACTCTCAGGGCGAGACAATGGGAAATAAGATAAAAAGTCACAAACTTTTTACGAGGAAGTCTGAAGTAAAAAATATTATTCCACTCCTTTCACTTGGTGGGGCCATCTTTCTCTCAAACTCAGCCTTTGCAGCCTCGTCTTCTGAGACAACCGATGCTGAAAAAAAGCCTGAAGCATTACCTACAATCACAATTACCGCTTCACGTGCAGATGAACTTTCTACTTCTGCCAAGCAAGTCACTAAGCTAGATGAAAAACAAATTGAACTTTTAAGAAATGGTTCATCTGGCAGTATTGCAACCGTTTTAGCGAAAGCCGTACCGGGCCTATCAGATTCAAGCCGAACCATTACCGATTATGGTCAAACTTTACGTGGCCGTAATGCCCTCATCTTGGTCGATGGCGTACCAATGAACCTGACACGTGACACATCACGCGGACTTTCAGCAATTGATCCTGAAAGTATTGCAAATATTGAAGTCATTCGAGGCAGTAACGCAATTTATGGTGGTGGTGCTTCTGGTGGTATTATTTCAATTACTACGAAAGCTGCGGGCGGTGAACCTACAGCTAAAACCGTGGTTGGACTTCAAACACCTTTAACAAATTTCCGTTCTAATGCTTTAAGTGGCGATATTCATCAATATTTCACAGGCAGCTTTAACGCTTTTGACTATGCGCTCGACTTTGGTTACCAACGTATTGGTAGTCCGTACGATGCAAGTGGTGACCGTGTTGCACCGGAACCAAGTCAAGGCGATTTATATGATGCCGATGCTTACAGCGTAGGTGGTAAACTTGGTTATCATATTGATGACAACCAATACCTACAGTTTGCTGCAAACTACTACAATGCTGAGCAAGACTCAGATTATGCATCTGACCCAAGTGTGAAGAATGCCCCTGCCGGAACCGTACCAGCCAAAGCCATTAAAGGCCTAAAGCTCAAAGACCAAAATAAAAACGAAAACCAGATCTACAATTTAACCTATAACCATAAAGACTTTTTTGGTAATAAAGTTGATGCTCAAATTTATTACCGCGACTTCTTTACCCGTTTTTCACCATTTGATGCACGAAAAAATGCAAATCGTGGTGGACAAGTCGATCAGATTTATCAAGAAAATAACGTACTCGGTAGCCGCTTAACTGTTACCACACCACTTGAGTTTTTAGGAGATACCTCATTGGTTTGGGGGGGCGACTTTAGCCGTGAAAAAAGCGAAATGCCTTTAGATGTTTTCGATCAAAAAATTTATGATCAATCTGGTGGCTTAGAATTTGTAAAAACTGGCAAGCTTATTTATTTGCCTGAGCTCACCACGCAAAGTGTTGGTGGTTTTGTACAGCTAAAGCACCGCTTTAATGATCAATGGTCAGCAGAAGCCGGTACACGCTATGAAGATAGCTACGCCCAAATTGATAGCTTTGTTCCATTATCACAATTAGGCAAGACTAACCCTTATACAGTTCCAGGCGGAAAAGTGAAAGCCGATGCATGGTTATACAACGCCAATTTGACTTTCTCACCGAATGATCAAAACTCGATTTATGCATCGTTTAACCAAGGTTTCCAACTACCTGATGTTGGTTTGATTATTCGTAATGCTGGTGAAGGTTTTAACCTTGGTTCATCATTCTTAGAACCCGTAAAAGTAGATAACTACGAGTTGGGTTGGAAAGGAAACTTCAATAACTTCTCTTCAAGTTTAGCGGTCTTCCACTCTACTTCCGACCTAGGTGCTGTGCAATCTTTCAACAATGGTTTAGTACTCGCTAGAACCAAAGAAAAAGTCACTGGTGTTGAAGCAACATTTGATTATCTTGACGATGCCAATGTTTGGGGAACTGGTGGTAGTGTTACGTGGATGAAAGGTCGTGAAAAGCCGCAAAACGGTGCTGAACAAGATATGACAGGCTTCCGTATTCCACCATTAAAACTGACAGGTTATATTTCTTATAGCCCAACGGAAACATGGACGAACCGCCTGCAAGCCACTTACTTCGGTTCAGAAGATTACCGCTTAAATGGCAAAAATAGTTTTGGTCGCTATGATGTAAAATCATATACAACAGCAGATTTAATCAGTAGCTTTGCACTTAACAAAAAAGACACTGTGACGATTGGTTTAGAGAACATGTTTAACCGCAAGTACTATCCTCTCTATAGCCAATTATTACGAACTAGCGATAACACTAGCCATTTAGTGGCAAATGGTGCAACGCTTAAAGTTTCTTATAGCCATAAGTGGTAATCAAAAACTGTCATTGAATGTGTCACAAAAAGGAGATCAATGCGATCTCCTTTTTTATTAAAAATATTAATTCCTTATCTATTTTTTCCATTATTAACCTGAGGTAAACCCACAGAACCACCCTAGTATTCTGCTAAAAATTTTGTTAACTTGATTTTGTTACATATTCAAGATACAAATTTTTCATTCTACACTCCCCATCACTGTGTTTATGAAAACAATATCAATATGTAGTTTTACCAATATTTTTAAGGGGGCGAATCATAATGGAAATCTCACACCGCGAAATTTACGCGCTCGTAGACATTAATAATTGTTATGTGAGTTGTGAGCGACTATTTAATCCCAAACTTATTGGTCTACCAGTTGTAGTACTTTCTAACAACGACGGATGTGTTGTATCACGTAGTGAAGAAGCAAAAAATATGGGTATCAAAATGGGGATTCCATGGTATCAGATCGAACAAGAAGCTCTTCAAGCAGGTGTACACGTCTATTCAAGCAACTACACTTTATATGCTGAAATGTCACGTCGCTTTTTTTCAGTTCTTGGCGAGTTTTTCTCGCCCGATGATTTAGAAGCTTATTCTATAGATGAATGTTTTATTCGCCTTACCCCTTACCTACAGTCTATAGATATTCACTCTTATTGTGTCAACGTCGTAGAAACTCTAGAAAATTGGTTAAGCTTACCTTGCTGTATTGGTATCGGATATTCAAAAACTCAAGCAAAATTAGCCAATCACTATGCTAAAAAGATTCCAAGCTTTAATAAAATTTGTAATTTCATCACTTTAGATCCTTTGCTTCTTGAAGATCTCATGCAAAATACTTCGGTCAAAGAAGTGTGGGGAATTGGCTATCAATTAGTCAAACAATTACGGAGTTATGAGATTTATTCATGCTTAGACTTAACTTTTGCCAATGAGCATCATCTAGCAAAAGCTTTTTCTGTGGTTATGGCCCGTACCATTCGTGAGCTAAAAGGCCAATCCTGTATTCAACTTGACGATCCTGCCATCGTCACAAAACGAATTTTAGCTTCACGTAGTTTTGCTCAAGCTTTATCCAGCATTGAGATTATTAAACAAGCACTTATTTTCCATCTCAACCGTGCTCATCGCCGTTTAATGAAACAAGAGCAACTATGTGCCTGCATTCAAGTCATGCTTTATGAAAAAATAGATAAACCACCTTATAAAAAAGCGTCTTCTCAAGCGATAGGCTTAAATTATGCAACAGATGATTTATGCATATTAACAAAAGCAGCTATGCAGCAAATAGATGTTTTATATAAAGAAAATAAAAAATACATTAAGATTGGAATTTTATTTTGTGGTTTGCATCCCCGTCAACATCACATTGATGATTTATGGCAACCTCTTGAGTTGATTCAGCAAAGACAACAATTAATGCAAACACTCAGCACAGTTCGTAACCGATTCGGTAGTCACTATTTACAAGTCGGTTATCATTCCCGTAATCCATCTTGGCATATGAAACAATGTCACCGTTCAAAAAATTATCTAACTCGATGGAATGAGCTATTAGTGATTGGAGAGAACTCTATAGCCGTTACACAAAATACATGAACTGTTTTTGTCAATTCAGTTTAAAATAAGCTCCATTAAATTACTTGAAATTTTGTCATTTTTTAACATTGCTAAATCATCGCAAAATTTACAATATATAAGCCGAATTTGGTATACCCTTTCTGCGACGATGAAAACAAATTATAAAAAAAATTGTAGAAACATATGCCATAATAAGCAAACTTTGCATACATCTTGCAAAGAATATTTGCAACTTTAGAGCTGGAGCAATCTGAATGAGTTCGACCATTTTGGTGATTCATGGACCGAATTTGAATTTGCTGGGAAAACGCGAACCAGAAGTATATGGTCATCTTACCTTAGATGATATTAACCAACAACTTATTAGCCAAGCTCAACAAGCTTCAATCACATTAGATACTTTTCAAAGCAACTGGGAAGGTGCCATTGTTGATCGTATTCATCAAGCACAAACTGAAGGCGTAGAGCTTATTATTATCAACCCTGCAGCCCTCACCCATACATCTGTTGCTCTACGCGATGCCCTACTTGGCGTTGACATTCCATTTATTGAAGTACATTTGTCGAATGTCCATGCAAGAGAGGCATTCAGACATCATTCTTATTTATCTGATAAAGCAATTGGCGTGATTTGTGGTTTAGGTGCAAAAGGCTATCGCTTTGCACTCGATTACGCTATTGAAAAAATTCAACCATCTAACCCAAACTAGTTTAGGAATAGTCGCCCATGGATATCCGCAAAATTAAGAAACTCATCGATTTAATGATTGAGTCTGACTTGCAAGCGATCGAAGTTAAAGAAGGTGATCAATCAATCGCTTTAACTCGTCGCAATCCTGTCGTTGCTGCGGCTGGTGTAGCACTTCCGGCTGCTCCTGTTGCAGAAGCACCAGTTGCAAAAACACCGCGTGGAGCAGTTGAAACTTCTCCAATGGTTGGCGTGTTCTACGCTGCTCCAAGCCCAGGTGAAGCACCATTTGTTAAAGTAGGTCAAACAGTATCTGCTGGTGAAACTTTGGGTATTATTGAAGCAATGAAAATCATGAACCCAATTGAAGCAACTCAAAGTGGCGTGATTGAAGAAATTTTAGTGAAAAATGGTGAAGTTATCCAATTCGGTCAACCTTTATTCCGTTATCGCGCGTAATTACCCCGGGGACGTCTATGTTGCAAAAAGTTTTAATTGCAAACCGTGGTGAAATCGCTTTACGTATTACCCGGGCTTGTAAAACATTAGGAATCAAGACTGTTGGTATCTATTCAGATGCCGATAAGGATTTGATGCATTTACGTTTTGTTGATGAAGCAGTATGTATTGGTCCGGGCGCAAGTAGTGATAGCTATTTAAATATCCCGGCAATTATTACTGCTGCAGAAATTACCGGTGCTGATGCTATTCACCCGGGTTATGGTTTCCTTTCAGAAAATGCTGAGTTTGCTGAAATTGTAGAAAGTTCAGGCTTTACTTTTATTGGTCCACGTCCAGAACATATCCGTCTTATGGGGAATAAAGTTTCTGCGATTGTTGCCATGAAAAAAGCTGGCGTACCTACTGTACCAGGTTGCGACCATGCAGTAACCATCCACAACGCCTTGGCAGAAGCGAAAGAAATCGGCTTCCCGCTTATTGTTAAAGCGGCCTCTGGTGGTGGTGGTCGTGGTATGCGTATTGTTGAGCGGGTAGATACTCTACTTGAATCAGTTCAAGCAGCGCAGCGCGATGCAGAAATGTGGTTCGGTGATGATACCGTTTACATGGAACGCTTCTTACAAAAACCTCGCCATGTCGAAGTTCAAGTTCTTGGTGATGGTAATGGTCATGCAATTCACTTATATGACCGCGACTGTTCATTACAACGTCGCCATCAAAAAGTACTAGAAGAAGCACCTGCACCAAACCTACCAGAGCAAGCTCGAGCTGATATTTTAGAAGCTTGTGTTCATGCATGTCAGTTAATGCAATATCGTGGTGCTGGTACGTTTGAATTCTTATTTGAAGACGGTGAATTCTTCTTCATTGAAATGAATACCCGTGTTCAGGTAGAACACCCTGTAACTGAAATGGTTACTGGTGTCGATATTATTGAACAACAGTTACGCATTGCAGGCGGCCTAGGACTAGAGCTTCAACAAGAAGATATCAAAGTTCAAGGACATGCAATTGAATGCCGTATCAATGCAGAAGATCCAACAACATTCTTACCTTCACCAGGTAAAATTGAAAGTTTCTATGCGCCAGGCGGCGCTGGTATTCGTTTAGATTCTCATATCTACCCAGAATACAGCATTCCACCTTACTATGACTCTATGATTGCCAAATTGATTTCTCATGGTAAAGACCGTGAAACTTCAATTGCTCGTATGCGTCAAGCACTAGATGAAATGATCCTTACGGGAATTAAAACAAATATTCCTCTACATAAAGATCTTATTTTGCAAGATAAGAGTTTCTGCTCTCAAGCAATGGATATCCATTACCTTGAAAAACACTTGTTAAAGCAAGTGGAAGAAAAGAAAGCTGAAACTGCATAATAAAAAAAGCCTCTTATACGTAAGAGGCTTTTTTTATATCTATAATTTTATGGTAATACCCGACGTAAAGTCGCAAAGCACTGCTCACCCTTAGCTGTTGAACAGAAATTGATTGTATGGTCGTTTTTCCATTGTACAAAATATTGTGAAACATCACCTGTTTGGTCTTGCTTCTGACCAGAACAATCTACTTTATTATTATCAAATTTAATTTGCATTACTAAAGCGGCTAGCTGCTCTTTAGGGTCATCAGAAGGTTGATATTCATAGATACCATAAGACCATTCCTGACCGCTTTTGATCACTACATCATTACTACTACGAAAGTTATAATATTCCACACATTTCTTATTATTTGGAATTTCCATTCCCCATAATCCCATAATTTCAGGGCGCGTAACAATACGTATAGCATTAGGATTACTTGCAGTCCGAACGGGTTGTTCAGCTGGCTGTTGAGTAGCCGTTTCTGCCACAGCTAAACCAGAACAAGCCCACAATAATCCAATAATATAAATATTTTTCATAGATTTATTAATCATTAAACGCATGAAGTTAAGTTAGCATATTTTTTGACAAAATCACTGCTCCATAACCATATAAAAACAATATTTTTCAACTGTAACGTGTCACAACAAGTCATCAAATAATTTTATATTTACTTGCTTTTTTCAATATAAATTCTTTGTTTTGCATGATCTCAAGCTTAGGTAGTTGAAGAATCGACTTGTTTCGGAAGCCACTTTACAAAGCACAAACCTAAGAGCACAACCACGCTGGCACACATAAAGATGAGTTCACCAGAAAGAATTTTCCAGAAATGCCCAGCCAGAACACTACCGAAAGCTACACCTAACCCCCACATGGTACTATAAAGTGCTTGTCCACGCCCTTGCTGTCCAGCAGAAAAGTTTTGAAAAATAACTCTCATTGCGATCAAGTGAAATAAACCAAAACTAAAGGCATGTAAGCACTGCGCAAAAAGTTGACCAATAAAATAATGTGAAAATACTGCAACTAGCATCCAACGTATGCTCGTCACTAGCAGACACACTATCACTAAACTGCGCCACGAAAAACGTTGAAAAATCTTTGAGGCAATTGAAAACATAAAAATTTCAGCAAAAACGCCCATGGCCCATAAAAATCCAATTTCAGTCGTACTGAAATTCAAAGATTTCAGAAAATTACTATAAAAACTATAAAAAGGCGCATGTGAAAAAAGTAGAATAAATTCAATTGCAAAAAATGCAGCCACTGTTGGGCGCTTAAGAACAGGAAGTAAAGGTTCTAAATATTTTTGGGAAGTAGGCGCGCTATCAGGTTCGCGGATTGTGAAAGACCAAATAAACGCTAGAGACGCGATAATTAATAGTAAAATTGGGAGCATTGAAATATGCACTATTTCTAAAATAGCCCCAATAGTGAATACCCCAACGATAAACCCAACCGATCCCCACTTACGAATTTTGCCGTAGAGTTTAGCTTTTTGATTACCCAACCAAAATAAAGTGACTCCCTCAAATTGAGCTAAAATCGCATTTTGAAAGAAACTAAAAATAAGCATAAGCAAAGCAACTGATTGAAAAGTATTTGGAACTATAAAAATAGCCAACCATATACAAGATTCCATCCAAGTTGCTACCCGAACAAGCAACATTCGCTTACCAGATTTATCAGCAATCCAACCCCAAACTAAAGGTGCAAAAAAACGAGTTACAATCGCAATTGAGGATAAAACACCAATTTCTTGATAATTAAATCCCTGATCTTGAAGATATAAATTCCAATAAGGCATGAATGTACCTACAATGGAATAGTAGAAAAAGTAGAATCCACCGAGTCGAGTTTGGATAGTAAGTGGTTGAAACAATTTATAAACCTTTGTATTTTCATGAGGTTAAAATTCGGGATAGCTGTCACGCATGTAGCCATTTGTCTTTAGTACTACTAAGCATCCACAAATTTCGATTCGTAGATTCACCGAATAAAATACAATTAAACATATCAGAGCATCTCAGCCTTTCAATTTTAACACTTTGTTTTCCAATACAAATCATTAAATTATTGAGAATCGACTTATCTCTATAAGTATTTTTTATTGATAAGAAAGAATAAATAAAGAAAAGAGAACTGTAATTTAATTTGTACAATCTGTTAACTTGTGTAAAAATACATTTAATATTCATAAGGTATATATTTATCAGATGTTTTTTCTTATTTTTTTAATTTGTCTTTTTCTGTTTTTACTCATCCTAAAACAACATTACCGCTAACCACTTATCACCCCTACTTTTTTAAAAACCTAGCTGCTTCTTTTAAATTAGAACAATTAAACACCAAATTTATAGACCACTTTTTAAATGCTAAGTGTTCAACTCAAATCCTAAAAATATACTCAACATAAAATTCCAATAAATTCTTAATAAGTGACTGTAACAACTATCGCATCTGAGTAATTACCCGGAGCTGTTGAAATAGTGGTACCTTGCGGAATTTTTCCATAGACATTTGTACCCTGAGAATTGCCCGAACCTGTTTTAGAAACGCCTCCAGAACCTCCAACTGCGCTTACACCACCAGTAGTATCCCATACCGCGCTATAATTCGAGTTCTGATATAACTGATATGCGATATATTGACCACTACCATTTGTCATCTGCCTAAAGCCACCAGCAATACGGTTATTCCCATCCCCCAAATAAATACTATATGGCAGTCCATTATTACAGGTCGTATTTACCACTCCTTGAGCTGTATAATCACGAGTAGTCTTACCAATATCATTAATATTTCCAAAATCGACATTTGATGTTGAATCTATTTGACACAAACTTGGCACAACATAATTAGCAGTTATAGTGGTATTACCCGAGTCCCAACCTCCACCACTATCCCCCTCACACACAGTACTAGAGCTTGCTTGCATGTCCCAAAATAGCTGAACCGTACCAGTATAGGTTCCTTTAGGGTATGCCATGAGCGACCCTGTACGGGCTGGTACTTTTATATTTACAGAGTAACTAATAACATTATTTGAAGCGACTGTTCTTACTGGACCATACCAGACATTCGAATTTTGATTGGTGGTAGAAGACCCAGCCCCACCTACAGTGGCAGTTACCGTATAGGGTAATGAAACACTGTTAATTACATTTGTGGTTCCAGTAAAGACGGTTTTCATACACATATAACCTGAAATTTCTGGTGTTGTACGTCCCCCATAACAACGTATTGTTCCCGTGTATGTCAGAACTGCATCATTGTTAATTGTTGCAGCAGTGTATGTGTATGTACCAGAAGTTGTCCCTGTAGGTGTGCAAGTTGCATAGGCAGAGTTAAAAAATGTAAAGATCAGGCATAGCAAGCTCATTCCCAAAAAATATTTCAGGATAAATGAAAGACCTTTAAAAGTTGTCGGCTGGTTAAAGTTAGCAATATTTATCGACATACATAAGGCCCCAATTTTTTAGCACTGTATTGCTTATTTTCATACGCAAAATCAACTTGGCATGAGCCATGATCTAGAAGATCGACTTCAAGTTTGTTTTGTTTTAACAGGTTTGGAATAAATACTTCACCGTCATAACCAACCACTCCATCTTGCTGATCATTAATTCGAACGGCATAACCCGGCATTAACGGTGAGTTGTTTTGATCAACAAGTTTCACTAACCCTGAAATGACCTGATGAGCACCGAAGTCGACCAAAGTTCCTTGACGGTAACCCACAAACGCTGTCTGATTCGTAGAGCTAACTTCCCACTCTAAAGGTAAATATGATGGGTCTAGGTAGATATGATGAGACATGTAGGGTCTTAAATTTGCAATTAAGAATCGGCCAGACTTATCGGTCGCACCTAAATTAACACCACCATTTAAAATTTGGCTTTGTGGTCCGGCATTGGTCACAACTGCGTAGCCCTCTCCAATTTCATTGGCCGCAAAGATACGTCCCGCCGCCGCAACCAGTGATCCTGTCGCCGAAAGTGCAACCTGGTCGTTATCTCCAAATCGGTTATAGCGTCCCGTCAGGTAAGCCGCTCGGGCACGGTATGAAGCATAGACCGATGCATTGTTTTCATTGGCATCCTGATCGCGCTCAACATAACCACCCCAGCCAAATGAACCAATTTGTGGTTCAGACAAACCGAATATTTCTTGACGATACCGTAGGCTACCGCTGTCACTAGATATACTCGTGATCGCATTCACTTTACTGGACGGGGTATATCTCAGCGCAAAGTAAATCCCATAGTCCTTATGGTTTTCATAATCTTTATACGCTGATGCATAAAAACCCCAGTTCTTGTCCAGGCTTCCACTTAAATTGGTAGACAGTAACTTATAAGAGTTATCGCTATATTTGATCTGGTTATAACCTAGATAAACCCCATAGCCTGCATAAAAGTTATAGTTAATCCCTGCCCTAAAAATCTCATCTGCCAATGCGCTATAGTTCAGGTAGTTCTGTGACTCGGCATTAATCTGGTTATCTTTTAAATATCTCACTTGAGACACACGGGCTAGGTCAAAATAGTTATCAAATACTTTGCGGTAACTGGTGTTAAATGAAATGTTCTTACTAATGCGCCCTTCCAAACCCAGCAATGCAGAATAGCCGTATTCTTCTTTATACTGGCTCGCTGCAATGTCGGCATTGATCACGCCAATACCCAAAATATTTTTGGCAAATCCTGTGCCTAGGTTCGATAACCCATCTGTTGAAGCTTCTGCACCACCGCTTAAGGTCAGAGAGTTACTGTAACCGTATCGGATCGCACCTGATGCAAAGGTGGCATCGTCATAATCATTTGAATAGAGTCCATAGTTATAACGTGGAACCCCCACATCTACTGAAAACTCATTTATGCCTTTTGCCAGAATCTTCGATGAAAAATAGTACGGCTTTTTGGTAATGCTCTGCTGTCCCGTTGCATCGGTAGTCACAAGGGTGACTTCGTTTCCTGAAATAAATGGGAGCTGTTTAATATCAAATGGACCAGATGGCACTAACCCTGAATAAATCTTTTGCTGGTTGACATATAAATCTAGGGTTGAAGGCAGTGCTGCCGAGCCAGAGAATTGCGGGAGTGCCGAAGTGACAATATCACCGCGTTGACTATAAGCACTCGACCACTGAAAACCGGCAAGACGGACACTGCTCCCCCAGTCTGGGCTATTAGAAATAAAATCACCTAGGGTATATATTCTGATCTTTTCAGGGTCGACATATTGCCACTTACTTTCCAGTCGTACCCACTTTTCATGGCTATAACTATTTTCATTACTACCGTTATATAAAACGCCTGATGAAAAGTTACCAATTGCACTGTTAAAAATACCCTCTGCCGTACCTGAGAAAACGTTCTCGTCATTGGTCATAGTCTGATACAGACTGTAATTCAGAATGGCTGCATTTAAGGGCTTCATCTTTAGCAAATTCGGGCTAGTGATCTGCTGGCCATTTAAGTCAACTGAGTAACCCGTTAACATGTTCGACGGAACTTTTAAGTTTAGAGACTGCTCATTTTCGAGATATTTAAACTGAATTCCGTTTAGATCATTAATACACACCCACTGGTTATCTGGGATATGTTCATCCATTTTTAGTCTTAAAGTTTTTAAATCACGAGAGCGGATATATAATTTTCTATCTTGATCCTGCCGTACAGATATTAAGTCTTTTGAAACATTTGAATTAACAGAAATATTTAAAAATAGCTGTATATATCCTTTATCAGAACCAAATGCATGATAAGAAGAGTCCGTGATTTCTGGAATACTTGGCAAAACAGCATTAGTACTATCTTGTAAAGATTCAGCAAAAGCATGAGTCGGCAAGTATGTAAGACATAAGGCACTTACGAGATATTTCATATGTGCCTCTTTAAAGAGATGTTTGCTTACCGTTAATATTTAATGAAATATTATATTTATGATCTGCTTGAAATTTAAAATCAGGACTAATATTAAAATTTCTCGCTTTCCCGGCAAGAATATAACCATTCACGGTGTTTACTTTAATGGGATAGCTTTTATTCGCAGTTGTATCCACAAGTATTAAGTTATTTAAAAGCGCATGTCGATTACCAACATTACTTATGGTGAGATAAGCGTTATTTTGTTCTTGTTGTATTGACCAATTCAGTTTAGTAATCGCATCTTTATTGACGACAAATACAGGTAATGACGAACGTAGTAGTACGTTAACGCCTTGATCAGCTTTACGACTATCAATTGGTTTTGGTAACTCATCAATAATAATACGATAAGTTTTTTCACCAGAAATAGGCTCTGGGTTAATTCTAACTACACGTAAGTTATAAGAGTCACTAGGTTGTAGTTTTAAAAATGGCGGACTAATTACAATCTCATCCGTAGGGATTAACTGATCTTGACCAGCATTTTGTCTCCATTCAAATACACGCACCTGCAAATCAGCACTTTCATTTGACTGGTTATATAAACTAATGGAAGATGCAGCCTGATCACTCAATATTTCAACACTAACAGGTGAAAGGCGGATTGATGCTGCATTTAGCATACTAGGCAAAAATAACAATAAACTTGTCATAACAAAGATATTTTTTTTCATGATTTGCCCAGAACGACTTTTCTCAAATTGAGCTAGCTCTCTAAATCAAGAGCTAGCAATGACGCAATAAAACTTATTAAAAATTAATAAGTCACTGTTACAGTCACAGTGTCAACATAGCTACCAGCACTTGGTAAAGTTGAGCCAGCAGGAATACGACCATAGACATTAACTGTTTGTGCTGCTCCAGTACCAGTACCGCTATATGCAGTTGTTGCAATACCAATTGCTGTTGCACGGTTAGTATCTGAGAAAAGGTTATAAGGAATATATTCGTTACTAGCCGCCCCACCAATCATACGACGTTGTGTCGATTGAGCATTTTTCCCTGCGTCAAAAGCCAAAGTCCATGGCACAGTGTTGTTACATAACACTTTAATTGCAGTCCCACCTGTTGTTGTGGTGTCTGCATCTACGTTGCTCGCAAGCGAACTTAACGTACCAAAGTCTAAAATTGCATTTGACGTAGTACCTGTTGCAGAAGTGTTGAGAACACAACTGTTTGTAATCGTTGCTTTAACAGTTAGTGTACCGGTTGCGTTAGCTGCATTTGCAACATTGATAGACGTTAAACCCATAGCAATTGCTGATAAACAAATGAGAGACTTATTCATGGTTAAAAACCTTTTTACATTACGCCAATAAAATTAATAGATGTAAAAATTAGCCTTCCCCATCACAATCACTAGTTCTTCTGACTGTTTTTTCAAAGCGTTATTTTTTTACTCTACTAATTGCGCATAATACAAAAAAACAACAAAAACACTAATGTTTGTTTCATTCCAAATATCAATTAATAATCAAAATTTTGATTGATTTCTCAATTATAAAAATTTTTATGGTTATCCCCACTCTTTTTATTAATTTTCGATAATTTCATTTACATTTTTATTAGTTTTTCTAAAAAATTTTAATTTTTCATTAGTTAAAATTTACCATCACCATTCATATTTTATAATTTTTTAAAGTTTGGTCAAAAAAAATAAGAACAAAAAGTAAGCACCTGATTATTCTATATATTTTAAATGAATAAGAAAATAATACTTTATGAATAAGAAATCTAAGTGTTTTATCACATCTTTAGAATTTTTTTAGAGATTTCAATGGCTAATGGCAGGTCTTCACTACTAAAAAGTATGTATTGCTAGCTCAACTATTTCTAAAAATTAAATGAAAAATCAAACCAAAAAATCCACCCACCATTGCAAAAAGTAACTGTACATAAGCTTTACCGTACCAAGCTAGTTCTCTAAATTGATAGTCTGTGTTATCAGAATTGATCAATAAAATATTTTTAATGTCCCAACTATGAAAGCCCTGGGGTCTTTCAGCAAAAAAGTCTAAAATAGGCATAAAACCAAAAACAAATAAAATACCAAGTAAGGGGTAAACAATACATCCTGGAAAGATAGGAGTCTTTCTCCTTTCCATATAATCAAATATTATGGCTACAACAACTAATAAACTTTGTATTAGGGTGACCTTCTTGAAAGTATCAAGATCGAAGCCTAAATAAAACATTAAAGTTAAGAAAAAAATTATTGTTAACAAAATAGAGAGTACTAATATTTTCCAATTCATTTCAGCCCTTAATAATTTTTATAAATTTATATAGTTGTATTTATATCTATTAAAATATCATTTCATTTCGCTTATATTATCAAAAAATTATTAAATAGCAAAAACAAACCAATTTAAATTAAAATAATTTTTATTATTAAATAAATCTAAAATTAACTTTCACCTATAATAATTAAAATTACTTAATAAAAAATCCCCCATCCGATGAATATTTTAATTTATCTCAGTTCAAAAAAATAAATGCCAAATTAAGCCCTATTTATGAATGTATTCTTCCTTATTCTCCAAAACTAACAATTCCATACTTGTAGTTTGACTTGCTTCTTGGCAAGGTATGTACCAGTAAAACATTAGGAATTTGTTCCAATATGGCGAGTCCAGCACAAATCATTCGACATAAATTTCTCAATACATTCTTTTCACGCCATTCTCTCTGGTTTTTATGTATTTTTACTGCGCTCAGCATCACATGGTTTCGAACCGTCTATACCCCTCATAGTATCTATTATTTTATTTCTGATACTCTCCTTAATGGTTTATGGGTAGTTACAGGCGCTTTAAGCCTATTAGGCCTCTATGATGTTTTACAAAATAAACATTCTATTTTAAGAAACTACCCAATTATGGGACATTTTCGTTTTTTGTTTGAAGATATACGCCCCGAAATTCGTCAATACTTTATTGAAGCGGATCAAGATGCTCTACCTTTTTCTCGCATGCAACGAAGCTTAGTTTATCAACGTGCTAAAAACGAAAATGCAGATAAACCTTTTGGCTCAATTATTGATGTCTATCAAGAGAATTACCGCTTTATTGTCCACTCAATAAGCCCTTGCCCACCAGCTGATCCAAAGAGCTTCCGCATTCAGGTGGGTAATGCACAATGCCTTCAACCCTATAGTGCATCCATTATGAATATCTCTGCCATGAGTTTTGGTAGTTTAAGTGCCAATGCAATTCGAGCACTCAATAAAGGAGCGCAATTAGGTGGGTTTTATCACGATACTGGTGAAGGTAGCTTAAGCCCTTATCATCTCGAAAATGGTGGAGATATTGTTTGGCAAATTGCCAGTGGTTATTTTGGATGCCGTACCCTAGATGGCAAATTCGACGAGCAAAAATTTGCTAAACAATCTCAATTGCCACAGATCAAAATGATCGAATTAAAGCTTTCACAAGGTGCAAAACCAGGCCATGGCGGTATCTTACCTAAGCATAAAATTACCGAAGAAATTGCCCAAATCCGTGGCGTTTCACGCGATCATGATTGTATTTCTCCTGCTAAGCATTCTAGTTTTTCTACCCCAATTGAAATGATGCATTTCTTACAGAAGCTGCGAACATTATCTGGCGGCAAGCCAGTTGGTTTTAAACTATGTATTGGTCAACCTTGGCAGTTTATGAGTATTGTTAAAGCAATGCTTGAAACAAAAATTGTTCCTGACTTTATTGTTGTGGATGGTTCTGAAGGTGGTACTGGTGCAGCACCAATTGAGTTTAGTGACAATATTGGTACCCCATTACGAGAGGGCTTACGCTTTGTCCATAATACTCTTGTCGGTGCAGGACTAAGAGATCAAGTTAAAATTGGTGCTAGTGGTAAAATCATTAGTGCTTTTGATATCGCTAGCACTTTTGCACTCGGTGCAGACTGGGTTAATTCAGCACGTGGTTTCATGTTTGCAGTTGGGTGTATTCAGGCACAAAGCTGCCACACCAACCAATGCCCTGTGGGTGTAGCGACTCAAGACAAAGATCGTCAAAAAGCAATTGATGTACCGACTAAATCAGAACGAGTATTTAATTTTCATAAAAATACCTTGCATGCATTATCAGAAATGATTGCTGCAGCGGGTTTACGCCATCCTTCTGATATTAAAGCTCATCATTTGGCTCAGCGAGTAAATGACCGTGAAATTAAGAACTATGCTCAGTTGCATTTTTTCTTGAAAGAAGGTGAACTTTTACAATCTGAACTTAATAATGACGATGATAATTTCTACTATCGAATGTGGAATATGGCTGATGCCAATCATTTTTAATTTATATTAATTTTTATAAGTTGAGCATCACCTTTATAGTGTGATGCTCTTCCATATTTAAACCTAATATGTGATTTTTGCTTAAATTTCACTCCCCTTTTAATTTGTATTTAATAGATTTTTCACCTAATATAAAAGTATAAATAACGTACACATTTTAATTTTATTTAATAAAAATTTTTTAATGCTTATAACAAGAAGGTACCTCATCATGTTGAAAAAAACATTCATCTCTTCTTTTGTTGCAATCGCTGTAGGCTTAAGTAGCTATGCTGTTGCTTGTACACGTGCCGTATATTTAGGTAATAATCAACATATTATTACTGCTCGCTCAATGGACTGGAAGGTTGATACAGGTACCAACTTATGGATTATGCCAAGCGGAGTTAGCCGTGACGGTAGTGCTGGTCCCAACTCAATAAAATGGACGTCGAAGTATGGAAGTGTAATTGCAACAGGTTATGAAGTTTCCACAACAGATGGGATGAATGAAGCAGGTTTAGTTGCTAATATTTTATGGTTAGTAGAGTCTGAATACCCAGATGCAAAAAAGACAGATAAGCCTTTATTAAGTATTGCAGCCTGGGCTCAATATGTGCTCGATAATTTTGCAACTGTAGATGAAGCCGTTAAGGCCTTAGAAAAAGAACCCTATACTATTATTACCGACAATGTTCCCGGTGAAACACGGCTCACCACCTTACATTTATCTATTTCTGATAAAACAGGTGATAGCGCAATTATTGAATATATTGGTGGAAAACAAGTGATTCACCATAGTCGAAGCTATCAAGTCATGACTAACTCACCTACTTTCGATAAGCAACTTGCACTTGCCGAATATTGGAAACAAATTGGTGGAACAATCATGCTCCCCGGTACAAACCGAGCATCTGATCGCTTTGCACGTGCATCTTTTTACATTAATGCTATTCCTAAAAATGATAATACAAAACAAGCACAAGCCTCTGTATTTAGTGTAATTCGCAATGCATCTGTTCCCTATGGGTTAAATACTCAAGAAGAACCTAATATCTCTTCAACTCGCTGGCGAACTGTTGCCGACCACAAACAGATGCTCTACTTTTTTGAGTCAGCACTATCACCAAATGTATTTTGGGTTGACTTAAAAAAGATTAACTTTAAAGATGGTAAAACACGTAGACTTGATTTAGGGCCTGATCAAAGCCATATCTATGCAGGTGATGCCACCTCTTCCTTTAAAATTGCAAAACCATTTGTATTTTTAGGTCCAACTACACGTTAATTTATGTCAAAATTTATTACTCTTAACATAAATAATATTAAACATACGATCTTGGAATTTATATGATGAAGAAATCTCTACTCTTATTGGGTTCATGTCTACTTACTGCAGCGTGTAGCACCACACAGGTTAGTACACCAGCTCCTAAAGAGGTAAAAACAGCTGGTCAACTAAACTGCTCACCAACTGAACTATGCCCAAGCTTATTGGTTAAATGGAATGAGAATCAAAAAAATCAGCTTCGAGTAGATGTTCATTTAAGTAGTAGTTATAACTTTTATGATATTAACGCTTTAACCTTTGATATTGATGGCAAACGATTCAATTACGAACCAACTCAAGCCACTGAAAAGACAAATGTGAGCCGATTAGTACCTAAACATTCAACCACTTACTTTGTTATTCCAAGTCAATTCCTACAAGAATTTAAAAATGCTCAAAATGTGAATGTTTTAATCAAAACAGATAAAGGAACAATCGAGCGCAATATGTATAGTCCACAAAAGCAGTCTTCGGTTTATAAAAACTTTATGCAGCTTTATCAAAATTCAAAATAAACTACAAAGATTAAATAATGCATCTATCTAGAATTTTGGATAGATGCATTATTTTTCTAATAATAAAAATGTTTTGGCTTTGCATGCAAAAAGGCTGGAATCAATCCTGTTAATGCCGCACGTATATCTGCACGTTCATTAATTAATTGATGAGAGCCTTCTTCAAGCATTAACAATGTCTGGAGTCTAAATTTACGACGAATAAATTCAATGTTGTAACGCCAATCAACCGTCTGATCTAGAGCACCTTGTGCAAGCCAGACTGGGATACGGCAAGCAGGTCGCTCTTCCATTTCTTGCATCCATTTTGACATTGCCAAAATCCAGTCCATGCCCATCATTCGAGGTTGCAGAGGATCTTTTAAACGAATAAAACGCAAAAATTCAGGATTATGATTATTACGTCTAAAATGCCTTGGTACCTGACGCTTAATACGGCGAATAATGCCTAATCCAACGGGGTTATGCCACCATGCGGTTTTTGCAGGGCGAATTAACGGAGAAAGTAAAAGTACTCGATCTACAATCGGATCTTGGCGTTTTTCAGCATATTCTAATAAGTGATGCATCCAAATTGCTCCACCTGTACTTTGACCAATACCGACCCATGGTTTAGGTAACTGATCTGCATGTTTCACATATTGATAAACAGCCATCAAAACTTGCTGGTAATGATCAAAGTTTTTAATGCTGGCTGGTGAACCATCACTTAATCCATGCCCCGGCAAATCATAAGTAATAATACTAAAGCCCTGCTCAAGAATTTCACGAATAATTGGCTGGTAAATACCGCTATGCTCAAGATAGCCATGCAATAGACAAACTGTACCTTGTATTTTTTCTACTTTGGGTTTGAAAACTTGCACATGCAAACGGAATAAAGGCATTTGGACATAGCCTTGCCAATGGTCACATTCAAGTAAATGTAAACCATACAATTTGCGATAGGCCAGCAAATCACGAGAAGGTTCTTCTAATGTGTTTAAATTGAGTGGACTCAAAACCTGCGGCGTAAGATCACGATTAGGAACCGGTAAATCTAATTGTTTTAATACGGCAGGATTGAGAAATGGAATATCTGACATTAAGGAACCTCTCGACAATCACTTGAGCCAAACAACATGTCACGAATTGTCGCAAGTAATTCATAATTTGCACGGCGGCTATGATCGTAATTTTGCACACTTGGTTGCCAACGTGTCAGTGGAGTTGGCATTGGAGCTACAACAGGAATAGTTTCTATACCATTTAAAGCAAACAGTCGGCGTGTACGTGGCATATGGTATTCATCTGTAACCAACATGACTGTCGGTGCTCCGCCTTTTTTCTGAAGCAATAAAGAGCTAAAACGGGTATTTTCACATGTATTCATACTCCGCTTTTCTAATAGCTTTGCATCAACACCGCGCTCTTTTAACCAAGCTTGCATATAAGGTGCTTCTACACCGCTAAGTACAATAGGCAGATGATTTTGTTTTTCAACTTCTAAAGTTTTTTCTAATCGCAAACGCGTATAGCCATTAACAACAATATCCTTACCATTTTTATCTAAGGTTAATCCGCCACCCAACACAACAATTGCATAAGGCTCTGATAACTTTTTAGGTTGTACGGGTAATGGATTTTTACGCACATACTCGACTTTTTGTTCAGGTTTACTGACAGCTTTTTGATGCTCTGGCACCACAGGTTTTCTTGCTAAAAACTCTGTATATTGCTCAGTAAGCGCTTTATTTTCAGAACTATTAATAAAGAGTGCTTCATCAACAGGACTACTCGCCTCATCTGCAGCATCAATTTCTGAGTTTTTAGCGACTAAAGGAACCGTTACAGATGCGGCTTGCTCTTCCGAATCCTGTTCCTTTTCTTCTAAAAGAATAATTTGCTGCAAAGCTTTATAATTCTCTTGAATATAGGTCAGATCAGATGTTCTTTTTTCACGTAACGCCTGCTCTGTCAGTTTTAAATAGGCTTGACGAGCGATCCATAAATTCGAACCTGGCTCTAAATTATCATGCTCACTTAAAGCAGCCTGTCTTTGGCTCTCAGCAGCGACTTGATTAACATCAACAGGTACAAAATAGTTAAGCCCAGCTACAATAAGTTTTGAATAAAATGGCGAATATAAAAAAACCACGAAACAGCCTAATAGTACAAATAGCACGGTGACTACTTGTACTAAACGTACCATTAAATGTACTTTTGGCATAAAACTATTCCGTATGATTTTCAATTAAACCTAAACTGTTATAAAGCACAGGCTCTGGTTCTAACATAATATGGAAAAGCTGATCAACATCACGTTGTACAGCCTGATAAGTTTTCCTTACATCAGCTAGAGATGCATTGGCATAATTCACCAGAACTAATGCCTGTTTATGGAACATCCCTACCATATCGAGTTGCTTCCCTTTCCAACCCGCCTGATCAATTAACCATCCTGCTGCAATTTTAACGTTTCCGTTAGCTTGAGGATAATGTGGAATTGTTGAGAATTGTGTGACTAAGCGATCAAACTCTTGAGGTTTAACAATCGGATTTTTAAAGAAACTTCCGACATTTGGATACTCTTTTGGATCAGGAAGTTTACTTTGTCGAATATGGATGACCTGATTTTGTAAATTTTCGGCAGTCTGATTGTCTCCAACTGCTTGTTTCAAGTCGCCGTAGTTAAGTTTTAAGTGCGGCTGTTTAAGCAATTTAAAAGTAACATGCGTGATAATGTAACGGTTCGGATCATCTTTAAAAATACTATGGCGGTAAGCAAAATGGCAGTCAGCCGCTAAAATTGTCTGAGTTTGCTTTAATTTACGGTCATACACTTGTACTGACTCAATAAACTCGCCTACCTCTACCCCATACGCCCCAATGTTTTGTACGGGTGAAGCACCAACTAAACCTGGAATAAGGGCTAAATTTTGCAAACCAAACCAGTTCTGTTCAGTGCTGTATAAAACAAAATCATGCCAGACTTGGCCTGCGCCAACTTTAACCCGCACAAAATCATCATCGTTTGATAAAACTTCAATTCCCTGAATATCAAGATGAATCACTAAAGCATTGATCTGCTGCGGTAATAACATATTACTACCGCCCGATAATACAAGTACATTTAACTTATGCTGCTCAGCAAACTCTAAAGCTGCTTCAATATCTTGAATATTGCCAACTTTAGTATAGTGAGAAACAGTTGCATCTAAACTTAGAGTATTGAATGGCTTAAGCTGTACTTGATTCTGAATTTGCATTGTGTTGAAAAACCTATTCTTAAACATTCAATTGTTTTTTTAAAATATTAACCCACGCCAAACTACTGGACTCACATTGATTGAGTACACGTTCAAAACCATCAGCACCGCCATAATAAGGATCAGGCAACGCTTGTTGTGGGTATTCAGGATCATGCTCACTCATTAAAGCTACTTTTGCACGAATTTGATGTGCGCCAAATTGGGAAACGGCTCTTTGCAACACGTCATGAATATCTTCAAAATTTTGATGATCCATTGCCAAAATCAAATCAAACTCTAAAAAGTCTTGAGTTGAAAGTTGTCTTGCACGTAAAGATGATAGGTCATAACCCCTTTTTTTGGCATGCAACTGACTACGCTGATCAGGCGATTTATTTGGATGATAATTACTCGTTCCAGCTGAATCGACAATAACATTGAGTTGATGCGCGTCACAATAATGTCTAAAAACCACTTCAGCCGTGGGAGAACGGCAAATATTTCCTAAACAGACACATAACACCTTATATTGTGTTTCCATTAGAAATTACTTCCAAACATTTGAATTACATAAAAATAAACGGGATCATGCACAATCTTAACAGACTATAAGTTTATAAGAACCAAATTGACCAGTGTGACTTGTTGCATTTTGTCAAAACTCACTTGGGTTGAAAAGGAAAATAATGTTTATCAATAGATTAAAAGTTGATAAATCAGACGATAAATTAGCTAATCTTGTATTTTTTGTAGTAATTAAATAAAAATAAAGCCCTAATTTATAGGGCTTTACAAATATCACTTTGATGCAGTGATTAATTCAATCATTTCCTTCGTAGGCCTAAAGCTGCCTAATTGCCAATGTTCAGGAGGATGCTCATCAATTCTTATCCAGACATGTTCTCGAAAAGCAGGATTTCCCTTTCCTTCTATTTCTACAAATAAATCCGTTATTCGCTTGAAAAGCTCAGCCTTACTATCTTTATCTAGTAAACTTTCTATAGTTTGTATATTTATAAATGGCATAATGCTACCTGAATTAAAGCTAGGTCTAAATTATAGACCCATACTAATTGGAGCTCCCACTGATGTCAAATCAAATTATTCCAGATCATAAATTTCCAGTAGATGTATGTGGGATCTTCAAAATTACAGAAATATTGAATGATAGATGGACGATCCTCTTGTTAAGAGAAGCTTTCTATGGGGTAACAAAATTTAATGATTTTCTAGAAAATACAGGCATATCAAAGCAAATTTTATCTAATCGTCTAAAGCATCTCATCCAATTAGAAATATTTGAATTATCAATTTATAAAGAAGTTGGTGAACGAGAACGTAAAGAATACTTACTCACTAAAAAAGGCAAAAGTCTAAATATTGTCTTACTCGCCATGCTTGAGTCTGGCGGTAATTTTATTGAAGCTGGTAAAGATGTGGTGAAAGTTTTTAATAAGAGTACTGATGATGAACTTAAATTAAAACTTGTTGATTCTTCTAATCAAGTTATAGATTTTAAGAATTTGGAACTTAAACTCATTCATTGCAAAAAATAAATTTTTATAAATTAGCTACTCTGATCATAAAGTCCTCAGTATGCTTTTATAAAGAAATAAAAAAAGCCTACTCTTTCAAGTAGGCTTTCCCCTTATGACTTTTGCGCTGATCATTCAGGTTTATTGTTGTTTAAAGCAACGGAAGGATCTTACAGAAATACTTAAGAATAAAAAAGCCAATTTACTTAACTGAATGTAAGTACTCATATGCTCCTTTTTCGTTACTTTCCAGTTTGATGACTGCATCTGTTTCGTCATTTAGTGTCAGGTTAAATACTTTTTCACCATCATATGAAATTTGGTGGCCCATACGAAACTCTGAATCAAGTGACTCAAGAATAATAAAATTTCCTTCGTTGTTCGAAGCGATATAGTAAGTGTTGTTCCGATGAACATATCTAATTGTGTACATCACTATTTAAATTCCACCTAAAAATTATGTTTTTTCTTAATAATAAAAAGATCCTTTTTCCCTTCCCAATCAAAAAAGATCCTACCGAAAACTAAACCCTCCCTTATTAATTATTCACCCTCATCACTTAGTATTTTTTCACCCTATACTATTAAATTGATATTACAGAAATACTTAATAATAAAAAACCCCGCCATTAGTCGATAGTTAGCGGGGTCTTTTGCGATTTAACTTTACTTTTACAGACTCATCTATCAGATGATATTTACCTCATTTCTGCAATAGAAAAATTATTTATTTTTAAAAAGCTTATCTGTCATTTTTCTATCAATTTTACTGCGATGCCCATTCTCAAAGTATCGATCAACATGGCATAGTTTTGTTTTAGTATCACAGAACACACCGTTTGAGAGCGTAAACGCTGAAGTATCAAAATCACCTTGAGAGAAGGCTTTATTCGCTTTATAAGTGCCTAAATATTTAGCTGTAAGCTTTTTAGAAACACCTTTTTTGTCAGCACAAATATATTTGTCACAAATTACACCTTTTGTAGGCGAATATACACTAGAACTGGTTTTCGCGATTGCTGCCGAGCTAAGCATCAAACACATACATCCCATAATACTGAGTAAAGTTTTAGAAATTTTCACTTTTTAGAACCGATAAAATTATAAATTGTTAAGGCATTATATAAATTAGAAGCTTGCCAGAAAATCTACAGAACCCTATAAATAACAAAAAGCCCACTTTTCGACGAGCGTTTAAATATCTTGGTAATCCTCACCTACATTTCGGACCCAACATTGCAAAAAAGTATTTATCTATGGGGGGCACAAGGCTTAAGAAAAGCATAGTCACTTCAGAACTACTTTATTTTAAAGTTTCTTATGCTAACTTATTCGGAGATAGAATCTTATAGAACCATTCAACAATAATGTTCAAAAATAAGGAAATAATGTATATGAGCCATTTTCAATTTCAAACTGTTCCAAATATCATCTCTGGCTTAGGCTCTATACAAGAATTACAAAATGTTTTTTCGTCAAAAGCTTACCGTAAGTTATTGCTAGTCACCGATGCAGGCATGGTTAAAAATCAATTACACCGTACCATCCTTCAAATTTTAGATACGCTCAATATTGAATATGTCATCTATGCCGATGTGCAAGCTGATCCCCCTGAACAGGTAGTACTAGATGCAGCCACTTATGCTAAACAGCAAAATGTTGATGCCATTATTGGTTTTGGTGGTGGTAGTTCTCTAGATGTTGCAAAAGTTATTGCTTTACTCGCCCACCCTAATCAGACCCAAAGTTTGCAAGAGATGTACGGCGTAAACCAAGTCACTACAGCTCGTCTTCCGCTTATTTTGATTCCTACTACAGCCGGTACAGGCTCAGAAGTAACGCCAATCTCAATTGTCACTACAGGTGAGACGACAAAGATGGGGATTGTCTCTCCAGTACTGTACGCAGACACTGCGATTCTTGATGCTACTTTTACTCAAAACCTTCCAGCACATATTACCGCTGCAACAGGTATTGATGCGATGGTACATGCTATTGAGGCATATACCTCTAAACATAAAAAAAATATTTATACGGATATTTTAGCCAAGCATGCTTTGAAGTTGTTAAATCATAACTTACCAAAAGTTCTTAAAGATGGTAATGATTTAGAAGCACGTCAAAACATGCTGTTCGGTTCAATGCTCGCAGGTCAAGCGTTTGCAAACTCGCCTGTTGCCGCTGTACATGCTTTAGCTTACCCATTGGGTGGACATTTTCATTTGTCGCATGGGCATACCAACGCCTTAGTGTTGGTTGAAGTATTAAAGTTTAATGCACCAAATGCAAAAAAATATTATGCAGAGCTTATGCAATGGCTCGACCCATACAGCAATGGCAGTACCGATGGTTTATGCGATCTGTTTATTGACCATATGCAGAACCATTTAGACCGTAGTGGTTTGACTTTAAGACTTAGTGATTTGGGTATTGACGAGTCCAGCTTACCTCGACTTGCTGAAGATGCCATGTTGCAAACCCGTTTACTACAAAATAACCCACGTGACATGACAGAAGCCGCTGCTTTGGCAATTTATCAGGCGATTCATTGATGACTAAACCAGTTTTAAAAACCCGTGATCAATTTAAGTTCTTTTTAGACATTCAAACGCGTTGGGCAGATAACGACATCTATGGTCATGTAAATAATGTGACTTACTATAGTTATTTTGATACAGCAGCCAATGCTTTATTGATTCAAAAAACAGGTTTTGATATTCATGAAGCAAAAGCAATTGGGTTAGTGGTCGATTCAGCTTGTAGTTTTCTTCAGGAATTGTCATTTCCAGAAATTATTCAAGTAGGTGTTGCGATTGGTAAAATCGGTACGACTTCATTACGCTATGAATTAGCAATCTTTAAACAAGGTCAGAACCAAGCCGCAGCTCAAGGACATTTTGTGCATGTGTTTGTTGATCGAGAAACGCGTAAGACTGTGCCAATTTCCGGGACAGTTCGTGAGATTTTAGTGAAATTTTTATTATAAGAAAAGAGGCAAAAAGAAAATAAGCAGCTCTTTTTACCTCATCTTAGCTTACATCATTGCAGGATCACTAAAGGAATCTTTACCTGTTTCGACCCGGCCAGCAAAACGTCGGTAATAATATGGATCACTCTGACTGGTGATTTCAAAATCATACCAATGCCCTACATCGGCCAAAGCCCAATGCTGCTTAACAACCTGTCCCGCTTTTACGGTAAGTTGTAACGGCGCATCTTGTCGATATGCACACGGTTTTACCGTCAATATTGCATCCTTAGTACCATCATTCATAAGTTCGACATAAACATCACCATTGGCAATGTCATAGCACACTCGAATTTCAGGTTTAACGCCACTATCAACAATACGTTGAGTATCCCCTTTGAAATGACGATGATAGCCATTTGGACCAAGTACCCATAGGTCATAACGACCTAAATTATCTTTTAAAACATCCCATTCATCATCTAAAGTTTTATTCGACTCTACAATATAACGCTTTGGAATACGGTCCAAGTTGAGCTTGTCATATACATGAAAAACCGCTGCTTGCGTACCTGTATTAGAGAAAATCAATTGCACTTTGCCATCAGTATTACAGCGTGCGCTGGTGTGTAGCTCGTAAGGTAACGCACGTGAAAGACGTATACCACTTTGCTGAATCGGTAACTTTGTATCCGTGGGTACAGGCACAGCTGGTAAAGCTTCTTGATTTTCTCTTAACTCATCTGCTTGCACACGTGTTTGTTTACCATTCAGCTGCGGTAAAATATCTGCATTTGGTGTTTTAAAGTTAAATGCACTAGTTAAATCACCACATACTGCGCGGCGATATGGACTGATATTCGGCTCTTTAACCCCAAAACGTTTTTCTAAAAACATGAGCACAGAAGTATGATCAAACACTTGTGCGTTCACCCAACCACCACGGCTCCATGGGGAAATCACATATAACGGAACACGAGGACCCGGACCATAAACGCGTCCATCAGGTGTTGGCTGTGAATGGCTTCCCTCAGGTGCAGCATGATCAAAATATTCGTCCTGCATATCGGCACTACTTAATGTCGATTTACCCGCGTACTGGCCGTTTTTAAGTCGTGATGGCGCTGATGGTGACGGTACATGGTCAAAGTAACCATCATTTTCATCAAAATTGATAATAAGTGCTGTTTTACTCCAAACCTCTGGCACAGCAGTTAAAGCATCAATAATTTCTTGAATAAACCATGCCCCTTGGACAGGACTTGAAGGGTCTGGATGTTCGCAATAAATTGATGGTGCATTAATCCAAGACACTTGAGGTAATTTACCTTCCCGAATGTCGCGTTTAAAAGCATCAAGATATTCTTCTGGTTTATTGCCCGGTAGCGTATTTGCAATGCCCTTATAAAGTGGATTTTTGGCATTATCGGTCGCAGCATCATAGGCTTTATAAGGTAGTTTTTGACCCGTATCAGCATATGGTTTATTCGGTTCGCCGCCACTTGAAACAGGATAGCCAGATGCAATGTTGGCCTTTCTAAACGAACGAAATGCACCCAACATATTATCGCCCCATTCATCTGGCATATTTTGATAACAAATCCAACTTACCCCTGCTTCTTCTAAGCGTTCGGCATAAGTTTTCCATGTATAACCACGGTCTGCCGTCGCTGGGTTACCATCAATCCAGTCCCACTCATTGTTTACAAATGAACGCTTGGTCGGTGTTGCACCATTTGTACCTGTTAAATGATAAGAACGGTTTGCATCTGTTCCAGTGTGCATAGAGCAATGGTAGGCATCACAAATCGTAAAAGCATTGGCAAGTGCAAACTGATATGGAATTTCTTTTTCTTTAAAATAACCCATAGATATATCAGTTTTGTGGGTTGGCCAGTTCGCCATACGCCCATTGTCCCAAGCCAGCTGACTGTCATCCCATGTGTGAGGCGTACCCTCTGCACGCTGTGCATTATTGGCTGTACCATCTAAATGAAAAGGCGTTAGAACTTGCCCATTACTTCTGAGCTGCTCCCAAACACGGCGGCCACTTGGCAAAGGAATCGTAAAACGATCAGCAAACCCTCGAACGCCTTTTAATGTTCCGAAGTAATGGTCAAAAGATCGGTTTTCCTGCATTAAAATAATAACGTGTTCAACATCCTGAATGGTCCCAGTTTTATTATTTGCAGGAATTGCTAAAGCTTTTTGAATACTAGATGGGAACGCTGCCAATGCCGCAGCACCAAAACCCATATTTAAAGAGTAATTTAAAAATTTACGACGTGTAATCATGATTAGGTTCTTTTTATTATTTAAGTTTATGGAGCACAGCGCATCACAGGTTTTTTCCCTGTATCTGGTGTATTTGAATTATCATTTGCCGAGTCGTTACAACCACTCAGCAGAATCGCGCCGATTAATAAAAAATATGAATATTTAAAGGAAGTCATTCCTGAGCATTGCCTTTTCATTGCTATGTACAATCCATTTAAAATCTAAAATGGCTAACATAGAAAAGTACAATGACAGTGACATGACCCCAATATTTCAATCCAGTGAAAAATATGAAAAGTCTATTATTTTCATATTCTGCACCAGATCAAAATCAGATGAATTTAAGGCTTTAATTGAATATTTTGTAGCTCGCCATCAAAAGTCTCTATAAGACTCTTAATAACTGGCTGTTGATGCAATAGCTCAGCTGCTCGGTGAAAGGCTTTTTCTTTACGCGCACTTTGAATGGTATAGGGTGTAGATGTATTTAAAGCACCATATTCAACTGTAAATTGAGTATTCGGCCATTGCTCATTTAATGCATCAATAAGGCCTTGTTGTAATTGGGTCAGCATATTTTCATATTCTTGAGGAATATGGAAAATAGTATTGCCACCAATTTCACCAGTCATCACACCATGTTGAGCAAGTTCTTGAACAGCTGGAGAAAGCTGACTATTTCTAAACCAATATTCCCACTTTTCGAGTGTCCATTCACCTTCTAAAACTTGAGGAGAAAGCTTCAAGATATCTTGAGGCATCAACTGACCGTGATCAGTTGCACTAGACTCTTTTACAACGGGAACTGTTTCAACAACAACTTCAGCCTGCACCAATGACTGCTGCTCAATAACAGGTTCAGAAGACAAATCAGGAGTTATAGGCGCATCTTGATCAAGAGAAAATTCAGCGCTAGATGTCTCAAACAAACCTTGAGGCTCAGTAGCAAAAGCTGGTTCTGGTTCAATTTGTTTTGCTTGGGTTTCTGCCTGAGCTTGTACTAAATTTTGTTCGGGTACCGGAATGAAATCTTCTTCCAGAACACTAACAGTCTTTTGAACAACTGCTGACTCAAGCCCAATCAACTCATGATGATTTGGGTCAAATACCATTAAATCCTGATTAGACTGAGGTTCATGTTCAGGTTCAGGTTCAGGTTCAGGTTCAGGTTCAGGTTCAGGTTCAGGTTCAGGTTCAGGTTCAGGTTCAACCATAGCGGGCTGGTTAATAACTTCAACAGGTTGAACCGCATTTACTGGAGTAATCTCTTGGACCGTTGGCTGAGCTTGTGAATTTAGACCTACTTCTGCTTGTCCATTTTGTTGAACAGGCTCTGACACCACAATTTCATTTGGTGCTAAAGGACGGAATGCCAACAAACGTAAAACACACATTTCAAAACCTTGCTCTTGCGTCACGGCAAGTTGCAAGTCTGAACGACCTTTACATGCGATTTGGTAATATAGCTGTAAATCTTGAGCAGAAATCAGCTTAGACAGTTGCATAATCTTGCGATTGATTTCATCGCTATATTTCAAACTCAAATCAGGTAGATATTGCAAAATTGCCAATTCATGCAATGTCGAAATGAGCTGATCAAGCACAAGTGAAACATCTAGCGCTTGGTGTCTAAATTGTAATAAAAGCTGACTAACTTTCTCACGTTGGTTTTGATGAATCGCCAAAATCAAATCATAAATGATCGTACGGTCGATTAGACCAAGCATTTCTTTAACATCTTGGTGATGTACAGAACCCTGCCCGTAAGCAATGGCTTGGTCAGTTAAAGATAATGCATCACGCAGTGAACCTTGGGCAGATTCTGCAATTTGCCAAATTGCATCCTGATCAGCATTAATTTGCTCTTTTTCAAGAATAGCGCCAAGATGCTTGGTAATTTCATCAACGGCTAAAGGTCGTAGAGTAAATTGCAAACAACGTGAAATGACTGTAATCGGTAGCTTTTGTGGATCAGTCGTTGCAAACAGAAACTTAACGTGTTCCGGTGGTTCTTCTAGTGTTTTTAATAACGCATTAAAAGAATGCGTTGATAGCATATGTACTTCGTCAATCAGGTAAACTTTAAAACGACCTTGCGTTGGCGCATACGGAACGTTGTCTAAAAGTTCACGCGTATCTTCTACTTTTGTTCTTGAAGCAGCATCGATTTCGATCAGGTCAATAAAACGACCTTCGTTTACTGCTTTACAGGTTGCACAGACTTCACATGGCGTGGAAGTCACACCCGTTTCACAGTTCAAACACTTGGCTAAAATACGTGCAATTGTAGTTTTACCTACACCACGCGTTCCTGTAAATAAATAAGCATGGTGAAGACGACCGCGTTCCAATGCACTACTTAATGCACGAGAAACATGGTTTTGCCCCACTAACTCATTGAAATTACGTGGACGGTATTTTCTAGCAAGTACTTGATACATGTATGCTCCTTGTTACAGGCATAAGCATACTTTGTTTTTAAAAGAGTGTGAACGCATAAAGCTCATATCCGTACAGATAAACTGCGAACTGACTTCTTTTCTCTACCAGAACCATTTATTTGTCTAAGGATGATCATGGTGTAACTCCTGATCTGTAACACCCTCATCCATCGTTTGCACGAGTCCCACACCATCCTTAATTTCAGCCGAATAATTTCCCTTCTCGGTAAAAATTTGCATGATCGTATAGTGGTCTTTTTGACTTTGAGTAATGGTAAAGAAATTTTGATTCGGATCGCCCTGATCAAATTTACCGATCCACCGAACAATATCTTGGTCAACAGGTTCGATCTCTACAATTTTACCCGTGCGATTAATGCCATATTCCAACATTTGGAACTTAACAGTGTCACCTACTTTTTTAAGTTCAATCACATTTGGATCATATTTAATGACCATACCTTCTGCATTTTTAATTAGTGGAAAATTAACATTAGAAGGTAGTTGATCCTTTTCTATTTCATTAAAAACAATCTGTTGCTGAGACAATCTTTCTTTTTCGGACGGACTCAAATTCAGTATATTTTGACGAGCAAATTCATTCTGATTCTCTGCCATTTTTTGCCCAGTCCCTTGCCCATTTTCTGAAGACGACGTTAAAGCAGAAGAGCTTTGCTGTGAAAAGGCAAACCAGATTAAAACTGCTAACGCCACACAAGCGATAGCAGTTCCTATTAACAATTTATTTTTCTTCATTATTTACAGCTAGAAATAGAGATTAATTATATAGAGAAATTTTCTGCGCATTCAGATTAATGACACTGACCGCATCAATTTTTCCTTCTACACCTAAACGTACGCCATATTTAGGGTTATATAGATAGGGACTCGAATAAAAATTAATGTTATTACCACCCATTGCTGTACTTCCTAACGGATGAGCAAAGCCTGAGCCAATATTGGTTGAACCATTATGGTATAGGCCTAGATTGTGCCCAACTTCATGACGCATAGCAGCGAAAGAACAACCTGCAATATCATTTGCGCCAATCATGTTATATGCAGAAGCATTAATCCAAGCCCAACCACAACCACCGTCACCAGGTTCATTACCTTGATAATAAACACCGTCTGCCAATACACGTTTACGCTCATTTTGTACCGTGGTGTCATCTCGTCCAGTCGAGATTGCTTCTTTTAAAGTGGTAGCAGGGATTTTATAAGTTAGATAACCTACATCTCTTAAATAAAAACGTGCATTCGAATTTTCAGCAGTTAAATTCGTTAAATTTACGCCTTCAATCATTCTAAGTTTTGCAGCGCTTTCTCCTAAAATTGAGTTTACCTCCGGGCTAGAAACCAACAACATATCAATTGTATAACTATCTACTGTCCAGCCTTGAGCGGTATAAATAAAACGGCGATTTTCACCATTTTTAATTGCGGTAGACAAGCCATTAGCAGCATTAATATAGGTGTCTGCCGATGCATTTGACACAATAACGACTTTATCGCCGACTTGAGCTTTAGCAGGTAGTTGTAAGGTCGGTTGCCAATTTGATGTAGACAGTTTCACCTTTAAAGTGGGCTGCGTCATATTCGGTAAAGTTGCTGGGATTGTTGCTGTAGAATCAATCACCTTTGTTGGTGAAGAGATCAGCTGCCAATATCCTTTGTCACTTACATACATAAACTCATATTGATCGCCTGTTTTAAGCGTTAAAGTCGCTTGGTTATTAATATTTGTATTATTAATTTTTGCAGACCAAGTTGCAGTAGACTTGATAATAATTCTATCCCTATCACTTGCAGTGGTCGGCAAAGTGAAATTGGAAACCCAGTTTCCATCTCCAAATGCAATTTCGGTAAGTGGACTATTAACTGTCGCTAATGACGTTCCAATTTGCTGAACATTTAGCTTCTGAGGCTTTATATATTCAGGAACCCATTTTCCTAAAGCAGAATAATATTTAAACCAATATTCAGATCCATTTTTTAATATAAAACTGCTTGGGAATAGTAAATTTGTTTTATCGATGTCCGAACTTGTACTTGCTGTAGAAATAACTTGTACGGTTGTTCCGTCACGTACATCACTTGGTAATGCAATGGTTTGTGCCCATTTGTCATTTTGAATAAGTACTTTTTGCATAGATGCAGTTGTTAATGGAACAACTTCATAGGTCGCACCATTAGTAGGACTCACAGTCGCTAACTGAGCGATCCATTTATTTTGACTGCTATTAAAGATGAATTGATAAACATCTCCACTATTTATCTTTAATACTTCTAACGGAATATTGGTATTAGAAGTATCTAAATAACTACTATAAGCAGCACTAGAACGAATTGTAATTTTGTCCAAATTATTAGCGCTTGTTGGTAAAGTAAGGTTTTTGACCCAATTCCCATTTGCTAGATTAAATTCTAAATCTGAATAACCGGATGGAATTGATCCACTATTATTATTCTGATTTGGTGAAAGTACAGTTGCGGCATATACAAGTGAAGACGCAACAATTGCTCCAATAATGAGTGATGTTTTTAATTTAAAATTCACAGCAGCCTCTTTTATTTGTTTTTAGATTTTTCGAATAGCAGGTTAGCAAACCATTTTTACGCAGTCAATTTCACAACAATTAATTTTTTATTAAATTTCAATTACATGACCACTGAATCATTTTGAAATAAAAATATGAACCTTTTTAAAGAATAGTTTGTTTATGAGAATTAAATAACCAATTTTTAATATGTAGAAAATATTAAAAAGATATTTAAGGATAAAAAGAAAGGTAGTCTCTCTTTTTATCCTTTAGTTTTAATTTACTTTCTTTGGAAAGCTAAACCAGACGAATACAGTTAAAAGGAAGAAACAAATAGCTGAGACAGTAAGCACCCAACTATGCGCATAGCTAAAAGCTTGCTGCGCAACTGCAATTAATTGCCCTCCTAAAGGATTTTCAAGGTTAGAGGCTAATTGCATGGTTTCACCAATCGAGATACTCGCTTTTTCAATTAAGTCCGTTGGGAGCTGTTCTGGCAAAATAATTGAACGACTATAAAACCAAGATAACATTAACCCAAATATAGCAACGCCCAAACCAGCCCCAAGCTCGTAAGCCATCCCTTCAATGGCACCTGCTGCACTCGCCTTTTGCGGAGGTACAGATGACATAATCGCAGCAGTTGAAGCAAGTAAGGCAATCTCAATGCTAAAGCCTAAAAAGACCATACACGTCCATGCTAAAAAGTGGTCGGTCGAAAAGTTAAGCTGGGCAAGTCCCCATAGACTAAATCCACTTATTAAAATACCAACAGTAGATACAAGTCTAAGTCCCCACTTATTCAAGCAAATTCCAGCTAATGGACCACCTAAACTAATCGCAATCATAAATGGAATAATAAACATGGCTGCCTGTAATGGAGAAAAACCATGTACAAACTGCAACTCTTGAGACAAGAGTAATTCAAAACCAACCAAAGCAATCATAGAAACAACTGCCATAACAATGCTGGTAGAAATCACTGGATGTTTAAATAACTCCAGATCAATCATTGGCGTCGTAGCTCTTTTTTGGCTTCGGATGAAGTGAATTAAAGTACTTATACCAATTACAAACATCACGATTGTAAGTACCGAGAAGTTGTACATCGCCGATTTGATTGAATAGATCAGGCTTAAAATGGCTACGACCAAAATTAAAGCTTGCCCTAAATTAATTGGCTGATCAGTCTTCTCTTGTTGTTTAGGGATAATCATCACAATCATGACCAGAACCACTAAAATAATCGGGATATTGATAAGGAATACAACTCCCCAATGGAAGTGTTCTAGTACAAAACCACCGACTAATGGACCAAAAGCTGCTCCACCACCACCCACTGTAGACCAAAGACCAAGTGCAAAATTTCTCTGCTTTTCTTCGGTAAAAGCATTACGGATGCCTGATAAAGTGGCAGGAATAAGCATAGCTGCCCCTAGCCCTAAGACAGCACGAGAAGCAATTAAGGCATAGGCAGTTGGAGAAAAAGCTGCAGCTAACGAACCCACACCAAAAACTGCGGTTCCAACAAATAATAATTTTTTAAAGCCGATACGATCACCGAGTGCGCCCATTGGCAAAATCAAACCCGCCATAATCAGTGAATAAATATCAATAACCCATAAAAGCTGATTGGCAGTTAAATTCAATGCTGCACTTAAAGATGGTGTTGCAACATGCATCACCGTTGCATCAATCGTAACTGGTAAATATATAAGGACGATAATTGTCAGGATTAACCATTTTTTTTGCATAACGCTCTTCAATATCCAAAACTTGGACATGTGTTCAAATCGTGGTTATTATATACACAATTGGACACTTGTCCAACTTTTAGCTTTAATGTATTTTGTGTCGAATTCAGTCAGGTGAAAAAACATGGCCTATCTTAATCGCGATCAACGCAGAGAAATGATTCTGCAAGCTGCCATGCAAGTTGCTTTGGCTGAAGGTTTTACAGCTATGACGGTACGTAGAATCGCAACAGAAGCACAAACCTCTACCGGACAAGTTCACCACCACTTTTCTTCGGCATCTCATTTAAAAGCTGAAGCTTTTTTAAAGCTGATGGAACAGCTCGATGAAATTGAACAAACTCTCCAAACAACCAGCCAATTTCAAAGACTCTTCATCCTATTGGGTGCAGAAAATATCGACAAACTTCAGCCCTACTTACGTTTATGGAATGAAGCTGAACTATTGATTGAGCAAGATGCAGAAATACAAAAGGCTTATAACCTTGCCATGCAAAGTTGGCATGAAACAATTGTGCAAGCGATTGAGTGTGGCCAAAAAGAAGGTGAATTTAAAAACAGATCAAATTCCACAGACATTGCATGGCGACTCATTGCCTTTGTTTGCGGCTTAGAAGGTATTTATAAACTTGGTTTACATGGTTTAGCTGAAGAAGACTTCAAGCGCCATACCGAAGCGATTATTCGCCTAGAATTATTATAAATATAGAAGCTGGCATTGATTAGAATGCCAGCTTTAAAATACTAAAATTAGAACCAGCCTTTACGACCTTTTAAAATTTGGTCGGTGCAACGTAAGGCTTCTTGAGTTAGTCCCCACAAACGATAATCGCCTGTGATTGAACCAATCTGGAAGTTATGAGTATAAGCAAAGCTGAGGTCACGCTCAGGATCACACCACGCTCCTGAACCATTGTAACCAATATGCCCAAACCCATTTTTAGCGCGTTTACCCATGGTAATAATGCGGTGATAGCCTAAACGCCAATTCATCGGAATTGGCATAACACGATCACGTGCATAACTTTGGATGGTGCTGAGCTCTTTAAATACTTCTGGGCGAATAATTTGATGTCCATCCCATTCACCTTGATTTGCTAGCATCGCATAAATTTTAGCAAGACTATTTGCAGTAAATGTGCCGTTTGCTGCTGGAATGACTGCTTGCAACCCCTCGTCACTAAAGAAACTAAGATGTTTCATTCCTTTTGGAATCATGGCATCTTGAAAGTCTTGAGGGTCTTGTCCAGTCCAAGTAATCATTTTTTCAGAGAGTGAACTCTTGCGCGTCTGTGGCTTTTTAGGTTTTTCAACTTGAGTAGATGCTGGTTTTTCTGGTTTTGGTTGAATAATTAAACGTGCTACACGATCCAACTCATTTGCAGGCGTCCCAAAATAAGCGCCGTCTAACTGCAACGGTTCAACAAGATATTTTTGCATGAGCTGATCTAAAGATTGGCCAGTTGCTTTTTCAAGTACACCACCCACAAGCCAACCAAATGTTAAAGCTTGATAAGCATTACCCTCTCCTGCAAGGAATCTTGGCTTAGTCGCCGCGACCACATCTAAGATGTGTGACCAGTCGAGCATTTCTCGCGCACTTTCGATGATATTTCGCACATCAAACATGCCACTTTGATGGCTTAGCACATGACGCAATGTCATTTGCTCTTTTCCATTTTGAGCAAACTCAGGCCAATAAGTCGAAATTGGTTTGTCGTATTCTAAAAAACATTCACTTACTAAAATATGCGCTAAAGTTGCAAGTATGCCCTTACCTGTAGAATAGCAGACTGCCAATGTGTCAGGTTGCCAAGCTTCGGTTTGTGATTTTAGACCAGTGTAGATATCTACAACTTTCTGACCTCTAAAATAAACCGCTAAAGCAGCTCCACCTTGTCCTGTTCTAGCATCTTGAAGACGGCTAAACTGGTGAGCTAAATCAATAAAACGTTCATCTAAAATACCGTGATAGTTATGGGTATCGGCCAGTAAAATTTCTTTAATCACATGAATTTCCTTGCATTTTTTGTTATTTTGCTCAAAAGCAGCCCAAACCTCTGTTCAGGCTGCTGATATTTTTATAATGCTTTTACTGTTCCTGCAACATGCGGTTTTTGTGATTTGGCATTACGAATCAAGAAATCAGTCTTTTTATCTATATTGGCAGTTAAAAACTCAACTTTTGACGGTAAGAACATTGGCAGCTTAAACCATACATCTGCTTCATAAGCATTTGGTAATTCAAGATTTGCTAATGCTTTAGCTTTGCTCCACATACCATGCGCAATGGCTTGCTTAAAGCCAAATGCTTTTGCAGTAATGGCATGAATATGAATTAAATTAAAATCACCAGACACTTTCGCATAACGGCGGCCTGTGTTTTCTAAAATATTCCACTCTGCCTTTGGAACATAAGCTGGCGCTTGTTCTTCTTTAGCTTTCTCACCCACTCTTTTCTCGACTTTTTGACGAGATAAATAAGTCGTTAAGCCTTCCATCACTACTTCATTACCAACTTTTGCTGTGGTAATAAAGTCAAACTGAACACCTTTATCATGCGGTTTTAGTTCCCCAAATTTACATGACAAAGTTAATTTTTCAGTCACAGCAATTGGTCTGGTCTGTTTAATCTGGTTACGGATATGAACTAAACCTAAAATTGGAAATGGAAAGGCTTCTGCCGTCATCATGTGCATTTGCAAACTTTGAGAAAGCACCGCTAAATAAATTGCTGGTACAAAGCCATTATTTTGAAAGCCACATACTTCGTTATAAGCTTTGAGGTGGTTCTGATCAATTTCTAAAGTATCTACCACATATTCAACTTGCGGTAATATTTTTGGACCTTTCGGCTTTTTAAAAATTAAACCTTGCACTACTTTTGGATAAGCCAATGCCGCTTTTGGTAGCTGGCTAAAATGACGAGTATTCATACCTAACCTTTTATAATTTATAGATTTTTGAATAAAAAAGGGATGCACAAGCACCCCTATTTAGCTAAAAGTGCTTAAGCGCCCAACAAGCTTTGACCACACACTCGTACAACGTTGCCGTTTACGCCTGTAGAAGCAGTTGATGCAAACCATACAATAGTTTCCGCTACATCAACAGGTAAACCACCTTGTTGCATTGAGTTCATACGGCGACCAGCTTCGCGAATTGCAAATGGAATCGCAGCAGTCATTTGCGTCTCGATAAAGCCAGGTGCTACTGCGTTAATGGTAATACCATTTTTTAAGATAGGCGCAGTAAATTTCACTAGACCAATCACACCTGCTTTCGACGCAGCATAGTTTGTTTGACCAAGGTTACCAGCAATACCGCTAATTGATGATACACAAACAATACGGCCATTTGCATTTAGACCATCGTTTTCTAACAAGTAGTCATTTACGCGTTCAGCAGCAGACAAGTTAATGTTAATTACTAAGTCCCAAAGCTCTGGCTTCATGTTTGCCAAAGTTTTGTCACGTGTAATACCTGCGTTATGAACGATAATATCTAAACCGCCTTGTTTTGCCGCAGCAGCTTTAATTTTTTCGCCCGCATCAGCAGCTGTAATGTCAATTGCCAATGTAGAACCGCCAATGTCAGCTGCTACACGGTCAAGGTCAGCTTGTTGTTGTGGTACGTCTAAACAAATAACATGCGCGCCGTCTCGAGCCAATACATGTGCAATTGCCTCACCAATACCACGGCTTGCACCAGTTACTAATGCAGTTTTTCCAGCAAGTGGTTTTGCCCAATCAACATCAACCACATCTGCTTTAGATACACGAATCACTTGACCAGATACATAAGCTGAACGTGGAGAAAGTAAGAAACGTAATGTTGATTCAAGGTTTGCACCAGCACCTTCATCCACATAGACAACTTGAGCAGTGATACCCTTTTTAAATTCTTTACCTACAGATTTGATAAAGCCTTCAAGTGCACGCTGAGCAATCGCTTGTTTTACAGTTTTTGCAGTTTCAGGAGTTGTACCAATCACAATCACTCGACCAGAAGTCGCAACTTGACGTGCAATCGGGTTAAAGAATTTATAAAGTTCATTTAACTGTTCTGAGTTTTGAATACCAGATGCATCAAATACAACTGCTTTGAATTTTGATTCTTTATCGCCTGCATTGAATGGACGTAAATTTAAACCAACTTTTGCAGCTTCTTGTTGTAAAGCAACGTTATTGCCTACATAGCTATCTGCATGAACATTGCTAAGTACTTGTGCAATCGCACCAGATAACACACTTGACGGCGCTGCGCCAACCAATACTGCACCATTCACTACTGGCTGAGCACTTTCAAAACGCTCTAATACAACTGGCGATGGTAAACCCAGATTTTTAACAACGAATTTACCAATAGGAGATTGTGTAAATGCTTGGTATTGATCAGTCATGATTATTATCTCTCAAAGAAATGAATTTTCTACGACAGGCTTCATTATGTTATGAGATGAATAGCAACAATATGAAAGCAGTCGTTCATTAGAGTTACTCCAAATCATACTTGACTTCATCTTTGGATGTCTTGACCTGAATGCTATCTACAATGTCATTCTAGTCAATACAGGTCTATTTGAATTGTGTTAAGGTAGCTTACAAGAATATCGTTATTATGCTTGGAAAAGCCTTATGAGCAAAACAACTCAAGAAAATCCAGCAGTCGAGAATTCTGCTCAGGAAAAAGTGTCAAATACATCAAAGTCGGCTTCTAACACGGCTAAGCGTAACAGCACTACTCCTAAAGCAGCAACTAATACATCAAAAACGACACGTACTCGTTCAACGACTGCACCTGCACGTAGCCCTCGCACTAAGAGCACGGCTACAACAACTACTTCTACATCTTCAAATGTAGCTGCAGCACCAAAAGCAACAAAAACCAAAACTTCTGTTCAACAGGATAAAACCATGAGCCAAAACACTGTTCGCCGCGTTGCAATTATTGGTGGCAACCGTATTCCATTTGCACGTTCAAATACTGCTTATTTCAAAGCGTCAAATTCTGACATGCTGACAGCAGCATTGAATGGTTTGGTTGAACGCTTTAACTTACAAGGTAAGCGTATTGGTGAAGTCGTTGCTGGTGCTGTTTTAAAACACAGCCGTGACTTTAATATGACTCGTGAAGTTGTATTGAGCACAGATCTTGCTCCTGAAACTCCTGCTTATGACATTCAAATTGCTTGTGGTACAGGTTTACAAGCAGCGTTTGTTGTTGCAAACAAAATTGCACTTGGTCAAATCGATGTAGGTATTGCAGGTGGCGTAGACACCACTTCTGACGCGCCGATTGCTGTAGGTGATGGCTTACGTAAAGTTTTACTTGAACTCAATGTAGCTAAAACGGGTAAAGACCGTCTTAAAGCTTTAACAAAAATTGATTTTAAAAAGCTTCTTGATGCACCAAGCAATGGTGAACCACGTACTGGCCTTTCAATGGGTGAGCACCAAGCCATCACTGCTTTAGAATGGGGTATCACTCGCGAAGCACAAGATGAGTTAGCTGCTAGCAGCCATCAAAAACTTGCTGCTGCTTATGAGCGTGGTTTCTTTGATGACTTAATGACTCCATTCTTAGGTCTTAACCGTGACAACAACTTACGCGCAGACAGCACAGTTGAAAAACTTGCTAAATTGAAGCCAGTTTTCGGTAAAGGCGAAACTGCAACAATGACAGCTGGTAACTCAACTCCGTTAACTGACGGTGCTTCTGTTGTCTTGCTTGCTTCTGAAGAGTGGGCAAAAGAAAACGGTCATGAAGTTTTAGCTTATCTTTCTTTCTCTGAAACAGCAGCTGTTGACTTCATTGGTAAAAACGGCCCTAAAGAAGGTTTGTTAATGGCTCCTGCTTATGCAGTGCCTCGTATGCTTAAGCGTGCAAACCTTAAACTTCAAGATTTTGATTTCTACGAAATTCATGAAGCATTCGCATCTCAAGTGTTGTCTACATTGAAAGCTTGGGAAGATGAAAAATTCTGTAAAGAACGTCTTGGTTTAGATGCACCTTTGGGTTCAATCGATCGCTCTAAACTGAACGTAAATGGTTCATCTTTAGGTGCAGGCCATCCATTTGCTGCAACTGGTGGCCGTATCTTAGCAACTGCTGCTAAATTGATTAATCAAAAAGGTTCTGGCCGTGCATTAATCTCGATCTGTACAGCAGGTGGTGAAGGTGTGGTTGCGATTGTAGAAAAATAATTTCTATAACGACCTAACGAAATAAGCACCCATTTGGGTGCTTATTTCGTTTCAATATATTAGCTTAATGAAGTGATGCAGCTTTGGCATCTGGGAAAAACTTATCTTCAATATGGTCGTAACACCACTGGAAAATAAAGGTATAAACCAAAATACATAAGGTTAAACCAATATCTAAAATAAGTGCATCAATGACACTCATCTGAAGCATATAGGCAATCATTGGTACAGTTGCAATCAGCAAACCACCTTCAAAACCAATCGCATGTAAAATCCGCACAGGAATCGTTCTTTCCCAATTATATTTATGCTCTACTTTTTCAAAATAGTGGTTAAAAATCATGTTCCAGAAAACTGAAACCACTGCCATAAACACACCGAGTGTACCGGTTACATCCATTGGCATATCAAAAATAAAACTTAATGCAATCGCAATGATGACCAATAAAATTCCTTCATAACTGATTGCATGAATGAGTCTTCTCTTGGAAATCAACATTTTTAAATACTCAATAATAACTTGGATAATGTGCATTTTATTTTTATAATATTGATTAATCTAATCAGGTTCTTTCAGTTTTTTTGACAGATGAATATTAATCAAGAACAACTACTCATGTTTCAAGCCGTGATTGAGACCGGCTCTTTTTCTGCAGCAGCCCGTAAACTTGGCAAAGTTCCTTCGGCTGTAAGCATGTCTATTGCCAACTTAGAGATTGATCTAGACTTAACTTTATTTGACCGTAAAGGCCGCGAACCCGTCCCTACTGACGAAGCACGGGTTTTATATGAAAAGACCTCTCAGCTTTTGATTGAGATGAATCAATGGAAACAGCATGCCCACGCCTTAAGTACAGGTTTAGAAGCTAATTTAACTATTGTGATTGTGTCTGAACTTTTACACACCAATTGGACAGACTATATTTGTCTTCTAGAGAGCCGTTTTCCAGACCTACAAATTAATATTGTCTCTGCCCCTCAAGAAGATGCTCTGCAAATGTTATTAGACGGGTCTGCCCAACTTGCACTGATGTTTGAACGCGAGCACCTAGATAACAGAGAACAATTCGTAGAGCTCAAGCAGGAAGCTCTAATTCCAGTTATTTCAAACAGCCATCCTCTAGCAAGCCAAAATCAGGTTTCTTATGAGCACATCCTCACTACACGACAAATTGTAGTTGCAAGCCGAGATGAGACGTTAAAACCAGAATTACTTTTTTCGAAACATTATTGGCGCACCGATAACCACCACTCCGCTTGTTTAATGATCTTGCGCAATTTGGGTTGGGGTGTACTTCCTCAAGAAATGTTTAAAGAAAATCCTGAATTAAAAAATAAACTTAAAGTATTGGATTTATTAGATTTCACTCCCCGATTTGAATATTATGTCGACTTGGTATGGAGTCGAGAAAGTGAGCTTGGTGCCGCTGCTAGATTTTTGATTGAACATATCCGTAAGCAACGAATGCAACCACTGCCTTAAAAATATTTCAAATTAGATGCAGAACCTAAACGTTTTTCTTTGAAATATAACAATTGATATATCGACAGCATGAATAGACTTTGTGCTATAAAGAAAACATAAGATTTATTACTGAAGATGTTGAATATCAATGACTCATACAGCACTTGACCAATTAAAAACATTAACGACCGTTGTTGCCGACAGTAGTGACCTTGATGCAATTCGTAAATTCCGTCCATTAGACGCAACGACTAATCCTTCATTGATTACGGCAGCAGCAGAACAACCAGAAAGCAAAGAGCTCATTGAAGATGCTTATTATCAAGCCAAAGAAGAAGGCTATAGCAACGATGAGTTAATCGAAAGAACCATTGATATTTTAACCGTAAAATTTGGTGTAGAAATTTTAAAACTGATTGAAGGTCGTGTTTCGACAGAAGTCGATGCAGCACTTTCATATGATACTGAAGCGACCATTAAAAAAGCGCATGAATTATGTGAACTTTACAAAGGTTATGGTATTGATCAGTCACGTATTCTGATTAAAATTGCATCGACTTGGGAAGGTATCCAAGCTGCCAAAGTGCTCGAAGCTGAAGGAATTGCTTGTAACCTCACTCTCCTTTTCGGTTTACATCAAGCCCAAGCGTGTGCAGATGCAAAAGTGACTTTAATCTCACCATTTGTAGGCCGTATCTTAGACTGGTACAAAAAAGCTGAAGGTGTAGACGCTTATCCAATCGAAAAAGATCCAGGCGTAGTTTCAGTTAAGAAAATCTATACCTATTACAAACAACAAAATATTCCAACTCAAGTGATGGGTGCGAGCTTCCGTAGTATCGATCAAGTGCTTGGCCTTGCTGGATGTGATTTACTGACGATCTCGCCAAACTTACTTACCCAGCTTGAGCAAGATACCCGTACAGTTGATGCGGCACTTGATGCATCTCAAGCAAAACAAGCAGAAGCCATTGTTAGACCAGCTCAAGATGAGCAAAGTTTTAAAGATGAACTTAACCATGACTTAATGGCATTCCAGCTTTTACAAGGTGGTGTCGATGGCTTTATTAAAGCACGTGACCAATTAAGCCTTTTGTTACGTCAGTCTTTTGGAATTGATGCGGAAATAAAATCTTAAAAAACTGCACTTTTCATACAAAATTGCCGATTTTTGTTATCATGACAAAAATCGGTTTTTTTTATTGGGTTTCTCGTGTTCGGCATAACAGATTTAACAACATATATTATTGGTACATTCCTAATTGTGTTATTGCCAGGACCCAATTCTCTTTATGTGATGTCAATCGCTTCGCGCTACGGGATTAAAACCGGATATATGGGTGCATTCGGTATTTTCACCGGTGACCTTATTTTAATGCTATGTACAGTACTCGGAGCTGCGTCTCTACTCAAGGCATTCCCATGGGTATTTGTCATTCTTAAATTAACAGGTGCACTTTATTTATCTTATTTAGGCTTTAAACTGTTACAAGGCAGTATTCAACGCTGGAAACAACGTAATCAAACTCAACCAGAAATGGCTGATTTACCAGCTTTAGATAAAGTTCATCCTTATAAAACAGCCCTCAGTATTAGTTTACTCAACCCTAAAGCGATTTTATTTTTCCTCTCTTTCTTTGTTCAATTTGTTGAACCAGACTACGCTTATCCTGCTCTGAGCTTTTTAATTTTAGCGATTATTTTACAGATCATTAGCTTTAGTTATTTAACTGCATTAATCTTCTCTGGAATTAAACTCTCGGCATTTTTTAAAGAAAACCATAAAATTGCAGCAAGCGGAATCTTTTTAGTAGGAATTCTATTTTTCGGATTTGGTTTAAAACTAGCAACCTCAACGATTTAATTATTTTTACTCTAATAAGCTTTTGGATTAGAAAGTTAAAACATTATGAACTGCTAAAAGTCCAGCATGCCATCTGTTTTAACTTCATTAAGTACAAAAAAAGTTCTGACTTGTCTTACTCCGGGTAAGCCAATAATCTTTTCACTATGAAATCGGTTAAACGCAGCCAAATCTTTAACACGAATTTTTAGAAAATAATCGACTTCTCCCGCCACTAGATAACACTCTAAAACATTTTCCAAATCACCCGAGGCTTGTTCAAATGCTTGAAAGCTGTCAGGGGTTGAACGGTCCAAAACTACACCAACTAACACCACTGTACCACGTTGAACCGTATTGGGATTGATCCGAGCACGAACATCCAAGATTGCTCCAATCTTAAAAAGACGCTGAGTATGATTCCAACAAGATGATGTACTAATACCTACTAGTTTAGCCAATTCAGCATTACTTAAACGCCCATTTTCCTGTAAGGCACGCATAATTTTCAGTTCTAGTGGAGTTAAATTTTCGGCTTTCTCATCCATAAAATAATATTCTTGATTCATTGTTATTTATGGAACGAATAATAGCATTATTTAAGAATTTAAAAATATTATTTATTTTTTAACCTAAAAATAGAAAGCACCTTCTTAAAAAAAATTGTTAAATTCACCCCAACTGGAAGCAATGGCAGAAGCCTATTAATTTTTCTTGGATTTAGAACACGTATCATGCAAAAAATTCTTCAAGATTTTTCAATTCCAGCAGTATTTGCTGGTTTTATTACCTTTCTCATTGGTATTAGTGTTTCGGCCGTTTTAGTGATTCAGGCGGCTCAAGCTTTAGGTGCTTCACCTGAACAAATCACTTCATGGTTTTGGGCTTTGGGTTTGGGTATTGGCTTATCAGGACTCATTCTTTCTTGGAAATTTAAATATCCTGTAGCAACGGCGTGGTCAACCGCTGGTCTTGCTTTAATTATGGCAACAGGTAGTGGATATAGTTTGAATGAAGCGATTGGTGCTTTTTTAGTTGGTGGTTTACTAACAGCTATTTTAGGCTTTTCAGGTATTTTTCAAAAAGCGCTGTCATACATCCCTCAAAGTTTAACAAGTGCCATGCTGGCAGGCGTGCTACTCAAATTTGGTATTTCGCTTTTCGCAAGTTTACAAAATGATTGGGCATTTGTTTTGTCCTTACTTAGCATTTATGTCATTACAAAAAGATTATGGCCACGTTATAGCATTGTATTTACCGTAATTGCAGGTATTGCCCTATGCCCTGTCTTTTTAGAATTTCATATGCCTACAGTTCAGTGGTCTTTAGCAAAACCTGTTTGGATTAGTCCTGACTTTAGCTGGTCAGCACTTTTGGGCTTAGCACTGCCACTGTTTGTGATTAGTATGGCTTCTCAATATTTACCGGGTATTGCCATGATCAAAAGTTATGGCTACAAACCACACGTGAATCAACTCATTGGCTGGACAGGTTTAACCCAAGTTGTGCTTGCTCCGTTTGGCTGTTATAGCGTCAATATTGCTGCGATTAGTGCTGCCGTAAGCTTAGACGACCAAGTTCATCCTGACCCAAGCAAACGCTATATTGCAGGTATAAGCTGCGGTTTTTTCTACATCTTAATGGGTTTGTTTGCTGCAACACTCACAAGTTTATTGATGTCTTTCCCTCATATTTTTATTGTAGCTTTAGCGGGTATTGCATTACTTGGTACGATCAGCCACAACATTGCGATTGCTTTTGCTCAAATTGAAGAGCGTGAAGCTGCATTATTTACCTTTTTATGTAGCGCTTCGGGTATTCAATTCTTCGGAATCGGCTCAGCATTTTGGGGATTGGTGGTCGGAATTATTGTATTTGTTGTTCTCAAATTTAAATCCAAAAAAAGCTAATAAAAAAAGCGTTCATAGCTCCCTATTTTCAATGCTATGAACGCTTTTTAGTATAGTTTCTTATAACTCTCTTACTACGACTGTTTTTGCCATTTTGTCGTGCCAGCCTTGTTTTTTAGCGTCAAATGCCACCCAAAAAAGACCAATACCAAATACTAAAATTGATGGAATATAGCCAATATATCGAATAATACTTTGCATGACTGTGAGCTTATTACCTGTTTTTTCATCTAAAACTTTTAAGCGCATCAAACGTTTGCCAGGTGTACCTGCAAAATACAACCAACATAAAACTGAATATAAAAAAGGAAATGCGTAGTTCACAATCAGGTCAAACCAATAGTTTTGTGGCTGACTACTTAAGCCTGTAGCAAATACTAAGTCGTAATCTCCCCGATAAAAAATCCATGCGGCTGGAATAATTGCTAAACAAAGAATAAGACTATCAATAATCATTGCGCCAAATCTTAACCAGAACCCTGCATACTCATACTTATAAGTCATGCCTACCTCACTTTGTTATTGTTTAATAGCTAAAATGGTCTTACTACTTTACTTTTATCCTAATTGAAACTTTTTTATTTTTAAATACTTAAATAAATTTTAAATTTCTTACTTTTATATTTTATTGTAATTATTTTGATCAAAAAACATCATTAACCACATATCTCTACAAAAACTTAATTTAATCTTTTAAAAACTGACATTTTTTTATGTCAGTTATATCGAAATACGTTTATATATAAATTAGATTACAAATAAATATTATATTTATTACCAAAATAAAATATCTATTTTAAATTCTTTTTTTAATAAAAGTGCTGCAAATAATAGAGCCAATCCGATTGTAATTAAAAAAACACTTAAACTGATTAATCCATAAACAATTGTTATACCGCCTAATATAGCTAAAATATAAAAAATAATTACACTGATTGTTGGCATTTCAATTTATTCCACTACTTAAAATAAAAGCAATTTATTCTATCGAGTTTATAAACGATTGCTGTTTTCAAATGTTGATTACACTATTAATTTGTATCATCATACATTAATAATGTTATTAAACTTATTTAGTGTTAATTTAGTTTAATAGACAGTGATGAAGTTCACATAAGTTTTATCTAATTTCAAAATAATGTTTTTCAGTCACAAGTTTAATTTTTAAGTTTTTATATAAGCGTTCTTTTGAGTCTTCTAGTGAAGGAACAACTTTTTCTGCAAATTTATCTTCAGTCATCAGTCTTGCATAAGTTTTGTAGCCAATGATTAACTTTTGAGGTTCTTTACCTGTTTGACTAAACTCTTCAATGAGTTTATTGACTTTCTTTGCTGTTAAATCTGCCATCTTTCTTAGCCCCCCTTTAATTTACTATTTTGTTATACGGCTTCTTTGTGACAGAAATATGAACCGTAATTTTTTGTAATTTTCATGTAAATATTAACAATTATTGGTCTACAGCATACTTATCAGTTCAAAACCAGCAAAGCAATCAATTCAACTATTTGATTTATATTTATTTTATTTAATTTCAATTACTTTTAATTGAATAGATGTCTCCATAGAATGAAATATGTTAATCTTTAATTAATAAAAGCTTCATACATATAACAACTGTAAATAAGAGGAATAACATCATGAATTACCAACATATTATTGTACCAGTAGATGGTTCTGAGATTTCTTTAGCAGCAGCTCGACAAGCAGCTCACATTGCAAAAGCATTTGGTAGTAAATTGACCGCCATTAGTTTGGTTGCGGTAGATCCTTTTAGTGGCGTAGATTTTTATTACATCTCACCTGTTGTAAAAGATTATTTTGTTGAAGCACGTGCCAACGCAGAAAAAACTCTCGCAAAAGTTAAAGCTTTATGTGCTGAAGAAGGTATTGATGCAGAGACTCAAATCATCCAAGGTGAAATTTCTTCAGATGGTATTTTGAAAGCCGTAGAAGACTTAGGTTCTGATTTGATTGTGATTGGTTCGCATGGTCGTAAAGGTTTCCAAAAACTAATTTTGGGAAGTTTTGCTCAAGATGTTTTAAATAGCACCAAGATTCAAGTTTTAGTCGTAAAAGAGTAAAATTCTTGAAAGATAAAAACCCAATCCTATGATTGGGTTTTTTAATAAAATAACTTATAGAAATTTTACACCCACTAAAAAACCCTATAGAATAGTTCACTATTCCATCAATTTCGTGAGTCACGCCAATGAAGTAAGTCTTTTTTCTCATCAATTTTTTCTTTTTTTGATGTGCAAAATAGACTATTTTTGTGATTTACCGTCTCTATTAAAAATTATCATTCTCCTATTTTGTACATCCTGTATTTATGAGGTTTTTTTATGACTCAGCAGGCATGTGTAATATCGCAACTTACCTTAGAGTTCCCTTCAAAGGTAATGTTTAAGCATCTAAATTTTAGTCTTGAATCGAATCAGGTATCTGCCCTAATTGGTCGTAATGGCCAAGGCAAATCTTTGCTTATGCAATTTTTAAATGAGACGCTTGCATTAGATTCAGTTGTTACATCAGGGCAAATATCCTGGCATGTAAAACATGCGTATTTACCTCAATTGCATCGTTTGACAGCACTGACGATTGCTGAAGCCTTAGATATCTTAGATATTTACGATGCTTTTAAAAGAGTTGAACAAGGTAATGCCGACTTCGATGATTATGATTTATTGGAAGGTAAATGGGACCTGCCCACTTTATGGAACAACCTCTTAGAATCTGCTGGTCTACCAACAGATTTAGATTTCCCAGTTAAAAATTTAAGTGAAGGTCAAAAAACCAAATTGGCTCTAAGCTGTTTATTTTTAAAATCAGATCACTATCTATTACTTGATGAGCCTAGTAATCATCTAGATCAGGAATCTAGACAATGGTTAATCGATCATTTAAAAAAACACCCGGCAGGTAGTCTTATCATTAGCCATGATCGGACTTTATTAAATGAAGTCGACCATATTTATCATTTAAATGAACATGGTCTACATCACACCACCGGAAATTATGAAAAATTTTATGGGCAGTATCAAACCAATATTGCAGCTCTAGAGCAATCTATTCAACAAAGCCAACGTGAAGTTAAGCACATGAAGCAAAAGCAACATGATGTATTAATGAAAGCTCAAAAACGAGAGCGTGCTGGCAATAAATTAAGAGAATCAAATTCTCAAGCCAAGATTTTGCTCGACTTTAAAAAGGAACAAGCAGGCCAAAGCATTGCTGCTATACAGTCTCAACACCAACGTCAGATTTCGAACAGTCAAAATGATTTAAAAGATAAGAAATTGCTTCTCGAAACGGTTAAACCTCAACAGTTTTTCTTCCCGTCTTTTCATAAGAAATCTGGTGAAATTCTGCGGATTAAAAAATTGAAACTGAAACATGGTACTCAAAAACCCATCGATCTAGCTGTACAAGCAGCTCAAAAAATTCACATAACAGGACAAAATGGTATTGGAAAATCAACTTTACTTAAGGTAATTCATGCACAGAACAATCAACCCTGTGACAGCATTCACTTATCTGTAGAGTGTTTCTATCTCGACCAGAACTTTAGCTTTTTGTGTGATGAAATGACTGTTATTGAAAATTTATCTCACATGAATAATGAACTTTCAGAACTCGAATGGAGAAATTTGCTAGGTCAACTTCGAATTCGTGGAGATAAAGGTATTCAACTATTGTCTCAGCTAAGTGGTGGTGAAAAATTAAAAGTAGCTTTATTGGCCCTTAGCCAGATAAAACCTGCACCTGAACTTCTGTTATTAGATGAACCAGAAAATCATTTGGATATTGAATCTAGAGAGCTACTTGCTAATGCTATTGAGAGTTATGAAGGTGCGGTATTACTCGTTTCACACGATCAAACGTTTGTTGAAAGCTCGGGCATGCATGAGTCATTTTCTTTAATGTAATCGTTAGTAATATACCAATTTTCAAATTTACTAGTTCTCATTTGAGAGCTAGTAAATTTCATCAGTTATTATTTTTTCACTTTGTTTAATAACTCGAGGTCTAAAGTATATTTCACAGTTTTATTTTTACGAGCACTATTACGCATTTGATAAACTTGAATAATATAATCACCGTCAACTGGTAAAGTAAGCTCTCCATTAAAACCTATAGTTGAGCCAATCAATAATGCGTTATCTTTACCTGGCTTCTTACCAGGTGCAAAAATATTAATGTAGGCTAAATTCCCCAGACTATTGATATCAAATTTTAATATTTGGCCTTTGTTCGCATAAACTCTATACCTTACATCATCGTAGCCCTGAAATTTTCCAGTTAAAATGGTATGTGGTGAACTTTGTAAAAAATTAACTTTTTGCTCAGCATTTTTGGCATAGATAGTGAACGAAGTAGCTGAAATAAGCGTGGATAGTAATAATGTTTTAATGATTTTTTTCAATTTCCAGCCCTCAGAATTAACTTTAAATTATTATATTAAAATTAATTTTATAAAAATTTACTTTATGTATGAGTTTGATGAGTAATAGTTGCTTTTTATAACTAGTAACAAATAAAGTATGTTGAAAATCTAAATTACCTTTCTCTTTTAGAATAAGAATTTAAAAGTTAAAGCGTATGGTTAATCCATAAATCTGGAAGAATTTTTAATGAATATTATTATTCGTGATGAGCAAGCCGAAGATATTGAAGCCATTGAAGAATTGACAAAAGCAGCTTTTAAAAATGCTGTGCACACAAGTCATACCGAGCATTTTATTGTTAATAGTCTAAGAGCTCACGGACAACTTACTATTTCTCTCGTTGCAATTGAAGATGAGTCTATTATTGGACATATTGCTATTTCTCCGGTTGAGATTAGCTCAGGCGAAATAGGTTGGTATGGTTTAGGTCCTATCTCAGTTAATCCAAATAAACAAGGATGCGGTGTTGGCTCGCTTCTCATCAATAAATCACTAGAAAAGTTAAAACAACTTGGCGCTCAAGGATGTGTTTTATTAGGTGATCCAAATTATTACAGCCGATTTGGTTTTAAAAATTATCCTGAGCTAATTTTTCCTGATGTACCGAGTGAATATTTTCAGGCTCTAACTTTTTCGGGCAATATTCCAAAAGCGAATGTCACATACCATGAGGCTTTTAATGCGACGCAATAATAAAAACTTACTATCTTCAAAAGAAAACTCCTAAAAATAGGAGTTTTCTTTTTCATTGGTTTTGAACAAAATTTACTTAAATATCAGCTTTTATTTAACACGCTCAATTTGGAAAACTTCAATATCGGTAGGCTTAACTCTATGCTTATCTACCTCACCAACAACACGTACTTTATCACCTGCTTTTAGTTCAAGAGGTTTCCATAAGTCATCATCAATATCAATTATGATTGAACCAGTTGCGTCTTTTAACTCAAAATGATCCCCAGCAATATGCTTTACGATCGTACCAGTTAAAGTTACTCCAGATTCATCAGCCAAAGTTTTTACTTTGGATACTGTAACTACATTTTTTGTTGCCTCTTTTAATAAAGCAGCATCTGGTTTAGCCATCACAGCACTACTTCCTAATAAAGCAAATCCAGCCAATGCTGTTAAAAGTATTTTTTTCATGACAATTACCTACTTTTTAATATTCTTAGTTATATAAACAAATTCTTTTAAAGTTATAGATTTAGCTTTTGTGGCTTTTTGTATCTTATTAGGGTCTTTGTTTAATGAGAATAAATAGTAACATTAAAAAATTCTTTAAGTTCTCTTTTCCAACAACTATTTTATGGCCTTTATTTTTTCATGAATTTACTTAAGAAAGCTTTTTCTTAAGTAAATTAAACTCAGCATTTAAATATCACTTCATTGTTAAGCAACAAGTTGTCCTAAATTCAATAAAATATTTATGGCTTTTGCCTCATCCTCGGTTTGCATAACAATCATTCTGTCATAAGAAATTCCACCAACCTCAATATAAATTTTTGGATGTGGAAGCTGAGGAATATAGACTTTTAGTGGTTGATAAAGAGCAAGAAGATAACCAAATGAATCATAAGGATAATGATCATCTTTTAATGTCTTCTTTATAACAACATAGTTGTTCAATATATTTAAAATAAAACCATATTCATTTTCAGAATGAAATTTAGCGTCCATACCTACCTCCTTGATTAGTTAATATTTTTATAATCAAACTTAAAGGTTAAATTTCTGATCTGAGGATATTTGAACCAATTTACTTTAAATATAGAGTTCTATTTAAAATAATTAGTGTCGAATTTAAATATATTTAAAACCAAGTGTATTAGTCAACATATTTTGAACGGCGCCATTAAAAATAAATATTTTGAGTTACAAATCACACTTTAAGACAAAAATAAAAAGATATAAAAAAACCCATCTTACGATGGGCTTTGAGCATTCATGTAGATTATGAATCTTTATCCATTGAATGAGGAGTTGTGGTTTTATCTTGCTGTTTTGTGTCGTTTTCACCTTGGCAAGCACTCACACTCAAAGAAATAAAGGCGGCTAAACCCAAGGTCGCTATAATTTTTGTCATGTTTCACCTCATGAATTGTTCAGATTGATGAGTTAATAAATACTTTTTATTAGTTTTACGATCAGCATAGGTTTCTAGGCTTTTTTGTAGATTTAGCGCAAAAATGTAAAGCTATTTAGTTTTAACTTTAAGTGCCCATTTAAAATTTAACTCACCAAGTTCAGAGCCCAGTACCTAAAATAAACTGAGATTAAATATTAACTGAATGCCTGAGCGTTTTGAGGAGTAAGTCATATAAGTGATCTACAGCTTTAGACTCCAAAGATGCCCGGCTTCGGTACACAGCGACCTCCATAGGTTCTAAAGGTCCTAGGCCATGATCAGCACTTAAAATAGTTAAATGCTCAGGTGCACTACACTGTGTAAACACTGCAATTGCTAGACCACTTTCCACTGCTGCAATTTGACCAGCTAAACTTGAACTGTTGTATACCACCCGATAACGTCGTCCCTGTAAAGCCAAAGAATTAATAGCACTCTTTTTGGCTTGACTAGTACTTTCATAAACTGCAATTGGGAGTGGATCTTCTCGCCAGAGTTCAAACTGTGGAGAGCCTACCCACACCATTGGTTCATGAAATAAAAGTGTTCCTTGACGAGCGTTATCTCTCGAAATTAATGCTAAATCTATATCTCCAGTTTCTACCCGTGGTATTAGTGAAGTAGACTGTTCACAAATTAATTCAATTTCAACACCTCCATAACGTGGAGCAAAACGCTTAAGTACAGGAGTTAAATATTTTGCAGCATAATCATCGGGCACCCCAAGGCGTATACGCCCCTTCAGCTCATCTCCATGAAATGCCATTTGGGCTTCTGCATGTAAGTCAAGAATACGGCGCGCATAACCTAAAAGTAGCTGTCCTTGAGACGTTAATTCAATTTGTCGGTGCGTTCGTATTAAAAGTTGGCAATGTAGGGCTTCTTCAAGTTTTTTTAATTGCATGCTAACCGCTGACTGTGATCGATATAACTCAGGTGCTGCATTTGATAAAGAGCCTGTATCTACTACGGTGACAAAACACTTTAGCCAATCAATCTGTAAATTTTTTAAAGTCATTAGAATTTATCTATTCGATTTTCAAATAGTATATAAAAGAATTATGCGCTTTTCTTTATTTATTGTCTCTTTCATACTGAGCTTATAAGAAGTTAAAACAATTTATTTTTAACGTCGCTAACGGTGAATTGATTAACAACTGAATAACTCGTTAATCACTGTCCTTACTAACAATTTTATCACTTCGTATTTCTTAGGTATTACGCACTAGGAGGAGGTTTTATGCGCCTAAATAAACAGATGCTTGCATCACAAAGTGCGACATCCACTTTCGTTTTACTTTGGGGAAGTGCTGCGATTTTTACTCGATGGGGACTCGACAGTGCCTCACCTATAGCATTATTAATTCTGCGCTTTGCCACAGCTTTGTTTGTTCTATTGTTAATTGCTATTTTTAGAAAAAGACTTTTACCTAAGCATGGAACTCGAAAGCAAGTTTTATTAACTGGACTCCTCATTATTGCAGGTTATTCAATTTGTTATTTTAAAGCCATGGCTCACGGAGTCACCCCTGGTTTAATGGCCACAATCATGGGCATACAGCCAATCTTGACGCTTTGTCTTTTAGAAAAGAGTTTACAAAAAGAGAGATTATTAGGTCTATTAATTGCTTTAGCCGGACTCATACTTTTAGTGTGGAAAAGCTTAACTATGTCTTTTATCGCTCCAATCGGAATATTCTTTGCCTTAGCAGCACTGATCTGTATAACTTTTGGTGCTATCATGCAAAAAAACATTCAACAAGCCCCAACAGATATCTTACCGCTCCAATATATAGTTAGCCTTCTAGTTTGTTTATTTATAGTTCCATTTGAACATTTTGAAATAACGTGGAATTCACAACTCATTATTTCGGCCTTATTCCTTGGAATTTTAATTTCTGTAGTTGCTCAACTTTTACTTTACCGTCTTCTAAATCAGGGCAATCTTGTAAATGTAACAAGCCTATTTTATTTAGTGCCTGTCGTTACTGCACTTTTAGATTTTTTAATTTTAAAAAATAAGTTGCCGCTTGCGGGCTTAATAGGAATGATTGCAATTTTAATAGGCTTAACGCTTGTATTTAAAAAGAAATAACTCATTTAAGGTACATTATAAAACCCTCGAATGAGGGCTTTATGCTGAGTTAAAGACTAGTCTAAACTTTTCCAATCTTTACCAATTTGAGCTAATGCTGGCAGTTCATCGCTATTAAAAACATTAGAATTACGATCAATAGCAAATCGATAGATGGGCACAGAATCAGCTTGAGTTTTTTTATAGAAACTGAAATTTTCAGTAATATGGTAATTGCCGGCTTCTGTAGATTTTACAGCTGTTCCTGATGGAATATGAATATAACTTTCACATTCCACTTCAATATTATTTCCAGCAAGATCTTGGTAGGAAAATTTCATGTTTTGATCCTTTCTAAATTTTTATGATTGAGAAAAACTTAACATGCTATCTGGCTAGATTATTGAAACTTTTTTCAACTAATTGTTTAAGTGTGTGTATTTAGTTAAAACTAAAAAAGTTGTTCAAGATAAAAATCCTATTTCTAATACTTCTACTCTCTCTCACAATCCCAATACTTTAAAAGCTCGCTCATCAAGTTCTTTAAGCTCCTCAAGTGTATATAACCGTCCTTCTGGGTCAAAAAACTTATCAAAGTCAAATTCTCCTTCTTTATATAGTTGATATCTTTTAGGCCCTAACCACTCTTTTTGAAAAAAATCATCTGTTAGTTTAAAAAACTCTTTAAATGACATATTTGCATCTAATTGGCCAATTAAATGTTCACGTTCATTTTTAGGAATATCCCTAAATTTTCTCTCATCCATAATGAAGGCTCGGCTGCCAACTAGCTGACCATTTCCATGAGTTGGAACTAGAATACTGCGGCAATGAGGATGTAAAGGCGGAACTCTTTTTGTAGGATCATTAATATCCCAAACACTACTATCAAGGGCTGCACATATTTTGGAGGTTCTGCCATCAAGAACACTTACAAATCTGACATATTCAAACTTTAACTGTTTATAGCTGTTTAAATAGGCCTGATTGGATATATGACTTCGAATCGTACGCACAGTTCGTTCAATATCAATCTTAGAGCTATTTAGTAGTCCATCTTCATATTTAAGGCGTTTAGTCCCTAGAATCCTTTGAATAATTTGTTGATTCGTCGCTCCAGTATTGAGGCCATCCCGAATTCCATACTCCACTCTTTGACGGGCGACCTCGGCAATTGTAGAAAATAACTCATCCACCAATGCTCCACCTGCTAAAGGAACACGTTTAGCAGCTTTATAGAGCTGTTCACCTTTTAATTCTTTATGTTTGCCACCAAAAACTTTTGACATATATTTGGCTTCATAGACAGCCAATGCCACAGCAGAGATGGTAAAAGTTTCAATGAGCACATCATTGGTGGTATTAAACCACTGAGAAATCAGTGCACGTAACTCTTTTAATGGGGCTGTTGAGTAAAGCCCACCCGCCAATGCGGTTTTTTCCTTTTCATTTAGCTCATCTAACAAGTTACTTAGTTTGGTAAGCATATTAACTGTTTCGGAATTAAATAAATTAAGAAGTTCATTAACCGATCTTGAAGATGCTCGATATAGATAAGCTTGATGTTGAGTCAGAACATCAAAAAGTGATTTCTGATGAAGATTAACCATAAAAATTACCTCTACAGAATTGCCCTTTTTTGTTATTTTCTATTTTCTGTCTTACCTTATGTAATTTGCTTATTATTAATATCTCTAGAATAAGTTATGACTAACAAGTGTACCTACGTAAAGTTATTTAGCTAATAGCTTATCCTTGTAATTTATATCTTTATAAACTTGTCTCGTGTCTAACTACACCATCTCTTTAATGCTGAGTAAAACAGCATTACTCGGAATATTTTTAAGTATTTTCTTTTGTTGTTTTCGCCATTCTTTATGAAATTTTTTATCAGATTTTTCGGAAAAACTATCTCTATGCTTCTGACAATCAGTATCTTCTAAATTTGCTGATTGTATACATGGCCAATTGTTTAATTGAGGTGTTAAAACCGCATTACTCATCAATGAAAGTTCTTCTAATCTAATCAAATTCATATTTACTTCCTTGGTTACATCTAGCTCCTGATGTCTTCAATATGTTCAAAACTTCATATTGCACCGTTAAAAGATAGCTATTGTTTTATTTCCTAATCCAATCAGAGCCTACACAAATACCACATCCATAAAAATGCAAAGTGCAAGTTTTGTGTATTGATTTACCAATGATGTAACTTGCTATACGTCTGAATAAATTAATTTTAAATAGAATGAAAAAGCTATTCATAAGGTTTTCTTCTCTGCTCCCTTAAATTCAGTTATACTGTTCTTAGTATGAGATGAGCCTTATATAGTTCATTGGTAGATCAATGAATGACTAAGCCCTTCGCTTTCGAGCAAGGGCTTTTTTAATGCGTGTAATTTGGAAAAATTACTTTGATCTGACTCAGCAATTCAAGCCTCGGTTTGCCTTTACTGAACAGGTCTGTTAGATTGGTCTTGTTCATCAACTCCTATTGTCGATGAATACTGAAGCCTGATTCGTAGCATCAGGCTTTTTTTATGCTAGATTTTATAAAGATCGGAACGGCTTTTCTGATAAAAGCCTATAAAAATTAAAAAGACTCTACGATCCTAAAAACAATTTCTTTTCAATAGCGCGGCGTCTAACCAATCCAGCCAAACGCTTACCGCCTGCGTTTATCCATACATCAAATTGGTTTGCGGCCCCTTTGTAATCACCTGAATTTAATTTTTTTAATAAGGTCGACTTTTTAAAGGCTCCTGCCCCGATGTTATAACTTAGTGAGACTAATGCGTCGAATTGATTTTGCGTTAAAGGAACTTTTACAGCGCCATTGACTGCACGCTCAAATATTTTCAAATCATGCTGCATATATACTTTGGCCTGCTCAAGATTACATGTGTCACCTTTTTGAACGTTCAAACCATTTGGGTATCTGGTTGTGCCATAACCAATGCTCCAGACACCTACGCCATCATCATAAGCACTGAGTCTTAATCCTTCAAAATTACAAATATGGTTTACCCCTTCCTGACTCAGAGACATCTCATCTACCGCAAAACCAATTTCCTGATCGCCATTGTCTGTTGCTGTAGCAATCGAGCTATTTGTAGCGGCACGTGACCGAGACTGAGTAGTAAAAAGCTTGCAAAGATAATCCAATATTTTTTGCATCTAATCCTCTGTCATATTACTTGTTCTAGAAACATACAACCTCATATCTCTAAACTTCTTGCCTAGCTCTCATTTTTTAATTCATTAATGATAATTTTTGAATAATATCTAGAGTTTGTTGTTGTTCAACCAAATACGCTAGAAATTAAAATGCCCAATATAAAATTGGGCTGTAGATTATTCTTCGACCTCTATGGGATCGCCATCTTCAGGTCGAATATGCCGCTCACCATCATCTGCTGGATCGACACTAGAGCCATCTTTGGTAATGGTGTTATACAACTCATCCTCTTTTTTATCATCGATGAATTCTTCATCTGCAAAATCAAGAGGCTCTTCATCATCATCAAAATTTAAGGGTTTTTCTTCATCTATCATGAGATTTATCCTTTACTTCATTTGTGTCATTTCATGCTCAAATAATTAACAGATACATTCAACATGAAACAATCATCATTTATGTAACAGACACTTTAAGATACATATAACAAAGAAAACCGCCCTCGAAGGCGGTTACTAAGCTCTAAATTGTTACGGATAATTGGCTTATATATTTTAAGAAGGTAGTTTATTATTTTTAATATAATCATCTGATTTAAAATAATTAACAATCATTTCTGCATTTTCTTCTTTTACAGGTAAAGTAGTTACTGGAATATTTTCATTTACCATACTAAAGCCTTGAGGGACCAACTGAGAAATAGGAGGAAATTTAGCTTTACCTCCTTCTGTGATTCTTTCAATAAATCCTGCAAGCCATAAAATAAACTCACCTTCATTATCAAACTTAGGCATAAGACTAAAATCAATTTTTACCGAGCATTGCTCGATGGGCTTGGTTAAGCAGTCTTCAAAATTAATAAAATTATACTTTAATTTGAATTCAGTACCTTTTATCGCATTACGAATAAGCCCAACCAAACAATTTAAATTTTCTATTACATCATCAGAAAACAAGTTGTCATTTTTAATTTTTTTATAAACCTTATCTGCTATAGCTAGATATTTTGGCATCGTAACCTCCTATCTTCTCATGCGTATATTTATATACTTCTTTAAACTATTATTTTTTTATGTAAGATAGGGTAAAACTCATAAACTAAATGTAAGAAATACAAGGTTTTTGAAATCAAATCGTCAATTAAACATCAAAAACATTTAAAAATGCGAAGTAATCAACATAAATAATCTATATATAAGAAGATTTTGAAAAATTTTCTTTCAATTTTTCATATCATTGAGAAGCGCTTTAAATAAAATCTTAGCTCTATTTAATATTTGAACTGAATTTATTCAAAGAATTTCTAGCTTTTATTATTTTCAAGGTGGTTCAAAATACTACTAATTTTTAAAAGTAAATAACCGAACAGCAAACCATTAAATATAATAAAAAGACCAACTGTGACCATTTGTGTAGACCACACTCGAATAATATCTAAATTATCATTTCTAGTTTCAACTTGCCCATATGACAAAATAAAGGCTATTCCTAAAACAATTCCAAATACAATTAGACACCACGCTACAACTTTCGTTGCTTTACTTTCAGTATGAGGCTTCTTTACTTCACTCATATTTTTACTTATAACTCTTATGAAATTATTTATTTTCTATAATAATTTTTCATTCTTTTAAAGTTCTGTTTATGTTACCTTTTGATATTAATGTAACAAATTTTTATATTTTTTTAATATATAAATAAAATGTCTTATTTTCTAACTACACTGAAATGTTAGCATTCTACTTTTGAATTTAGCTCTTAAAGATCAGTTCAATATAGCTAAAACCTACTATATCAATACTATAAATATCTAAAGAGCAGATTTAACTTACTCAAAATTATAAATCTGCTCTTAGTATTCAAACATAACTGATTTATTTTACCTGAAACTTAATATTGAATTTTCTTGCTTGCTTTCTTACCTCCGGATTAGAGGGTAAAACAAATGGACTAGAACGCCAGATAGCTTTTTCAATACTTGTTTTAAATTTTTGCTCTTCTTTATCTAAAAAGATAATTTGCTCAATTTCGCCAGTGTCCGTTAAAAAGACTTTAACACTTGCACTCATACCTGTAGAAGACTTGGGAATATCCCAGGTTTTATAAATTTTCTTTTGGTATTGTTTTTTATATTTTTCAGCCTCTGAAATAATTTTATTATCAGCCACTTGCGTAGGAGTGACTTGTTTGTGACCTGTAGCACATCCAACTAATAAAAATAAAGAAGCAACAATAGTGAAGTTTTTCATTTAAAATACCTTGTTTTCAATAACTAAAATTTAACAGTTTAAAATTTAAAAAACCACCCAAAAGGTTGTATTAATCATTGATTATTATGAGTTAGCAAAGGTGTTAAGCCACCTTTACTCCGTCCTTTTTAGTTAATATTTTATTTTTCTTTAAAAAGGAACTTCATAACGAAAATTTAGATTCGAATTTTCTGTTATATTTATATTATAGACATCTCGATCAGTGAAAATCCCATGTTCAGGTGTTTTAAAACTATTAAAAGCTTTATTCTCTGGAACTATTGGAGGTTTATTCAAATAATTTTCTTGAGAATTATATGGAGATGAAGCACAGCCAATCAGCCCAAAACCCAATAAAGATATAACTAAAAATGTCTTCATAAATTTTGTCCACTTTGATAAAAGCTACACAATTTAACAAATTGAACTGCCATTGTCACATCAGAATAATTTAGTTTAACTTAACAATAAATATATCGTATGTATTTTAAAAACAAATATTAATTTTAACTTCGATAAAAACAAATAAAGCTGGCCCATATAAGTTTTCAAAACTGGATGTATTAAAGGCCCTATTCTACTTTTAATATTTCCTTGATTTTTAACCAATGATCGACCTATTAATGTTTAGATTTTAAGGATTGTTATGCGGTTACATTTTATTGTTCATGAAGATTTTGAAGCGCCTGGCGCATATGAAATTTGGGGCAAAATGAATAACTTCAAAATTACCTATTCAAGAGTGTATTTAAATGAAGTTTTGCCAACTTCTGTTGAAGATATCGACTTTCTTATTGTAATGGGTGGCCCACAAAGTCCCGATACTACATTAGATATGTGCCCTCACTTTAATTCATTAGCAGAACAAGCAATCATTAAAAAAGCGATTGAAGCAAATAAAGTGGTTATTGGGGTATGCCTAGGATCTCAATTGATCGGTGAAGCTTTAGGTGCCAAGTTTGAACACAGCCCTGAGCGAGAAATTGGTAAGTTTCCAATTATGCTTACAGAATACGGAATAATACATTCTAAATTTTCTCACTTAGGAAAAATGACCGAAGTTGGCCATTGGCATAACGACATGCCAGGCTTAACTCCCAACGCAAAAATTATTGCTTTTAGCGCAGGGTGCCCAAGACAGATTATTGAATATTCCAAATTAGTTTATGGCCTTCAATGCCATATGGAATTAACTTCAGAAGTAGTTGAATTGCTGACTCAACATTCAGAAGTCGAGTTAAATGATGCTCACAATTATAAATTTGTGAATACTCGTGAAGAATTACGGAAGCATGACTATCAAGAAATGAATCAAAACCTCTTTATTTTTCTAAATAAATTAAAAGAAGAATATTCAAAACGATCTTAAAAAAATGAGTGTAAAAAGCCTTTTTAAATTGGCTTTTACGCTCCGCTACAGATCTTATTATTTACTAGTTGATCAAGCATACTTGAAGTCAAACCTTCAAAAATCAAATTTTAATGTTATAATACAGTGATTTACTCAATTTCAATTGGACTCCCAAAGAAATGAATAGATTTTTATTAACTTTTTTATCTTTAAATATTGGGCTTTTTTCTTCTTCCATCTTTGCTGAAACAAACACATTTCAAACGAAACAAGAATATAACCGCCCTAGATTTAATCAGCATAAAAGTATGCTTGAAGTAAATGCTAACACTCAGAACCATCAGCTGACTGAACAACAAAATTCATTTAATTCTCCTCATTCTCAAAACGTAGATTTTTTTGAAATTGCAAAACAATATCAAGAAAATGAAGCAAAGCCTTCTTCGTTTACTGATGAAACCGTGAATATGAGTGATCATGAGCGTAGTCTTTACTACATTAGACATCATGATAATGTGGGTATTCAAAGAGAAATTCGTGGCCAACAGTTTAAATCGCTAAAACAACAGCGAGATAAAGGTGTTATTTCTAATGATGTATATAAAGAAAAGGTCTACAAAATCTTAAATCAACCTAACTTTAAATAAATTTGAAGCCCTCTTCGGAGGGCTGTTCTGTGAAAATGATTAGATAAAATCTATGTTTAGTTTTTCTAAAAAAAATTAAATTACATTTATAAAATTTTGTTACTTTTTCGCTATAATGATTATAATTATCGTTTAGGATTTCGATACATCAACATGGACCGCTCATCTGCTCTTTTACTCCCAAATTTTAAGTTCAAAGTTTCTACACTTAGCTATGCAATCGGACTAGCTTGTACTTATTTAGCACTTCCTGCACATGCCGAAGATACAACCACTAGTGCATTACCGACTATTACCATTAAGGCACAAGGTAACTGGTTAGAAGAAGCAAGTGCAGAAACTGTTCACAAACATGCTGGCGCTCGAACTATTATTGACCGTAAGCGTTTAGATGAAACGGCGGCAACTTCACTGCGCGAAGCTCTAAAGCAAGTTCCTGGGGTTCAGGCTCAAGACAGTAGTGGAACAGGCGGTAGTGATGTTTCTCTCAATATTGGGGTTCGTGGTTTAGCATCTCGCCTATCACCTCGCTCAACAGTTCTAGTCGATGGTGTTCCACTTTCATTTGCACCGTATGGTCAGCCACAGTTATCTTTAGCACCTGTTTCAATTGGAAATATTGAATCAGTTGACGTTGTACGTGGTGCTGGGTCAGTTCGTTTTGGGCCTCAAAACGTAGGCGGAATTATTAACTTTGCTACTCGATCAATTCCTCAAGATTTTAGCGGAACTGTTAGCCTAACTTCAGAATATGCTTCTGGTACTGACCAAATAAAACTGAGCCCTAATTTATTTGTGGGGGGAACTTTAGACAATGGATTAGGCCTTGCCCTGTTATATTCAGGAACTAAAGGAAACGGTTATCGAGAAGCTAACAACAAAATTGATATCGATGACGTAATGCTAAAGTCTGCTTATCAATTTAATGATAAAGACTCGGTTGCTTTAAATCTGCATCATTATGAAGGTCGCGGCGAAATGCCAGAGGGTTTAACTCAAGCGCAATATGCTGAAAACCCGTATCAATCTTCTGGTGAAAAGAACTATTTTGCAGGTCGACGTACAGATGTCTCTTTACGTTATAACCATAAAGATGAAAAAAATAACTTCGAAGTTTTGAGTTACTACATCGACTCTTTCCGTACTAGTAATCTTGAGACTACACTAGCGAATGGGCAAAAACGCCTCGACTCTGCACCACGCGACTATAAAGTCTATGCAATTGAACCGCGTTACTCACGTATTTATGAACTTGGTAATACTCAAAATGAAGTGACGGTTGGCTATCGCTATTTAAAAGAAGAAAGTTCTGAATTTGCTGGACGTACTGCTTCTTATGCAGCAGGTTCATCAGTGCCAGATTTTGCTCCACGTAGTAGCAGCGAAGGTGGTACTAAAGCACATGCAGTATATATCGACAACCGTATGGAATTGGGCCGTTGGACCATCACACCAGGTGTTCGTTTCGAATCAATTGAAACCCATAATAACTTCACGGGTTATAACAAAGGACAAGCGAATACTGTTTATCCAAAAATTGATTCAGACGAATTTTTACCAAGTTTGTCTGTGATGTACTCAGCAAATGAAAACTGGAATATATTTGCAAACGCAGGCGTATCGTTCGGTCCACAGCAATACAGTCAATTAGCTCGTCTTGAAGGAACAACCGCAACGGCTACAACCGAAGGCTTACATCCTGAAAAGTCGAACAACTATGAAATTGGAACTAAATATCTAGGCAATGGTTTAAATGCCGAATTTACCGTGTTCTATTTAGACTTTGATAAAGAGCTTTCATTGGTTCGTGATGCTGCTAATAACGGGATCTGGACAGACTTAGGGGCAACCAGCCATAAAGGTGTCGAAACAGGTATTAGCTATGATTTCGGCCAATTGTCTGATGCACTGGAAGGCTTAAAAGTATATGGAAACTATACTTTCACCAAAGCAGTGGCTGAAGCAGGTCAATTTAAAGATAAAGACCTACCGTTTTACTCGCGCCATGTCGGTAATGTTGGGCTAGGTTACACTGTAGATAAATGGTCTTTAAATGCGGATATGTTTGCTCAATCTAAGCAGCATTCACCAGATCTTCCAGATAGTAATGTCTATCAAACAGAAGAAACTGCTGATGGTAAATATGGAGATATTCCGGGTTATACCACTTTTGCGCTACGTACCTCTTATGACTTAAGTTCACAAGTTAAAGGTTTAAAAATCGCGGGTGGAATCAAAAATGTCTTTGATAAGCAATACTTTACTCGCTCAACAGATTCTACAGGTGGTAAGTATGTAGGACTGCCACGTACGTTCTATCTACAAACATCGTTTGATTTTTAAAGCTAAATCAAATTGAATAAAAAGCCCTCCTCGGAGGGCTTTTTTATAAGAATTAAACCTTAGAGTACTAACCAATCTAAGCGAGCGTCGACATAAAATATTCTAATAATTTATCTCTTTCATCGATCTTATTTGCACTTAAAAGCTGGACCATTGCCCCATCAATCACAAACAAAAACATGTAGGCATCCTCAACTGTAGCGGTAACTTTTACGGTTAAAAGCAGTTTATAAATTTCATTTATGAACCAATTTCGATAGTCGCTGACGACCTTATAAGCTGCTGGATAAAGCTTTTCAATTTCAAAAATGGCTTTAAATGGCAAACGATAAAAACCCTCTAAATTTGCATGTAAAAAATAAATTTTCTTAAGTTTATCGAATGCCATGAGTTCACGGTACGAATGAATAATTGAAAACACCTCATGTTTTAATGCATCTGTTTGAAAAGTTAAGCTCATCTGAATGAGCCTTTCTTTGGAATGAAAATAGTTATAAAAAGTGGCTTTGGGAATTTTGGCTTCCTCAATAATTCGGTCAATCCCAATGTAAAACCCATATTGTTTAAACAAATCTCTTGCCGCATGTAGCACGCGAAGTGCTCTAAATGATGCTTCTAAATTTGGCATTTTTATACCGTTTAAAATAATTTTTTTGTTGTAAGTAAATGAGATAGAAATGCTGTCACTCTTAAATTGAGCGCTAAAAACAGGCATGTAAAAGCTGCACAAAAAAGGTGTGCTCGCCTATCTCAGGTTTATTGTTGCTATGATTTTTTAGTCGTAACGATTCTTAAGATGTAGAAAACCTAGAGCCGATTAAACCGTTTTAAAGACTGTTTAAATGGAATGAATAGAGAGATTTTGGCAGAGGCCAATAAAGAAAAAATAGTACGCATAACGGCGGACTCCTTTTGATTTAGAAGAGTCCTACCAATTACTGTCAAATAATGGTGGCAAGACTAGAAGGGTTGACAGACTGGTACAAAAGGAAACCAGCGCACGCAAGCGTGCCCCTCCTAGCCTCACCATAAAGGCGTGACTTAGGAGAACGCACAAAACGAAACAATACGTTGTTGTGCGCCTTTTGTACCAGCTCTGTCAAAAGCTGACTGGCAATGTGGCCAGCAGGCAAAGGATAATCGGAGAGATTTTGGGTGTCAATGTGATATTGGCTAGAAAACAGTTAAATAATTATTGTTTTTCATTCTCTTAACTTAATTTTATTTAATGTCTCACATAAAGCTTTTTTGTCGGCTTCTTTAAGTTGTAGATGCTGAACAGGCCACATATAGCTACAGCCATGAGGCGCTTTGTTGTTATTTCTCTTAAGTTCAACGGCAATATTTTTTAGAAGTTCAGTGTTTAGAGAACTAATTTTTAATCGTACTTCTGCTAAATCTTGTGGCTTCCAATTGCTTTCTGGACTCGATAACCAATCTGCGCGATAACGGTATTGAATGGCCTTGGCAACATTCATTTGCGTCACAATAAATGGCTTTACTGTTTCGCTGTTTAAGCCAAAAGATTCGGCTTCAGAAAGCGATTGATCGAGAACTTTCTTTTCTTGAGTTAAATCTTCAATAGGTAAATGCTGCTCTGCTTTATAACCTGCGACATCCTTCATATAAGATAAGCGTTCGTTAACTAAACGAGCAGTTTGAGTGTATTGTGAAGCTTGCGCGAGTGGAGGAAAACACATAAAAGCTGCCAAAGTCGACACTACTTGAACAGCTCCCTGAAAACTCTTTATATTCACTATTTAAAAACCTACCGAAATTATTGTTCTATGATCATCTCAACTCAGTACTGTATTTCAAGAACATGCGAAAGTAAAACTTCAAGATAAGCTGAGTTCTTGGCTCCATGCCGAATCAGGTTGCTGATAGATGTGTTGGCATACTTGTTTAAGAGATGAGGTAAAGTGCTGGTCTTGCCCATCCCACTTTTCAACCATGCAATAAGCAACATGAATACCTTTAGGCTGAAACTCTCTGGCTAATGACTGCGATAAAGCTCGAATGCTAGCAAACATGCTTTGGCTTAACACATCGTAATGGGTCGAGTGATTAGAGGGTGCGCCAAGAAAAATAAGGGTGCCCCGCTGTTGTTTAAGCATAGGCTTAATGACAGCTTGAGCGATACTCACCGCACTTAAACCTGTGGTCTGCCAACTATGTTCAATCTCTTCTAAAGATAAAGCTTCGATATTAGCCGAAGATGAAAAACTCGGCTGAAATACACAGAGTTCAATGGTATGCCCGTGTTTTGAGATATAACGCAATAAGCATTTTAAGTGATCTGCATTCACCAAGTTTACATGGATTGCTGTCACACCATCATTTACAGAATGGACCTGCATATTTTGCACGGCTGAATCATGTATAACCTGATAAAGATGTAATGGACAATGTGCGTTTTTATCTAGAATTACAAAATCACGCTCAATCAGTTGAAGGTCATGACCAGCCACTACAACACAGCCCTGCTTTTTTTGAAATTTTTGAAATATTTTTTTTAGCATTTTAGTCTCTCAAAATTTTTCTTGATAAGGGCGTAAATCCAACTCATGTGTCCAGAGCTGAGGTGTTTGTTGGTAAAGCATCCAATAATTTTCTGCAATTGCATCAATATTAAGTCCGCCAGTGCCACGCGTAAGACGAGCTAACCGCCCCAGACCAAATAATGCTTTATTCACTCTATCGCCATCGACCATGCCATCAATAATCACATGAGCAATATGGATGCCTTGTGATTTATAGATTTGGGCTAGATTTAAGGCATAAGCTCTTAAGGCAGATTTTCCCATTGTAAAAGCTGCGAAAAAAGGTTTGCCGCGTAGAGACGCACTCGCACCTGTAAAAATAAGCGTACCGTGATTTTGATCTTTAAAGATTTTTAGACAGCTTTGAGAAACTAAATAGGCCGATAGAAAAGTGGATTGCCACATTTGAGTAAAAAACGACAATGGACTGCGTAAAAAGATGGAAGGAATATTCCCTCCCACATTATGAATTACAGCAGTAATGCGTTCATTTTGACTTGTAATGGTGTCAAATAGGGCTTGTACTTGGTGTATATCTTCTGCATCTAAACGAAACGCTACAGCATCTCCACCATTGGAATGGATTTGGGCAGCCACTGCTTCAATTTTCTGGAAAGTACGTCCAGCAACATAGACTTTTAAGCCTTCTTTGGCGAAAAGACGACACACCGCTGCACCAATACCTTGTGATGCCCCGACGCCAATAACAACCGCACAATCTTGTTTTTTATCTAGTGTTGTTGATGTCATAGACATTTCACCCTGTTTGTTTTTTATACCATAATGCAATAAACGGACGATTCAAAATTTCTTTACTAAATTTTTTACTGGTACGAATCACTTCACCGAGTTGAGCAACTACAGCTATATCTGCAATGGTTTGGCTGTTTCCAACTAACCATTCACTTTGTGACAAAACCTGCTCAATACGGTCGAGATGTCGTATAAATTCTTCTTCAACATTTTCAGCTTTCATACGTCCTAAGCCTTGAAAGAAAAGCTGTGTTTTCAACTCGGCTAAAATAAAACCTTTTACCATAGGCTTTTCATAAGCTGGACGACCAATACTACTAATGCGAATCGCTTCTTCTAAAGCTTCTGAGTCATTTACGCGTAAATAGACTTCATAAAAATAAAGAGATTCATCTGCCCAATCTTCCCAAAGTTCAGCAAGAGCTTTTTGATTTGGATCTTCAGGGTAAAGCCGAGGTGTGTCTGGAAAGGCTTCATCTAGATAGCGAGCAATTCGAGTACTGTCTTGAATCCGTTGCCCGTTATAATCAATGACAGGTACTTTGCCGACCTTACTTAACAGAGGAACTTTCGCTCCAAGAATGCCGTTGTAGTTAACTGTGTCAAATGGAATTCCCTTGAATCTTAAAGCCCTTGAAATTTTTTGACAGAATGGAGAAATTTCCCATTGATGCAAAATAATATTCGACATTTATTCACCTTTATTTTTTAATTGCCTTTTATCTAGTTCTTTTTTAGAACTAATCAATAAATATACAGAATACTTTTTTAAGTCAAACTGTTTTTGATGACGAATAAGTTCCGAAAGCTAAGAATTATTTGATTTTTATTATTTATATCTTAACAATTTTTAAGCAATATACTTTGAACTATAGGGAGCTCTGCTATAAAAAGAGCTCCACATATAAGTTTGAAAGCTTAATAAGTCACCGTAACGACAACACTATCAGAATAGACGCCAGGTCTACTTGCGATGGCAGTGCCTTGCGGAATCTTTCCATACACAGTAGTCGTTTGAGCGCTTCCTGTAGCTGTTTTTGAGACTCCCCCTGTTCCCCCAACATTGGTTACGCCTCCCGTGGCATCCCATACCGTACTATAGTTAGAATCTTTATATAGCTGATAGGGAATAAATTCATTATTACTATTGATCATACGCCTAAAGCCTCCAGCTATACGGTTGTTTCCATCCCCTAAATAAATGCTATATGGCGTTCCAAAATTACAGGTTGTATTCACTGCCCCTTGCGCTGTGTAATCACGCTTAGTCGTACCAATATCATTAATATTGCCGAAATCTACAGTTGAGGTTGAGTTTAATTGGCACAGACTTGGGACCACAAAGTTTGCTGTTAGCAATGTATCGCCTGAATCCCAACCACCAAGTAAATCACCACATGACAAACCCAAAAGATCCATATCCCAATACAACCGAACCGAAGCCGTATATGTTCCTTGAGGGTATGCAATGAGCGACCCCGTTCGAGCTGGTACTTTTATATTTACCGAGTAACTCACAATATTATTTGATGCGACTGTTGGTACTGGGCCATACCACACATTGGAGGTTTGGTTTGTGATAGAAGACCCAGCTCCACCTACAGTTGCAGTAACCGTATACGGTAATGAAACACTGTTAATTGCATTTGTGGTTCCCGTAAATACGGTTTTCATACACATGAAATTAGAAATCTGGGGAAGTCCTAAATTCGTACAAGTAATTGTTCCTGAAAGATTTACGGTTGCATCACTATTAATATTTGCTGCTGTGTAGGTAAACGTATTATTCGTGGTCCCACTTACCGTACAAGCTGCATGCGCCGGACTAAAAAATGCATAAACGAGATAAAATAAGCAAATGCCTACAAAGTATTTTAAAGACAATGGAAAAAACTTATAGCTCTCTATTTGAGCCTTATTCATAATATTTAATGACATACATAAGGTCCCAATTTTTTAGTTGAGTACTGATTACTGTTATAAGTGAAGTCAACTTGGCAGGAGCCATGATCTAGAAGATCGACTTCAAGTTTGTTTTGTTTTAACAGGTTTGGAATAAATACTTCACCGTCGTACCCAACCATCCCATTTTGCTGACCATTAATTCGAATGGTATAACCCGGCATTAACGGTGATTTTTTTTGATCAACCAGTTTCACTAATCCAGAAATAACCTGATGAGCACCAAAGTCAACCAACGTTCCTTGACGGTAACCCACCACTGTTTTTTGATCTGTAGATTTAACATTCCAATTCAGAGGAAGATATGATGGATCTAAATAAATATGGTTCACTTGATATGGCATGAGACTAGGAATCAGAAATCTTCCAGACTTGTCAGTTTCTCCCAAATTGACCCCACCATTTATAATTTGACTTTGTGGCCCAGCATTGGTCACAACTGCGTAGCCATCTCCAATTTCATTGGCCGCAAAGATACGTCCCGCCGCCGCAACCAATGATCCTGTTGCTGAAACTGCAACCTGATCATTATCCCCAAATCGGTTATAGCGTCCCGTCAGGTAAGCTGCTCGGGCACGGTAAGACGCATAGACCGATGCATTGTTTTCATTTGTATCCTGATCTCGCTCAACATAACCGCCCCAGCCAAATGAACCAATTTGGGGTTCTGACAAACCGAATATTTCTTGGCGGTACCGTAGGCTACCGCTGTCACTAGATACACTCGTGATCGCATTCACTTTACTGGACGGGGTATATCTCAGCGCAAAGTAAACTCCATAGTCCTTATGGTTTTCATAATCTTTATAAGCTGATGCATAAAAACCCCAGTTCTTGTCCAGACTTCCACTTAAATTGGTAGACAGTAACTTGTAAGAGTTGTCACTATATTTAATCTGGTTATAGCCCAGATAAAGCCCATAGCCTGCATAAAAGTTATAGTTAATCCCCGCTCTGAAAATCTCATCTGCCAGTGCGCTGTAGTTCAGGTAGTTCTGTGACTCGGCATTAATCTGGTTATCTTTTAAATATCTCACTTGAGACACACGGGCTAGGTCAAAATAGTTATCAAATACTTTGCGGTAACTGGTGTTAAATGAAATATTTTTACTGATGCGCCCTTCCAAACCCAGCAAGGTAGAGTAACCGTTTTCATCTTTATACTGGCTCGCTGCAATGTCAGCATTGATCACGCCAATCCCCAAAACATTCTTGGCAAATCCTGTGCCGAGGTTCGACAGGGCATCTGTTGAAGCCTCTGCACCGCCACTTAAGGTCAGTGAGTTACTGTAGCCGTATCGGATCGCACCTGAGGCAAAGGTGGCATCATCATAATCGTTTGAATACAACCCATAGTTATAACGTGGAACACCCACATCTACTGAAAACTCATTTATGCCTTTTGCCAGAATCTTGGATGAAAAATAGTACGGCTTTTTGGTAAGGCTCTGCTGACCCGTTGCATCGGTGGTCACAAGGGTGACTTCATTTCCTGAAATAAACGGGAGCTGTTTAATATCAAAGGGACCTGATGGCACTAACCCTGAATAAATCTTTTGCTGGTTGACGTATAAATCCAAGGTTGAAGGCAATGCTGCCGAACCGGAGAATTGCGGGAGTGCCGAGGTGACAATATCCCCGCGTTGGCTATAAGCACTCGACCACTGAAAACCGGCAAGACGGACACTGCTTCCCCAATCCGGACTATTGGAAATAAAGTCACCTAGGGTATATATCCTGATCTTTTCAGGGTCGACATATTGCCACTTAGTTTCCAGTCGTACCCACTTTTCATGACTATAACTATTTTCATTACTACCGTTATATAAAACCCCTGATGAGAAGTTACCGATTGCACTGTTAAAAATCCCTTCTGCCGTACCTGAGAAAGCATTCTCATCATTGGTTATGGTGTTATACAGACTGTAATTCAGAATGGCTGCGTTTAAAGGTTTCATCTTTAGCAAATGTGGGTTAGTGACCTGCTGGCCACTTAAGTCAACTGAGTAACCCGTTAACATGTTCGACGGAACTTTTAGGTTTAAAGACTGCTCATTCTCGAGATATTTAAACTGGATTCCGTTTAGATCGTTGATACATACCCACTGGTTATCTGGGATATGTTCATCCATTTTTAGTCTTAAAGTTTTTAAGGCACTAGAACGAATATATAGTTTTCCATCCTTAGATTGCTTTACAGCAACCAAATCTTCAGAAGCATTTGAGTTAATCGAAATATTTAAAAATAGATGAATGAAATTAAGATCTTGCTCCTGCTCATTCGTTCCTACGTGTTTATATTTATTATCGTTACCAACAGATTTAGGAACACTCGGAACTGCAGTATTCGTATAATCTAGTAACTGTTCGGCAAAAGAATACGTAGGAAAATACGCAACACATAAGACACCTATAATGTATTTCATATAAGCCTCTTAAAGTGTGGTTTTCTTACCATTAACTGTTAGAGATACGCTGTATTTATGATTTGGTTGATAGGTAAAGTTACTAATCGAGTAACTTTTCGACTTCTCCGCAAGAATATAACCATTCACAGTATTTACTTTAATGGGATAACTTTTATTCGCTGTTGTATCTACAAGCGTTAAAGTATTTAACAACGCATGTCGGTTACCTATATTGCTAATATTTAAAGAAGGTGTGTTCTGGTTAACATCAATTTTCCAACTCAGTTTGGTAATCGCATCTTTATTTACTACAAATACAGGTAATGATGAGCGAAGTAATACATTTACTCCCTGAGCTGCTTTACGGCTATCAATTGGTTTGGGTAACTCATCAATAATAATACGATAAGTTTTTTCACCAGAAATAGGTTCTGGGTTAATTCTAACTACACGTAAGTTATAAGAGTCACTAGGTTGTAGTTTTAAAAATGGTGGACTAACTACAATCTCATCCGTAGGGATTAATTGATCTTGCCCAGCATTTTGTCTCCACTCAAATACACGCACCTGCAAATCAGCGCTTTCATTTGACTGGTTATATAAACTAATTGAAGCAGCATTTTGATTACTTAATATTTCTACATTTACAGGTGAAAGACGGATTGTTGCGGCGTTAATAGAGCTAGATAAAGATACGAATAATCCCGTAATAATAAAAATATTTTTTTTCATGATTTGCTCAAATATAACTTTTTTAATGTATTAGCCCTTTCAAAAGGGCTAACGTAATTCTAATTTATGCAAATTAATAAGTTACCGTTACAGTCACACTGTCAACATAGCTACCTGCACTTGGTAAAGTTGTTCCTGCAGGAATACGACCATACACATTTACAGTTTGAACATTACCAGTTCCGGTTCCACTGTAGGCTGTCGTTGCAATACCAATTGCTGTGGCACGTCCTGTGTCAGAGAAAAGGTTGTAAGGAATATATTCGTTGCTAGTCGCCCCGCCGATCATGCGACGTTGGGTTGATAAAACATTCTGACCACCATCAAATGACAAAGTCCATGGCACAGTATTATTACAAAGGACTTTAATTGAGGTACCACCAGTTGTTGTGGTATCTGCATCAACATTGCCAGCAAGTGAACTTAATGTACCAAAATCTAAAACGGCATTTGTTGTCGTGCCAGTTGCAGAGGTATTCAATACACAACTATTCGTTACTGTTGCTCGAACAGTTAATGTACCTGTTGCTGTAGCTGCATTTGCCGCATTGAGAGAAAATACTCCTGCAACAACTGCTGATAAATAAATAAAAGTCTTTTTCATGGCCAAAACCTTTTAAACTAAATTGTCGAATTAATAGATATAAAAAATTTAACCCTTATTCTTACAATCATTTTTATTTGACTGCTCTTTTAAAGCTTATTTTTTTATCCTACTTTCCAACATAATACATAAAAATAAATAAAATGCATGTTCACGTTATTATTTTAATTTCTAATCAATAAAACAAATTTACCTAAACCTATCTTACGGATACAAAAAAACAATATTTACAAAATATAAATATTTGATTTAAATAATTTTAATAAAAATACTAGAAAAAATATTAAGATAAATTTAAATAAATATTTCAAAATTTAGCTAACTTTAAAAAATTAGATAATTTTCTAGAGCCAATTTATTTTTTATATTATTTATCCCTTTAATTTTTATTTTATATTATTTCTTAAAAGTGCATCTTCAAAAAACTATTAAAGATTATATTTTATATAAAAATAAAATGATAAAGCTTGATCTACAGATGAACTATGACAAAGATAGTTTTGTTTATTTTAAATATTGAATAGCTATGAGATATAAAAAAATAAAGGCCTCTTTAGAGACCTTTATTTAGTAATTTTAAATAATTAAACGCTCAGCATGCTATTTAAAGTTTCAGAAACATTTTTCGATTTCACTTTAGGCTGCAATGCTTGTAAAGCTTGTTGTAGTTGAGTACGCTGAGGCTCTGCAAGCGTATACCAGCGAGATAAAACCTGTAATAGGCGTGAACCTAAAATTGGGTTTTTCTCGTCAAGATATTCTGCAAGGTTAATAAAGTGAGCTACACCAAAGCCCCAAGTATTTTCTGGATTATTTGACAAGCCACCACTTACCGCACGAATACGATTTGGAGTTGTTAAATCATAGTCTGGATGTTGAGTAAGGTACTCAATTGTTTCTGTTGTCGCATTTGGGTTTGCAGCTTGAATCATAAACCACTGATCTAAAGACAAGGCTTCATCTTTAAAACGGTCATAGAAATCAGCAAGTGCCTCTTGAGCTTGAGGTGCATTTTGCCAAACTAATACACGTAACGCACCTAAACGTTCAGACATATTGCCAGTGTTTTGATATTGGACATGTGCTAATTCAAATGCAGTTTGATCGCCCTGACGAGCCATCATCATGAGCATGATATTTTTTAATGCACGAACACCCATGGCTAACGAGAATTCTTTTTGCAAGTCTGGGTCAAGGGTAAGATAAGTATCTTTCCAGAATGAACCCAACTCTTGTGCCAAACGATTCAGTAAGGCTTCACGTTTTACATGAATATCTGCTGGTGCATAGTTCTGATCAATACGACTACCCAAATAACCTTCACTTGGTACATCAAACAAACGTGATGCTAAAAGCGGGTCACGACCAACCAACTCTGGCAAAGTGCTCTGAATAGCTTGAATGTACGCATCTGCAGAATGGTCTTCTAGCAAAATACGCTCAAGCAAGGTTTGCGTTGCTTGCCATTGGTTAAAGCCGTTGGTTTCGTGTTGAATTAAGAATGCTAATTCAGCATCGGTATAGTCAAAAACAAGATTTACAGGCGCAGAGAAATTACGGAGCAACGACACAACTGGCTGTTCAGTAACACCTGTGAATTCAATGGTTGCTTCGTCTTGATCAAACAAGTACACACCATCTTTAACATCATTTACGAATAAGCTGTCACTGTGCAATGTATATTGTTCACCTGTTTTAGCGTTAAAAAGCGCTAAAGCAACAGGAATTGGAACAGCTTTTAAATTTGGATATTTAGGATGTGCTTTTAGGCTTTGTTTAAAGCTTAAACGGTAAGTTTGTGTCGCTACATCGTACTCACCTTTTGCTTCAAGCTTTGGTGTACCCGGTTGGTTGTACCAAGTTAAGAATGCAGATAAATCGACACCGGAACCCGCAGATAATGCAGCAACCCAATCTTCTACAGTCACGGCTTGGCCATCATGACGGCGGAAATATTCATCCGTACCCTTACGGTATTTTTCTTTACCCAACAAAGTCGACATCATGCGGTTAATTTCCGCACCTTTTTCATAGACTGTAGCTGTGTAGAAGTTATTAATTTCTACAAAGTGATCTGGGCGTGGTGGATGCGATAATGGACCAGCATCTTCAGGGAATTGATGCGATTTAAGTACTGCGACATCGTCAATACGTTGAACTGCAGCAGATTGTAAATCTTCAGAGAAAGATTGGTCACGGAAAACCGTTAAGCCTTCTTTTAAGCACAGCTGGAACCAGTCACGGCAGGTAATACGGTTCCCGGTCCAGTTATGGAAATATTCATGCGCAATCACAGACTGTACTCGCATAATCGCTGCATCAGTTGTGTACTCTTCATCGGCAAGCACACATGAAGTATTAAAGATGTTTAAACCTTTATTTTCCATTGCACCCATGTTGAACTGACTAACAGCAACAATCATATAGTTGTCGAGGTCATAAGCACGGCCGTAGTGTTCTTCATCCCAACGCATTGAATGCTTTAATGCTTCCATTGCGATATGGCATTTTGGAATGTCTTTCTCGATTGCATAGATTTCTAGAGCAACATCACGCCCTTCCGAAGTCGTATAACGATCTCTAAGAACAGCTAAATCACCAATAACACAAGCAAACAAATAGCTTGGTTTTTTAGTTGGATCTTGCCAGATCGCAAAGTGACGGTTTTCACCCACCTCACCTGTTTCAAGCAAGTTACCATTGGCAAGTAACACTGGATATTTTTTGTCTGCTTCTACACGTGTCGTAAAGACTGAAAGAACATCTGGACGGTCTGGATAGAATGTAATTTTGCGGAAACCTTCAGGTTCATTCTGGGTTACAAACAATTCATCTGCTTTATATAAACCTTCAAGCTGAGTGTTGGTTTCAGGATGAATAATCACTTGAGTCTGTAAAATGACTTCATCTGGTGCATCAGTGATCACCAGTTGTTCACTATCGAGTGAATATTGTGCAGGAGTAAGATCTTGACCATTGAGCTGAATAGACTGCAACTCAAGATCACGGCCCAATAACACCAAGTCTCCAGCAGTTTGACGCTTCATGACTAATGTTGAATCAACAATTGTTTTATCGTCATATACTTGAATATCAAGATTAATGGATTCAACCAAGAACGAAGGTTTTTGATAATCTTTTAAATAAACTGTTTGATCTGCCTGAACTGGAGGCTGTGCCGCAATATTCATCTTTATTCCTTATATACTTTTCGGAAACCGTTGTACGAATTTTATGAACTTGATCATACACATTCATACATACCGTGTTTGTTTACCTTTATAAAATTAATGGGACTTCATTTATACATTTCAAATTAGAATCGTCTTTTATTAGCACAGATTAGACCAAATTTACGATAATCGTTGCTTATATAATCAATCTATACAATAAAAATAAAACAACTTCAGCTTTTAACATTTTTTAGAGTCAGCTTACATTTTGGGCATAGTTCTTGCCTTCATTAATACACCAATATAAATATTTCAATCAGAACAAGAGGTGTCAGTATGGAATTAAAAGCACATTTTCATCGTTTAGAAAATATTAAAGCGATTCATGATCTAAACGCAGCTGGTCTCGATCACCATGTGATTGCGGTGTTTTTATCTGCAGAAGGTATTTCAATGACTGCTCAGGAGGTAACTTCTATCGTCAATACTTACGACGCTTTAGGTAAAGTAAAACTACCAAGTAAAAAAGTGCAGGCACTTATTAATGCCAAAAAGCTTGGACAGAATGATGAGAGCTTGCCGTGCCCTGTTTAATTTTAATTTTTAAACCCTTATGAAAACCTAAAGTTAAGACAAGACTTTAGGTTTTCTATTTTTGCACCAAACAAAAAGACAATCTCAGCTATCGGCAATGCGGCTGTGTATAATAGCTCTATCCTTACTAATTTATGCATTCGGAGCGAAATGGTCTTACAAATTCTACAGAAACAGCTAGATGAAAGTAGCCATTGTCCTCTCTGCCAAGCTTCAATGTACTGGGTAGATGCCGAGCAATTTGAACAAGACATTCAGTTTCATGAATGCAGTCATTGTCAGCACCGTGTATTTAAAGATACGAAAATGACTTGTCATTGTGAAACATGCACAAAACAACGAAAAAAGCTTTTACAGCAAACACGTCTACAAGAACAACGCCAGTTCAAGTCAAAAGATCAACCACAACGTAGTTTGGAACAACTTAGTTTTTTGCATAAACTTTTTTTACTCAGCCTGCTCGACGATTATGCACGAGACGATGTTGCTCATGATGAATACATTCACTGGGACAAAATTAAATATCAGTCCATTACACCAAACTGGATGTTTCAAAACTATCTGATTAAGCAACTCCATAAAGATGGAATTTTAAATGCCCAAGATCAAGCGGATGAACCTCAGTGCTTTTATTTAAACATTCGCTTGGACGGTTATAGTGACCCAAGTTTATTTAGTGTAGCCCAGCAACTACGCTACTGGTTTTATGAAAATTTAAGTCTTGGTATCCCGTTTCGTAGTGCCGATGAAGTAAAAGACGTACTTTTTCAGGTGCTCTATCAAGAGATTATTCAGTTTATGCAGTTCTATTGCCGAACTTGGGGCATTCAAATTGCAGGAAGCTCTAATTTTCAAACTTTTTGCTATCGTTTAATGGATTCATTGGCAATTGGTCAGATTTATTATTTAATTCAAACCGCACTTGAGTATCTTTATAAACAGAAAGCCCTACAGCCGCGTAATGAAAAATTTATTAACACCAATTTGTTAAAGAAAACCTTAGAGCAATATCGTGAGAGAGCCTTAGCTGAAAAGTGGGAAACCTCAATGCTGCCTCGCCCTCACAATATTCCCTACAGTAAAATGAGTTATATTTTACTTAACCGCTTCTTAGGCTACGACGAACAGATCTTTGTACAACCTGTCTGGAAAGCATGGCGAAAAATTGAACCTCGATTAAACTTTTATTCAGTTAAACGCTGTATGCATTGTGGTTCAAATGATTTAAGTGTTGATTATGATGCGGCAGATTATGTTTCTTTAATTTGCCAAAGATGTAAGCATCAAGATCATTATTTTACTCACTAAATCTACAATCACTTTGGCTTAATAAGGATAATAACATGACATCAGCATCGACTTTGATTGAGCAGGTAATTGACGCTTGGCAAAACATGCAGGCAAAGACGCCTCTTGTGCAATGCATTACCAATAGCGTCGCGGCCAACTATACAGCCAATGTTTTACTTGCTTCTGGTGCTTCACCTGCCATGATCGATAATCCTTATGAAGCAGAAAGTTTTACCAAAATTTCATCGGCTTTAAGTATCAATTTAGGCACCCCGACTTCAGAGCAAATGCAGGCCATGCAAATCTCTGCAAAAACAGCACAGCTTAATAACATTCCATGGGTGCTTGATCCAGTCGGCTATGGACCAATTTTAGCTTGGCGTAGTCAAATGACAGACGAGCTTTTACAGTTCAAGCCAAGCATTATTCGTGGTAATGCTTCAGAAATTAGTACACTTGCAGGCAACCAAGTTCAATCTAAAGGTGTCGATAGTACTCTAAGTAGTGATCAAGCCTATCAACAGGCTTATACACTATTAGCACATGCGGACTGTATCGCTATTTCAGGTGAGTCAGATTATATTTTATCTAAAGAATTAGACGTCGTTATTCAAGTGAACGGCGGAAGTCCTTTACAACCAAAAATCACAGCAACAGGCTGCGCTTTGGGTGCGTTAATCGCAGCATATAGTGCAGTAACGACGCCAACAATTGCTGCTCTTTCAGCTCATGTTCATTTTGCGATTGCGGGTAAACTCGCTGCAAATCAAGCCCAAACTATGGGAAGTTTTAGCACCATCTTCATGGATTACATCCATATGCTAGATGACAACTTGATTGAGCAATATGCAGATATTAAGCTTTTAGACATACAGGCATAATCTAGGTTATACCTGTATCACACTAGACTCACTTTAAAAGTAAGTAGATGTCTGTTCATTCGAAAGCACTACTTTTACATAGTGCTGATCGCTATTCTTGATCGAAATTGCGCTTTTTTAGAATTATACAACTTGCTTAAAGTAATCTTCTCTTGGCATATCGATAAGCTCAACGCACAATTGAATTTCTTTATTAAACTCTGGCTGTAGATATTTTTTGTTGCTGAGTGCCGCTAATAACTGCTCACCCATAAGTTGTTTTTGTTCAGCTGTTCTTCCTGACAATATGTAGGCTTTTACATGAATATAAGCTTGTTCCAGTCCCAAACCAATCAAGAAAACATCATCTTTACGCGCGCGGCTTTTAATGTCTTCCGGACTAAATAGCTCTGTTTCAATCAGTGTGGTATTAATTTCTTCAAGTAATTGTTTTGCGTTTAATCCAGTTAAATTTTCTGAATAATCAACTACAACGTGCGGCATAGCCACCTCAATTTATATAATAAGTCATTAAGCTAATTAAACTTTACTCAATAAATAATAAAGCTAATCGGACCTGATCATATCCCATTCGAGGACTGGTTGCTTCAACAATTGGTCTTAGTTTGATCGAACCATCATCAGAAAAATGATCTGGATTTTGGCGCTTTTTCAGCTTCTTATAAATTTTACGAATTTCTTCGACCACTTCTTCACCCGGATGAGCAACCGAAATATCTAGCTTTTGCTCTTTATGAAGTCGAGCCAAGTGATTAATAATTGTCGCTGGGGTTAAACCACGTTCATGCGCGATGTCTTCAATCTCATAGCCTTCTTCAAACAAAACACGTGTCTCATCTAAAGTTGCCGTAGCGTAATTTTGCTTGCCACCTTTTGCGAGTTTCTTCTCATTACGAGAGATCTCGGTTTCATTTAAGGTACCGCCACAATGACGAATAAATGCTTTATGCTGAGCCGTTAAGTCTACATCTGCAAAGTTGTCTTCGGCTTCTTTTGAAAGCTCTTGGAAACGGCGATCGGCTTTGACAGCTAAACTGTCTAACTCTAAAGCTTGCTCGTTAATACCTAATAATTTTAGACCAGTTAAAGATTTTAAGCGCGACAATGCAACATAACCCTGACCTTTCTCGAAGGTATTCATCAGGTTAATTTCAGCCGCTTCTAAAGTCATCCCTTGGCTTTTATGAATAGTAATCGCCCACGCTAAACGAAGTGGGATTTGCTGAAAACTTGCAATCACTTTGCCTGCTTCATTTTCAACGGACCACGTTTCAGGAGCAACCAGCAAAGTCGTGCCATCAGTCAGTTTTACTTTCGGCAGTAAGCCATTTTCGTCATCTTCCTCAAAGCCGATGACTTCACCCAAACTTCCGTTGATATAGCCCATATCAAAGTTATTTTTTACAAACATGACTTTGGCATGCTTTTTAAGTGTGAGTTCTTCTGGCGCACGCACTGAAGATTTTAAAGTTTCTAATAACTTTTCATTACCATCTAAAACTGCATTGAATTGATGCCCTTCATTATCAATTTCATTTAAGTGCTGATAATTGATATTGTCAACATCCATATTGTGCGTATAAAGACGAGTAAAGGTCTCACCAATATCATGCGAGCGTGATTGACGCAGCGCTTGTAAATGATCGGGATGAATATTTTGTGCACGAATGGCATTTAAAATCTGGTTCAGAATTTCATCGTCTTGACGGTGCTGCTCTGTTAAATAACATACACGGAATTTAGCTTCGACCCATGCATCAGACATAAAGCAGAACTTATCACGGTTGGCTTCACCATTACGGCCTACAGGCGGCAACTGGAAGAAATCTCCAGCCACAATGACTTGAATACCGCCAAATGCTTCATCGCTTTCTTTAAAATATTTTAGAACTTGATTGACCAGATTGAGCTGTTTCGCGTGTAACATCGATATCTCATCAATCACAAGAACTTGCGCATTTTCAAGGTTTTCCTTGAGATATTTACGCTCTTTCATGCGTTTTAGATCATCATCAGTTAACAGATCTTTAATGCCAATGCCAGCCCATGTATGAATGGTCATACCGTTCATATGTGTTGCTGCAATACCTGTAGACGCCGTAATTGCCACAGGCACTTTACGTGCTTTGAGGTATTGGATGTACTGATTAAGTGTATAGGTTTTCCCTGCACCAGCCGAACCGGTTAAAAAGACATTTTCACCTGCTTTAAGCAGTTTAAGCGCAGTTTCCTGTTTCATAATCTCATATGTACATCTTCAACAGCCCATAGCTTAACGATTTTCCCGAAAAAATTAAATGAATGTGCCAAACTTTCTAAAAAGTACTTATAAATCAAAAATTAAAAGCAAAATAATATTTGGTAGGTTTTTGGTAGGTAGGAAAATAAACTTCACATCACAATACTAAGGCCATGGTGAGGCTCACCTGTAATAACAAACAATGGATTTATGGAAGAAGGAATCACTCCATGGCTTTTAAAAATATTGCAGATCAAACAAACGGTTTTTATATTCCATGCGTATCACTCTTTGGACCAGGATGTGCTAAAGAAATTGGTACAAAGGCACAAAACCTCGGCGCAAAAAAAGCATTAATTGTGACCGATGAAGGCTTATTTAAATTTGGTGTTGCAGATCTTATCGCGAACTATTTAACAGAAGCAGGCGTCGCGAGCCATATTTTCCCAGGTGCTGAACCTAACCCAACCGATATTAATGTTCACAACGGTGTTAATGCCTATAACGAAAATGGCTGTGACTTTATTGTCTCTCTAGGTGGCGGTTCATCTCACGACTGTGCAAAAGGGATTGGTTTAGTCACTGCGGGTGGCGGTCATATTCGTGACTACGAAGGCATCGATAAAAGTAAAGTCCCAATGACACCACTCATTGCAGTGAATACAACGGCTGGTACTGCATCGGAAATGACTCGTTTCTGTATTATTACCAATACCGATACTCACGTAAAAATGGCGATTGTTGACTGGCGTTGTACCCCACTTATTGCCATTGATGACCCGAAACTTATGATTGCAAAACCGGCTGGTTTAACGGCTGCAACAGGTATGGATGCGCTAACACATGCGATTGAAGCATATGTTTCTACGGCGGCAAACCCAATTACTGATGCCTGTGCAGAAAAAGCCATCACCATGATTAGCCAGTGGCTCCAACCTGCTGTTGCAAATGGCGAAAATATCGAAGCACGTGATGCGATGAGCTATGCACAATACTTGGCTGGCATGGCGTTTAACAACGCATCTTTAGGTTATGTTCACGCAATGGCGCACCAGTTAGGCGGTTTCTACAACCTACCTCACGGCGTATGTAATGCAATCTTGTTGCCACACGTATGTGAATTTAACTTAATTGCTTGCCCAGATCGCTACGCAAAAATCGCAGAGTTAATGGGTGTAAAAACTCACGGACTTACCGTAACAGAAGCTGCGTATGCTGCAATTGAGGCCATTCGTAAACTGTCTTCATCAATTGGTATTCCATCTGGCTTAACCGAGCTTGGTGTAAAAACTGAAGACCTTGCAGTGATGGCAGATAATGCTCAAAAAGATGCATGTATGCTCACCAACCCTCGTAAAGCAAATCATGCACAAGTTGTGGAGATTTTCAAAGCAGCACTTTAATACCGATGTAATGGCATATCCCTCTAGTAAGTCAAATCCCTCCGACCGTTGACTTACTTTTTTGGGGAATACTTAGCTCCAGCGGTATTCCCTTTTTTTTAGAACCTATACTCCAACCTTTTCCAAACCTGATTGACAATTCGCCCATTTCATTGAAGGATACTCAGCATGTCTTAATTACAATAGCTCGATAAAAATGAATACATCTTTAGCTAATCAAACTTATGTTCCAGATATTTTAGGTACAGGTTACGAACAGCTCACACTTAGTTTTCCTGATGATTATGAAGGGAAAGTTGTAGCCACCTTAGTGCGTAAAAAAGCCGCTCAATCTACTCAAAAAGCCGTACTATATATTCATGGTTTTTTAGATTATTTCTTTCAAACCGAAATGGCTGAGCAATTCAATGCTCAGGGTTACGACTTCTATGCACTTGATTTAAGAAAATATGGCCGCTCAAAACTGCCTCATCAAATTTTCTATAATGTGCTCGATTTAAATGAATATGATGCCGAAATTACTCAAGCATTAGAGATTATTGGTGAAGAGCAACACACTCAGGTTTTACTCGCAGGCCATTCAACTGGTGGTTTGACAGCAACGCTTTATGCTGCTCATCATCCAGATCATCCTCTTATTAAAGTGCTATGGGCAAATAGTCCGTTTTACGACTTTAATTTAAGTCTAGTCGAAAAGAAGTTTGGTATTCCAATGCTCAGTCGAGTAGGAAAATATCTACCAAAAGTTAAATTTCCAAGCCAATTAAACAAATGGTACACCACCAGTCTTCACAAGCAGCTCAAAGGCGAATGGGAGTTCAACCTTGACTGGAAACCAACCTCTGCCCCTACAGTTCAGCTCAGCTTTGTACATGCGATTCATACGGCGCAAAAAGAGATTCACCGCGGAGTTAAACTGAACGTTCCCGTACTAATTATGCATTCCCATCAAACTAAAAATCCAAAAAAATGGGGAATAGATGCGACTCAAAGTGACGTAATTTTAGATGTTAAAGATATTGAGAAACATGGTAAAAAAATTAAAGGTGATGTCTCTGTAGTCTCTATTCACAATGGATTGCATGACTTAGTCCTTTCAGCCCAGCCAGTACGAGAACAAGTCTATCAACAATTGTTCCAGTGGCTGGATCAAAAATTACTTAACTAAGCTTAGGTGAGTCAAGGTATTTTACCAGCAGTTGATGCGCAGGATGTTCACTTGGTAAGAGCTCCATAAGGCGTTCTACCGCATCAATTGCTTCAGGGAAATGAGCTAGATGCTTTAACAGTAAATCTGTTTCTTGGGTTTTAAAAATTGCATCGCTCAAGCGTGACTCAAGGCAGTCGCGCCATGCACATAAAAACGGACTTTCAGTTTTTGCCAGAAATACACCAGTGTAAAGCTGCAAAGCCGAGGCTGCATATCCCGCATCGAGCGCTTGTTCAGCTTGTAAAAAATCGGCTTCAACATGCACCAGCAAACGATATGGACGTGAACCAAGTAAACCACCCAAAATATCTCGCAGTTGAGACATTTCAGCTTTAAGCGTACCCATACTGACTTTACGTTCGCCATACAGCGCCTGATAAAGATGCTCTAAAGTTAAACCATGCGGACATAGTGCCAATATGGTTAAAATTTCAATTTGACGCGGCGTTAATAATAAACTTTTGCCGTTAAATTTAACTTGCGGCGTCGAAAATGCACGGATATGTAATTGCTGGCGCTGCTGCTCTAGCAAAGCAGATTGAATAATGGATGCACAACGTTCAGCAGCCAGAATTCCTAAACTATTATGGTTCTTCCATGTGGTTGATAAATCAACAACACCTAGCGTTTGTTTTGAGTATGGATCGATAATCGGTGCGGCATAACACACCCAATCATGAATCGACTCCATGTAATGTTCGTTTGAAAAAACACAGCTTGATTGTTGAGTTTTTAAAGATAAAGCCAAGGCATTGGTGCCCACAAATTCTTCACGCCACTGACCACCTTGTACAAAATGTACACGCTCAGCAGCACTTTGCATTTGAGCACTTGGTGCCGTCCAGATAATCGTACTGCCGATATCACCGACAGCAATTACCATTGAAGATTGCTCTGCAATATGACGTAAGTCGTCGGCACATTGGGTTAAAGCCATATCTAAAGCATTCTGTGAAGCAGTTTTTTTCTCGACTAATGGAGCCGCAAAACGCTCTTTAGGAATCGCAGCAGAGGCTGATCGTTCCCATGAGCTTGCAATACTTTGGCCGAGTTTGGCAGCGTTCTGAGGAGAGAGACTATTTTGCGTGCGCAGTTGATCAATCAACGTCCGTTGCTGCAATAAATCCTTTTTTGTGAACATTTGTAAATTCCTTATATATCCACATTTCTATTCCAACCTTTCTCCAACCTTCTTCTTTATATCCTAATTATACAAAGTACGAAAGTACCTACTGACAGGGTTCTTGTTAGTCTTTAGTCCTAAAAAGCAAAGGAATATTTATATGCGCTATATCGATCCAAATCAACCAGGCTCAAAAGTTCAATTTAAATCACAATACGAAAATTTTATTGGCGGTGAATGGGTGGCACCTTTAAAGGGTGCATATTTTGACAATGTATCTCCTGTTGATGGAAAAGCTTTCACACGTATTCCACGCTCTAGTGCCGAAGATATTGAACTCGCTCTAGATGCAGCACATAAAGCGAAAGCAACATGGAATAAAGCATCACCGACGGTACGCTCAAATATACTTTTAAAAATTGCTGATCGTTTAGAAGCAAATCTTGAAATGCTTGCGGTTGCAGAAACTTGGGATAACGGTAAAGCAGTTCGTGAAACTTTAGCAGCTGACCTTCCGCTTGCGATTGACCATTTCCGTTATTTCGCTGGATGTATTCGTGCTCAAGAAGGTGGCATCTCTGAAATTGACGAAGATACCATTGCTTATCATTTCCATGAACCACTCGGTGTAGTTGGTCAAATTATTCCATGGAACTTCCCAATTTTGATGGCAGCATGGAAACTTGCACCTGCTTTAGCGGCTGGTAACTGTGTGGTGATTAAGCCAGCTGAACAAACGCCAGTAGGTATTTTGTTGGTGGCTGAACTCATCCAAGATATTTTACCGCCGGGTGTACTTAATATTGTCAATGGTTTCGGTTCAGAAGTCGGCCGCCCGTTAGCGACAAACCCACGTATTGCAAAAATCGCATTTACAGGTTCAACTCAAACTGGACAAATGGTAATGCAATATGCGACTGAAAATATTATTCCAGTCACCTTAGAACTTGGCGGTAAGTCACCAAACCTTTTCTTTGAAGATATCATGGATAAAGAAGATGACTTCTTAGAAAAAACGCTTGAAGGTTTTGCTATGTTTGCCTTAAACCAAGGTGAAGTATGTACTTGCCCTTCTCGTGCTTTAGTACAAGAAAGCATTGCTGATCAGTTCTTAGAGATGGCTGTCGAGCGTGTAAAACGTATTAAAACTGGTCATCCACTTGATACTGAAACGATGATTGGTGCTCAAGCATCTCTACAACAACAAGAGAAAATCTTACGTTGTATTAACACGGGTCGTGAAGAAGGTGCAGAACTCTTACTTGGTGGTAACGGCCGTAAAGAAGTAGGCGATGGTTACTATGTCGATCCGACTATTTTTAAAGGTCACAATGGCATGCAAGTTTTCCAAGAAGAAATTTTTGGACCTGTACTTGCTGTGACAACGTTCAAAGACTTTGACGATGCAATTAAAATTGCCAATGACACCATGTATGGTTTAGGTGCAGGTGTATGGTCACGTTCAGCTCACATTTCTTATCGTGCAGGTCGTGCTATTGAAGCTGGCCGTGTCTGGACAAACTGCTACAACATCTACCCTGCACATGCTGCATTTGGTGGTTACAAGAAGTCTGGTATTGGCCGTGAAAATCACAAGATGATGCTAGATCATTATCAACAAACTAAAAACTTGTTGGTGAGTTATTCAACTAAACCAATGGGCTTCTTCTAAGTTTCGCACCAAGTTGATACCAAACTATCAACACCAGAAAGAAGTAAGATGACTAATCATATAAGAAGCCAGTAATTTAGATTGCTGGCTTCTTTATTTCCTATTGTTAAGCTTGAATTTTTATCATCTAGAATAAAAAAGCTCCATCTATTCTCTAAAGTGCTTCATTTAGGCATTGCTTTTGCATTGATTCATACAAACCCACTCGCAGGAGTATTGTATGAATCAACCAGAAACAGCTTCCGTCATTTCTTCAAGCACAGAAGTTTCATCAGCAGAATATTTTGCTCAGCGTCAACTCAAACAAGGTACGGTTGGTTGGTTACTCCTGATTGGTTTAGGCGTAGCGTATGTGATATCAGGTGATTTTGCTGGCTGGAACTTCGGCATTGCTCAAGGTGGTTGGGGTGGCATGTTTATTGCCACTGCCCTCGCTGCAATCATGTATCTGTGCCTATGTCTTTCTATGTCAGAAATGTCCACCATGATGCCAACAGCAGGTGGCGGTTATAGTTTTGCCCGTGCTGCTTTTGGTCCTTTTGGAGGCTATTTAACAGGAACAGCTATTTTAATTGAATACGCAATTGCTCCTGCGGCGATTGCCGTATTTATTGGCGGTTATTGCGAATCTCTATTTGGCATTAATGGCTGGATGATTTACCTCGCCTGCTACGCCATTTTTATGGGCATACACCTCAAAGGTGCTGGCGAAGCCTTAAAAATCATGTTTGCCATTACGCTTGTCGCAGCTGTTGCTCTGGTTGTGTTTATTGTGGCAATGATTCCACACTTTAATACACAAAATTTATTTGATATTCCAGTTGGCACAGCAGCTGGTGCAAGTCGTTTTCTACCTCATGGCTATTTAGGCATCTGGGCCGCAGTTCCCTTTGCAATCTGGTTTTTCCTTGCAGTTGAAGGTGTGCCATTAGCCGCCGAAGAAGCAAAAGATCCAGCAAAATCCCTGCCACGCGGTTTAATCGGAGCAATGCTCATCTTAACGGCCTTTGCCATGCTCATTTTATTCTTAGGTGCAGGTGCAGCGGGTGCAAGTAATTTACAAAACTCTGGCGCTCCCCTCGTCGATGCTCTGGTTAAAGTGTATGGCACCAATACTTGGCTTGCGACTTTTGTTAACTTTGTTGGTTTAGCAGGTTTAATCGCGAGTTTCTTTTCAATTATCTATGCCTATTCACGTCAAATTTTTGCACTCTCTCGTGCTGGCTACTTACCTACTTCACTCTCTTTAACCAATAAAAATAAAGCCCCTTATCTCGCAATTATTATTCCAGGTATTATCGGGTTCTTGCTTTCACTCACCAAAGAAGGTGATTCACTCATTTTAATCGCGGTTTTTGGTGCCACCATTTCCTATGTATTGATTCTTTTATCTCACATCAAACTACGCCTATCTAAACCCGACATGCCTCGTCCTTATAAAACTCCTGGAGGAATCTTCACTTCAAGCATTGCACTGATTTTAGCAGTCGCTGCTGTGGTCGCAGGCTTTGTTGTTAATCCGAAAGTTTGGTTTATTGCTGCCGCTATTTATATCGTATTTATTGCTTACTTTTTATTCTATAGCCGTTATCATTTAGTGAAAGGTACACCAGAAGAAGAGTTTGCAAATATTAAAGCCGCAGAACAAGAACTATAAAAAAGGATGCAACTATGAGTTATCGCAATATTGTCGCCAATCAACAGTATCACTTTGCTGACTTGAAGACCTTGATGGCAAAAGCTACACCGTTACGTTCAGGCGATGAGTTAGCAGGTGTAGCTGCCAGAGATGCAACCGAACATGTTGCGGCACAAATGACTTTGGCCGATGTACCGCTTAAAATTTTTTTAAATGAGGTTGTGGTCGATTATGAAACTGATGAGATTACCCGTTTAATTATTGATGAACATGATCTAGCAGCCTTTGCCCCTATTTCACACTTTACAGTAGGCGATTTTCGAAATTGGTTACTTGGTGAAGAAGCGACTGCACAAAGCTTAAAAGCCTTAGCGTCAGGTTTAACTCCAGAAATGGTGGCTGCTGTCAGCAAAATTATGCGCAATCAAGATTTAATTTATGTCGCCAGCAAATGTGAGGTAATTACCCAATTTCGCAACACGATCGGTTTAAAAGGCCATCTTTCTACCCGTTTACAACCGAACCACCCTACCGATGATGTGCTTGGTATTTCTGCAAGTATTTTAGATGGTTTGATGTATGGCAATGGTGATGCCGTAATTGGCATTAACCCCGCCACAGATAATCTTCATAATTTGTCAGAGCTACTAAAATTGCTTGATCATGTCATTCAGGAATATCAAATTCCAACGCAATCTTGTGTACTTACCCATATCAGCTCAGGTATTCAACTGGCTAAAAAAAATGTGCCAATTGATTTAATGTTCCAATCAATTGCCGGTACCCAACTAGCTAATGAAGGTTTTGGAATTTCACTCGATTTACTACAAGAAGGATATGAAGCCACACTTGCACTCAAGCGCGGAACCATTGGACAAAACGTCATGTACTTTGAAACGGGCCAAGGCAGTGCGTTATCCAGCAATGCACATCACGGCGTTGACCAGCAAACATTAGAAACGCGTGCTTATGCAGTCGCCCGTAAATACAATCCGCTTTTAGTAAATACAGTCGTCGGCTTTATTGGCCCCGAGTACCTATTTAACGGTAAACAAATTATACGTGCAGGTTTAGAAGATCACTTCTGCGGTAAGTTACTTGGAGTACCGATGGGCTGCGACATTTGTTATACCAACCATGCCGATGCTGACCAAAATGATATGGATGTTCTCCTTACTCTGTTTGGTGCTGCGGGCATTAACTTTATTATGGGAATTCCGGGTTCAGATGATGTCATGCTCAACTATCAAACGACCTCATTCCATGATGCCCTCTATTTAAGACAACTCCTCGGTTTAAAACCCGCTCCTGAGTTTTCAGCTTGGCTTGAACAGCAAGGTATTTTTAAACAACAAAACTCTCAAATCTGTTGGGCAGACCACATGCCCGACCAATTCTCTCGTCTGCTCATGAACTAGGGAGAACACCATGAAACTGAACCGTGATATTCAATATCCATCTTCTACCCATCAAGATCAGTGGGAAAAACTTAAACAATTTACTGATGCCCGCATTGCATTAGGACGCGCTGGTTGTAGTATCCCAACACAAGCCTTACTTGAGTTCCAGTTGTCGCATGCGCAAGCAAAAGATGCGGTTTATCAAGATATGGATGTTTCTTATTTGTCTGAGCAATTAGCACAACGGCAGCTGCAAAGTGTTCATATACAAAGTAATGCACCTAATAAAGAACTTTATCTTAAACGTCCTGATTTAGGTCGTCAGCTTTCAACTCCATCAAAAGATGCCTTAATTAAAGAGTATGCAGAAAATCCGAAGCCATATGATGTTTGTATTATGGTCGGTGACGGGCTCTCCGCAAGAGCGATTGAAGCGAATGCCATCCCATTTATTACAGCGCTAAGTGAATACATTCAGCAAGAAAACTGGAGCCTTGCACCAATTGCAATTGCGACAGGCAGTCGGGTTGCTCTTGGTGATGAGGTTGCTGAAATCTTTAAGGCACCCATGCTTGTGATGCTCATTGGTGAGCGTCCGGGTTTAAGCTCTCCTGATAGTATGGGAATTTACTACACGTTGAATGCATATTCAGGCTGCCTCGATGCTAAACGTAATTGTATTTCCAATGTCCGTTCAGCAGGCTTAAGTATTCCTGTGGCAGTACAACGGTTAATGGCACTCATGAAAAAATCAAAACAGCTTGGTTTCTCAGGAGTTAATCTAAAAGATGAGCATCAACTTTCAAATATAGATTTTGAAGAAACTCAAAAGCTATTATTTTAAGCAATGGAATATGCAAAGAGATTTATTGGAAAATAGATAATCCTTTGCATAACAATATTATCTTAACGAAAAATATCAATTTTCAGGTATTGACGATTTATACAGATATTTTCTTCTTTATATTTATCGCTATACTCCACCTATTGATCTTCTATGAATCATTTGTATGAGCACAACAAACGCCTTCCCAAAAACTATTTATGCCATTCAGCATCTTGCTTTCGAAGACCTAGGTTCATTAGAAGATGTCTTTTATCAACTTGGCTTCCGCGTCCGTTATTTTGAAGCGGGTGTAGATGATTTAACTGCTGCTTTTGCACACGATGGATTAACTATTATTTTAGGTGGCCCAATCGGGGTTTATGAAACTGAAGATTATCCATTTTTAAAAGATGAAATTGCCTTACTTAAACAACGTTTAGCAGCAGATAAACCTACACTAGGTATTTGTTTGGGGGCACAGCTTATTGCTCATGCACTTGGTGCAAAAGTATATGCAGGACATCAAAAAGAAATTGGCTGGGGTCCACTCAGCTTAAGCTTACGCGCTAATCAGGTATTATCTGCTTTGCTTAATAATGTCCATGTTCTACATTGGCATGGTGACACTTTCGACCTCCCTGAAAACGCGGTGTTATTAGCTAGTTCAGAGATTTATACCAATCAAGCATTTGAAGTTGGAAATAATATTCTCGCGTTGCAGTTTCATATTGAAACAACAGAAGAAAATTTTGAGAAATGGCTCATTGGTCATACATGTGAACTTCGCCATGCAAATATTTCAATTCCAAAACTTCGCGAAGAAAATCAGCAATATGCTCAAAATCTCGAACATGCTGCTTTTGATGTTATTCAAAAATTCTTAAAAAGAATTGGTTATGGTGGATAAACTATAAAGATTCTAATGTTCGCGGATACTAAATTTTACCATTTGGTATGATTGCTTGCTTATTTTTCAAACAAAGAGAGTGCTATATTCGCCTTTAACAAACATTTAATAAAATTTTCAGTGTATTATTAATTTGTAACACAAAATATACGTTGATTTACTATGGATATCTGGAAATTTCTTAAAAGCTTTAATACGGTCAATACTTATTTATTGCTTTCATGTATTCTCCTTATAATCTTGGTTCTTTATTTTTATGTGATTAATCCAACCTAAGCTAATTTGCCAAGGATATTAATCATAAAGAAAAAGAAAATATGAGAAGACATCTAAATAAAAAGCCCAACTGAGTTGGGCTTTTTTAAATCTGCTGTTTACTCACAACATGTTGTTCGTCTTGCGAAAAAGTAAGAGATAATCAATCTCTTACTTTTTCTCAGGCTTGAAACTATCTTTCAAATCAAGAATACGGTTGAAAACCGGTTTCTCTGGTGAATGATCATATTGATCAGCAACGAAATAGCCTTCACGCTCAAATTGGAAACGATCTTCAGGATTCGCTTGTGCCAAAGCTGGCTCAATGACAGCTTGTACCACTTTTAATGATTCAGGATTAAGATTTGCCAAGAAGTCATCATCTGCATCAGGTGCAGCTTCAGTAAACAAACGATCGTAAATACGCACTTCAGCAGGAATCCCTTTAGTTGCAGATACCCAGTGAATCACGCCTTTAACCTTGCGGCCTTCCGGATTCTTTCCTAGAGTTTCAGGGTCAATTGAACATTTCAGTTCAATCACTTCACCATTTGCATCTTTAATGACTTCATCACATTTAATCACGTAAGCATGACGTAAACGCACTTCACCGTCAGGAATTAAACGTTTAAAGCCTTTTGGCGGTACTTCTTCAAAATCTTTACGATCAATATAGATTTCCTTAGTTAAAGGAATCACACGATCACCCATATCAACATTAGGATGGCGAGCATGCGTAAGATCCATATCTTCAGGTAAATTAGTTAAAGTCACTTTAAGTGGACTTAAAACAGCCATACCACGCGCAGCAGTATTTTCTAAAGATTGACGAATACAGAACTCAAGCATTGCAACATCAACAATACCGTCAGTTTTTGACACGCCTACACGCTTACAAAAATCACGTAAGCCTTCAGGAGTAAAACCACGACGGCGCATACCGACTACGGTTGGCATACGTGGGTCATCCCAACCATTTACATACGCACCTTCCACCAATTTACGTAATTTACGTTTTGACGTAATGGTGTAATCCACGTTTAAACGTGAAGATTCGTACTGATGTGGAACAGCTTTAGATTTTACTTTTTCAACAATCCAGTCATAAAACGGACGGTGATCTTGGAATTCTAATGTACAAAGCGAATGGGTAATTCCTTCAATGGCATCAGACAATGGATGAGCATAGTCATACATTGGGTAGATTTTCCATTTATCGCCAGTTTGATGATGCTCTGAATGTAATACGCGATATAAAATCGGATCACGCATATGTACATTTGTACTTGCCATATCAATCTTGGCACGTAAAACCGCTTCACCCTCTTTAAACTCACCGCTACGCATTTTTTCAAAGCGAGCAAGATTCTCTTCAATAGAAGCATCACGGTATGGAGAGTTTTTACCTGGCTCAACAAAGCTACCGCGGTTTAACTTAATTTCTTCTGGAGATTGTAAATCTACATATGCATCGCCTTGTTCAATAAGTTGAACTGCCCATGCATATAATTGATCAAAATAACCCGATGCATAGCGTGGTTCACCATTCCAGTTAAAACCAAGCCATTTCACATCATTCGCAATACCGTCAACATACTCTTGTTCTTCAGCATCAGGGTTTGTATCGTCAAAACGCAAATTACACAAACCATCAAATTCTTCAGCCACACCAAAGTTTAAGCAAATCGCTTTTACATGGCCAATATGTAAATAACCATTTGGTTCTGGTGGAAAACGCGTTACGATCTGCTTTGCACGTCCCGTAGCCAAATCATCAGTAATGACTTGGCGAACAAAATCTAAGCCAGCCTGTTGTTCTTGCTGCGCAGAATCGACAGAGGCATGAGTATTCGGTGTCGGGTTATTAGGCAGGCTCGAGACAACATCATTAGGCTTCATAGTGTATCAATCACTTCTTTGTAGATAAATTTCGAAAAATTTAAACGCTATCTTCATTTTTCACAAAGATTTTAACGTTTTTTACTTGCCTTGTAGTTTACAGTTTGCTTATGCTTCTCTCAACCAAAAACCCATGGTCATAAGCCCATGTTTAGGAGATTAATGTAATGAGTTTTCCTCAAGTCGAATTAAACACCAATAAAGGTCGTATTGTTCTTGAACTAAATACTGAAAAAGCACCAAAAACAGTAGCAAACTTTTTAGAATATGTACGTGACGGTTTTTATGACGGCGTTATTTTCCACCGTGTCATTGATGGTTTCATGATCCAAGGTGGCGGGATGGATGAAAACTTCAAAGAAAAAGCAACTCGTGATTCTATCGAAAACGAAGCTGACAATGGTTTAAGCAATGATGTTGGTACGATTGCTATGGCACGTACTCAAGCACCTCACTCTGCTTCTGCACAGTTCTTCATTAACGTAAAAAACAACTCTTTCTTAAACCATACCTCTAAAACTGCTCAAGGTTGGGGTTATGCTGTATTTGGTAAAGTTGTTGAAGGTATGGATGTTGTTGAAGCGATCAAAGGCGTTCGCACTGGCAACCGTGGTTACCACGCTGACGTTCCTTTAGAAAACGTTGTAATCGAATCTGCTAAAATTATTTCTGAATAATTTTAGGAATAAGCTGTGACTTATCTGTTTATCTCTGATTTACACTTGTCACCTGAACACCCTCGACTTGTTCGAGGGTTTTTAGATTTATTGGTGCATTATCAAAATAAACAAACACAGCTTTATATTCTAGGTGACTGGTTTAACGCTTGGATTGGCGATGATTACTCAGCACCATGGCTTGATGAAATTGTTGAGGCATTAAAAGACTTTAACAAAAAAGGAAATCGGGTTTACTTCCAAGTAGGTAACCGTGATTTTGCTTTAAATCAGATTTTCCTTAATAAATTTAACGGTGTATTACTACCCGACATTTATTATCTTAATATTGCTGGACATCAGTACCGTTTAGAACACGGTGATGCCCTATGTACAGATGATATTTCTTATCAAAGATTTAAGAAGATTATTCGAAATCCGCTCTTAGTTGCTCTTTTACGTCGTACACCACTGAGTTTTCGTACTAAACTGGTTAATGGCTTTCGAAAAAGAAGCTCCGCAGATAAACAGCAAAAAAGCTATGAAATTATGGATGTAAATGAGCAAGCTGTACTTTCTGCTTTAACAGATGTAGATATACTGATTCATGGGCATACCCATCGCCCTGCAATTCACCAAGTACAAGCTAAACAACGAATTGTTCTTGGCGATTGGCGTGAAGATCAAGCTTATATTTTGGAAATTGATCCATCTTCAAATACACAACAGCTTGAATTGATTATCTGGAATTATTAACTAAAAATTAGTCACTTTTTATTTGAACTTTCAATTCTTTAATTTTGTTATTTAAATCAAAATCGTAAATCGCACATAGACTGGCAATAAATACAAATTTCCAGCTTATATGTGCATGATTGTGATACTCAATGTATAAAATCAAAATACTCAAAACAAATGCAAAAATGATAAAAGCTTTCACAATTCTAATTTCCCGCAGCTTACTCTTTGCATCTGTTGGCATTAAATCAATCATTTCCAATAGGCTACTAAAACTTTATATGAAATTATATTTCTTTATCAAACTACCTAGGAAATGTTTTTGAATAAAATAGCGTATGATGACAAAGATTAAATTCTCTCAATTGCCATAAGATTGATATGGAGCACACCTATGGACTTATTGAATTCTGTTAAAAGCCGCTATACAACAAAAGCATATGATTCTGAAAAGAAAATTCCTCAAGAAAAAATTAATAAATTATTAGAAATTTTACGTTTTACCCCTTCTTCAGTAAATATTCAGCCTTGGCACTTTGTAGTTGCAGACAATCTTGCAGCTAAAGAACGAATCGCAAAAGCATTAACAGGAAAGTATGCTTACAATGCCCCTAAAGTGCTTGAGTCATCACATACACTTGTATTCTGTACAAAAACGGATATTACATCTGAGTACTTAAATCAACTACTTGAGCAAGATGATCTAAGTGGCCGTTTTAAAGATGAAAAAGCAAAATTAGGTCAAAAAGATACTCGCCATGGCTACGTCGAGTTCTACCGAAATGAACAGAAAAATTTATTCGGGTGGATGGAAAATCAAACATTCATTGCTTTAGGACAGCTACTGTTTGCTGCTGGCTTAGAAGGCATCGATGCGACTCCAATGGGTGGATTTGATGAAGAAGTTCTAAATACTGAGCTCGGGTTAACTGACAAAGGCTTACGAAGCTCTGTGATTGTTTCTCTAGGCTATCGCAGTGAAAATGACTTTAATGCTAAGCTTCCTAAATCACGTCTGCCAGATGAAGTGATTTTCACATATTTATAAAAATCTCTATAGTTCAAGAGATTCTATTCTCTTGAACTATCAAGCCATAGCGCTAGCTAAACAAACTACCCCACTTATTCCTAAAAGGATCCCAAAAATAGTAGGCCATTTTAATTTTTCTTTATATAAAATCACTCCACTCGCAATTCCAAATAACACAACAAGAATATTCATGCTTGCAAAAACAATAGCAGGTGAATCTTTTAAAAGAATATGAGCTTTTACATATAAAGCAATATTTGAAAAATTGAGTATTCCTAATATTAATCCAGCTATCGTACTTTTAAACTGCCACTTTTGAGTCTTCTGTAGCAATAAATATGAAATCGACAATATAAAAGCAGTAATAAAAATAAGATTTAAAGTAAGAGTAAACTGCAGACCTAAACTACTTGTATATTTCAAGAGAATATCTACTGCAGCATAACCACACCATACACTTAAAAGAGCAAAGATCGCTTTTCGAGATTGGTGATTTGCTGAAGAATTGATTTGCCCAAATAATACGAGTAAGACTGCAAGAATTCCTAAACCTATTCCCCATAGTTTTAATGCATTAAATTGCTCATGAAAAAAGAAATATGCTGCGAGCAAAGAAAGAACAACTGAAAGGCGCTGTGCAAGTTCAGTTTTAACAATTCCTGCATATTCTAGTGATTTAGCAAGACATAAAAAAATACTAGGTAAAATTATTCCTAAAGCAAAGATTAACCACCAAGGCGTATGTTGTATTGAAACATGTTGAATATCAGGCTGAAACCACCAAAAACAAAGAAGACTTGCGCTTGCATAGTTCCATGCAATCATTTGTAGTGGTTGATAACCTTTTCTCTTTAAATTTTTTAATAGGATAGATACCAAGACACTGCTAAAAGCAGCAGCTAATATTAATAGCATTCATTAAAGCCCTATTTATTTAAATAAAATTAGTCATCATGGTAAATCATTCTCCATGACCAGTTAAATATTCTGAATCAACTTTTAAATACACATAAAAAAACCAGTCATTGTCTGACTGGTTTCTTTTTAAGATTTCAATTAACGATTATTTTCGTCGTCTTGACCATCTTCAAATTTAGAATCGTTGTCAAAACCACCTTGATGACCACCGAAGCCACCTTGACCACCGAAGCCACCTTGACCACCGAAGCCACCTTGACCACCAAAGCCACCGCCTTGACCACCGAAACCACCTTGACCACCGAAGCCACCTTGAGCGCCACCGAAGCCGCCTTGAGCGCCACCGAAGCCACCTTGAGCGCCGCCAAAGCCGCTACCTTGACCACCAAAACCGCCTTGAGTGCCGCCTTGTGCTGGGAAGCCTGTACCTTGTGCGCCTGCTGGACGTGGATTACGTGCTGGAACAACAGTTGAAATCGCGTGTTTGTAAACCATTTGACTTACAGTATTTTTTAATAAAACAACATATTGGTCAAAAGATTCAATATGACCCTGTAATTTAATACCGTTCACAAGGAAAATAGAAACAGGGATACGTTCTTTACGGAGAGAATTTAAGAACGGATCTTGTAAAGTTTGACCTTTAGACATTTTTAACTCCAAAAAAAATTTTTAAATCAGCGCAAAAAAACTATCTTTATTTTTCAACTAAAAATTATAAAAAGACAGTGTGCAAATTTTGCTTTATCCATAAGAGTTTCGCAAGTCTTCTTTCGCCTGCTTTATCGTCAAGTAAGTTTTAAAATCGTGTATTTCTTGCAAAGAACGTAACCACGTATATTGACGTTTGGCAAGTTGTCGTGTTGCAAATAAAGCTTTATCCTCCATTTCACGTTTACTTTTGAGACTTAGATCACTTTTTAATAGAAATTCTAGTGCTTGTCGATAACCCACCGAACGCATTGAGGGTAAATTTTCATCTAAATCGTATTTTTCAATTAGAGCTTCAACTTCACTCAAAAAACCGATATCCCACATTTTGCTTAATCTTTGCTCAATGCGTTGATGTAATTCTACCCGATCTGGAAGTAAAGCGTAGTTATGAAATATGTATCGATATGGTACGTTTTTTGGTTGTTCTGCCTGCAATTTAGTAATTGGTTCACCCGTAATTTTATAAACTTCCAGTGCCCGAATAATTCTTTGCTTATCAGTTACATTAAACTTTATAGCGGCAGCAGGGTCTACAGAAACCAACTCATCATAAACTGCCTGCCATCCTTCGTTTAGAGCTTTTTCTTCAATTGCAGCTCGAACTTCAGCATCAGCACTTGGTAAATTACCAGACAATCCTTCTAACAGTGCCTTGAAATATAACATTGTCCCTCCTACTAAAATAGGAGTTTTGCCACGTGAATGCATTTCATCAATCAATTTACATGCATCTTCAACAAACTGAGCAGCTGAATAGACTTCCAGAGGAGTAATAATATCAATAAGATGATGAGGATAGAGTTCTTGCTCTTCACGAGTTGGTTTAGCCGTGCCAATATCCATATCTTTATAGACAAGAGCGGAATCAACAGAAATTAGCTCAAAATTTCCACGCTCGTATAATTCACATGCCAAAGCGGTTTTTCCGCTCGCAGTTGGTCCCATTAAATTGATGACGGGCAATTGATTTGACATGTAAAACTACTCTCCTCGAGCAAATAATTTATCTAATTGAGATAATGGGAATGCACGCCAAGTTGGCCGCCCATGGTTACATTGGCTCGCAAATTCGGTTTGTTCCATTTGACGAAGTAAAGCATTCATTTCTGAAAGACTGAGTTGTCGATGTGCACGTACTGCTCCATGACATGCCATTCCAGCTAACAACTCATCTCTTTTTTGAAGTAATCCTTGTGCTTCATCATTTGGATCTAAATCATTTAAAAGCTCTGGAATAAGATTTTCAAAATCAGCTTTTTGTAATATGGCAGGCACACCACGAACAATAACTTGCTCATCACCATATAAATCAATTTCTAAGCCTAAGCGCTCAAGCTGAGGTTTTAACTCTTCAACTCTAACGGCTTGCATACGGCTAATGGAAATCACCTTAGGTATAAGCAGTTGTTGAGATGTCCAAAATTCAGGTTTATCCCAAGCATTTTTCATTTGCTGTAATAAAATACGTTCATGTGCTGCATGCATATCAACAATAATAAGCCCTTCGGTATTCTGCGCTAAAATATAAATTCCATGCAGTTGAGCAATTGCGATACCTAATGGAAATTCATCTACTTTAGCAACTGGCTCAACCACCTCATTTACCGAAAAATTAGTAGGTTGGTCACGAAGTGGGGCTAAATAAGTTTTTAAAGCATTATTTAATTGAGCAGAACCACTATATTTTGGTGTTTGATCTGCATAGTGAACAGCTTGCGGACGACTAGCGTTAAAATCAGTTAATAATTCAGTCGGTGCATGCTGAGTCTGTGGCTCACTATCTTCATTTAAAGTTTCATTTGCTCGGTGCAATGAAAATTGTTCTTGATATTTAGGCTGCGGCTGTACTGAATAATCTGATTGTTCATCTACTTTCATCGCTTGAGCTAAATCAGCACTCGCTGTCTGAAATTGGGATAGAGTTTCTTTTGCATAATGCCTTACAAACTCGTGCACTTCTCTTTGATTTAAAAAGCGAATCTCATGTTTAGTCGGATGAACATTGACATCAATATTTTCAGGATCGACTTCTAAAAAAAGTAAATAAGATGAATGTTGATGCCCATGTAAAATACCATCATAGGCCATGCGTAGCGCATGCGAAATCGTTTTATCTTTGACAATACGACCATTTACATAGACATATTGCATATCAGCCTGCGCACGTGCATCTGAAGGATGACCAAGCCAACCTGATAAACGCATACTAATACTTTCAGCATCAATCCAATATGCATTTTGAACAAATTGTGAGCCTAATAATTGCTGAACTCGCTGAAAACGTAGCTCTCCGCTATCCGCTATAGGTAAATTAATTCTTATATTATCATTATGTTCAAGCACAAAACGTATATCGAAATGTGTTAGGGCTAGACGGCGAACGATTTCTTCAATATGACCAAATTCAGTGGTTGGTTTTTTTAAGAATTTACGACGCGCAGGAACATTAAAAAATAAGTCCTGAACTCGAATATGAGTACCTTTTTGTGCTGCAACAGCTTGTACCTCTTGATGATCAAATGCTGTACCATTTACCTCAACCTGATGGCCAATACCACTTTCATCTTGGCTACTGGTCAAAGTCAATCTTGATACAGCAGCAATCGAAGCTAGGGCTTCCCCACGGAATCCCAAACTCACAATCGCATGTAAATCTTCAGCAGTTTTAATCTTACTTGTGGCATGACGCATGACAGCAAGCGCCAAATCATCCGGATGAATACCATGCCCATTATCAATGATTTCGATTAAAGTCGAACCACCTTGAGCAATCCGTACAATCAGCTCAGTCGCACCTGCATCAATTGAGTTTTCTAATAATTCTTTGACCACAGAAGAAGGTCGCTCAATCACCTCACCTGCTGCAATCTGGTTCGCTAACGCTGCGTCTAATGTATGAATACGACGTTGTGTTAGCTTTTCATCAGTCATGAAGCTGTTCCTGCAAAGTCTGGTACAAATTTTCTGTTGGTAAAGTTAACGTTACGAACCGGCTCAACTCATCATCTGACTTTTGAATGTCAATGATGATATCCGCTTGTGGAATTTCATCACTACCTTTAGAGGGCCATTCAAACAAAAATAACGCATCAGTGATATCTAAATAGTCACGGATTCCCATTAATTCAAGTTCGTACGGATCATTCAAGCGATACAAGTCAAAATGAAAAATTTCTTTATCATTAATTTTATATGGCTCAACGAGTGTATAAGTTGGACTTTTAACAGAGCCTTTGTGACCTAAAGCCTGTAAGAAATAGCGCGTAAGTGTGGTTTTACCCGCGCCCAAGTCCCCAATTAAATAAATTACACCCGACTGAACATGCTGCGCCAAAGCTTGAGCTAAACGCTCAGTATCTTCTTCATGATTTAAGACCAATTTCAATGAATACGACATAGCACACATAACATGATTCAAAATAATCGATATGATAACATTGCCCTGCCTTAAAAGCCTACTTAAGCCCTAGAAGTTGGCTTTTTTTATATCAATTTTCTTAAATATTCACACTTTCTTATGTCTAGTCCAAACGAATTTCTACCACCCATGATTGATGGAGTAAGTGCGAGTCAAGTCTATCTTCCTGTGCAAACAGATGCTCAAACTATTTATGAGTATCTCTGTGGTCACTTTCCACATATTAAAACTGAAGAATGGGAACAAAGATTTCAAGACGGCCTTATATATGGCGCAAATGGACAAAAACTAACATTAGAAAGTCCATACCAAAGTAATACGCATATTTTTTATTATCGATTTCTTGCTTATGAAGTCCACGTTCCATTTGAACATCGGATTTTATTTGAGAATGATGATTTACTGGTGGTCGATAAACCACATTTTTTAACAATTAGCCCCACTGGACAATATGTTCAAGAAACGCTTTTAGTGCGGCTAAAAAAACAAACAGGCAATGAATTTTTAACCCCTATTCATCGCTTAGACCGCGAAACCGCGGGTGTTGTTCTATTTTGCAAACGTGTTGAATCGCGTGGTATTTATCAACAATTATTTGCAGAGCGCCGAGTCAATAAAATTTATCACGCTATTGCACCTTATAAAAAAGATTTAAATTTTCCTCAAACATTATATTTGCATTTAGATAAAGGCCATCCTTTTTATACGATGCAGGTTATAGAAAATGTGAAAGCCAATACCCAGACTGATATTGAGCTTATCGAGCACAACCAGATTTGGGCAAAATATCGCTTAACTCCTACAACGGGCAAACAGCACCAACTTCGAGTGCATCTTAATTACTTAGAAATTCCTATTAAAAATGATCCATTTTATCCAGTAGTTCAGCACAAAGCTGAGGATGACTTCTCGGAACCATTACAGCTTCTGGCTAAGCATATTTCATTTACAGACCCCCTCACAAAACAGGGAATGTCTTTTAATTCCGAGTTTGAATTGACATTGTAATGTAACCGTAATGACAAAAAGATTATTTTTTATGCCAAAAAGCATTGAAATTACATTGCGATGGTTTAAAATAAATTCCTAAAAATTAAAATCATTTGGTTTTGTTATTCATGCGAAAAACAGAAGTTTATCAGGTTCGACTTGACTCCCAAGAAAAAAAGCAGGCTTTTGCTGTTTTTAAACAACTGGGAATTACCCCTGCCCAAGCAGTACGACTTTTTTTTAAACAGGTCGTATTAACTAAATCTATTCCTTTTGCTATCGAAAATCAGAATATTAATATGGAACAATTATTAAAACTGAGAAAAGCAAAAGCATCTTCATTAAACCAAAACTCATCAACTATAGCTGAAGATGATGACCATGAAGATTTATTTGAAGAGTTGAATGCACTTCTTGGTGAAAGCGACAAAACTTAACACTGTTGCATTTATAAACAAGTTTTAACGTCAAAAAGCTCTTTTTTTCGTTATGCTCTCTTTGTAAAAACATAATGATAAGTTACAAGGAGTGCCAAATGATCGTTAGACGAGCGACTTTTGAAGATTTAGAGCAACTCGCCGTTTTATTTGATGAATATCGCCAATTTTATGGGGCCTCTTCTAATTTTAATGAATCACTTCACTTCCTAAAACAACGTTTTGAGAATAGAGAAAGTGTGTTCTTCATTCATATTAAAGACGATAAAATTACGGGTTTTATTTTACTCTATTTAGGTTTTTCTTCAGTTGCTTGTTCAACTTACTATATTTTAGATGATGTATATGTTACGCCTGTTTTCCGACGTCAAGGTTCTGCTAAACAGCTAATCGATACAGCAATCTTATTTGCAAAGCAAGAGAATGCTTTGCGGATTAGTTTGGAAACTCAAAGCAACAATCATGAATCTCATCGTTTATATGAACAAATGGGATTTATTCGAGATAGTGAGTTCCAAACCTTCCATTGTTTTCTCAAATGATATTTTGAGCGAGCTGTTTTTGTTGTTCAGATAAATAAACCCATTCTCCATCTTCAAGTTCAGGTAAAACCAATTGCCCGACTTGATGGCGATGTAATGCTTCTACCTTATTTCCCACAGCTGCAATCATTCTTTTTACTTGATGATAAACACCTTGATGAATCGTCATGGTTAATTGATGCGTTTCTAATATCGCTATATCCGTTGCAGCGAAAACACCTTTTTCCTGATGTAGGCTTACACCTTGGCTCAGCATTTCAATTTGCTCTGGTGTAACCGGATCTATAGTCGTAACATGATAAACCTTTGGAACATGCTTACGGGGATGAGTTAAAGCTTGAAGATATTTACCGTCATCAGTAAGTAAAAGTAAGCCTGTTGTATCTTGATCTAGACGGCCAATGGCTTGCACACCACGTTGAATCATAATTTCGGGTAAAAGGCTAAATACGCTTTGATGATGGTGAGGTTGGTGTGAACATTCAAAACCTTTCGGTTTCTTTAACGCAAGGTAAACTTTTTCTCGATATTGATAAGTTTCCCCAAAAAGAGAAAATTCTAAATTTTCTGGAGAGAATTGCTTTTTAAGGTCACTTACAACCTCTCCATCAATACTTACAGATCCGTTTTTTATTAACTGCTGACAATATTTACGAGAACCAAACCCTTGTGATTGTAAAATTTTTTCCAGCAGCATGAAGTTTTCTCATTAGAACTAAGCTGTTATTTTAACGTAGTTTCCATTTTTTACTAAATACTACTCGCTACTGTTTTCATCTACTTAAACTAGTTCGCACCCTTACTCTTCAACGACTCGATAAATATTTTCATTCTGTTCGCTTTCAAATAATAATTCTGTAGTAGGCAAAATAATTTCATTATCAACAATAATATGCTCAATACGTTGGCTTAGTTTTAAAGATTCATTTTCATGTTCCACTAAATTTTTCTTTAGTTGTGCTTTTGCATCATGAATCTTATCAAACTGATCTTTGATCTTGATATCTATAATGTCCATAAAAATATCCCGTACTCATGAGTAATGACTATTTTTATATCATAATTTTTAAACGCTATAATTTTTAACTTGTTAATTTATATAACATTGTTTCCAAGCGTAACCAAAAATTAAAACTCCTTATCATTGAGAGATATACACTCAATTTTTAATTAAGAAGAGCTGAAATCAGCTGTATCTTTTAAAGCTTTCACATTCCAAGTCTTAAATATTATACAATTCCATTTATTTATAATGCCCTCCGCTCGCCATGCTTGCCCAATTTGATGTTAATTTAGTTGTTCTACTCGTTCTGCTTGTCTGCGGCTTATTAAGTCAAAATGCAGCTGTAACTATTGCAGCAGGTGTGTTGATTGTCGTTAAAATCACACCATTAAATGAGTTTTTCCCTTATATTCAAGCTCATGGTCTTAATTTAGGAATTCTTATTTTAACCATTGGCGTACTCACTCCAATTGCCAGTGGGAAACTCAGTGGAGAGAGTATTTTAAAATCCTTTATTAGTGTTAAGTCTATTATGGCTATCGCAATTGGCCTGTTAGTCGCCTGGCTAGGTGGTCGCGGAGTAAAACTAATGTCGAGCCAACCTGACGTAGTTGCAGGTTTACTCATTGGTACAGTTGCTGGTGTCGCTTTACTCCGTGGTGTACCAGTCGGTCCTCTAATTGCGGCAGGCCTACTCTCTTTATTCATTGGCAAATAAGAAATTGACATAAAAAAGGTGCAATAAAGCACCTTTTTAACACTTAGGCTAAATTATTTTTTAGCCAGAATAATAAGCGTTTCGCTTTAGAGAGAACTTTTCTAACTGCTTTAAAAAGCCTTCAAAATAACTTTTCTCTTTTTCTTCAGTTCGGTAGCCCGCATATAAAGTTCGTCTTAAACCTGTAGGAGAAACACAATCTAAACGACGACTAGTAACCCATCCCTTTTGTTCATACTCATTCACCACCCAATCAGGTAAAGCAGCAATACCTCGTCCACTTGCAACAAGTTGAATAAGCATTTGAGTTAAATCTGTTGTCCGTATTTGTTTAGGCTGAATATTCGCGGGGATGAAAAGTTTAGACATAATATCTAAACGGTGCTTATCTACTGGATAAGTAATTAAAACTTCTTCGGCCAACTCTTGAACTGTAATATTTTCAGCCCGCACCAAAGGGTGAGTATTTGATAAGACTAACCGTGACTCATATTCAAAAATCGGAAAATACTCAATTCCTTTTAACGCGATTGGGTCAGCTGTAATCAATAAATCAAATTCTGCATTTTGTAAGAGTTCATGTGGATTAGCTTCAAACCCCGAAGCAAAGTCTAAATCGACGTCAGGATATTGCTGGCGATACTGATTTAATAAAGGCATTAACCAGTCAAAACAACTATGGCATTCCGATGAAAAAATAATTCTACCTGTCTGTCCATGCACAATACGTGTGATATCACTATGTGTAATCTGGATTTGTGGTAAAACATCATCTGCTAACTTTAATAAGCGCTGTCCAACATTAGAAAAACTAACAGGTCTACTTCGACGATTAACTACTTCTACTCCATACCAATGGTCTAATTCTTTTAATTGATGGGAAATAGCAGATGGCGTCAAACAAAGGTCATTTGCTGCCGAAACTAATGAACCATGCTCACGTAAAGCAACTAAAGTTTTAAGGTGGCGTATTTCTAACATGGGCCCAAGCCTAAAAAACAGATTTATCTATAAATGGATAAAGCTCATCTTTGCTTTTCCATAAAACTTTCGACAAATCTTTATTGATGAATTTTATTCACTTTAACATAAAATTAGTTAGTTTGTCTCAACATGAATTTTATTTCACTATTTTTACATGGTATGAATTTAGGTATCATTCAAAAATGAAGGAAAATTAAAACGATTTTATAAAAATTTTTTAAAGTAGTTAAAAACTATAAGACAAAAATAGGCCTAATAAAGGCCTATTTTTTTAAAACACTAAAAACTATTGTGCTAAAACATTTAAGCTAATAATCGTATAGCTCTGATCTTTAGGTTTTAATTTCAAATTTAGAGGAGCTGTTACTTCTACTAAATACTCTCCAGCTTTTGGAAACGTAAGCTCAACTTGACCGTTGCTTCCTGCCTTAAACTGCTGCGCTTGCTTCTCAGTTGCACCCTTTTCTCTTAAATTCACTTCAGCATAAGCTAAAGGTTGCCCTTTTTCAGTTATGGTTAATTTAATAGGTTGAACAGCTTTAATCTGGTTAGGATGTACAGAGAAACTAACTTTAATCGGTGTATTCGGAAGTTGAATATCTGAAACTTTTCCTTTAGAAAGATAACTCTGCAATATCCACTCACGTGTTACTTGTTCTGTTTTAATTGTTTTTGTTTTAAGGTCAGTCGGAATCAAATATTCACGCTCTGCTTTCGGTGGAGCTTTATCAGCTGGCATATCAAAAAATAAATGCCATGCTTTTTGGTCGTATACATATTTCAAAGGATAATTTGCCTGAGTTTGAACAATGTATGTGCCTTCTTCAGATAGATCTACATCAAAAACAGTAGCAGACTTATTCAGGGCTTCTGAATTGACGGTTTTAAGCTCATTTTTAGGTGTAATTACAGTAAGCTTAGCATCCTTTAAAGCATATTCACTATTTAATGCTTCTTCCGCATAACCAGCAATTACGGGTACTTGAGTTTGTTCAGTTTTATAAGCTACAGGAGCTACATAAGGTTCATGAGCAAAGCCTGTTGTAGATATCAATGCAAGTGACATCATTAGAAATCTATTCATTATTACAAAATCCTGTTATACGCAAAGTTAAAATTTCAGACAAAATATAAGCGGATACAGTATACACAAATAAAAATAATTCTTATTATCATTAATAAATTTAATTTTACTAAAAAAGAAATACGCAAACTTTCCCCTCAATATTTTAGTTTTTTATTATTCTGTTCTCTTTTCCCTTATACTTCTCTTTTTGAGTCTTGCTTCAACTTATTATGGCGTCCCCGCAATCTCCTCTTTCCACACCTCAACATTACTCTCTCTTTTTAGCAATTTTCTCACTCGCTGTAGGTGGTTTTTGTATTGGAACCACTGAATTCGTCGCAATGGGACTGATTCAGGAAATTGCAAATAATTTAAATATTACAGTACCTGAAGCTGGTCACTTTATTAGTGCCTATGCATTGGGTGTAGTTATTGGTGCTCCTATCATCGCAATTCTTGGAGCTAAAGTACCTAGGAAAACTTTATTGCTCGGCTTAATGCTTTTTTATGGTGTTGCGAATGCCTTTACTGCTTTAGCTCATACACCTGAAACTGTTTTAATCTCACGTTTCATTGCAGGTTTACCACACGGAGCATATTTTGGAGTCGGTGCATTAGTTGCAGCTGAACTAGCGGGTCCATCAAGAAGAGCTTCTGCGGTTGCCCAAATGATGATGGGGCTTACAGTCGCAACTGTAATTGGAGTTCCTTTAGCAACTTGGTTAGGCCAAAACTTTGGTTGGAGAGCTGGTTTTGAGTTTTCAGCAACTATTGCTTTCGTCACTTTAATTGCTGTAGGTTTCTTTGTACCCAATATCCCAGTTCAAGCTACTGCCAGTATAAAAACTGAATTAGCTGGCCTTAAAAATATCAACATGTGGTTAACACTAGCAGTGGGTGCAATCGGTTTTGGAGGCATGTTTTCAGTTTATAGCTATGTCTCACCAATTTTGACTGAATACACAGAAGTTAATATCCAAATCGTTCCTATCGCTTTAGCTATCTGGGGTATAGGTATGGTTATTGGTGGTTTAGCGGCAGGATGGCTTGCAGATAAGAACCTCAACAAAACTATAGTGGGTGTATTAATTAGCTCAGCTATCGCTTTTGTTGTCGCTAGTTTTTTAATGAGTAATATCTATACTGCCATCGCATCTTTATTCTTAATTGGTCTCACGGTAATGGGGTTAGGTGGAGCATTACAGACTCGTCTAATGGATGTCGCAGGTGACGCCCAAACTTTAGCTGCCTCACTCAACCACTCTGCATTTAATATGGCCAATGCATTAGGTGCATTTTTAGGGGGCTGGGTACTAAGTCACCAAATGGGTTGGATCGCTCCAATCTGGGTAGGTTTTGTTTTAAGCCTTGGCGGTCTGATTATCTTACTTATCGCATTTGCAGTAGAAAAAGCCAGCAAAAAAGCTTAATTAAACAAAAGGCTAACTTATTACTTCTAATCAGTTAGCTTTCCACCACAGTGCGGGCAATAACATTTTTTCTCTCGAACCGTCTCTTCTTCCTCTAATACTTTTTCACGCATAATTTGAATAATCAGGTTATGCGCTTGCTCTTTTGGCAATCCTACTTTTTGACGGACCCGCTCTATTTCAATTTCATCATGTAAAATATCAATACCTCGTGCTTGAAGTAGCTCACGAAACTCTTGCTCCAATCTCTGATTCCGTTGATTAAGCTCATTTGCAAGTCCAGACGCCAAAATACCAGCAGGCAATGCTGCAATACCCACACCTAAAATAGTAATAAGCGCCCCTAATAACTTTCCTAGGCTAGTTACAGGAGTGACATCGCCATACCCCACTGTAGTTAAGGTAACCACTGCCCACCACATAGATTTAGGTATTGAACTAAAAGCTTCTGGCTGAGCTTTGTTTTCAACCACATAAATTCCAGAAGCAGTCATAATAATCATGATAATTAAAATAAAGATAACTGCTTGAAAAGAGCCCTTCTCGCGTTTAATCACACATAACAATATCTGTAGTGAGATGAAATAGCGTGTTAATTTTAATAAACGAAGTAGACGTAAAATCCGAAGCATACGAAGATCGATTCGTACAAAGAAATTTAGGTAAGCTGGCAAAATTGCCATCAAATCAATAATTGCTTCCCCACTTTTCATCCAATTCAAGCGGGTTTTCCATGCGGATTGTGTCGTATCTCGATCTGCAACACTCCATAACCTTAATAAATACTCAATACTAAAAATTGCGATTGAAACATTCTCAAAGTAGTCAAACCAAATACGATAATTTGAGTACAAATCATTTACTGTTTCCAATAAAACAGCAGCAACGTTACCAATAATTAAAATAACTAAAAAATAGTTAATGCATTTACTTACCGTCGTTTCATAGTCATGGTTGTGAAGATTATTATAAAAAAACTTACGTAATCCCTTCCAAGCTGAATTATACATATTGATCTGACCACTTAATATTGTAGATATAGTAAGCTCATCGCCTCTATTCACCAATATAGTCTTTAACAATTTTTGTTTTACTTACCCCAATATTTGAGCCTTAATTTTTTTTCATCAATTCGTGGCTACACATCGAAATTCATTCTCTTCCCACCACATCACATCATAGATGCCTGGATGCGATTTTAAGATAATATTTATATAATTTTGCAACACCATAATATGATGAGTAATATCAATTTTTCTAAATAGAAATTTTCTTAAAATCGGAGTATTTGGAGAAATAAAAATTGCGAATCCATTACTATATTCTTCATAAACACTAATTCCGAGATACATCGTTATTTCAGCTAAGGGAATCTCAATTTCCCACCCCCAGCTTTCACTATATAACTCTACATTTAAATGATATCTATTTTTTAATATACTAAAAATATATTGTGCAATATCTTCAGTTTTTTGAACTAAAATACCACCTTCATCAGCATAAGTTTTTTGGTCATATAATTGATAATCATCAAATTTAAATTCAACAATTGTCTTTAGCATTCTTAAGTTCCCTATATAAAATACTCATATTTTTTTTAATTATTTTCAAGTTCGTTCAAATATTTTAAAACAAAAATCAATTTAATATCTAGAGTAATATTTATTTTTACATTTTCATTAAATAAAGTTTGATCTATTTATTATTTTCTAAGTCTAATAATGTACAAAGTCTCATTTAAAATAAAAAGGAGCTGAATAATCAGCTCCTTTTTTGTACTAAATCGACGTATTAAGTCAATTGAGCAGCTTGGATTTTCTTAGTATCAACTTGATCAGCTTCTTTAGTATATTCGCTCATCTTGTCGAAGTTTAAGTATTTGTAGATGTCAGCAGAAGCACTGTCGATTTGCGAAGCGTACTGTTGATATTCTTCTGGGCTTGGTAATTTACCAAGAACCGCAGCTACTGATGCAAGCTCAGCAGACGCTAAGTAAACATTTGCGCCTTGACCTAAACGGTTCGGGAAGTTACGAGTAGAAGTCGATACACAAGTTGTGTTCGGCGCTACACGTGCTTGGTTACCCATACATAATGAACAGCCTGGCATCTCTGTACGTGCACCAGCACGGCCATAGATGTTATACAAGCCTTCTTCCATTAATTGGTGCTCGTCCATACGAGTTGGTGGAGCCAACCATAAACGAGTAGACAATGAACCACCAGGTACTTTGTCAAGTAACTGACCAGCTGCACGGAAGTGACCGATGTTAGTCATACAAGAACCGATGAATACTTCATCAATCTTGTCGCCTTGAACCTCAGAAAGAAGTTTCGCGTCATCTGGATCGTTCGGGCAGCAAAGAATTGGTTCTTTAATGTCAGCTAGATCAATTTCGTAAACTTTTAAGTATTCAGCATCAGCATCAGCTTTTAACAAGCTTGGGTTATCTAACCACTTCTGCATGTTTTCAGCACGACGAGCAAGTGTACGTGCATCGCCATAACCTTCTGCGATCATCCACTTCAACATCGTGATGTTAGAACGTAGATATTCAGCAACTTTCTCTTCAGAAAGTGTAATTGAACAGCCAGCAGCAGAACGTTCAGCTGACGCATCAGAAAGTTCGAATGCTTGCTCAACAGTCAAGTCATTTTCCATTTCTGATAAATCGATCTCAAGGATACGACCAGAGAAGATATTTTTCTTACCTTTCTTCTCTACTGTTAAATCACCCGCTTGAATTGCGTAGTAAGGAATTGCATGTACAAGGTCACGTAAAGTGATACCAGGTTGCATTTTACCTTTAAACTTAACAAGTACAGACTCTGGCATGTCAAGTGGCATAACACCAGTTGCTGCTGCGAACGCAACAAGACCAGAACCCGCCGGGAATGAAATACCGATTGGGAAACGAGTATGTGAGTCACCACCAGTACCTACTGTATCTGGAAGTAACATACGGTTTAACCAAGAGTGGATAATACCGTCACCTGGACGTAAAGATACACCACCACGGTTCATGATGAAGTCAGGTAATGTATGGTGAGTTGTTACGTCAACTGGTTTTGGATACGCAGCAGTGTGACAGAAAGACTGCATCACTAAGTCAGCTGAGAAGCCCAAGCATGCTAAGTCTTTTAACTCGTCACGAGTCATTGGACCTGTTGTATCTTGAGAACCAACTGTAGTCATTTTAGGTTCACAGTAAGTTCCTGGACGGATACCTTGACCTTCTGGTAAACCACATGCGCGGCCAACCATTTTTTGAGCTTGTGTGAAGCCTTTGCCAGTGTCAGCAGGTTGTACTGGAGTACGGAACAATGTAGAAGGTGCAAGACCTAATTCTTCACGTGCTTTAGCAGTTAAACCACGACCAATGATCAAGTTAATACGACCACCCGCACGTACTTCGTCTAAAAGTACTGGAGTTTTAAGGTCAGCTTCTGCGATTTGAGCACCATCTTTAAAAGCAGTTACTTTTGCAGCAGCATGGTCAATTTTCAATACTACTTCGTCGCCCATGTTCATGTTAGCAACGTCGATTTCTACAGGTAATGCACCTGCATCTTCCATAGTATTGAAGAAAATTGGAGCGATCTTAGAACCTAAGCACACACCACCGTCTTTTTTGTTTGGAATGTGTGGAAGTTCATCACCAAAGAACCAAAGAACAGAGTTAGTTGCAGATTTACGGCTTGAACCTGTACCAACAACATCACCAACGTAAGCAACTTGATTACCTTTCGCGATAAGTTCTTTAATTTGGCTTAATGGACCAACTTCACCTGGTTTTTCAGGATTGATACCATCACGCTCGTTTTTCAACATTGCATTTGCATGTAATGGAATGTCTGGACGGCTCCAAGCATCTTGAGCTGGAGACAAGTCATCAGTGTTTGTTTCACCAGTTACTTTGAAGACAGTGATTTTGATTTCTTCTGGAACGTCAGGACGGCTAGTGAACCATTCTGCTTCAGCCCAAGATTGTAAAACAGCTTTAGCAGCTTCATTACCAGCTTTTGCTTTATCTGCTACATCATGGAATGCATCAAATACAAGAAGAGTTTTCTTTAATGCTTCAGCAGCTAAACCTGCAAGTTCAGCATTGTCAAGAAGTTCAACAAGTGGTGCTACGTTATAACCACCTAGCATAGTGCCAAGTAAGTAAACTGCACGTTCTTTAGAAACGAGTGGTGAAGTTGCTTCGCCTTTTGCAATCGCTGCCAAGAATGCTGCCTTTACGTAAGCTGCTTGGTCAACACCTGCAGGAACACGGTTTTCAAGCAAATCTACCAAGAACGCTTCTTCGCCTGCTGGTGGATTTTTTAATAGTTCAACAAGCTGAGCTGTTTGAGCGTCATCAAGTGGCTTCGGTGGGACTCCGAGTGCGGCACGTTCTTCAACGTGTTGGCGGTAAGCTTCTAGCACGGTGTTCATTCCTCTTTTTTTGAAAAATTACTTGCAAATTCCAGCTTTCTTAAAAGCTTCACAAGTAATATGGACTACAAAAGTTTACTAGAGTTCAAGGTAAAAGTTAATGAGCGCGGGGTGTTTCTCCGTGATGCCCATTATTTTGTATCTAAATACCTGTGTTTAAATAATGAGCATATTGGGCGAAATTGAGCTATTTTTAAGCAAAAAGAGCTTCAGTCAGATGAAAATTCAATAACCTCATCCACAATTAGAATGATTTATATTTTGGCATTTTGTCATGAGGGGTTGCCAAACATTCATTCATCATTTGCTTTCTAACTTTTTCTTGGATTGCTTGAGGATCTTTTGTCAGTTCTTCTTTTGGAATTGCATAAACTTTTTCAATAACATTCAGAATGAATTTTTTAGTTATCTCATCTTCAATTTTATTTGCATGCTCAACTGCCTGCGTTTTTTCAATTGCTTGCTGACGATCAAAAACAATACTTCTTGCAGCATTTCCTACGCTAGTACAAAAGCCATGCCATTGCTCTTCTGGTGTTAATGGTTTCTTTTCTGAACAACCAACAAAGAGCAAACTCATTGCAATCAATAAAATCTTTTTCATCATTTCACTACACTAATTATTGCTGTCCATATCATACGGAAAATCATCGTTTTTGCCAAAACTGCTATAAAAAACCGAGATAACAAAATCTCGGTCTTTTGTATTAAGCACTAGAAGGGTCAGTTTCGTGTTTTGGATTAATTAAAGAATTTAATATCCGTAGGTGTTGATATTTTTGCTGCATCGCCAGCTGGTTTTAAGGTGCCATTTTTTGCATCAAAACGGAATAAACTAATATTGTTACTATAAACATTGGTTACATATAGATATTTACCAGATGCATCAAATGAGAAAGCACGCGGTTCAATACCATTCGCTTTATAAACAACGGGCTTACCTAGCAATCCATTCTGTTGGATTTTAAATACTAAAAGTTTGTTGTCTGCACCTCGATTGGCAGCAATCACATATTTACCATTTGGGCTAAGGATAATTCCACTCGCACTCTTAAATTCAGGTGTTTTATCCTCGTGGATTAGTTTTAGCTCAGCCACTTTTTTCAAATGACCATCTTGCACGTTAAATGTCACAATTTCACTTCGCATTTCTGCGGTAACATACGCATGTTTGCCATTTGGTGAAAAGACCATATGACGCGGGCCAGAACCATGTGTAAAAGTTACATCGCGGTTGGTATCCGCTTCAAGTGGCTGAGCCTTATTCGGGTTATAACGAAATGCATAGACTTTGTCATTTCCAAGATCGCTAGCATATAAATACTTGCCATCTGGACTAAAAGTTGTGGAATGAGCATGTCCACTTTCTTGGCGGCCTTTGACGTGGCCAGAACCTTCCTCAAAAACAATATTTTGTACTTTTTCACCCAAATGGCCATTTGGTAAAATTGGCAAAACAGCCACACCACCACGGCCTTTATCGAACGCTGAATAGTTCGACACAAACAGGAACTTACCATCTAAACTGATTGTTGCATGTGTTGGATGTCCACCATGACTATCCACTGTGTTCAACACTTCCACCTTTCCGTTTTGAATAGATAATGCGGTCACCGCACCTTCGTTTTCTTCATTAGTGGTATATGCAAAACGGCCATCTTTCGATTTCACAATCCAAGAAGGACTTTTCATTTTCAACACTTTAACAGGAGTTAAAGTTCCATCTTTATTCACTTGAAGCTGGTACAAGCCCTCACTGGCTTGTTTTGGTTTTTGCGCAAGCGGTGCATTAGGAATTGATGTCCATGTTCCGACTAAAGCAATTTGTTGTTGTGCAGCATTTACGGTGGAGCACCATCCAAATGACAAGAGCGTCAATGACAATGTTGCTGTTAATTTTTGAATTAGGCCACGATATTTAACGTTGATATCGTTTTCCTTGCCATTTTTAATTTCAACATAAGTATCTATATTCACTACTATATCCTTGAAAAAACCCACCTTATTTGCATTTATCAACAAGGTATATCAATCTAATTTCATTTAATGTTTCTGAAAACTAATTTATAAAACAGCAATTTTCAAGTGAATTTTCTTTAATCAATACCTATCCAAGGCTTCTTTACTCTTAAGAGAAGCGATACTTTAAATCATAAATACTCAACTTTTTTAAATGTTATGAAGGCGTTATTAAATTAAAAGCCCACAATAGTGAGCTTTTAATTTATTCATTATTGGTTTCAACTAACTAAAAGCGCCAGTTGTAGAAAAGATCGATTGCTCTTTCTAAAGATTGACTTGCTTCTAAGTATAAACGTCGATTCATTTGATAACGTAATGTGAGTTTATTTACAGGAGTAAACACCCCAACACCATAACGAATAAACAGATCCGGTGTGATATAACCCGTTAAACTCACTTGTGTATCATCACCTGTACCTTGTGCATCTAAAGCTAAACCGCTCAAACCAAACGTACGTCCAATCTGGTTAGTTAAAGCACGTGTACCACCCAAGCCCATACTAATACCCGCAGCTGCAATGGTGTTGTTTACATCAGATTTAAAACCTTCTGCATTACTTAAGCCACTCGAACCTTCATTAATACGACCAGTCACAAGCGCATTCAATGCTTCTTGCTCAGATAAACCTGCATCGTTATAGACCTGAATGTTTGGCGATGTTGCAGTACCTGTAACACGTACCCCAACCATACTACCCTGAACATTTTTGTTCGCATCGATATCTAAAGTCGGGTTAGCCAATGGTCCATTAAAACGGGCAATTGCTCGGTTTAAGTCTAGACTTTGTCCATAAGCTTCAATTTTCACTTTTTGGCTAACACCAATCGCTCCGTTAGCTCTCATTGCAGTCTCATAGCCACGTTGGCTTAAGTTTAGACGACCAACTAACGGAATATTACTGTTAAAGCCTTGGAAGATCACTTGTTTTCCAATATTAACAGAAATGTCAGCTCGAATATCCCAAGGTTTAGCGGCCCGTAAAATTGCAAGTGGGTCTTGACCTTGGCGCACGATGCGAACATCTGATGAGGTATTAATAATTGGAGCAGTTGTTTCTGGCATTGAAATACGTGCACGAGGAACATCTACAGATCCTTTTAAGCTTAAACGCTTATCAAAAGGATACATATCAAGTGTCAGATTCGGGTTGGCAATTGCTGTAATTAATGGCGCTTGACGTACCAGTAAATTATCACCTTTCAGATTTAATTGAAGGCGCGGCGCATCTTTCCACTCAAAACTACCTTTAAGCAAGCCTACACCTTGCCCACTATTAAACGCTCCATCAATTGTTGCCATATCCTGACGAATTGATGAATACACCTGCACATTGGTTAGATTCACTGGCAGAGAAATCATGCTGATCGCACCATTTTTCAGACGCATTTCACCAGTAAACTGAGGTTGAGTTAATGTACCGTTGACTTTACCAGCCAAGGCTAACGTCCCACTCATTGAGCGAACATCTTGAATAAATGGTTTCAAGACTTTTAATTGAACATCATTAAAGGCCACTTCACCATGCATTGGCATTGACGACTGGAATGGGTTGATAATCACGTTCGCATAACCCGTACCAATATCCGGTGTTTTAACATCAACACGGAATAACAAACCCTCTGATACACTTTTTGCAATCACCCCTAACTCATCATAAGCCAAAGTCGTTGCAGGATCTTGTGGATCTTCAGCAGCTAAACCGATTTCACCTTTACGCGTAATTAAACGTGCATCAAGTTTTGGATTACCACCATTTACCCACGATGCCTTAGCGTAACCATTTAATTGTCCAGTCATCGCTAAGCCTTCCGGCATAAATGCCGCGAAATCACTTAAGTCCATGTTCTGAGTTACAAAGGAAATATTCCCTCGTGCTTTACTCACTCTTACAGGCTGATCAAAACAGAGCTGACTATTGGTACTTTGCCAGCAATGTTGGCCCACATATAGCTCAGATTTCGCTGAAGAAAAAATTACTGGAGCATTTTGATTTTGTGCCAGACGAATTCGTCGTGAATCAAAACTTCCTTTCTGGATTTGACCTAACCAATCATTCTTTTGATTAAATCCACCTGCCAACTGAACATAGAACTTGGAAACACTATTATTGCCAAGTACTTTCAATAAATGTGCTTTTCTTGTTCCTGTCAAATTCACTTCAGCAGACTGGATTTCTCTATTTCCGCTACGCAGATTATTTAATTTTGCGGTTAATTGAGTCGGTGTTGTTTCCGATGTTGGAAGCTCACCCTGAATACTCAATCTCTTCACACTTACGAGTGTATTAAAAGCAAAATTATCTACGGCAATATTGGCTGTTGCTTTTAAACGTGGTTGTGATTGAACATTCAAATCACCATAAGCTCGTCCGCGCAGTCCTGGATATAACTCGTAGAGTGCTGGCGCATTCAGCTTAATTTTTAGATTTTGTGCATTGCCAGTAGCTTGTAACTGGTTCTGTCCATACACTAAAAATAAGTTATTCGCTTCAAATTGCTGAGGTAAAAAGCCATTTTGATTAGAATCCATCAATAGAGATAGATTACCCTTACCCCGAACAGGTTTATTATTTAAAAAGCCTGCAAGATTCAATTGTTGAATATTAATTCGCTTCAAGTGATCAGACCAAACCCCTTGAGTTTTCAGATTTCCTGAAATTTCACCTTTAACAGTTGAGGCAAAATATTGAGGCTTAAAGCGTACTAATGAACTATTAATATCCCATGCAATGCGGTCTTTTAAATTGACAGAACCAGTAGCATAGATTTTTCCAGCCACACCATCGTGTTGTAACTGGTTAATTCGAATAAAATCTGGCGTGCCCGCTATAGAAAATTTCAACAAACCATTTGCCTGTTTTAAGGCTTTTAAAGACCCGTCATAATTAACCGCAAAGCCTTTAAAACCGCCGCCAGCTTTAACATCATGAAATAATAATGCTGCTGTACTTTTTCCACCTAAACTTACAGTTTCTTGACCTGCTTGAGCCAATCGACCAGTTAAATCAATTTTCTCAAACTGAATAATTTGCTGGTTTGGTTTAGCGAAACCATTTGCCTTAATCGAACCGTTTAATAGATTGACCGGCGCTGCTGCATGAATACTTTGCGGATTAAAATCTTTTGCATTTAATAAAGCATTCCAAGCCAGCTGACGTTTTTCAGTAGGTAATAAAACTTTAGCCTGACCTGTTAAGCTACCTTTTTCAGCAGCAAAACTAAAATTAGGCACATTTAAGATATTATCTTTAACATTCAGGTTGGCTAGGTATTGTCCTGCTGGCAATAAAGTTTTTTCATGCTGATATACTTTTGTAGCAACCTTAATATCTTGTTGACCGTCACGTAATGTTAAATCGACTTGACCATTATCACTACTTAACCATCCAATATAAGGCATCGCACGGTCTATATTCGCCCACGCCACATTCATGAGCATTGGCTGAGGTTTATTATTTTTTTCAGGTGCCTGATTAAGCTTGAGTTTCCAAGACTCATAACGGTCAAAATCAACATTAGCAAATACTTCTGTGCCTTTTTCTAAAGAACCAGTTGAAGCAATAGCAGCATCTAAACTTGGCGGTAAAAAGTCTTGAACCACCTGAGGAATTGCTTTGTCTTTAGGATTAATGCGATCTAAACGACCTTTGATGTCCCAAGTCACATGATCTTTCCAATTCACCAGACCTTTAAGATTAACGGCACCTTTCATAACTTGGCCATTGAAATCGGTAATATTAAGCTGATGAACTAAATCAGTATTCATTAAAGCGTTGTACTGACCTTCAGGTAAATTCTCACCCTTTAAATCTGTATCAAGTGCCAAATTAAGCTGTTTAATATCACCTTGAAACTTGATCACACCATTTTTTGCAAATAGTTTTTGTTCTTGTAGCAAAGGTAAATGATAGTTTTTTAATAATAGTTCACCTTGCATTGGAACTTCATCGCGAACAGGATGCAATATTACCCAACCTGTTAATAGATCGGGAGTGGTTGTTGCAACCCCAGCTTTTATAGTATCCAAACTTCCCCGAGCAGCCACTTTAATATTTTGAATATTTAAACTTTTTAAAGATGGAATTCTTAAATCTGCTGTGGCATCTAATGGATATTTACCACTAAAGTCCATTTTGCCTGTGGCGTTGTGGACTGAAAGATAGCCCATATCCATACTGGATTTTTCAAATTCTAGTTTTGTCTCTGACCAGAGCGCATCTTGCAAATGGACATTATAAAAACTTACATCTGAACTCGACAATTTAAGCTCTAAATGGTCGACATCACCTTCATCTACGCGTAAAACAAAGGGTAACTTGATTGGTTTAAATTCAAACGGTTTACCAGAAGGCGGAGTTTTATTAATAATGCGTAAGTTGCGCACATCTGCATGGCTTAAATGTACTTCTTTTTCTAATAATAAAGAGCGCCATCCTAAGCCTACATCAGCTCGATCTAATGAAACATCAACGTCTTTTAATTGCACCAACACATTTTTGAGAATAATGCCTCGCAATAAGTTGCCGCCTTCATATTCATATTTAATTATTTTCTGAGCTTCTAAAACTCGATCTAATAAAAAACGGCTTCCGCGGTCCGTTGACATCATGATGACTAACGAAGAAGCCAATAATAACAATATGATCAATATCGTCAGCAAGAAGCTACGCAAAATGCGACGCTTCTTCTTAGGAGAGCTTGGTGCCGAAGTGGGCTGCTGTTCTACTTCCGCCATAAAATAAACCTAATAAAATTTTATTTTTAAAGTTGTGGGCCTATAAAGAAATGTAAACGAATCGGATGGTTCTCATCTGAAATACCCGAAGCGACATCTAAACGGATTGGGCCGATTGGAGACTTCCAGCGAATTCCGACACCAACGCTATAAGCTGCTGGATTACTGAAATCTTTATCATAAGCATTACCAAAGTCAGAGAAAACAGCTGCTCGCCATCCGTCTTTGAACTGATAGTTATATTCTAAAGAGCCTACAGCTAAAGCTTGGCCCCCAATTTTATATCCATCTACTTCTGGAGAAAGACTTTTATAGTCAAATCCACGAATTGTTTGGTCACCACCCGTAAAGAATCTAAGATTGTATGGAACTTTGTCAAAATCATCTGTAAAGATATAGCTCAGGTCAGATCTTCCGACGAATTGGTGATCATCATTTTCACCTAGAGAATAAATAAATCTCCAGCCTGCACTCGCAATTGCCATATTGGCATCTGACAATAAACTCTCGCTGCCTAATTCTAATTTATAAGTTTGTTTAAAAGCTTTTGTTGGGTTTAAACGTGTATTACTTGAGGTTTTAGATGTTTCATAACTAAACAATAATGCTTCTTGCTCAGATGCAGCAGTTTTAAAAGCATCTGGTAATTCAGAAATATCAACATTACCTTTTTGGGTCAAACGATCTAAACGATAGCGGACCCCAATAGTGTGCTGCCAATTACCTAATGGACGTTTGATTATACGCTCACCGCCCACAACGGCAGATTCGGTTAACAGGCTTACATCCGGACCAATATCATCCCGTGTTTCACGCTCATAACCGCCCACAATATTGAAATAGTCATTTAACGGATGTTTATAGGGAATACTATATCGACCATCAATCGATTGACGAATTTCAGAAACTTCTAAGTTGGCATCAAAAGAATGACCATATTTATTTACGATAGAACGGCGATATTGACTACGTAAACGCGCACCCGTATCGGTTCCATAACCAATACCAGTTTCCAAACTATTTAACTTGTCAGCATTTAAAGTCACAATAACTGGAATTCTTTTTGTTTCACGTGCTTGGGCTTGTAAACGATCCTGTTCAGTTTCCTGTTCATCATGCTGAACTGCAGCGCTTTGCAACATCGCAGTTTGAGGTTCTGCCTGTTTTGCATTTTGTGTTCCAGCAAACTGTTTTTCATCGACCACGTTTTGCGTAACTTCTTTATTGGATGTCGCTAATTGACGTGCTTTCGCAAGTTGTCGTTGTTCTGGTGAAAGTAAATTAGACTCATCAACATCAATATTTTGCTCATCCACCAAAGCTTGTAAATCAGGCGGTAGCTCAAGTGGCTTTTCAATAGGGTCTGGCTTAATACTATCAACCAAGGTGTAATTAAAATAACGTGAGTTGGTTAGGTTATTTGCGAGCGCATTTACACGCCAGAAAGCATAGTCATCACCCTCTTTCCAAGGTGCCATACTTTCTAAGATATTTTGATTTAATGGCAAAGGTTTCGAAGGATCGCTCATACGAAACTCGACCTTATCTAATTTATAACGCTCACCTGTCTCGTAGCGTAAATTAATATCGGCCTTATTTTCTGGCTGACTTACTTTTACATCATGCAATCGCCAATAAGCATCAAAATAACCGTTATCAGATGCTGCATCGACAATACGGGTTTTAGTGGTTTCATATAAACCGTGGTTAAAAATATCACCCACATCTTGATCGGGAACTAAACGAATAACCTGAAATTGCGGCTGCTTTTCGCCTGGACCTGTAAACTCAATATTTTGCTCATTAATTCGTACTGGTTCATTTGGTGTCACTCTGACACGAACACGACTCGGACTTAATTTTTCAAATCGGAACTCAGCATTATAGTAGCCAACAGCTTGAGCAGCCTGATTACTTAATGTTCTAAGCTGAGGTAAAGCAGCATTAAAGTCTTCAAAAGATTCTTGAGTAAAAGTTGACAACTTACCTTTAATATTTTTAGCTAACACATCTGAAGCACCTTCTACCTCTGCGCTAATACGCGGTACTTGTTCCATCGGAATTGCACGCGGTGGACGTACTTTATTTAAAATACGCTTAAAGAAACCAGCTTGCTCAGGCGGTTCTTCGGCCTCTGGTGTCAATTCAGGCAGTGTTTTTCCAGTCTCATTGGCTTCAACTACAATCTTACTATCAGACTTAATCTCTTGCATAAGCTGATCAATATTTACAGGTGCCTGATTAATTTGATTTAATTCAGATTGAGTTGCATCGCTTACAGTAACTTCAGGGAGTTTCTGAGTCCCATTTTGAAAGTTCTGTGCTTCATTCTTCGCTTCTTCCGCTACCCTATAAATTTCATTTGCCATGTTTTGATCAACAGGCATATCGGGTAAATCTTCAAGATTATCAAGAGTAATTGGCTTAAATTCATCAATTTGATTTGGAAATTGTTCTTGTTGTTGCAATATAGCCAAGCTATCTTGTTGCTGCTGAGCTTGGGTTACAAGTGTAGCGATATCTGTAACTGGAGCAGTATATTGCTCGTTAACCTGAGCTGATTGTTCAGTTGACTCATCAGATACTGTCTGGTTTAAAGTTGTTGATGAACTATTCTCAACAGAAGTTTGAGCAAAACTTGGCGTTACGCAAACGCTTAACAACAAGCTGCTACAAATAAGTTTAGGAATGCCCTGCATTTTTAAAATTAAATGCATAGAATGTGAGAGAGTTGACTGTTTAAACTTAATTTTAGAAGGCATAGAAAACTCTAGACTTATTTTTTAATAAAACGCACCAATGTGAGTGTAAAACTCACTCAAAACCATTGATTTTTCATTTAATCAAGCGTTAAAAATATCATACATGGTTTTCGATGCAAATTAACACTCGGTCACATTTTTTTATAAAACACAATGAAGTTTGCACATGATGAAACAAGATGAGCACCTGATGACCTCACGTCGGTTTGTACCGATGTTTTTTACCCAGTTTTTTGGCGCATTAAATGATAACGTTTTTAAGCAAGCTTTATTATTGGTGATTACTTATGGATGGATTCAGCAACAATCTGCTCCCGTAAGTACTCTTAATAATTTGGCAGCCCTCTTGTTTATTCTGCCATATTTCTTTTTTTCAGCCACAGCTGGACAAATCGCCGACAAATACGAACGATCTCAACTCGTCCGTGGTATTAAAATTTTAGAAATCATCATTATGCTCATCGGTACTGCAGGTTTCCTATTAGGAAACTTATGGCTACTTCTTTTTGCTTTATTTTTGATGGGGACACATTCGACATTCTTCGGCCCGATTAAATACGCAATTTTGCCTGAAATCTTAAAACCGAACGAGTTAATGTCGGGTAATGCGCTATTTCAATCCGGCACATCCATGGCGATCTTGTTCGGGATGATCTTAGGTGGTGCCGTAATTGCCTCATCAGATGGTAATTTATTGTGGATTAGTATCACCGTAGTGGCTATTGCTTGCATAGGCTATTTATTTAGTCGCTTCATTTTGCCGCAAAAAGTTGCTGCACCTGACTTAAAGATTGACTGGAATTTCATCCGTACCAGCTTTCAAACCATTAAATATGCCAAAAGCTTACCACTAGTATTCACAATTTTGCTAGGCAACTCATGGTACTGGTTTTATGGTGCGACTTATTTAACTCAAATTCCGCAGCTTACCCAGCAAAACCTTCATGCATCAGAAAATGTCGTTAGCCTGTTACTGACTTTCTTTTCAGTCGGTATTGGTGTGGGTTCTCTTCTTTGCCGTAAAATTGGTGGTTCAGAAATTAATATTAAAATGGTGCCGATTGGTGCAATTGGCCTTACTGTTTTTGCGCTCTACCTTGCTGCCAGTTTAGCTTTTGTACCAGAAAGAACTGGGGCATTACTTACCTTAAAAGATGTTTTTACCCAAGGCTGGGTTTACTACCATGTCATGATTGCTGTGACTTTATTGGGTATTAGTGGCGGTTTTTATATTGTTCCCCTATATGCCATGATGCAGGCTTATTCACCACGTTCACATCGTGCACGTGTTGTTGCAGCGAATAACATTTTAAATGCTGTATTCATGGTTTCTTCTGCAATTTTTTCAATCTTAATCTTAAGTGTTTTAAAAATTGATATTAAAATACTATTTATTATTACAGCTGTACTTAGTGCAATCTTTAGTATCTGGCTTCTCGCTAGACTAAAACCAATGCTTGCCACAGCCCACCTTTCTTTAGAGGACTAATTTATGCGCCACTATACTGGAATTGATCAACTTATTAACTCATTTGATCAGGCATTGCGTAGTCTTGTTCCGGGCGCAACAGCAGCACAGCGTCAAAATCCAGCTGAAACAGTAGAAACAAAACTTGGTGTAGAAGATGCTCGCCATGTCGCAGGTTTAATGCGTGTTAACCACAGTGGTGAAGTATGTGCTCAAGCACTGTACCATGGGCAAGCCTTAACGGCGAAATTGCCAAATGTACGCCAAGAAATGCAACAAGCAGCGATTGAAGAACAAGATCATTTAGCTTGGTGTGAAGATCGTTTAAAAGAATTAAACAGTCATACAAGTTTGTTAAACCCAATCTGGTACGGGTTGTCATATGGCATGGGTGCCCTTGCTGGTATTGCAGGTGATAAATATAGCTTAGGTTTTGTTGCTGAAACTGAGCGTCAGGTTAGTCTGCATTTGCAAGATCATTTAAACCAGTTACCCGCTCAAGATGAACGTTCTCGTAAAATTTTAGAGCAAATGAATGAAGATGAATTACATCACCGTCATACTGCACTTGAAGCAGGCGGTGTTGAATTACCATATGCAGTAAAAATTACGATGACTGCTATTTCAAAGTTAATGACAAAAACCAGTTATTATCTTTAAAAACCAAAGGATTGATCTCATTCAGATCAATCCTGTTTAAAATATTATTTTAAGCCGTGATCATATTTGAAACGTTCGATATCTCGAATTGAGTTCCAATAGTTTCTGTTAATACGGTCACGATCAATTTGTAATTCTCTTAAAAGTTTACGATAGCGTTCGCGCTCTTCTGGCTTTAATTTTTCGTTGTAAGCATTATCAGAATATTGCTTAAACTTTTCGTCATAACGGTCATATTCATTTTTTGCATTGTAGTAATCGGAAGCTGCTCGATAATAAGGTCTTAAACGATTACGCTGCTCGATTGGGCATACATTAATATTGCCGTTACCCTCTAAAGCGTTATAAAAAATATTTGATGGCTGGCAATAATACCCTAAACCCTCTTTATACCCACGTTCATATGACTTTTGATCTGGAACAATATTGGCTTTTCCACACGCTTTATAATATTGATCTAAACGTGGCGAAGACCCCTTTGAACCATCTTTCTCACCCACTAATGACCAATTCGCAGTCTTACATTCTTCTACGCTCATTGCAGCACAACCTGAAAGGCTAATTGCTAAAATGGCTAAACCGATATTTTTCATATTAAGAGAACTCAAAAATAAAAATTAAAAAAACGCAAAAAATAAAATTCCAGTACATGTGCCATATAAGCCTTGCTCAATTCAAGATTTATAAATAAATGTTTAACTGGATAAGCATTTAAGTTTAAAGCAGTTTGACCATCTCACCAAATGAGAAGCTTAAATTTTTAGCTTTGTTTAATTTAAAAAAGAGAAATCCGTAGAATTTTGTAATGCGCTGACTGCTCTTATACACTAATTTTACTTTAAAAATTGATTATCAAAATAAACTACAATATATTGATTATAAATATAAAAAATCAAATTACTCATAAAATATTGTTCAACCATCTTTACTCTTTTTTTACGCGATTTCCTTCAAAGGCTAAGGTAGGATTTTAGCTAAATAACCACCAAGGTTTTTTATAATGAGTACGCTTATTTACCCAAATTTAAACTTAAAAGATCCTCACTTTAAGGCATTTAAAATATCAGATGATTTTATTCCACCGACACAAGATCATACTTTCAACGCAGATCTTTTTTTAAAAGAAGTTGATGAATATTTAAGTTTATATCCTCACACTCAGCACATTGATATTTGTCTACATGACTTAAACGGGCATATTCGTGGCAAACGTATTGATGTTAAGAGTTTGAAAAATCTATCTAATGGATGTTATTTTCCTCTTTCTGTTTATGCCATGAGCCTTGATGGGAAAGTGATTGAAGAAACAGGCTTGGGAAAATATATTGGTGAACCAGATAGACTTTGCCTGCCCATTTTAGGCAGCTTGCAACCAAGTGCCTTATCCCCAGAATTAAATGCTCAGCTTTACCTATCAATGCAAGAAGAAGATGGTTCAGAGTGTCGCTATGAACCACGTAATATATTAAAAAAATTATTAAATCAGTTACATGCTAATAATTATTTTCCTGTCATGGCTGCCGAGCTAGAGTTTTACCTTTTCTCACCTCAGCATCAATTCGAGACATGTTCAGAAAACCAATGTTTTGATATAGATGCGCCAAATAACTATCAACAAGTCCTAGATGAGGTTGAAAAAGCAGCCTTACTACAATCAATTGAAATTACCGCAATTGTTGCGGAATCATCCCCTGGACAATACGAATTAAATCTTCAACACAGCCATGACATTTTAAAACTCTGCGATCAAATTAATGCTTTAAAAAGAATTGTAAAACAAGTCGCAAGAAAGCATGACTTAACCGCTTGTTTCATGGCGAAACCAAACTTGGCAAAGGCTGGTAGTGGCATGCATTTTCATATGAGCATGCTGAATCAATACCATGAAAATATATTTAGCTCAGAAGTAGAAAAAAATGAGCTTTCAGCTAAATTATTGAGCGCGATTAGCGGACTCATTGAGTTAATGCCTGCATCTATGGCGATTTTAGCGCCTAATATTAATTCTTATAGACGTTTTAAAATTGGTCATCACGTGCCATTAGAAGCCAATTGGGATACCAACAATCGTAATGTCGCAATACGAATTCCATGCTCAGATATACAAAATCAACGCTTAGAATATCGTGTTGCTGGAGCTGACTGTAACCCCTATCTGGTGACAGCGACTATTTTAGCGGGCGCGTCTTATGGCTTATCTTATAAGTTACCGCTACCAAAACCTGCACATCTTTTAAAATTTCCAGACGAGCACATTTTATTAGCCAACAATCAGCCGGAAGCCTTAAAAATACTTAAGGGAAGTCTTATTTTAAAAGGGTATTTAGGGGCAGACTTTGTAGAACATTGGTACACGGTTAAACAGGCTGAATATCAAAATATTTACAGTCAAATGACTGAAGCAGAACAACATTGGGATATATAAATAAAAGAGCAAAAAACTATAAACCACTTTTCACACCCTTAGGGAGAAATACCCTAAGGTTTTTTTTATATCTAATTAATGATTTTTCTGTTTAGCTAAAAAACGTAACCCAACCCCTGGTTCAGTAGCAATATAACGTGGCTGAATCGCGTTATCCCCCAGTTTACTGCGTAACTTGCCCACTAAAATACGTAAATAGTGCGTATCTTCCTGATGAGTGGGTCCCCATAGCTCTTTTAAGAGCTGAGGCTGTGTTAAAAGCTGCCCTTGATAGCGCATTAATAACGTCAAAAGCTGAAACTCTTTTCGAGTTAAAGTAATTGGTTGTTGCTCGATCCAAACTAAACGTTGCATGATATCAACCTTGAGATAGCCATCGTCATACACATGAGCTTCTTGTTGAATCGGTTGATTTCTTAAAATGACACGTATGCGCGCCAAAAGCTCTTGCACACTAAAAGGCTTGGTCATGTAGTCATTTGCCCCTGCGTCTAGCAAGGCAACTTTTTCATATTCATCAGCACGTACAGATAACACAATAACGGGAACGTTCGACCAGCTACGTAATTCTTGAAGCACTTCTTTTCCATCTAAATCGGGTAAGCCTAAGTCTAGAATCACCAAATCAGCCCCTTGGGTTGCCAAAGCCTCTAGGCCTTTGTACCCCGTTTCGCAGAGCGTGGTTTTGTATTTTTGAGTTCTTAAAGCAATGTCTAAAAATTTACGGATTTGAGGCTCATCATCAATAATCACAATACGTGTTTCTACAGGTGAGGTTTCGGAACTTATCATGAATTTACAACTTATTCTTTTACTGGATGAATGGGTAATTTGATTTGAATTAAAGTACCTTTATTTTGGCGCCCTGAAAATGCTTCTATTGTACCCATATGAGCACCAATAATCGCTTTTACGATTGTAAGCCCTAAACCAGTACCAAACTTTCCACGGTCTCCTCGTTCCATCGTGTAAAACATATCGAAAATACGATGTCTTTCGTCTTCAGGAATTCCCGCTCCTCTATCTTCAATTTCAATTTTTACTTCATCTTCTGAGGAAAGTTGAGCACGAATCATGACTGGTTCATCTGGAGGTGAAAAGTTTGCAGCATTTTCTAAAACATTAAAAATAGCTTGCTCTACCAGTGCTGGGTGAACATACAAACTAATTGGTTGCTCAGGTAACTGGACTAATACTTGCGTATCTGGTTTATAACGCTTTAAACGGCGGGTTGCCGAACCAATTAACTCATCGACACCAATCCAGTCTCTTTTTAAAGTTAGACCTTCGTGTCCCAAACGAGTCATATCAAGCAAGTTTTGAATATAACGGTCTAAGCGCTCACCTTCCAAATGAATTGTTTCAAGCAAATCTTGCTGGTCTTGTTCTGACATTTCAGCTTTAAAATTAGCAAGCGTGTCTGCTGCGCCAATGATAGAAGCAAGTGGCGAACGTAAATCATGCGATACCGAAGATAATAAAGCAGAACGTAAGCGCTCTGTTTCACTGGTGACTTTTGCTTGTTCAAGCTCATTCACCAATTGGGTTCGAAGTACTGCCTGTGCAATGTACTCAATTACACTTTCAGTCAATTTTTTTTGCTCAAAATTTAAGGAAACCACTTCATCCTTAAAGTAAATTCCCACAATACCTAGGCTATTTTTTTGTTCTAAAAGAGGTAAAAACCACCAGTTTGACTGACTCAGAGTATCGGTAAAACGCCCACACGGCTGCTTGTGTTTCAAACACCATTCTGCGGCTACTTTTTCTTTATCATTTAGCTCAATATCAGATGAAATTACCTTATCTCGAATAGAAATCCACACTTTAGTTTGAAGTTGTGTTTCTAAAGTCATACGTCCTGTTTGCATGACTTCTTCAAGGTTTACTGCACTAGAAAGCTTACGTGCCAAGTCTTGCATTACCGTAGTGTAGGCATTGGCAGCTTTTAAAGATAAAACTTGCTGGCGTAACTGAGAAGCCAAACGCCCGGCAATTAAAGCTGCTGCAAAAAAAGCCACAACGGTGACCACCCCTTGGTGTGCTGAAATCTGAAAAGTATAACGTGGTGCAATAAAGAAAAAATTATAGGCCAAAAAACATATTAAGGCTGCCACTACAGCAGCAAGCATTCGGGTTTTCGTTGCAACAATTAAAACAGAAATAATAAAAATGACAGAGAAATCTTCAATACCAAATAGAACTTCGGCGAAGTGAGCTAGAAAAATACTACCGCACGTCACAGCTAAAACAAAAATGCTTTCTTTTAATGATAAAAATGAAGGTTTTCCGAACTGATTAATCTTTTTAGTGCCCTGTTCTGGGTGCAAAATGGTTAAAGCAATCGAGTTTTCTTGATTTAATAATTGCTGAGCTAAATTTTTCTTAAATAACTTTAACCACCACGGTGAAATACTTTTACCAATGACTAGATTCGAAATTCCTCGGTCAACGGCCGCATCCATTAACACTGACGCAACTCGCGGCCCATATAAAACTTCAGTTCGACCACCGAGTTGTCGAGCCAGCTCAAATGCACGATCGATTTCAATATATTCTTTTTTATAAGAACTCACTGAACTCTGTCCAAAGTCCAAACTTTTAGCCACATTCACCACAATCCACGTAGCCCCATAGCGTTCAGCTAAGCGGCAGCCTGCTCGCACTAAATATTCAGAAGAGCCTTGCCCATCTATCGCAATCATCAATTCATTTTGTAAAGATATAGATTTCAAACCCTTTGAGGCATAACTCTCCTTTAAGTCTGAATCGACATGTTCAGCAACGCATTGCATTGCCAGTTCACGTAATGCTGTTAAATTTGAAATGCTAAAAAAGCCTTGTAATGCCAGATTTGCTTGCTCTGGTACATAGACTTTTCCTTGATGGAGCCTTTCAATGAGTTCACTGACGGGTAAATCAATTAAGCGAATATCTCGAATACGGTCAAATACCCGATCTGGTACTGTTTCATTTACTCGAATGCCTGTAATTTGATAGACCACATCATTTAGGCTTTCTAAATGTTGAATATTTATAGTGGTAAATACATCAATACCAGCATCTAGCAACTCATTAACATCTTGCCAGCGTCGTTCATGACGACTATTTGGGACGTTGCGATGAGCCAATTCATCAACCAAAACGATTTGCGGATGCCTAAGTAAAATAGCATCCAAGTCCATTTCTTCTAAAATATGCCCCTGATATTGCATTTCTTTTCTAGCAATCTGAGGCAACCCTTCCAAAATTTTTAGAGTTTCGATTCTTCCATGGGTTTCAACAATACCAACAACAACATCTGTGCCCTGTTGAAATAATTCTTTGGCGCGGGCGAGCATGGCATAAGTTTTTCCTACACCAGGTGCCGCACCAAGAAAGACCGTTAGTCGACCGGCTTGATATCTGTTGACATGATTTAATAAGGCCTCAGCCTGATTTTCGCGATTGCTTTGCACTTGATATCATCCGGTAAACTAATAACTTTATTTTTAAGTTAATGTGTAGATTGTAATTGATCTAAAGCAATATTGAGCTGTAATACATTAACACGAGCTTGCCCTAGTACACCAAACTGCTTCGGTTCAACATACTTTTGCAAAAGCTCTTCCACAATCTTAGGGTCTAAATGACGAGCTTGAGCCACTCTGGCAACCTGTAACTGAGCAGATTCAGGACTAATATGCGGATCAATACCACTACCAGATTTAGTCACTAAATCGCTTGGAATAGGTGTATTGCCCGTGTGATCTTGTTTTTTCACCGCAAGAATCTGAGCATCAATTTGTTTCTGTAGTTCAGGATTAGTACGAGCTAAGTTTGTACCTGCCATAGCCATCGGGTCATAAGCAACTGCTGAAGGACGCGGATGAAAATAAGCCTCTCCAACAAATGGCTGAGCAACTAATTTTGACCCTAAAACTTTATGATCTATTTCAATCAAACTACCATTTGCTTGATTGTTGAATAACACCTGTCCCGCACCTGTAGCAATCGCACTATAAGCAGCGCCACAGCCAACTAAGGTAAAAATTAATAATCCCAAAGATGCTCTTAAGGTCTGACCCAAATTTGCTTCTGAATTTTGTGCATAAGTTTTCATTTCAAACTCCAGATTACAAACCAAATAATTGAACAATCACTACATCAATTGCTTTAATGGCAAGGAATGGTAGAACTACACCGCCCACCCCATAAATCAACATATTTCGACGTAGTAACTGAGTTGCAGTTGAAGGTTTAAATTTCACGCCTCGGAGTGCGATTGGAATTAATAGCGGGATAATAATCGCGTTAAAAATTAATGCAGATAAAATCGCGCTGTTTGGACTTGCTAAGTGCATTACATTCAATACTTGCATTTGTGGAATCGCAGCAGCGAACAATGCAGGCAAGATGGCAAAGTATTTAGAGACGTCGTTTGCTAATGAAAATGTTGTTAAAGCACCACGGGTAATCAGTTGCTGTTTCCCAATCTCAACCACAGCAAGTAGTTTGGTTGGGTCTGAGTCTAAATCGACCATATTGCCGGCTTCTTTCGCGGCTTGTGTACCCGAGTTCATGGCTAGACCAATATCAGCTTGTGCTAATGCTGGCGCGTCATTGGTTCCGTCACCGACCATTGCAACTAAACGACCTTGTTGTTGTTCGGTGCGAATACAAGCCAATTTGTCTTCTGGTTTTGCTTCGGCAATATAATCATCTACACCAGCTTCAGCAGCAATCGCGGCCGCAGTTAATGGGTTATCACCTGTGACCATGACGGTTTTGATGCCCATTTCTCTTAAACGAGCAAAACGTTCTTTAATGCCGTGTTTAATTACATCTGAGAGTTCAATTACGCCCAATACATGGTGTTGATTTGCGACAACCAATGGTGTTGCCCCTTTTTTGGCAACTTGTTCAACACGCGCTTTTAATTCCAAATCTTGAGAATAATCTTCATCTACAAACTTCAAGATCGCATCTAAAGCACCTTTACGAATTTGGTCACCATTAGGTAAATTCACACCAGAAATTCGAGTCGAAGCACTAAAAGAGATAAATTCGGCTTGTTCAGGTTCTTGCTGTTTTAAACCTTGCTCTTTTGCTAACTTAACAATCGACTTCCCTTCTGGTGTTGGGTCAGCAAGTGAACTTACCCAAGCAGCAGCTCTCAACTCAGACTCGGTTACCGAAGTTAAAGAATAAAAAGAAGTCGCTTGACGGTCACCATAAGTAATCGTTCCTGTTTTATCGAGTAAAAGCACATCAATGTCGCCCGCAACTTCGACAGCTTTACCTGATTTTGCCAAAACATTGGCTTTAAGTGCACGGTTCATACCCGCAATCCCAATCGCAGGTAACAAACCACCAATGGTTGTAGGAATCAAGCAGACCAATAATGCGACGAGCACAACTGGATCAAGTTCAATATGCAAATACTTGGCAATAAATGGCAGGCTAATCACGACAATTAAAAACGTGATTGTCATCACCATTAACAAGAAGCCAAGTGCAATCTCATTCGGAGTTTTCTGGCGATTTGAGCCTTCAACCAAAGCAATCATACGGTCTAAGAAACTTTGACCAGATTCAGCAGTCACTTGCACAACAATACGATCTGTCAGAACTTTGGTTCCGCCAATAACACCTGAACGGTCTGTTCCAGCTTCACGTAACACAGGTGCTGACTCACCTGTAACAGCCGATTCATTAATAGTGGCAAAGCCTTCTACAATCTCACCGTCGGCTGGAACAAGCTCACCTGCATGTACTTCAATAAAATCATTTAAATGAAGTTCAGTCGCTGCAACTTGAGTCGCTTGACGGTCTGTCAAAGAGTTGAGTCTTCGAGCCGTTAAATTTTCTCTTGCTGCACGTAATGAAGATGCCTGTCCACGACCTCTGGCCTCTGCAACCGCTTCAGCATAATTAGCAAATAAAATGGTAATAAACAGAATTGCTGTAACCGTGAAACCAAATAACAGCGTGGTGTAACCCAAGACTGTACTAAATGCTGTAACCACTGTTCCAAGCCATACAATTGCCATCACAGGGTTTTTAATTGCATGCTGCGGTAGCAGTTTCACAAATGCATTTTTCCAAACTTCAAAATTTGGCACTGCCATGGTTTGTTTATGGCTATTTACATGAGTTTGTGTATTCATTTTCACTCGCCTCCTTAGCCTTTAACCAACAAAAGTTGATCGGCAATAGGCCCAAGGACAAGAACTGGCATAAATTGTAATAAGGTAAGCAACACAACAATCGTAATCAGCGTTAAAGCAAAGGTTGGAGTTTCAACCTGAAGACTACCTGCTGTTTCGGGTGCTTTTCTTTTTGCTGCTAAACGTGTCGCAATCATTAATGGCAAAATTAAGGTCGGAAAACGTCCTAACAGTAGAGCGATACTACAAGTGACATTCCACCATACAGTGTTGTCTCCAAGACCTTCAAAACCTGAACCATTGTTGGCAAATGCAGAAACATATTCGTAGAACACTTGGCTAATACCATGTGGTCCCGGATTACTAATTCCAGATATGCCTGGAACGCTGAGGCTTAATGCGGTAAATGCAAGAATGACTAAAGGTTGAATCAAGATAATAATCGCGAGCAATTTAATTTCTGCTGCTTCAATCTTACGTCCAAACAATTCAGGGGTACGGCCTGTCATTAAACCTGCAATAAATACGGCAAGTAACAGATAAATCATAAACTGTTGCAGACCACAGCCCACACCACCCCAAATCGCATTAATCAGCATGTTAATGAGTTCGACTAAACCGGTAAGCGGTGCAGAAGAATCATGCATCATATTGACCGAGCCGTTATTTACCTGTGTAGTAAGCGCTGCCCAAACTGCTGATGCTGCTGGTCCAAATCGTTGTTCTTTACCTTCCATTACGGCAAATTGAGATGCTGTCGATGACATACTTTCAGACCAGACAGCCGCTGCACCTGAAATAATTGACATGAAAAGCATGCTGCCAAAGACAAAGTAAGCAAACTTTTTACGCTGGGTAAAATGCCCCACCATAAAAATGACTGTGATTGGAATAAGTAAGATCGCAATCATTTCTAGTAAATTAGAAAATGGTGTTGGATTTTCTAAAGGCACAGAACTATTTGGACCGTACCAACCACCACCGTTACTACCTAATTGCTTAATCGCCACCATTGGCGCAACTGGTCCTAAAGGAATTTTTTGAGTTTCAACGCTATCGGCTTTATCAATAAGTTGTACTTCTGGCCCACCTTGGAAAGTTGCTGGCACGCCTTGGCTGTTAAGCAACAATGACCAGACAAAACAGAGTGGAAGCAAAAAGCGAACTGTAGGACGAATTACATCTGCCCAATAGTTACCAATTAAAATTTGATCTGGCTGCTCAGCAACATCGGCCGTAATATGGCTTGGACGCTGATAAAAGAAAGCTCTTAATGTCGCAACAACCAAAGCCAGCCCCATCATTGGAGTAATGACTTGCAAACCTACAATACCTGTCATTTGCGACAAATAAGATAACTGAGCCTGACCAGAATAATGCTGTTGGTTGGTGTTTGTTAAAAATGAAATAACAGTGTGTAGTGCTAAATCCCAACTCATATTTGGTGCATGATTTGGGTTTAATGGTAGCCATGCTTGCGTCATAAAAATAGCAAGAATAGCCACAGCAAGAAAAATACAGCTCACAACAAATGCTAAAGAATATTGTTTCCAGTTCATTTGTTGTTGTGGAGATACACCTAACAAGCGGTATACAGGATTTTCAATCCAGCGGAATAATCCATCACCCCACATCGGCTGATTTGCCATCACTTTGGATAGATATTTACTGAGGCACCATGCTAAAAAAATAGCAATAAATAAAACAAGTATAAGTTCTAACATGGTTATTCTCCTCTATACCCCTTGGCTTGATTTGCCAAACTGGAAATAAGGAGAGATGGAGAAATATCATTTGTTTTAAGTCCGCATAAGACAATGCCAGACTGATGCAAGATGCGCATTTGAGAATTTATAAGCATCTTTATTGTCCTGAAATAACACTAATTTAGTGAATTTCAGTATCGATAAAATGCCCGTAAATTCTCTATTGAGGAAGTCAAAGCCCACGTAAATTTTGCGTAAAATTTAGTTTGAAGGGCATTAAGCTTTAAAATTAACGACTGGATAAATCATGCTATCAGCCTTTAAGGTTTCACAATGCCAAAGTTCATATAAAGGAATTTTTACATCGAGTGCCAAAGGTAGCTTTTTAGAATTAAATTGCATATGGTCCAGATCACTTCCCCATGCAATCAAATCTACATCTAAAGAAATATGATGCGACGGACGAACACGCCCCGAATCTGACTCAAGTTTCTTTAAAAAAGATTCAATTTGGTCACACGATAAAGTGCTTTTTAATAGACATGCCGAATTCCAATAATCATCTCCAATACCATCTCGGCATGGAATTTGATAAACAGATGAAAACTGCACTTTCCCCAAAGTTGCCAATTGCGTATAAGCAAAAGTAAAGTGCTGATCTGCGTCTAAATTACTCGCTAGGGCGAGCGCAAAAATTGTTTCTGGTGCGTTCAAGACGAATTCCTACAGCATTTGCTTCTGCAATGATGGCTGGCTTACGGATGGTTATGGTAATTTTTTCAATTGATGGAAAGGTTTCAAACAAACATTGTAAAACCAAATGTGCTGCATGCTCGATTAATTCAGGTTTAGCTTGTTGAATGGTTTGAGCCGATAACTCACAAATCTGGGCATAGTTGAGTGTGTCCTCAAGCTTGTCAGACTCTGCTGCTCGGCTCAAATCATTATGGATGGTTAAATCCAACATTAAAGGTTGAATGATTTGTCTTTCCCAGTTGAAACAGCCAATCACTGTCTCAACTTTCAAGCCTTCAATAATAATGGCATCCATAAATTTAAACTGACCTTAGTGCTTTAACAACGAAGCAGGTTCCATATTTTGAACCATTTTCAAACGCTGGTCTGCATAAATATCAGTATATGGTGCGAGTACGCGCATAAAACGATCGAAATAAAGCATTTGCTTAAATAATAAAGCAAAATCACGTGGGAATTTAATCCCGTGACGCTCACCTACACCTACCATATCCATCATGATGTCGTTTAAATCAGCTGGGTTTGAAGACAATATCTGTTGCGGATCGGCCATTAATACGCCATTAAACAAACGCTCTAGATCTTGAGCCAACACATGAACGTCAATTTTGTTATGGGTCATACCCATTTTCAGCATATTTTCAGCCATTGCCTGATAATCAGTTTTTTGTAAGGCATCCATAAATGCAATACATGCTGTCCAAACTTCAGGTTTTAACTGACCGACGATACCAAAATCAATAAAACCAATACGCCCATCTTCAAGCAACATTAGGTTCCCAGCATGTAAGTCGGCATGGAAACTTTTACATAGCATGAGACTACCAAACCATGTATTCATGGCAGTAATCAGTACTTGTGATGGATCTTTAGCATATTGTTTTACAACACTAAAGTCAGTCAAAGACACACCGTATAAACGCTGCATAGTCAAAACACGGCGTGTAGAAAACTGATGATAAACTTTAGGTGCAGTCGCAGCTTTGTTTTGAGAAATATTTAAATATTCAATAAAGTCATCTAAGTTTTGTGCTTCTTCAATGAAATCGACTTCACGAACCATACGGCTTTTAATTTCATCAACAATTTCGGAAAGAGCAGCAAATTTGATTTTTGGTACTGCACGTTCAAGCAGCTTGGCAGCCCAATGCACCACACTTAAGTCTGTATATAAAATGGTTTCAACGCCAGGCTTTTGTACTTTAATAACAACATCTTCACCTGTGGTCAGCTTAGCTGCATGAACCTGAGCAATTGACGCAGAAGCTAATGGCTTTTCATCGATATAGCTAAAAATCTGGCTTAAATCGCGTCCTTCAAACTCAGATGCAAGCACACCTTGAATATAACTAAATGGGAGTGTTGGTGTCTGGTCTAAACAACCTTGAAATTCTTCTACATATTCACGTGGGAAAAGCGATGGCGTACTCGCAATAAACTGACCAAGCTTAATATAAGTTGAACCAAGTGACTCAAAAGTCTCTCGCATGAGTTTGGCATTACTTGGTTTTTCTGTTGCGTATTTAATTCCAGCTTTGGCCGCAACCACTGCTGTTTCACCAATGCGGGCGACGGAACGTAACCCATCAAACAAAATATTTTTTTTCATATTTCTTCAAAACCGAATCATTCAGGTTGAGTGTAGCAAATTTTGTTTCATTTACTGATTAGCTTGCCTGACAAAGTGGGCAATTTACATCTTTATCAAAACTAACAATACGTTGTGTCATATTTAAACCATCCCACAATAATAGTTTCTGCTTTAAAGGTACACGATTTAAACCTAAATACAGCAAAGTGTGATGCGCTTGTAATGACGCTATCATTACAGGTGTAGTTGCAAGTACCCCTGATTCTGCACAGCGCAGCCCTTCATTGCTATGCTGTTCTTTTGGAAAAAGACATTCATAACAAGCTGAATCTCCTTCAACCATAAACATTTGCGCCTGAAAACCAATTGCTGAAGCGCTAATTAATGCGACTTGATGTTTCTTACAAGCTGCGTTTACCAGATAGCGAGTTGTAAAATTATCACAACCATCTAAAACCACATCTTGGTGTTCAACAAGTCTATCAATGTTATGTTCATCTAAACGTTCGTTATAGTATTCAACACAGATATAAGGGTTAATTTTCTGTAAACGTTTAGCCAAAATTTCTGCTTTATAGCGACCAACATCTTCATGACCAAATGCGATTTGTCGTTGTAAATTACTTATCTCAATGGTATCTGCATCAATCAGTGTAATTTTCCCAACCCCTGCTCGCACTAGTAGCTCTGCACTGCTACATCCTATTCCGCCAGCACCGACAATCAGTACATTAGCAAGTTTGAGTTTTTCCTGAGCTTCAATATCCCATCCATCAAGTAAAATCTGACGGCTATAGAGATGCATTTCTTCATCACTTAACTCTACAAAATCGATATCTTGAAGCTCGGTCACGCGTTAATCCTTTCACTTAGAAGCCAAGTGATTTTATGACTAAGTTCGTTATTATGAAAGCTATAAAATAGAAACAACTTTTTTATTCTAATAAAGCTTATTTACCAACATTGCATCTATCAAGCTTTCTGCAACAATAGAAATATCCATTTTCTTTATTACTTAGGCTAAATATGACGCAATCATATATTGCACCTGTAGAGTTAGAAAAAGCTTATCGTTTATTAAATCATGGCCCAACTGTGCTTGTTTCCGCACAACATGGAGACGACTGCAATGTAATGGCTGCTGCTTGGGCATGTGCCTTAGAGTTCAAACCAGCCAAAGTGTCCGTGGTTCTTGATAAAAGTACTAAAACCCGACAGCTCGTTGAGCAAAGTGGCTATTTCACACTACAAGTTCCCTGCTATGCACAGCTCGATCTGACTCATCAACTTGGAACCATTAGTAAGTTGGATGATCCACAAAAACTTGAGCATTGTGGTGTTGAACTATTTTATCAAGAAGGTCTTCCTAGCCCACTTGTATCAGGTTGCATTGCATGGCTTGTATGTAAACTTATTCCAGAACCCCATAATCAGTCAGTTCATGATTTATTTATTGGTTCTGTTGTGGGTGCATGGGCAGATAGTCGCGTTTTTAGAGATGGGCACTGGCATTTTCAAGATGCACCGAAAGAACTTCGAAGCCTACATTATATTGCTGGAGGAACGTTTTATTTAATTGGTGAAGAAGTCAAAGCTCAGCTTTAATCAACAAAAAGCGAGTTTTATTTAAATTTTTGAAGTGTATTGAATCGAATTCAAACTAGAAAGTTTCTGCTCAATGGCAAAAGACCGCATAACAATTGCGGTCTTTTGCAGTCAGTGACTATTTTTTAAAATCTCATATTTAAACTTGAGCAACTTCACGAGCAATCACCAAACGTTGAATATCAGAAGCACCTTCATAAATCTGGCTTACACGAACATCACGATAAATTCTCTCAACTGGGAAATCACTGACGTAGCCATAACCACCATGAATCTGGATCGCATCTGAACAAACCCGTTCAGCCATAGTAGATGCAAACAGCTTTGCCATTGAGGCTTCTTTTAAACAAGGTAATCCCGCATCCTTTAAAGTTGCAGCATGTAAAACCAACTGATGTGCAGCTTCAATCTGGGTTGCCATATCGGCTAAGCGAAAACCAACCGCCTGATGCTGAACCAGCTCTACACCGAAGGCCTTACGTTCATTTGCGTATTGGACAGCAGCATCAAAAGCAGCTCTTGCCATTCCAACAGATTGAGCAGCAATCCCAATACGTCCAGCTGCTAAATTAGAAAGTGCAATTTTATAACCTTCACCTTCTTGACCCACCAAATTTTCTAAAGGAATCCGGCAGTCCTCAAAAGTAATGGTTGCGGTGTCCGAAGCATGTTGACCCATTTTGTCTTCAATACGAGTCACTAAATAACCTTGTGTATTGGTCGGTACAAGAAAGCACGAAATGCCTTTTTTGCCAGCCTGTTTATCTGTAACCGCAAATACCAAAGCCACTTGGGCATTTTTGCCACTGGTAATAAATTGCTTTACGCCATTGAGTACCCAATGGTCGCCATCTCGCTCGGCTTTACATAGAATTGCGCTCGCATCGGAACCGACATGAGGCTCAGTTAAACAAAAACATCCTAGCCATTCACCAGATGCAAATTTTGGCAAATAGGTTTGTTTTTGCTGCTCTGAACCGTATGCCAGTGTAATACCGCAAATCAATGAATTTTGAACACTGACGATAGTCGAAATAGCACCATCACCTGCGGCAATTTCTTCAATTGCAAGCACCAAAGATACATAGTCCATTCCCGCACCGCCCCATTCATTTGGAACGGTCATGCCCATAGCACCTAGTGCCCCTAAATCTTTTAATTCCTGAGCAGGAAACTCATGGGTTTTATCGCGATGTGCGGCTGTTGGTTTTAACTGATTCTGCGAGTAGTTACGCATCATCTCCTGAACCATACTTTGTTCAGCATTTAAAATCATTTCAGCATCCTTATTTTTATTATTTTGCTGCCATACGAATTGCACCATCTAGACGGATGACTTCACCATTTAAATATGAGTTTTCAGCAATATGCCCAACTAAACGAGCAAATTCTTCGGGTTTTCCTAAACGAGATGGATATGGCACCATTTGTCCTAAAGCATCTTGAACATTTTGTGGCATACCCTTAAGCATTGGTGTTTCCATAATTCCTGGTGCAATGGTCATAATACGAATAGCATGTCGCGCAAGCTCACGAGCAATCGGCAATGTCATCGCAACAATAGCGCCTTTTGATGCCGAATAAGCTGCCTGACCAATTTGACCATCAAATGCTGCTACAGACGCAGTGTTTACAATCACTCCACGGTCTTCTTCACCTTCTTCAACCATGTTTTTACTCATTGCATCTGCTGCAAAACGCAGCATGTTAAATGTACCTGTAACATTAATATTTAAAGTCTTTGAAAATAATGCCAAATCATGTACACCTTCACGACCAACTACTTTCGCAGAAGGGCCAATACCCGCACAGTTCACCAAACCATGCAAATGACCATGTTTTGTCAAAACATCCTTAAAGAACTGTTCAGCAGCAGCTTCATCGGCCACATCAAGTTTTACAAAGTCAGCTTTTGGCCCCAACTGTTTTGCTTGTTGCTCACCTGCTTCTACATTCATGTCTACCAAGGTAACTGAAGCACCTTGTTGGACTAAATACTCAGCTGTTGCAGCACCCAAACCAGAGCCACCACCTGTAATTACGAAATGTTTCCCTTGAATTTTCATTATGTAATGTCCTATAGAAATGTTCTTTAAACTTAGTAGTGAGAGTAAAAGTTGTTGTTTTCCGATACAATTTCAAAAAGCCTCAAAATGTTTGCAGCTTTTGATCAATCCAAATTTTAAATATGCAGTATTTCACTTGAAATATATGAAGAAAATATGAGTCTTTGACATGGTTGTCCAATCTTCTTTAAGTAAAGGCACAATTTCGATTGCACTAGTACATGAAGCACTGAGTGCGGCTTATGCCAAAGGCCTAAATACACAAATAATTCTAAATAAAGCAGGCATCCCCGTTGAATTACTTATGTCTCCAAAGGCACGTGTGCCTGTTACGACGTATGCCCAATTGTGGATAGAGCTTGCAAATGCCATGAACGATGAATTTTTTGGGATGGATAGCCACCCCATGCGTCGTGGAAGCTATAAATTACTGACTAAACTCGTCAGTACGGCTGAAACTTTACAAAAAGCACTCTACGATATTTTGAAGTTTTTTAACTTTGTTTTAGATGATATGCATGGAGAACTCATTCGAGAACAAGAAAAAGCTTATTTAGTGATTCATGATCATGAACAACCTAAACGTATGTTTACCTACGCAACCTTTTTAATATTAGTACACGGACTTATGTGCTGGTTGGTAGACCAACGAATTGGTTTAAATACTATTATGGTACGTTGTGCTAAACCGAACGATATTCAGGACTATTTAGTTCGTTTTGGTGAAGATATTCAATTTAATGCTGAGATAAATCGAGTTGAGTTCGATGCCCACTATTTAGATATTAAAATTAAAAAAGATAAAAAAGCGCTTTATGATTTTTTAGAGCAAACTCCGCAAAATCTTTTAGTTCGTTTTAAAAATGAAAATGCCCTGAGTGTACTTATTCGTCGCCATTTATTGAAACTCCACCCTGCACAATGGCCCGAACTTAAAGATGTAGCTCACCAACTCAATATTTCAGAAGCCACCGTTCAACGTAGACTGAAACATGAAGGTGTAAGCTATCAACAAATTAAAAATGAAATCCGCTGTGATATTGCTGTTCAACGCTTAAGCAAAACGAATGACTCAATTCAAGATATTAGTGAAGATTTAAGCTTCCATGACCCAAGTGCATTTCACCGTGCTTTTAAAAAATGGACAGGTGTCAGCCCAGGTGCATATCGAGATAATTTAACTGGACACAAGCAATAACATATACATCGAATGAAGCTTAAGGCGTTAGAGATTAAGCTTATGATATTTATGTATTTTAAATTCAATATTTCAGATAAATGCATTATTTAAAATTTGATAATGGTCATAAAAACAGTGATTTATCATTTTATTCAAACTTTTATCTTTCAAACTGATTTATAAATCAAAATAACTAAGTTCATAAGCCTCTAAACACGTGAAAGGATGATCTCCTATTTCATTTCGGTTTTATTTTTATTATGTCTTTAAAATCAAAATTTTCTCTACCAAAGACTTTGTTGGCATCAACATTGGGGTTTGTATTTGCTTCATCTGCTTTTGCAGCAATTCCGACTACACTTAAACTTGATTATGCTTACTATGCACCAACCAGTTTAGTCGTTAAAGATCAAAAACTTCTCGAAAAAGCACTGCCAAATACCCAAATTAAATGGGTTTTTAGTCAAGGTAGTAACCGCTCATTAGAATATCTCAACAGTAACAGCATCGATTTTGCTTCTACCGCTGGATTAGCTGCTGTATTAAGTCGAGCGAATGGTAGTCCAATTAAAACGGTTTATGTACAAAGCCAACCGGAATGGACCGCGCTTGTTGTCGCAAAAAATTCACCAATTAAAAGCCTAAAAGATTTAAAAGGTAAAAAAATTGCAGCTACCAAAGGAACCGATCCTTTCTTATTTACACTACAAGCACTAGATACAGTCGGTTTGAGTAAACGTGATGTACAACTGGTTCATCTACAACACCCAGACGGCAAGACTGCATTAGAGCGTGGCCAAGTAGATGCTTGGGCTGGACTTGATCCATTAATGGCTTCAGCTCAAATTCAATCGGGTGCAAAATTGCTTTATCGTAATGTTGGATTTAATAGCTATAGCGTACTGAGCGTTAAAGAAGATTTTGCAAAGCAAAGCCCTGAAGCGGTAGAAGCCGTTATTAAAGCCTACGAACAAGCCCGAAAATGGGCAAAAGCCAATCCAGATAAAGTGGCAGCACTTTTAGCTCAAGAATCAAAACTTCCTCTACCTGTGGCTAAACTACAACTGAGCCGAACCAACTTCGATCAAAGCATTCCATCAGCAACTCAAGCACAAGCGCTAAAACGTTCTGGGAAAATTTTGACTGAAGAAGATTTGGTTAGAAAAGGTACTAACGTCAATCAAGTGGTTGATCAGTTGCTAGACCCACGTTTTGCTCAAAAAGTCGTGAAATAGTATATGAGTGATTCACTTAACAAAGCTGAGCTAAATCACTTCTTAGCTCAGCAGGCTTTAAAATCTGAGAAAAAGCATCTAAACCATAAATTTACACTGTGGTTTAAAGCGCTACTCATTCCACTTATCTTTTTAACGGCTTGCGAGTTTTTAGTCAGAAATGGCTATATCGATGCTTATCTACTCCCCGCACCTTCTAGTTTATGGCAATCTTTTTTAGATTTAGCTCATAGCGACCTGTTTGCCCATATTTATATTAGTACATGGCGTGTTCTGTTGGGCTTTATTATAGGAAGCGGTTTAGGTTTAATTTTTGCGATTTGGGTTGGATTAAGTAAAGAAGCAGAAGCTTATTTAGAACCAACTTTTTCAGCAATTAAATCAATTCCAAGTCTTGCTTGGATTCCCCTGTTATTGCTTTGGTTAGGAATTGACGAAGGTTCTAAAATTACATTGATTGCAATCGGAGCATTCTTTCCAACCTATACCAATACAGTTGCAGCAATTCATAATGTAGATAAAAAGCTCATTGAAGTTGGAAAAGTTTATCGGCTTAATGCTTTTCAGCGGATTATATCTATTATTTTACCGGCAGCCTCTCCGGGCATTTTAACGGGTTTACGCAACAGCTTAAGTTTGTCTTGGATGTTTATGATTGCAGCTGAACTGATTGCGGCCACACAAGGGATTGGCTATTTACTCAGTGATGGCCGAGAAACGTCTCGACCTGATATTGTTATCATTGCAATTATTTTATTGGCGCTATTGGGTAAAATAACCGATACCTTAATGAAACTTATCGAAAACTGGTTTTTACGTTGGCGTGATACGCTACAAAAATAACTTTAAATCCAGCATGCCAAAGTGACTCGATCATTTTGGCCATAGTCTTGAATAGTTTTAATTTGGCTAAAACCATGCTCTGTGAAAATATCTCGAACAGCTTGTCCCTGATCATAACCATGCTCTAGTGCAATCCAGCCTTGCGGTTTTAACCAGTTTTTGCCTTGAGCAATAATAATTTCAATATCAGCCAGTCCCTGATGATCTGCAACCAATGCACGGCGCGGTTCTGTAGCCAAAGCTTGCATGTGTTCATCGTCAGGGTCGATATACGGCGGATTAGAAACAATTAAATCAAACTTTTGTGGTTCAAGTGCATCAAACCAAGCGCCGCAGGCAAATTTCACACGTTGCAAATTATGAACTTGTGCATTTTCTCTTGCGACTTCTAAAGTAGGCACATAAATATCAGTTGCCGTGACTTGCCAATCTGGACGTTCACTTGCTAATGCAAGCGCAATTGCACCTGTTCCCGTTCCCAAATCAACAATATTTGCAGTATTTGGCAAATTTAGATTTAAAACGGTTTCAACTAGAATTTCAGTATCAGGTCGTGGCACTAAAGTATCAGACGTTACTTTTAAATCGAGTGTCCAAAATGGCTGTGAACCCGTCACATAAGCTAAAGGCTCACCATTTTGGATACGTTCTAGACCAGTCAAGTAATCTTGCTCTTGTTGGGCAGTTAACTCTTGCTCAAGTCTAAACTTTAATTCAAGCGAATTGATTTTTAGAAAATGCTCAAGTAACCAAGCATTTTCTTGACGTTCATAACTGTCAGGCTCACCACGAATTGCAAGCGCTTGAGCAATATTCATTAGCCGCCATTTTCCTGTGCAAGCATCGCAAGCTGATCTGCCTGATATTCACGATGTAAGCTATCGAGCAATTCAGTTAAATCACCTTCCATAATCGCGTCTAACTTATATAAAGTTAGGTTAATACGATGGTCTGTCATACGCCCTTGTGGGTAGTTATACGTACGGATACGTTCAGAACGGTCACCAGAACCGACCAAATCACGGCGCATTTCAGAAGTTGCTGCATCGGCTGCTGCACGTTTAGCATTTTCTAAACGCGATACTAACAATGCCATCGCCTTAGCTTTGTTTTTATGCTGTGAACGTTCTTCTTGGCACTCAACGACTGTACCGGTTGGAATGTGAGTAATACGCACGGCTGAATCGGTTTTGTTAATATGCTGACCACCCGCACCTGACGCACGGTAAGTATCGATACGTAAATCTGCCGGATTAATTTCAACGTTGGTATCAACATCAATTTCAGGCAAGATCGCAACTGTACACGCTGATGTATGCACACGACCTTGTGATTCAGTTGCTGGCACACGTTGTACACGGTGAGCACCACTTTCAAACTTTAAGCGACCATACACACCATCACCATCTACACGGCAAATGACTTCTTTAAAACCACCATGCTCGCCTTCATTTTCCGAAAGGACTTCAATACGCCAGCCTTGTGTCTCGGCATATTTGCTATACATACGGAACAAATCACCAGAGAAAATCGCAGCTTCATCACCACCTGTTCCAGCACGAATTTCTAAATACGCAGCATTAGAGTCATTTGGATCTTTTGGAATCATCAAAATATTGAGCTGGCTTTCTAATTCTTCAAGCAATGTTTTATTGGCTTGAATTTCTTCTTCTGCCATATCTTTAAAGTCTGGGTCCGACTTCATCATTTCAGCAGTTTCAATATCTTCTTCTGCTTGACGGTATTTGCCCCAAACTTCGGTAATTTCAGATAAATCACTATGTTCACGAGACAATTTACGGAAACGTTTGTTATCGGAGATCACTTCAGCATCTGCAAGCAATGCAGTAAGTTCTTCATGTCGATCACAGAGTTGATCAAGTCGTAAACGGAGTGACGCTTTCATAAGAGGAAATATCTCAAAAGTCCAAAAAGCTTATCGAAGGCTATGTAAGTATAGAAGATAAGCAAAATCGTAAAAATAGCGCATAGTTTACAGATTATGCTGCTTAAATGACATATATAATCAGCCAATTCATCAACTTTCCCAATAACTAGAGGCGTATAAATATAATGATTTCGTATAAGATTTATTTACTTGCCTATAATTTGGCTGTTCTGTAGAAAATAATAAGTCATCTTTTCCCTCTATATGGCAATAGAGGCTTTGTTTAAAAACCTCTTTGCCCAGCCTACTTATTTTAATTTTTCTAATAAGGTTTTGCCCACCAAAACAGCTGACGCCGGATTTTGTCCTGTTATAAGTTCACGGTCCACTATCACGTTTGGGGACCACGCAGTGGTATTACTTTGATACTTAGCGCCAAGTGACTGTAAAGCCGTTTGTGGATAAAACTTCATTTCTCCACCTTTTAATAAAGCTTTAGCCTGCTCTTCTTCCTGATTACTAATCACCGTCATTCGATAATTTTTATAAATCCATTCGCCAGTTTTTACTGGCTTGCCTTGTTCGAGTTGACCAACTGCTTCCGAGGCATTAGGTAAAGTAGACATCAATGCAATAGGACCATGACAGACCAACGCAGTAGGTTTACCAGCTTTATGGAAAGCTGTAAGTACTTTTCCAAGTTGTTTATCTTTTAATAGATCTTGCATAGGTGCATGCCCACCTGGAATATAAATAGCATCAAACCGACCCACACCAATTTGTTCAATACGAGATAGGCTCACAACTGGAGAATCTGGAGCAGATGTTAATTTTAGATCATGCAATAAATCTGCATATTGCTTTAATGCTTTTTCATCTTGGTTAAAATACATCGCATTATTCGATGATTCATCTAAGGTTGGAGCTTTCCCTTTTGGTGTAGCGAAAGTTACTGTATGGCCTGCATCTAAAAGCATTTTTGTAGGTTGCATCAATTCATTTAAATAAAAACCAGTTTTAAAAATATGGCCTTTTTTCAGCTCTAATTGGGCTTCATCAGACAACACAACTAACACATGAGCAGCATTTGCACTGAATGCTGCTGAAGCAGTAACTACTGCAAGCATTATTTTATTTAGAGATTTCATCATTCGACCTTCATTCCAACCATTTACTGGATTTATATTTTGGATGGATATATTCTATTTTTGCCAATCAGGTAGATAAACAACCACCTTTGAAAATCTTTTTTGCGTTTGAGGACTAAATGTCACGTCAATTTGACCATCTTGCCGATATTGAAGTGTTTTTAATTGTCGCTGAGAAGCTTTCTATTAGTGCAGCTGCAATTTATTTAGCAACAACTCCTTCAGTCATTAGTAGAACAATTACGCGGCTAGAGAAAAAACTTGGCATTCAGTTTTTTAGAAGAACAACTCGTCATTTGAGCCTGACTGAAGCTGGTCAACTTTATTATGAAAAGATGCAATATGCATTTCAGTTAATTGACCATGCAGAGCGTGCTATTCAAGGTAAGCAACTGCAAATTTCCGGCAAAATTAAATTAAGTGTACCCACCACCTACGGACACTATCGCCTTCCAGAATTACTACAAAAATTTCTTTTGCAATATCCAGATATTCAAATTGAAGTCAGTATTTCTAATCGAAACGTCGATTTAATTGCGGAAGGATTTGATTTAGCTATTCGTCAAGGTCAGCTTCCTAGTAGCACTCTCATTGCCAGACCTTTGGAGCTTGCCCCTCTTCAACTTGTTGCTTCACCCGAATATTTAAAACGTATGGGTGTTCCTCAAACCTTGGAAGACTTAAACCATCACCAATGTATTGCCTTTGAATTACCGAGCACAGGTAAGGTCACTCCATGGTTTTTTAAAAATGGTGATAATGAAATTCAATGGATACCATCAAATCGGATTTTAGTAAAAGAAGATATTTTGGGAGTAGTTTCTCTTGCCGAAAGTGGATTAGGAATATGTCAGAGTTATAGCTTTATTGTTAATGAAAAGATCCAGCAAGGAAAATTACAGCCCGTACTTGAGGGTTATGCAGGTCACACACGGCCCTTTTCTTTACTGTACGCACAACATAAACATATGCCGTCTGCGACAAGAGCTTTAATAAATTTTCTATGTTCTGATCGTGAGTAACCCCGTCAAAACTAAATAAAGCTAAATTTATCTATATGAGTATTAAATATTCTATTTTAATAGAAAACATACAAACCAGACACTAAACTGCAATAATCGAAAGATGGTTCTCCATATTTGGGGAGAAGTGTTTTGTTACATTTGCCGTAACAAAAGATATAGGGTCCTGCAACTAGGGACACGGAGTCAAAAATGAAATTAAATGCTTGGTTATGTAGCGCTGTTCTAGCAACTTCAATGGTTACTGTGGCACATGCTGACAATACAACACATGTAGCAGCCGCTTCTGCTTTAGGTAGCGTAGCAGGTACTGCAATTGGTAAAAGCATGGGCGGTACATCTGGCGCAACAATTGGTGCTGCTTTAGGTGGTGCTGGTGGTGCAGCTGTTGCAAGCGATCGTCGTAACCGTACTGAATCTGCGATTGGCGGTGCTTTAGGTGGTGGTGCTGGTTATACGGTTGGTAAAAGCATGGGTGGTACAAATGGTGGTTATGTAGGTGCTGCTTTAGGTGCTGCGGGTGGTTCTGCTTTGGGTAATAAAATCTCTAAAGACCGTGATGCAGACAGATCTTCTAAGCACTGGAAGAAAAAACACCGTCGTCATCACTAATTAAGCTGATGAAACAATTTTAAGCACCTGCGGGTGCTTTTTATTGTGATGAAGTTATACACTCATATTTCGTATGCTCATGATTTATCCACAAATTAATACAAACACTACAAACAGACACAAAACACTTGTATCACCCTTGGGGTTCTCCATAATTATCACGAAATTTTTTATTACATTTACCCCAAGATAAAGATAACTGTCCTTCCAGTAAAAAGGACATGGAGTTCTACGATGAAAATGAATATTTGGTTGGCTAGTGCATTAATTGCAACATCTTCTATGGTAACAGTTGCACATGCTGACAATGGTACACGTGTTGCTGCAACCTCTGCTTTAGGTAGTGTAGTGGGTACTGCAATTGGTAAAAGTATTGGTGGTACCTCAGGTGCAACAATCGGTGCTGCTTTAGGTGGGGCTGGTGGTGCAGCTGCAGCAAGTGATCGTCGTAATCGTACAGAAGCTGCAATTGGTGGTGCTTTAGGTGGTGGTGCTGGTTATACAGTCGGCAAAAATATGGGCGGTACCAACGGTGGATACATCGGTGCAGCAGTAGGTGCAGCTGGTGGTTCTGCATTAGGTCGTAAAGTTGCTGAAGATCGTAACTACGATGACCGTTATGACCGTGATCGTTACGATCGTGATGACCGCAGATATTACGATGGTGACCGTCGTTATTATAAAGGTGGTAGCCGTCGCCATGACAATGGCTTACACCGTGGTTGGTATAAAAACCGCTAATTCACAGATAAATCAAAAGAGCACCTTCGGGTGCTTTTTTATTTATAGCTAAAAATTAATATCGAAAAAAAACGATATACATCACACCCTATATATCGTATTATTTCGATATATCCTTATTCGAGAATATCGCATGCGATCACTTCAAGATACCAAGTTCTCTATTTTGGAACTTGCTCCTATTCGTAATGATAAAACCATCGAATTCTCATTACGTCACGCATTAGAATTGGCACAACATGCAGAAAAACTAGGTTATGAACGTTTCTGGCTTGCAGAACATCACAACATGGATGGAATCGCAAGTTCAGCTACCGCTGTCTTACTCGGTTTTATTGCAGCACATACACAGCATATTCGCTTAGGTTCAGGCGGAATTATGCTTCCTAACCATGCCCCTTTAGTTGTCGCAGAACAGTTCGGGACGCTTGCTACTTTATATCCAAATCGTATTGAACTTGGTTTAGGCCGTGCTCCCGGTACAGATCAACTCACCATGCGAGCTTTACGTCGTGGCCATCAAGAAACAGAAGATCAGTTTCCTCGAGATGTTGTCGAAATCTTAAAATATTTCGATGTACCTCAAGCAGGACAAAAAATTATTGCAACACCAGGGCAAAGCACCCATGTTCCTGTTTGGTTACTTGGATCTAGCCTATTTAGTGCACAACTCGCCGCAAAACTTGGACTTCCCTACTCATTTGCATCACATTTTGCACCACGTATGTTAGGTCAAGCGATTCAACTCTATCGAGAGAACTTTGAACCTTCTGAGTATCTAGATAAGCCGTATGTTTCAATGGGTGTGCCTGTTGTCGTTGCAGATACAGATGAGGAAGCACAATTTTTAGCAACTAGTGCTTACCAACGTGTATTAGGTTTAATCCGTGGTGAAAGCTTGAAGCTGAAACCACCAGTTGAATCAATGCAGGGATTATGGAATACAGCAGAACAACTTTCTGTCGAAAACTTCTATGCAATGGCGCAAATTGGTTCTGTAGATACAGTTCGCTCTGGCTTACAAAAGTTATTAGCGACGTATAATGTTGATGAATTTATTTTTACATGTGATGTATACGATACAGCTAAACGTTTAGAAAGCTTTACACAACTCATGAATGTAAAAACAGAACATTAAACTCTACTTTAAGCTCCCATACTTGAATTGATTTTGAGTATGGGATGACCATCTATCTGAAAAGACTTTACCCCAACTGCCTGCTTGGTTATTTATATTAAAACGATAAAAACATCATGATTTAAAAACCAAAAGGACTTTTGGAAAATGAGTATTAATATTAAAAATAACACTTCAAAATCAGTGATTTTTCAGAATATCTCTCAAGATTTCGAAGATTTTACTGGTCAAGTGATTTCCTCAACATCAATTAAAGAGTTTGACTTTTCACATTCATCTGTCGCGATTATTGGTACAAATCAAGATAGCGTGACTCATCTTGAAAAAATCTGCCAGCAAGCAAAATTTGTGACTGTCTTCCAAATCACCCCTCATTTTATTTTGCCCCATAGTCAGATGGGTACACATAAGTTAATTACTCACCCACTTATTATCAAAAACCGCAGGTTATTTAACAATCGTGTTAAGAGCATTCTGGCATTGCGGTTTCTAGAAACTCAAGTAAACGAACCATGGCTTAAGCGTCTTTTGACTCCCAATACTGCAACCACCAAAAAAGTATTTTTTAAGTCCGACAGTTATTATGCAGCACTTCAAAAACCTAACTGTAAATTGCAAACATGGCCAATTGTTAAAATTACCAATAGATCTATTCACAGCATGGATGGTATAGAACAACCCGTTGATATTATTATCAGAGCAATGCCATAAAAGTAAAAAAAAGCATGGTTTTAGGCCATGCTTTTTTATTTACTCATATTTTTGCAAATTACCATGATCATCGTAATGCAAAATGATGCGCTGTTTTTCTTGCAAATCATTTAGCATGTCGGAAGTAACTGAAAATTGGGCCGCTAATAATTCTACAGAACTATTAGGTGCCTTAGCACGTCGGTCCTCACCACTAAACCTAATCCAGTTATAACTTGCCCATAAAATTAAAATAAGCGCGCTAATTCCGATCATTAATGCTAAATGTAATAAGGTCTTAACTTCTGATAAGTGGTCTACCCAGACGTAATCATAAATTAAGTGACCTTCAAAAACCCATAAAAATAGTGAAACCAACGGGAAAAGCAACCACATTAAACAAATCCAGCCAATGGTTTGTAATGTATAGTTTGCTGTTTTATTTTTGACATATTCCGGCTGATCAATATATTCAGGGATATCTAAAGTCTCTATATCCTTATTTTCCTCAAGTTTCATGGGTTATCTCCACGGAAGCCTCGATCTGGACTTACCCAACGGGCACGTTTTTTTGTGTTAAATAAAGTTTTTGGTACCGCAACGACACTCGTGAACAAAGTCAGTAGCCAGAAAAATAACGGGTACCAAATCACCCAAAAGTAATTTCTAAAAAAACGCCCTCGGTCATAACGATGATCAATCCACAAACTCACTAAAAACTGGATCAAACATGTTCCGCCTAGTATTACACCGTACCACTGTGGCATAAGCGTTTTGATCTGCCATTGCTGAGGCAACTCAATAAACAATCCCACAAAAAATAACGTGAAGATCATGATCATCACATAAGACCAGATAATACTGACTAGCGCCTCAATCATGACCGGCCACATTCTGCGAACACGCAGTTTGAACATTTGTGGAATATATTCTATAAGAACCTCTACTCCACCTTGCGCCCAGCGAAGACGCTGTTTCCATAGACCTTTAAATGTCTCAGGCATATAGATATAACAAAGCGCTTGTGGAATATACTGAATATCCCAATGGTCGAGTTGTAACTTCCATGAAATATCAATATCTTCGGTAATTTTATCGTCAGACCAAAACCCGACTCGAACGAGTGCAGTTTTACGAAATGCTGCAATCACACCAGATACGGTAAAAATACGACCATATGTACGTTGTGCACGTTTGATCAAACCAATAATCGAAGAAAACTCACCAACTTGTAATTTTCCTAAAATACTAGATCGGTTTAAGATTCGTGGATTACCAGTTACAGCACCAATTCGCGGGAAGTTAATAAATGGTTGCATTAACCAAAGTACCGCATGCGGATGCAACAACGCATCTCCATCGATACAAACAAGATATTCGTATTTACTAACCAGTACTCCCGATCTTAAAGCTACAGCCTTACCCTGATTTTCTGCTAAGTGTACAACCCGAAGTCGTGAATCTTGCGCTGACAATTCATCTAGAATTTCGGCAGTCCTATCACTACTTCCATCATTAACAGCAATGACTTCAAAATTAGGATATTTGGTTTGTAACGCATAACGAATTGTTTGGCGTACTTGCGCTTCTTCGTTAAAACACGGAATGATGATACTGCATCCTTCACCTGTAGGTTCAGGAAGCGCTTGTTCGCGGTATTCTCTTTTAAAGAAAAACCAAAGCCCCCCTACCATCCATGTCCAAGCCATCAGTAAGGGATATAAAAAGGCAAAAGCAAACAGAATATCGAGTAATACTCTCATTACTTTTTCCCCTCTACCAATCCAGCAAAAGGTTGATACATCACAGGGCTAGCATTCAGACTAAGTGGATTATATAAATATTGATAAACATCTTTTGATTTTTCAAAATCATAGCCGTCAATACCGAATTTCTGGATTCCTACTCGCTGAATCGAAAAGAGTCCTTGCTGAACCTCTTCCCAAGCAGTTTTTTGCGAGTTTTCTGGTAATACTAAAGTCAGCATTATTCTTTGCTTATCATTTTCATCAAGTGTATTTAAAAGCATTAACAATTCATTAAATTGCTTTTTCTTACCAATCCCATCGAACTTCAAATTGACTAAATCATGTTGTAATAAAAGCGTTTTGATAAGCTCAGGTAGATTTTCGATATGATCTAAATCAGGTGTAAGCAATAAACTAAACTGTGCCTGATTACTCATATTTAAATAAGGTTTGACCGCTTTTTTAGTCAGTTCACTCAGTTGTTCGAGCTGTTTTGATTGTTCAATGCAACTGCTTTCTTGCACAGTTATTTTTTGCATTGCGCAATTTAAAGATGATCCTGCATTAAGCTGAACACCACTTAAATTAGTGTTAAAACGCGCAATATCTTTAGCCAAATCTACAGTTAGAAATGGTTTATCTTTTTGCGGATAAGCAGGCAACTCTAATATTACAGATTGACCAGCACGAGTTTGAGCCTGCCATAAACTACGGTTTAAAATATCTTGTTGAACAGATATTTTATTTGTAGGGAAATAAGCGACATCATATTGCCCATCTCCATCTTTGTCTTCTAAAGGCTTTAAGATTAAAGCGTTGTTTTTTAAGCTATACAGTTTTGATAATAACTGCCCAAGTTTTTCATCAGTTTGAGTATTGTGCTGCGCTGCTAACTGCTTTAAATCCATACTCACAAAATGACGTGGTTGCTTAAATAAATCTGACTCTTCGAAGTTCAGAATATTTAACATGCCCTCTGTCAGTTGTTCAGCTGTTGGGTTATCAATGACTAAGCTACGTTTAAAAGTTGAGTCACTTACGCGATTCATTCCATCACGTCCCAAACTGAATGAAAACTGGAAACCCGCCTGTTGTGCTAGCTTCTCTAACTGTTCATTCACGGCGCCATATGGCCAAATAATTGCTTTAGGATTAACCCCTACTTCTTTTTTTAAAACCGCATAAGATTTTTTTAAATCCTGCAAAATGCGTTGTTGATATTCTGCATCGGTTTCATAACGTGATTGCGATTTTAAATAGGCATAAGAAGTCGCAGCCGGTTGCTCATTACCTTGAGGATTGGCTAATACCCCATGATGTAAATCATCGCTATGGCTTGCAAACTCGGCTAACCCAGATGCTTGCATTTCACGAACTTGAGCCCAGTTCACCAAATTACCTTGACCATAGGCTTCATAACCCGCTTTTGTATTACCATTTAACCAACTGGTTGGAAGCGCAAAAACTGCTGGAATCTGATATTGCTTCAGCAAAGGAAATACTCGGCTATAGCTACTTAAAGCACCATCATCAAAGGTCAGTAGAATAGAGTTATGAGGTAATTCTTTACCTTGCTTACGTGCCTCTTCAATGTCTTTTAGACGAATCGGTTTCCAGTCCGACTGGCTAAGCCAATCGAGAAACTGTGCCAGATTATTGGTCTGAATCGCATAAACATCGCGGTCACCTTCCTTGAGTACGTCATCTCGCACATCATGAAAAGTTAAAGAAACCGTATGGTTTTTTGGTAGTTCAGTTTCAATGCGGGCATAGGCAAATTGTACGGGTAATAACGTTGAGGCAAACACACAGCTCAACATTTTTGACATCATGTTATTCATTAAAAACGCCCTTCAAATCCGAAAATACCGTAGGTATGTTGTTCATCATGACCATCATATGGATGGTATTGCCAACCAATTCCATAATTAAGTTGCCAAGTCCGTGAGAGCTGCCATTGATGTTGATATTGCAAAGAATATGTTGGTCGAGCTGAGTAATCTGCTTGTTTATAAAGTCCAACTCCAGCTTCAAAATGCTGTTTAAATGAGCGTTCGTACTCGCGCCAAGTGACCCAGTCATGGCTTAAATTCAACTCGGCACTGTAATGATTGCTTGGGCTAAAGTAAGCAGTCTGATCTTGGCTATTGCTGCCATAAAATCCACGAACGGTTCCGTAAGTAATATGGTGAGGCGCATCAAATAATCGCTCACGCCAAAAAGTTGAAAATTCTTGTTGTTTATTACCATCGCTTATATCTGTTAAACCGTAACTCGCCCCAATTTGACGCGACTCATCTTTTTGCCAAGTCAAAGCGGCACGGTAAGCCTGTCCATCCTCACCAGCGTCAATTGCCTGCAATGGAATATTAGCTTGACTGTCATATTGCAATTGATATTGCCAGTGATCGTTTAACCATTGCGACCAATCCAGACGGATACCTGCTTGACCACCATCTGTACTTTGCGACAAGATTGCCGACAATGCCTTACGGTTTGCTTGCCACTCAGCACCAACACCATAACGTTGGTCATGCACATCACCAAAACGATATTCTCCGAAACGATCTTGATGCCAAGCAAATAGACGATAATTATCTTTAATCCACGGGCTATTAAGACGAGTTTCCATTTCGCGGTCTTTTAAACCATTTTGCCCACTCACAGAATCGCTATTCTCTGCTTTACTCTGGCCCCAAGTTGTAGAGTGCGAGATGGTTGCTCTATCACGATCATCCAACTCTTTTCGACTTTTAACTACACCGCTATCTTCAGGATAATATTGCAAAAGACTTTCTGTACTTTTGCGCCATTCAGGAATATCTCCTAAAGCCTGAGCATTTTGCATTTGATTAATACGTGTATCTTTAGCAACGGGTGTTAAACCATTTAAACGAGCAATTGTTTGCTTTGCCTGTAACGGTTTATCTCTCCAGCGCTCAACACGAGCAAGGTTGTTAATTAAACCTTCATTAGCAGGTGCAAGATCTACTTGTTTTTGAAAATGCTTTTCTGATTGATCCAAATGATTTGCATAAGCTAAATGCATGCCTTGTAAAGCAATATAATCATCACGATCAGGATGGCTTGATTTATCTACTCCCTTGGCTTGACTATATTTATACATAGGAATCAACCTATCAACATCATTCAAAAGTTGATCAGCCTGTTTATATTTTTCTTGTTCAATGTAAGAATAATAAAGCCCCGTATATACCGTCATATCTGAGTAGTTTTTTTCGGTAAGTAAGGTTTTAAAAGCGAGTTCAGCCTGCTTCGGTTGTCTTTCAGCTAAATAACTATCAGCAATCGCATGACGTACATAAGCTGGTAGCTTTTCTAACGGTACATTTAATTTAGTAAATTCATCTAATACCGTACGGCTACGCCCACGAAAGTCCAACGCATATAAATAGTCATAATGAAATCTTAAATAATTAGGGTCTGACGGTTGAATCAAAGGCTGTATTTGCTCACCTTGTTTCAACACAGCATCAAGCTCGGCAAAGCCTTCACTGTCCGACATGCCTTCCCGATTCAAATATTTATAGCGAGTAATTGCGTTATTTACACGTTGAGAAAACTCGCTGACTTTTAACCAGTGTTGTAACGATTCTGTTTGCGCATTTTTATCGCTGGCAAGCAGCAACTGCTGAGCTTTTTTATAAGCGCCTACAGCCGCCAAGTCGTAACTATATTCTTGCAAAACCGCAAAAGATTTTGGTTGTTGTTGATAAGCTTGCTCGATTGCAGATAAAGCATCTACAGGTGAATTAATAAGTCGATATGCATAAGCAATTTGAACAAATTGATCAGCTGTAAGATTTTTACTCTTAATACCTGATAAATGCACCTTAGCATTTACAGGATCTTTAGCCTCAGCATATAGAACCGCTAATAAAATCTGCCCATCAGATGTCTTTTGAATATTAAATTTATTCGACCACTCAATTGCATCTTTAAAGTGTTTAAAATCACGAAAATTACGTATTAATGGTAGCTGCCCATATTCTGGAAAATTCACATAATTAACATTTGCTAAATGCTGAGAAAAGGTTAATAAATCTCTTTTTTCACTTGACATGACAACTAAATAATCAGCTAGTAATTTTTGGTCATGCGGGTATTTATTTAGCAATTGTTCTAATTGCAATATTGCTTGTTGAGTTTGCCCAGTTTTGTAAGTGTGAATAGCTTGCTCTCGCAATTCATCTACTTGAGCAGCATATAAATTAAGAGGCAAGATATATACCAATGAAAAAACACATTTTTTTAGCATTTTGATAATCGGATAGTCCCATATCGAGGTGGGAAAGTATAATTAAAATCAAAAACCAATCACACAACATCAAAAAAGTGTGATCTATTTAACATTTTATAAATTGTGGATTTTTCATGAATGCTTTTCTAAAATATTTATAAAAAATAAAGAATTACTATTTTTCAGCACAATAAAAAACATACACTTCTTTTCAATAGTGTTATTTAAATTTACAAATGAGTTTCAAAATAACTACGGGCTTATAACCAATAAAAACTATTTAATAATATTTAGTTTTATATATAAAACTTTAATTTTTGTCTGTGATATATATTAAAAAAACCATTCAATTTATCTATAAATTAATATACAAAAATTGAATGGTTAAAATAAACAATTGATTAAATTAACCAATACGACGTTTTAATCCCGTCATTTGTAAAATACGAGTTGAAATCTCTTCAATCGACATTTCGGTCACATTTAAATATTTAATGCCTTCTGAAATATAAATCCCTTCAATTGCTCTTAGCTCCATTTGGCATTGGCTAAAACTTGCATAACGGCTATTCGCTTTACGTTCACTACGAATTGCGACCAAACGCTCAGCATCAATCATCAAACCAAATAACTTATTACGATGAGCTCTTAATACTGCTGGTAACCGGTTATCATCTAAATCTTCTTCAGTTAATGGGTAGTTCGCAACACGAATACCGAATTGAAGAGATAAGTAAATAGAAGTCGGTGTTTTACCTGAACGGGAAACTCCAATTAAGATTAAATCCGCTTTATCGTAATGACGAGTACGTGCCCCATCATCATTATCAAGCGCAAAATGAACAGCATCGATACGGGCTTTATAATATTCAGAATCGGTTACCGCATGAGTCTGCCCGACCAATGTTGTTGGTGGTGTTCCAAGCTCTTGTTCAAGTTTACTAATTAAACCTTCAAACACATCCAGATTAACCGCTTTAGCCGTATTAATAATCTCTCGCACATGCGGATCGACTAAAGTATCAAATACTAAAGGTAGGCAACCATCTTTGGTTTGGCATCGATTAATCTCAACCACCACATCCATTGCCGCCTCTTCAGTTGTAATATACGGCATGATGTGAATATCAAAATCTACATTGGGAAATTGTGCTAATAACGAATGTCCAAGAGTCTCGGCAGTAATTGCAGTTCCATCAGAAATAAAAAAAACACTCCGCTTAAATTGTTTACTTTCTGACATTAAAATTCTCCTTAAACATTTGTCTTAGTGCTATATAATCTTTATAGTAAACTGATCTTACATGACTGTCGCTTAGTATAATTCTCAACTAAGCACTTTATTTTTATAATTTCATGCCAAGATAGACATTAATACTGCAAAAGTGGAGTGAAAACTTTGGAAGCGCGCGTAATCGGTCTAGAAAAATTAGGGAAACACGATGTCGAACTCGTAGGTGGGAAAAACTCATCTTTGGGTGAAATGATCAGCCATTTATCAAATGCTGGTGTATCGGTACCTGGTGGCTTTGCAACTACTGCTGCTGCCTATCGTGAGTTCTTAGACCAAAGTGGTCTTAACGCTCGAATTCAAGCAGAACTTGCTCAACTCAACGTCGATGACGTAAATGCTCTTGCAGAAACAGGCGCTAAAATTCGTCAATGGATTGTAGAGACTCCACTCACTGCAACCTTAGAACAAGAAATTCGCGCCGCTTTTACAGCACTTTCTAACGGCAACCCTGATATCGCGGTTGCCGTTCGTTCATCTGCAACTGCTGAAGATTTACCAGATGCTTCTTTCGCGGGTCAACAAGAAACTTTCTTGAATATTCGCGGTATTGATAACGTACTTATTGCGATTAAAGAAGTATTTGCTTCTTTATATAATGACCGTGCAATTTCTTACCGTGTGCATCAAGGTTTTGATCATGACATCGTTGCACTTTCAGCGGGTGTTCAGCGTATGGTTCGTTCTGAAACTGGCGCTGCGGGTGTAATGTTTACACTTGATACAGAATCTGGTTTCCGTGATGTTGTATTTATCACTGCCTCTTACGGTTTAGGTGAAATGGTTGTACAAGGTGCCGTTAACCCAGATGAGTTTTACTTATCTAAACCATTATTAAATGCAGGAAGACATTCTGTTTTACGTCGCAACCTTGGCTCTAAACACCAAAAAATGATTTATGGTGAAGAAGGTTCTGCGGGTAAATCTGTTGTTGTTGTTGATGTTGAAAAACAAGACCGTCAACAATTCGCTTTAAATGACCATGAGTTACAAGAGTTAGCTAAACAAGCGCTTATCATTGAGCAGCATTACGGTGCGCCAATGGACATCGAATGGGCAAAAGACGGCGATGACGGTCAAATTTATATTGTTCAAGCTCGTCCTGAAACTGTAAAAAGCCGCCAAAATGTAGGCACTATGGAACGCTACCTTCTCAAACAGAGAGGTACTGTTCTTTGTGAAGGTCGTTCAATTGGTCAACGTATTGGTTCTGGTAAAGTCCGTATTGTTAACTCAATTAAAGAAATGGACAAAGTTCAAGAAGGCGACGTTCTTGTATCAGATATGACCGATCCTGACTGGGAACCGGTAATGAAACGTGCTGCTGCAATTATCACTAACCGTGGTGGTCGTACATGTCATGCAGCAATTATTGCACGTGAACTTGGTGTACCAGCGATTGTAGGTTGTGGTAACGCAACAGAAGTATTAACTGATGGTCAGGAAGTAACTGTTTCTTGTGCTGAAGGTGATACAGGTTTCATTTACGAAGGTGCTTTAGATTTTGAAGTTCAACGCAACTCAATCGAATCTATGCCTAAGCTTTCGTTCAAAATTATGATGAACGTAGGTAACCCTGACCGTGCATTTGACTTTGCTCAAATTCCAAACGAAGGTATTGGCCTTGCTCGTCTTGAGTTCATCATTAACCGCATGATCGGTGTGCACCCTAAAGCCTTACTCAATATTGATAGCCTACCTCGTGAAACTCGTGCTGCGGTTTTAACTCGTACCGCAGGTTATGCATCACCTGTAGATTTCTATGTTGAAAAATTGGTTGAAGGTATTGCAACTCTTGCTGCTGCATTTGGTGACAAGCCAGTTATCGTTCGTATGTCTGACTTCAAGTCAAACGAATACGCAAACTTAATTGGTGGTAAGTTATACGAGCCTGAAGAAGAAAACCCGATGCTCGGTTTCCGTGGTGCAAGCCGTTATGTATCTGATAACTTCCGTGATTGTTTCGAATTAGAATGTCGCGCACTTAAGAAAGTTCGTGATGAAATGGGTCTAACCAATATTCAAATCATGATTCCTTTTGTACGCACAGTATCTGAAGCGAAACGTGTTATTGAATTACTTACACAAAATGGCTTAAAACGTGGTGAGAACGGCTTAAAAGTAATCATGATGTGTGAATTACCAACTAACGCTCTGTTAGCTGAACAATTCTTAGAGCACTTCGATGGTTTCTCTATTGGTTCTAATGACTTAACTCAGTTAACGTTAGGCCTTGACCGTGACTCAGGTATTGTTTCACACTTATTTGATGAACGTGATGCAGCTGTTAAAGCTCTTCTTTCAATGGCAATCCATGCCTGCCGTAAAGCAGGTAAATATGTAGGTATCTGTGGTCAAGGTCCTTCAGACCATCCAGATCTTGCAAAATGGTTAATGGAACAAGGTATTGAATCTGTCTCTCTTAACCCAGACTCAGTTTTAGATACATGGTTCTTCCTTGCTGAAGAAAAAATCAAGCAAATCTAATATGTTATAAAAAAAGGCCCATCCGTGGGTCTTTTTTCATCTTTAGAATAGAGAATTTTTATTTATGCAAATTTACTTGGCACGTAATAATCAACAAGCTGGGCCTTATACTTTAGAACAAGTAAATCAAATGTTGGCTAGCCAACAAATTTTGTTAACTGATTTAGCTTGGCATGAAGGCATGACAGAATGGAAAGCTTTAGGAGAATTAACCCAAGGTAAACTTGTATATCAACCTATCGGTTATTCTGTACCTACAATAAATACGAATACATCAACTAATGAAACTATTCGTCAAATTCGTGTAGAACCTAAAGTTCATGAACTTGCGTCTATTCCGGCTCGGGCTTTAGCAAAAATTATTGATTTATTGCTTTGGTTACCGATCGCTGCAATTCCTTCTTTTTTCTTTAATGAAGCTCAATATAAGCAATTATTCGAGTTACAAAAACAGATGCAATCTGCCGAAGTCGCATCGACTAAAGCTGCAGAATTGCAACAGCAACTTTTTACTTTAATTCCAATAGAAGCTTGGCATTCAATGCTTCTTTACGTCGTAATTATGCTTGCAATTCAAGCCGTTCTTTTAACAAAGTTTGGTCAGAGTATAGGTAAGAAAATCGTTGGAATTAAAATTGTAGATGCTGAGGACAATAGCAAGGTTAATTTAACTCGCATCTTCTTATTAAGAAGTATTGTTTTTATCATATTAAACTTACTGTTTATGCCGATCAGTACAATTATTGACTATGCTTTTGCATTAGGACAAAAGCGACAAGCTTTACATGACAAAATTGCAAGAACAAAAGTGATCAAATGATAGTAAATGACTCATTCATTTAATGTCTAAAAAAAGAGGAGGCACCCTGCCTCCTTTTTTCTATAGGGAGTTGATATTTAAATAAAAGCTCTATTGAAATTAGATACCCTACAAAAAAAATCGGGTTTTAAAACAATTATTTCAGCCTACTTTATGTATAGCTTAGTTTGTCGATATGAGGCATAATGCCCTACAACGTAGCGGTGTCATATAATTGAGAAGTCTAAATTTAAGGATTAGCGTTCTCAATCATGCGACACTTTAATCGCTATCCCATATTTAATTAGGGAATGGGACTCTTCACCGAGGTTGTAAAATGAGACAAACGATTTTAGCTGTATTGTCTTTATCAACGCTTGCCGCACTTTTGACTGGGTGTGGTGGTGATATGGTACTTCTAAACTCTAAAGGTCCAGTTGGTCAAGGTCAAAGTGACCTTATGATGACTGCGATCTATTTAATGTTACTTGTGGTGATTCCTTCAATCATCATGGCATTATGGTTTGGTTGGAAATATCGCGCGTCAAATAAAGATGCAGACTATAAACCTACATGGGCACACTCAACTGCAATTGAAGTTGTAGTATGGGGTATCCCTGTCATTATTATTGGTATTTTAGCTTGGTTAACTTGGTGGGGTTCCCACAAGTATGACCCATACCGTCCTTTAGAATCAGATAAAGCACCTTTAACTATTCAAGTTATTGCTGAACAGTTTAAGTGGATCTTTATTTATCCTGAACAAAACATTGCAACAGTTAACGAAGTACGTTTCCCTGAAAAAACTCCGTTAAGCTTTAAAATCACTTCTAACTTTACAATGAACTCATTCTTCATTCCACAGTTAGGCGGCCAGATTTATGCAATGGCAGGTATGCAAACTCACCTTCATTTGTTAGCAAATGAAACTGGTGTATATCGTGGTTTCTCTTCTAACTACTCAGGTTACGGTTTCTCTCAAATGCGTTTCAAGGCGCATAGTGTTACAGAGCAACAATTCAACGAATGGGTAGCAGCGGTTAAAGCAGGTAATGGTTCAACCATTAACCCAGAAGCAGTTCAAAAAACTACGCTTGACCAAGCTGAATTGGCAACCTTACGTGATGGTAACCGTTCTAAGCATCAGATCGAGCATTTAGTAAATCGTGCTAAAGCTGCTGGTGATGAAAAAGCAGTTGCTGAAGCTGAAGCTATGAAACCGTTCCCGACTAAGCCACACCCTGTGACTTATTACTCTACTGTTGAGCCTAAATTGTTTGAAACAATTATCAACCACTATATGAGTAACTATCATGGTGTTGACCACTCTGCTGAACACGCAACAGCTGACACTCATGCTGCAGCTGAACACGCTGCTCAAGGGGAATAAGACATGGATATGATTTTTGGTAAACTGGGTTGGGACTCTATCCCGACAGAGCCAATCGTACTTGTCACCATGGTCCTTATGGCAATTGGTGCAATTGCAGTGCTTGGCGGTATCACCTATTTCAAAAAATGGGGATATTTGTGGAATGAGTGGTTTATTACGGTAGACCATAAAAAGATTGGTATCATGTATATCATCGTATCTGTTGTCATGCTTCTGCGTGGTTTCGCCGATGCGATCATGATGCGTTTACAACTTTTCCTCGCTAAAGGCGGCGGCGAAGGTTATCTACATCCTGACCACTACGACCAGATCTTCACCGCACACGGTGTAATCATGATCTTCTTCGTAGCAATGGGTCTCGTTGTAGGTATGATGAACATCTCTGTACCTTTACAGATTGGTGCTCGTGACGTTGCTTTCCCATTATTGAACTCTTTAAGCTTCTGGTTATTCGCTGGTGCTGCTGGTTTGATGATGCTTTCACTTGTATTAGGTGAATTTGCTGCGACTGGTTGGATGGCTTACCCTCCTCTATCTGGCATTCAATATTCTCCTGGTGTAGGTGTCGACTACTATATCTGGGCACTTCAGGTTTCTGGTCTAGGTACGCTTTTATCTGGTGTTAACTTCTTCGTTACCATCATCAAAATGCGTGCACCTGGCATGAAATTAATGGACATGCCTATTTTCACGTGGACTTCACTTTGTACGGCTGTATTAATCATTGCATCATTCCCTGTATTAACAGGTACACTTGCAATGCTTACTCTAGACCGTTACTTCGGCTTCCATTTCTTCACAAATGAGCTTGGCGGTAGCCCAATGCTTTATGTGAACTTGATCTGGACATGGGGTCACCCTGAAGTATATATCTTGGTATTACCAGCATTTGGTCTATACTCAGAAATCGTTGCAACCTTCTCTCGTAAAGCGTTGTTCGGTTACAAGTCTATGGTGTATGCAACTATCGCGATTACTGTTCTTGCGTTTGTTGTATGGCTTCACCACTTCTTCACCATGGGTGCTGGTGCGAACGTTAACGCGTTCTTCGGTATCATGACCATGGTTATTGCGATTCCTACTGGTGTGAAAATCTTCTCTTGGTTATTCACCATGTATAAAGGTCGCATCACCTTTACTACTCCAATGTTATGGACGCTTGGCTTCCTTGTAACATTCGGTATCGGTGGTTTAACTGGTGTACTTATGGCGGTTCCACCTGCGGACTTCTTGGTACACAACTCATTATTCTTGATCGCTCACTTCCATAACGTAATTATCGGTGGTGTGGTGTTTGGTATGTTTGCCGGCATCATTTACTACTGGCCAAAAATGTTTGGTTGGAAGCTCAACGAAGCATGGGGTAAAGCTGCGTTCTGGTTCTGGTTCTTCGGTTTCTATTTTGCATTCATGCCACTTTATATCCTTGGTTTCATGGGTATGACTCGTCGTTTGAATACATATGACAACCCTGAATGGGATCCGTACCTTGCGATTGCATTATTTGGTGCTGTCCTTGTTGCGATTGGTATTGCATGTTTCTTAATGCAAATCATCGTTGGCTTCTTACAACGTAAAGACAACATGGACCTTACTGGCGATCCATGGGATGCTCGTACGCTTGAATGGGCGACCTCTTCCCCTGCTCCGTTCTATAACTTTGCGCATGAACCAGATGCAAGCGGTATCGACCGTTTCTGGACTGACAAAGAAAATGGTGTAGCATACGCACGTAACACTACATATGAAGACATCCACATGCCGACTGATCGTGCTGCTGGTTTTGTCATTGCAATGTTCATTACTCTTCTTGGCTTTGCACTCATCTGGCATATTTGGTGGCTCGTTGTTGTTTCATTCGTTGCAGCTGTTGTTAGCTTGATCGTAAGCTCATTCACTAAGAATGTTGATTACTACGTTCCTGCTGCTGAAGTTGAGCGTATTGAAAACGAACGCTATGCTTTACTTGAAAAACACTTGAAGAAGGACTAAGGAAATGGCTGAAGTACTTCATCACGACAACCACGGCCATGACGGTCATCATGAACATGATGATACTGATTTAACGGTTTTTGGTTTCTGGACATACTTGATGAGTGACTTGATTCTTTTCGGATCACTCTTCATTGCGTTCGCTGTATTAAGCAGTCATGTTCCAGCAGGGACTCCAAGTGCATATGACCTATTCCATGAATCATTAGGCTACGTGTTAACTGAAACATTTGCCTTATTGATTTCATCGGTAACTTTCGGTTTTGCTGTACTTGCATCTTATAAAAAGAATGTAAATCAAGTTATTACTTGGTTATTTATTACATTCCTTTTTGGTGCGACCTTCATCGGTATGGAACTCTATGAATTCCATCACCTTGTAGAAGAAGGTCATGGTCCTACTCACAGTGCATTCTTATCATCGTTCTTTACTTTGGTTGGTACACACGGTATCCACGTAACTTCTGGTTTAGTGTGGATGCTAGTATTAATGTATCAAATCAAAACTAAAGGTTTGACTTTACCGAATACACGTCGTCTTGCTTGCTTAAGCTTGTTCTGGCACTTCCTTGACATCGTTTGGATCTGTGTATTCAGCGTCGTTTACTTACTGGGAGTTCTCTAATGAGTAGTCATGAGCATAATGCTGCTGGTGCGTCACACGGTAATTTTAAGCAATACACTGTTGGATTTATCCTTTCTGTTATCCTCACCATCATCCCGTTTGGGATGGTGATGATGGGTGGTTTCAGTCGTGGTCTTTTAGTTACTGTGATTGCGATCACTGCGGTTGCTCAGGTTCTTGTACAACTTGTGTACTTCTTACACATGAATACATCATCTGAACAACGTTGGAATATGATTGCATTCATCTACACAATCCTATGTATCGCTGTACTTTTAATCGGTTCTGTGTGGATTATGAATTACCTTCACTACAATATGATGATCTAAACTGATTGTCATGTTGAGAAAATATCTATTCCTGACTAAACCAGGAATTCTCTTCGGTAATTTCATTACCACCTTGGGCGGCTTTTTCTTAGCCGCCCAAGGCTCTATAGACATCTTATTATTACTCCTCACCCTACTTGGAACAACTTTAGTTGTGGCTTCAGGTTGTGTGGTTAATAATGTTATAGATCAAGATATTGATACAAAGATGCAGCGCACTCAAAACCGTGCACTTGTTAAAAAAACAATCTCTCCTACTGTTGCGCTGATATATGCATTAGTGCTTGGAATAATTGGTTTTAGCATTTTGTGGTTCGGTGTAAATGGTTATGCATTTTTGTTTGCAATGATTGGTTTTATTGTCTATGTCGGTTTTTATAGCTTGTGGACCAAACGTACTTCAATCCATCAAACCGTCATTGGTAGTATCTCCGGAGCGAGCCCTCCTGTTATTGGTTATACAGCAGTAACTCATCAATTTGATGTGGCAGCCTTGCTTTTGTTTTTAGCATACGCTTTATGGCAAATGCCTCACTCTTGGGCAATTGCAATTTATCGTTTTGATGATTACAAAAATGCGGGAATTCCAATTTTGCCTGTAGCACGTTCTATTTATCGTACGAAAATTGAATGTGTAATATATATCCTATTATTTGCAGCTGTTTTGAATGGGTTATATTGTTTTGGCTATACCAATGTATTCTTTTTAATTACCTTTAATGCTTTGACTGCATATTGGTTATATTTATCAGTTATTGGATTTAAAGCCGAAAATGATCAATTGTGGGCTAAACGTTTTTTCCTGTACTCGGTCATATTAATTACCCTGTTAAGTTTGAGCTTTAGCTTTACCTATCAATCCCCTGCTCCAAATCTTCCTCTCTTTTAAACAAGAGAGGATTCCTCTTTATAGTAAAGAAGTTTTACTTTTCTGATCAAAAGATTTGTTTTTAGTCGAACTTTTACCTATAATTCAGCCTTCGCAAATTTTGCGACATAACTTATTAAGTTATGACTCCTTGCTTCTAATTTTTTTATTAGGGGCTGTTTAAACCGTAAGGAGCTGACAATGCGTCATTACGAAATCGTACTTTTGGTACACCCAGACCAAAGCGATCAAGTTGTAGGTATGGTTGAACGCTATATCTCTCAGATCAAAGAAGCTGAAGGTCAAATTCACCGTTTAGAAGATTGGGGCCGTCGTCAATTGGCTTACCCAATTAACAAAATTCACAAAGCGCACTACATTCTTATGAATGTTGAATGTGGTCAAACTACGCTTGATGAGTTAGAAGAATTATTCCGTTATAACGACGCGATCATTCGTAACCTTATCATCCGTCGTGAACACGCAATCACTGAAGAGTCATTGCTTGCTAAGAGTGCTGAAGAAAAGCGTGCGCGTAAAGCTCAACGCGAAGAAGCACAGCAAGTTGCTCAAGAAGCTGAATAAGGAGAACATCAATGGCACGTTTTTACCGTCGTCGCAAGTTCTGCCGCTTTACAGCTGAGAATGTTGCGTACATCGACTACAAAGATATCGACACTTTAAAACAGTACATCACTGAAAACGGCAAGATTGTTCCTAGCCGTATCACTGGTACTAAAGCTCGTTATCAACGTCAATTAGCACTTGCTATCAAACAAGCTCGCTATTTGTCTTTGATTCCGTACACTGACAACCATAAGTGAGGTGATCTGTGGACGTTATCTTATTACAACGCATTAAGAACCTTGGTAAATTAGGCGATAAAGTATCAGTTAAAGCTGGTTACGGCCGTAACTTCCTTATCCCTCAAGGTAAAGCAGTTGCAGCTACTGAAGCTAACACTGCTGCTTTTGAAGCTCGTCGTGCTGAACTTGAGAAGCAAGAAGCTGAAGTTTTAGCTGCTGCTCAAGCACGTGCTGAACAATTGAATGAAGTTAACATCGTTATCACTGCTAAAGCTGGTGACGAAGGTAAACTCTTCGGTTCTATCGGTACTCGTGACATCGCTGACGCATTAACGAATGCTGGTCTTACAGTTGACCGTGCAGAAGTTCGTTTACCAAATGGCGCGCTTCGTCACACTGGTGAATTCAACATCGCAATCCAATTGCACCATGATGTTGTTGCAGAAGTTCTCGTTACTATCGTATCTGAGTAATTTCTCATCAAAAAAAGAGCATGCTTTTGCATGCTCTTTTTTTATGTTTCAAATTTTAAAATAAGATATATTAATTCCTGATCAGTTCTTCAGTTTAATTGGTTTTTTAATTAGGTAGTTTATTTAATTTTGTTTTAAGATAGTTCTCGGCTTTACAGCCTCTTTGTGTACACCTTTCTTTATCATCAGGTCTAATTATGTCTCAGGCGAATGCCACTTCTTTAGCGCTTTCATCTCCAACAGAAAATAAAACGAGTGAATCAGGCCAACTTAAAGAGTTTCGCACTCCCCCACACAATTTAGCTATTGAACAGGCTGTTCTAGCAGCCCTGATGACAGTTGCCGAATCTTTCGAACAAGTTAACGATGTACTCAAAGAAAATGATTTTTACGCGACTCGCCATAAATATATTTTTCGTGCAATCGAGAAATTAGCACAAGAAAACTCACCCTATGATGCTGTCTTAGTAAGTGACTGGCTCTTAAAACAAAATTTACTTGATGCTATCGGTGGCGAAGAATATTTAATGCAGCTCATGGCTGACTCACCTTCAAGTTTCTATAACTTAGAAACTTATGCCACTAAAATTAAAGAATTTTCTACGCTTCGTAGCATGATTAAAGTTAGTACTGAAATTTTACAAAATGCTTATGACACGAAAGGCCGCGGTGTTAGTGAAATTTTAGACTTAGCTGAAACAAGTATTTTCTCATTAGCAGAACAGCACAATAACAATAAAAAAGATGCTGGTCCTAAATCTATTAGTTCTGTTACCGCAGACGTAATTAGTAAGCTTGATGAGCTTTCAAAATTAGATGGCAATATTACAGGTTTAACGACAGGCTTCTTAGAACTTGATAACAAAACATCTGGTATGCAACCTGGTGACTTAATTATTGTTGCTGCACGTCCATCGATGGGTAAAACTACTTTTGCCATGAATCTGGTTGAGAGTGTTTTGCAATATAATAAGTTACCTGCTCTGGTCTTTTCAATGGAGATGCCAGCAGACTCGATTGCGATGCGTCTTATTTCCGCAATGGGTAAAGTCCATCAAGGACATTTACGTTCGGGGAATTTAGATGCAGATGAATGGACCAAGGTGACTGGTACAATTTTGCAGCTTCAGCAAATGCATTTGTATATTGATGACTCATCAGCCCTACCTCCAACTGAACTTCGTGCCCGTGCTCGTCGTGTTGCCAAAATGCATGATGGTAAAATCGGTTGTATCATGGTCGATTACTTGCAGCTCATGAAAGTCCCAGGCATGGGGGATAACCGTGTAGGCGAGATCTCGGAAATTTCACGTAGCTTAAAAGCATTAGCGAAAGAGATGCAATGTCCTGTTATTGCACTTTCCCAGCTTAACCGAAGTCTGGAAAACCGTCCAAACAAACGCCCTGTAATGTCCGACTTACGTGAATCCGGTGCGATCGAGCAGGATGCCGACTTAATTATGTTTATTTACCGTGATGAGGTTTATAACAAAGAGTCAAAAGAAGCCGGCACTGCAGAAATTATTATTGGTAAGCAGCGTAACGGTCCAATTGGTTCAGTTCGTCTTGCTTTTGAAGGTCAATATACTCGATTTAGTAATCTCTCTCCTGAGTATTACAGCCAATATGATGATGAAGAATAAGCTCTATCTCTAGCCCAAAGGAGTAAATGAGGGTGCGCCAAGCAACAGTTTATATTGACCGCAATGCACTTCAATATAACTTAAACCGTGTCAAACAACTCGCAACAAATTCAAAAATTGTAAGTATGGTAAAAGCCAATGCTTATGGACATGGAATCAAAGACTGTTTAGCAGCCTTAAATGCATCAGATGCCTTTGGTGTCGCCTGCCTACAAGAAGGTTTAGAAATTCGTGAATTAGGATTTCAGCAGCCTGTTACTTTAATTGAAGGGGTATTTTGTGAAGATGAAATGCCAATTGCAATTAAACAAAAATTTGAATGTGTCATTCACCATCAACAACAGTTTGAATGGTTGATTAAACACAAACAAGCGTACATCGATCAAGGTTTAAAAGTCTGGGTTAAACTTAATAGTGGGATGAACCGGTTAGGTTTTAAAAATCCAGAAATTATTGAAGTTATTAAGACTTTAAAATCTGAAGGATTTACTTGTGTACTTGCAATGCATTTCGCAAATGCAGATGTAGACCATCCACTTAACGAGCAACAAAAACAACAATTTCTACAAGTTAAACAAGCTTGTGATCCAGTTTTAGCTTCTTGCTGTAACTCTGCTGCTATTTATAAATGGCCAGAGTTACATTTTGATTATGTTCGTCCGGGTATCATGCTTTACGGCGCCTCGCCTTTTGCAGATCAAACAGTTCATGATCTTGACTTAAAACCAGTGATGACTTTTTCAGCAGAAGTGATTGCACTCAATCATATTCAAACTAATGAACATGTCGGTTATGGATCAACTTTCTGCGCTACGCAAGCAATGGATATCGCGATTGTTTCTATAGGTTACGGTGATGGTTATCCACGAGCTTATATTAAACAAAACTATGTCGCTATCGATAAACAACCCTGTGCGGTTGTAGGGCGAGTGAGTATGGATATGATTGCAATCGACGTGACAGGCATGCAAGTAAAATTAGGCACTCCTGTTGAACTCTGGGGTCCGCATCGCTTAGTTGATGATGTTGCGGATGCAAACGGAACGATAGGATATGAATTACTCTGTCGATTAAGCAATCGCCCCACTCGTAAAAGCACTTAAATAATAAAATATAAAAAAATCCAAGCATGCTTGGATTTTTTTATGTAAAAATTCAAAATTTATCGCCAGTAATCATCTGTAGGCTTTGGCATTTCCTGTAATCCCCGACGAAGAGTATCTGACCATTGTTTACTAATCTGTGAGAAATAAGGATCATCTTCAGTTATTCGTTTTCCCATAGGGATAACAAAGCTATCTTTAATGTATACCAATGCATCAAGTGGTAAGCCAACCGAAACATTTGAACGCAAAGTCGAATCAAAAGAAATCAGGCTACAACGTAATGCGTCGTCTAGTGGCATTGCATAATATAAAGCTCGATCCAGAATAGGCTTTCCATATTTACTTTCACCTATTTGGAAATAAGGTGTATCTGTAGTTGCGCAAATGAAATTGCCTTGTGGATAAACATTATAAAGTTGCATGTCACCACCCTTAATCTGCCCACCAACCAAAATACTACAGGCATAATTCATTTGTTCTTGGGTATCCGAACTAATATCCTCTAAAACAGTTTTTAAGGTTTTACCAATTAGTTCAGCCGCCTCAAACATCGTATTAACACTATATAAACTAGGCTCTTGCTGCAAAGTCAGGGCATTTTGTAAATGACCTATAACAGCTTGCGTTGTTGCTAAGTTACCTGCAGTTTGCAAGGCAATAAAACGTTCTCCGGTAACGCCGAAAGTATGCAGTTTTCGGAACACAGAAATATGGTCAACTCCTGCATTGGTTCTTGTGTCACTAATAAACACTAAACCTTGTTCCAATCTTAACGCACAACAATAGGTCATTTCATTCTCTTTACATTCAACATGCCAACACTTGAACCACAGACATCATGTTCTCAACTCCACCTTGCTCTCTTACGCCACGAATAGGTGCCACATCGAGATAGTCACGTCCTACTGCAAGGTAGATATGATGTTTGGGTGTAAACAACTGATTGCTTACATCAAAACAATACCACTGATTTTCTAAAAATACCTCCGCCCAAGCGTGACTGGCCAGGTGCGGATAGTTTTGGTCAAATAGATAACCAGAGACATAACGTGCAGGTAATTGTAGCGCACGACACATCGCAATTAAAATGTGAGCATGATCTTGGCATACACCTTGACCCGCATGAAATGCTTCAATCGCAGTTGTCTGAACCGAAGTACTCTCAGGCTGATAAAGTATTTTGTGCAAGATATATTCGCTTAATAACGCAATATGCTGTCGGTCCTTGACCACTACAATATGTTTGGCAAAGTCCAACATTTCCGAATCACATCGAGTTGCACCTGTCATCTGCAAAAACAAATTGGTAGGTGTAGAGAGATTTACACAACCTAGTTCTACATTTTGAAGCTCAACAATTCCTTGGGCCATAAATGTAAGATGTTGGTATGGATAACGCTGACTAGCCGTCATCCATACATTGTTAAATATATCTCTCTTTATTGTTTTATCACCCGGCACGCTAATTGCCCAATTCATAACATGTTGGTGAGGCGATGTTTGAGGCATCATTTTAATATACTGAATGCTGTTCCGAGCAGTTTCAGTATAGCTATAATGCGTTTGATGATTAACCATCAATTTCATAATCAGCCCTCAAACATATTTTCCAACTGCTGTGTAAAAGTATAGTAAGCGTCCCACGTAAGTTGCTGCTTTAGTGCTTGCCAATTTTCATCTATATTTTCCCACTTCAAATTAGCGAGCTGTTGCACCACAATATCTAGCTCTGATATGAGAACAGATAAATCTTCTCCAAAACGCAGTTCTATATCAAATTGCTCTATTTTTTGGCCTAAATACAAAAATAAACGAACATCTTCATGTTCCGCTTCTAGTATTTGTGTGCATTGTTCGACCACTTTACTCAATGCATCAGGTTGAGCTTGAAGCGTATTAATCACATTATTTAATTCTGCATAAGCATGTGATGACAAAATACCTCTTAGTTCCTGAATATTATCTTTAGCAATAATGAGCTGGTTCAGTAATGAAAATGTTTGCTTCTTGTCTAACATATAGTGATTTAGTAATTCAGCATTTTCTATGACCAAACCAAATGCTGTTGCAAATCTTGTTGCTTTCTCATCTTCTGTAAAGGGTAAATGAGAGGCTGCAAATTTAACTCGCATCAAATATCGACCCAACCAATATATTTGATGCGCACTCGAATTGAGTAAAACCATAAAGTTCCTCTTTAACCCACAATCAGGAATGTAATGTTTCAACAACCCATGTATCTTTTATACCGCCACCTTGAGACGAATTTACAACTAAAGAACCCGCCTGCATGGCCACACGTGTTAAGCCTCCAGGCACAATCTCTGTACGATAAGGTGAACTCAATACAAATGGACGCAAGTCAATATGACGTTCCGCTACTCCGCCTGTTGTTAAAGTTGGAGCGACAGATAAAGCCAAGGTAGGCTGTGCAATATACATATGAGGCATCGCAATCAATTTTTTTCTAAACTCATCAATTTCGCATGAGCTTGCTTTAGGTCCAATCAACATACCGTATCCGCCCGAACCTTGTGCTTCCTTAACGACTAATTGATCAAGATTAGAGAGTACGTAATCTAAGTGTTCTTCTTTACGGCACTGATAAGTGGGTACATTTTTTAGGATTGGTGTCTCATCCAAATAATATTGAATCATTTGATCTACATAAGGATAGATTGATTTATCATCAGCCACGCCTGTTCCAGGTGCATTTGCAATTACCACATTTTTCTGCAAATAAGCAGACATAAGACCTGCTACGCCTAAAGCACTGTCTGGTCGAAATGCTAAAGGATCTAGAAAATCGTCATCTAAACGGCGGTAAATTACGTCTACTTTTTGACGCCCACGAATAGTTTTGACAAATACTTGATCATTTTCTACAAATAAATCTCGATTTGTAACCAATGGCACATCCATTTCACGTGCTAGAAAAGCGTGCTCATAATAAGCACTATTAAAACGCCCTGGTGTTAACACCACAATAAAAGGTTGATCTGCAGAAGAATTTTCTTGCAATATTTCTTTTAAAAGTTTTGGATAATGCTCAATCCCCTGTAAATTATTAGCTGTACATAGCTCAGGCATTAATTTCTGGCTAATATTTCGGCTCTCAATCATATAAGACACCCCAGAAGGTGTTCTCAAATTGTCTTCTAATACAAAAAACTCCCCTTCACCATCACGGATAATATCGATCCCACTAATTTGTGAATAAATTTTTCCTTTTAAAGAATGTTTAAGCATATGGGGTTGAAAAGCATCATTTCCCATAATTTGTTCTTCGGGAATGATTTGTTCTTTTAAAATATGTTGTCCATGATAAATATCATCTAGGAAATAATTTAATGCTTTAACACGCTGTGCACAGCCTGAGGCAATTTTTTCCCATTGTTTTTTCTCGATTACTCTTGGAATTAAATCAAAAGGAATAGTGCGCTCCGTTCCTTCTTTATCGCCATAAACATTAAAAGTAATCCCATGATAAAGAAAATGCTGTTTTGCTTGGGTATTTAACTCCTTTAACTCATCTAAAGTACGGATGCTCAACCATTGTTCAATTTTTTTAGAAGCTGCACCATTTGATGTTACATCATCAAGCATCTCATTAAAGAACTGTGATTTGAGTTGCTCAAAGAGATTGGTTTGCACAGAAATATGTTCTAAAAAAGAGGTTGGGTTAATGAGTGCTGTTGTTGTCTGCTCTTGTATAAAAAAATCATTATCTAGATGTAATTCATGCTCTTGTTCTGACATAACCACCTCGTCTTATCATTTATCTATATTTCATTTTTAAATAAGCAATTTCAGTGCCACTTATATATCTGTAATACTTGTACGGCATCATTGTTATAACTTTCTTCTAAATCTTATCATCGTTTGCCCAATGGGCTATAAACTGAATCTGACAAACTTGCTAAATCTGTAAAGATTTTTTATTGTGTTGACACCAAAGCAATTGGATATAGATGTATTACGCTTATGTCTGTAATAGAAAAAGAAACTTCGAATAGTTTATATCGCCAATGGCAGATCTTGTCTCGCCTACCGACCGGTAAATGGATCGGGACTCGAGAATTGCAAGAAATGCTTGAGCGTGAAGGTATTGATATTAGTTTAAGGACTATTCAGCGTGACTTAAATCAAATTGCTCAACGTTTTCCGATAGAGAGCAATAAAGCCGTACCTCAAGGCTGGCGGTGGCAATCCGATGCACCTATTCAAAGCTTACCTCACATGACAAGTTCTCAAGCGGTAACCTTTATGATGGTTGAGGAGCACCTTAAGCATCTCCTTCCTCCGAGCCTGCTTGATGAGATGGGACCATGGTTCGATTTGGCCAAACGTAGTCTCTCTACACAAAATAATGTGAGACAGTGGATTAACCGTGTACGTATTGTTCCGGCAAGTCAACCTCTTATTCCACCTGTAGTGGATCGTGCCGCTCAGCAGGCAATTTATGAAGGTCTACTACAAGACAAACAGATTGAGTGTGTTTATCGGGCACGGGTCAATCAGGGTGAAGACAGAACTTATGTTTTAAATCCTTTGGCTTTGGTACAAAAAGGTGCAGTCATTTATTTAATTTGCACACGACATGACAAAACTGAAGTACAAACATTTGCTCTGCACCGTTTTAAATCAGCAAAAGTATTAGACAGCCGAGCACTGCATCCAGTTAATTTTGATATTGATCATTATATTGATTCAGGGGCCTTAGGCTTTAGAGTGGACTATAATCAACCAACTGAATCAATTCAGCTCACCTTAACCATGACGGAACAAACTGCGAAAACTTTTTATGAAAGTCAGTTGAGTAAAGACCAAACGATTACTCCGCTTGAAGAAAATATTGTAGAAGTTTCAGCGACTGTACCTTTTACATCTCAACTAGTATGGTGGCTACGTAGTTTTGGTAAGAAATTACTGCATATTGAGCCAGTACAAGTACATAATGCTGTACGTGAAATTGAAACTGATAGTAAGTAGATATAAAAAAGAGAACCATAAGGTTCTCTTTAGATTTTGAATTATAATTTTCTTAATTTTATATTGTTCTTATTTTTTTACTGTTTTCAGATCAATGTGTTCTCCCCCATCAAAACTGATCTGCCCTTTCTTTTGCGCTATTTTGAACATGAGCATTGGCATGCCATTTCATATCCATTGTAGCGAATTGATTTCATTGTCATGATTAAAGCCCTCTTGTTTGAACGTGAATTCAATATAACTGGCGACTTAAAATATGTGAAATAAGAAAAAAAGGAAGCAAAATCTCTTTTCTTCCTTAGGAAATTTCCATATATTTTTTGAACAGAAAATAAAAAAGCCCAGTCTTAACTGGGCTTTTTGTACATTTAAATGATTAAGCTGTTTTCTTAATCATATTGTTTTTACGAATTGTGATCATTACAAGCTGAACTGCTGCTGGTGTAACACCAGGAATACGGCTTGCTTGAGCTAAAGTTTCTGGAAGAACTGTTTTTAACTTCTGCGTGATTTCGCGTGATAAGCCTGACACTACATCATAGTCAAAATCGGCAGGAATTTTGGTTTCTTCAAGACGCTTTAATTGAGCAACATCTTCGTGCTGACGGTTAATGTAACCTTCATATTTCACAGCAATTTCAATTTGCTCACCCACTTGTTCTGAAACTTCAGAACCAGTAAGTTCAGCAATTTGACCGAAGGTGATATTAGGGCGCTTAAGCAAATCAATCGCACTACATTCCTTGCTCAAATCAGCACCCGTCATTTCAACGAATTTTTTACCCATAGGGTTATTTGGTGCTGCCCATAAATGTTGTAAACGAGAGGTTTCACGCTCAACCGCTTCCATTTTTTCGCAATAAGCAGCCCAACGTACATCATCAACCAAACCAAGTTCACGACCGATAGAAGTTAAGCGCTGATCCGCATTATCTTCACGTAACATCAAACGATATTCAGCACGTGAGGTAAACATACGGTACGGTTCTTTAGTACCTAACGTAATGAGGTCATCAACCAACACACCCATGTAAGCTTGGTCACGTTTAGGCGTCCATTCTTCTTGCTCCCACGCACGGCGTGCAGCATTTAAACCTGCAAGTAAACCTTGAGCACCAGCTTCTTCGTAACCTGTTGTACCATTAATTTGACCAGCGAAATACAAGCCATTAATCGCTTTAGTTTCGAGGGTAAATTTCAAAGCTTGCGGGTTGAAATAATCATATTCAATTGCATAGCCTGGACGTAAGATATGAGCGTTTTCCATACCACGGATTGAACGTACAAGCTCGAACTGAACATCAAACGGTAAAGAAGTCGAAATACCGTTTGGATAAAGCTCATGTGTATCTAGACCTTCTGGTTCCAAGAATACTTGATGTGAGTCTTTATCAGCGAAACGATGAATCTTATCTTCGATTGATGGACAGTAACGCGGACCTACACCTTCAATAACACCAGTGTACATTGGTGAACGGTCTAAACCACCACGAATAATATCGTGGGTTTTTTCATTTGTATGAGTGATATAACAGTTTACTTGTTCAGGATGCATAGAAGCATCACCCATGAATGACATCACTGGAGATGGGAAATCACCCGGCTGCGGAATCATGACTGAAAAATCAACTGACCGTGCATCAATACGTGGCGGAGTACCAGTTTTTAAACGTCCCACTGGTAATTTTAATTCACGTAAACGTTGAGCAAGTGCAATAGAAGGAGGATCCCCCGCACGGCCACCGCTTGATTTTTCTAAACCAACGTGGATTACACCACCCAAGAATGTACCTGTAGTCAACACAACAGTTTTAGCATCAAAGCGAATACCCATTTGGGTAACAACACCTTTAACGGTATCGTCTTCAACAATCAGGTCATCAGCTGCTTGCTGGAAAATGTCAAGATTTGCTTGATTTTCCAAAGTATCACGAATGGCAGCTTTGTAACGAACACGGTCAGCTTGAGCACGTGTTGCACGCACAGCTGCACCTTTACGCGAATTTAAAATACGGAACTGAATACCACCTTTATCGGCAGCCAGAGCCATTGCACCGCCAAGTGCATCAATTTCACGTACTAAGTGAGACTTACCAATACCACCAATTGCTGGGTTACAACTCATTTGGCCCAAAGTCTCAATGTTATGGGTCAAAAGCAAAGTCTGTCGTCCCATACGCGCAGCAGCAAGGGCCGCTTCCGTACCTGCGTGACCGCCACCGATAACGATAACATCATAAACTTTAGGATAGTGCATGAGTACAAAAACACCAGAAAAAAAAGACGGAACATTATAGCAAAATTATCTGCTTATTGATGTACATAATTACAAAATTGTCTTCACATAATTTACGCTATGCCACATGATTTGACATTTTGTTTCATGAATTCAATACAAAGTGAATGTTTTTAAAATTAATTCATCTTAGAATAAAAAATGTACAGCACTTCTATGACTTTAAAATTAACGCAACGAGAAGGAATACAAAATGAAAACGACCATGTTAAAAATCTTAACTGCATCTCTAATTTGTTTTTCAGGCGTAACTTTTACCCATGCTGCTGACACGAGCAAAGCCGAAACGCAAAAACAAATTCGAGTCTGTGCAAAAAAACAGCAAGGTGAATGGGTTTCATACAATCACAACGGTGTAACCTTTAACGGTACTTGCCAACCAAACGAAAATGGCAAGTTACAATTTAAGGCCCCTGCTCCTTAATCTGTTTTGACATAGGTATAGAAGAAGTCATTTATTTTCCGCTATATCTCATCAGTATTTTCAAAGACGGTCCATTAAAGATGGGCCGCTTTCTTTTTTAAAATGGTCTAGTCCGCTACAATACGCCTTTAAATAAAATTTTTAGGTCCTTTTCGTGAAGTGGTTACAAATACACATTACCGTTGATCAAGAACAAGTTGAGTTCACAGAAACACTTTTAATGTCTCTAGGTGCGGTAAGCGTAACGCTGGATGATGCTGAAGATCAGGCTTTACTTGAACCATTACCGGGTGAAACACCTTTATGGAACAAAGTTATTGTGACAGGCATCTATCAACAAGACGAACAAGACCCAATTGATGTCGACACTTTAGAAGCTTTCTTAAAAGCTCAACTTCCAGATGTTCCTATGCGTCATGAAGAACTTGAAGATCAAGTGTGGGAACGCGCATGGATGGACTACTATGAGCCAATTCAGATTGGGGAAAAGTTCTGGATCGTACCTGAATGGCTAGAGCCACCAGAAGCAGATGCAACTAACATTAAGTTAGATCCAGGTCTTGCATTTGGTACAGGTAATCACGCAAGTACTTTCCTATGCTTACAATGGCTGGGTAAAACTGACGTTAAAGATAAAATCGTGATTGATTATGGCTGTGGTTCAGGCATTTTAGGCGTAGCGGCTTTATTACTAGGCGCTAAAAAAGTATATGCCACAGATATTGATCCTCAAGCTGTTTTAGCAACTAAACAAAATGCAGAGCTCAATGGTGTATTAGATCGACTATATGTAGGTCTTCCTGAAGAGTTTGATCAAGAATTCAAACCTAAACAAGCCGATGTTTTAGTTGCAAACATTTTAGCAGGACCTTTAATGATACTTGCACCTGAATTTGCAAATTTAATCAAATCTGAGGGCGAGTTCGCACTTGCTGGTGTGATTGAAGAGCAAGTTACTGATGTTTCACGTGTTTATTCTGAATTTTTTGATATATTAGATGTCGAAAAGCGCGAAGAAAACTGGTGTCGCATTTCAGGAAAACGTAAAACAATAAATTGAGATTTTTAACTCATGAATGAAAAACAAACCCGCTGCCCTAAGTGTTTAACAGTTTATAAAGTATCTCTTACTCAATTAACTGTCGCTCAGGGTATGGTTTGTTGCCCTAAATGTAATTCAAGCTTTAATGCCTTAACCCATCTAATCAATATTGAACAGCCAGTTATGGTCAACTCAACGACGCTAGCTAATGGTTCAATGCAGACAAGATATATGACGCATTCTCACGTATTAGATATCTTTGACCAAAAAGTAGAAAACTCTAATATTGATCTTTTAACTTACCTCAACAACTTAAATTACTTTCACAACGAACCTATTAATGCTCTACCAAACCTTAATTTAGCTGAGCAGGCATCACCACAAGAACAAGACAACAATAAAAAGCATAGTTGGCTTTACTATACGCTCTGGAGCTCTGCCAACCTTATTTTAATTTTAGTCTTTACTTTTCAAATCCTCTGGTTTAACCCTAAGCTCATGCATGCAAGCCCAACCGTTAGCCATGCATTTAATTACGTTTGCCAAATACTACACTGCAACAAATCAGCAGAACTTTATCAACTTATCTATATAGAAAAGTTAAAAGTCCGCAAGATTGATGCAAACCATACCCAGTTCTCAGGCATATTGCTCAACCAGAATGATAAAAGTATTGAGCTTCCTAACCTAAAGTTGATTTTTGCAACAGAGCCAGACAAAACAGAGGAAATCATATTAACTCCTCAACAATATCTAGTTGAAAACTTAAGGGGTATTCAACGTATTCCATCAAATACCCCTTTCCGATTCGAATTTGAGCTAAACAAAAGCAAAAAAAGGCTAGTAAATTATCGATTAGAAATTGTCCACCCCTAAAATGTAAAAAAAGTGAAAAAAAAATAAAAAAAAATGCAGTTAATTTGCTCACTTTTTCCTAGACAATGGTATGATACGCGCCACGAAAGCTTTGACTCATATACTCCTCGCTCTCAATCCAAAAAAAATACTGTTAAGCATGTGTGCTTTTCTACTTTAAGCGCATAGCCTAACTTTTTTTGTTTTTGAGGGGGCTGTAACAAATATTTAATTATTGTTACGCTTATTTTTTATTCAATACGAAGAAATATGGCAAGCTAATTGTTCTTATGTTTTAGAGTCACTGTTTTAGGATCTAAAACAGGACTCCGTATTTTTAGACCACATTTATATACTACTTTACCCAAGCTAGTATTTGATTTTCGGATTAACTCGCATGAATAGCAAATCTCCTATTTTTACTGCACAATCTGATGTTGCTCTTCGCATCCACGTGGATCGCGCAGTTCGCCATTATTTTGCACAATTGCAAGGTGAGCAACCATCTCAGGTATATGACATGGTGCTAGCAGAAATGGAGAAACCTCTTTTATCTGTAGTTCTTGAATATACACGTGGTAATCAAACGCGTGCTGCAGAAATTCTTGGACTCAACCGTGGCACTTTACGTAAAAAGTTAAAAGCTCACGGTTTAATGAGTGAATAAATGATAAAATGCTCACGACGTCGTGGGCATTTTTTTATGCTTATTGGTTTTAATCCGTAGACTTGAAATTGTTGAATTAAACATCATGACTATTAAACGTGCTTTGATTTCTGTATCTGATAAGACAGGAATTGTCGAATTTGCTCAAAACCTTGCAGCTCTAGGGGTAGAACTATTATCTACAGGCGGCACATATAAGTTGCTTAAAGATAATAATATCGCGGTTGTAGAAGTATCTGAACATACTGGCTTCCCTGAAATGATGGATGGTCGTGTTAAGACATTACATCCAAAAATTCATGGCGGTATTCTTGCTCGTCGCGGTTTAGACGAAGCAGTTATGGAAGAACACAACATCGATCCGATTGATCTTGTTGTTGTAAACCTTTATCCATTTGCTGCAACTGTTGCAAAACCTGACTGTACTCTTCCTGATGCAATCGAAAATATCGACATCGGTGGTCCTACAATGGTTCGTGCAGCTGCTAAAAACCATGCTTCAGTAGGTATTGTAGTTAATGCTTCTGATTACGACACTGTAATTAATGAATTAAAAACTGCTGGTTCACTTTCTTATGAAACACGTTTTGATTTAGCAGTTAAAGCATTTGAACATACAGCTCAATACGATGGCATGATCGCTTCTTACTTAGGCGCTCGCGTTGGTAAGATCGAAGGTGAAGCTGACTTATTCCCTCGTACATTCAATACTCAATTGAACAAAGCACAAGATTTACGTTACGGTGAAAACCCACATCAATCAGCTGCTTTCTATGTCGAAGCTAATGCAAAAGAAGCATCAGTCTCTACTGCAAAACAGTTACAAGGCAAAGAATTGTCTTATAACAACATTGCAGATACAGATGCTGCACTTGAATGTGTTAAATCATTCGCAAAACCTGCTTGTGTCATCGTGAAACATGCTAACCCTTGTGGTGTTGCGGTTTCTTTAGACGGCATTAAAGCTGCTTATGATTTAGCTTATGCAACTGATCCAGAATCTGCTTTTGGCGGTATTATTGCATTCAACCGTGAATTAGACATTGCAACTGCTCAAGCAATTGTAGAGCGTCAATTCGTTGAAGTGATTATTGCTCCAAGTATTGCTGATGGCGTACTTGAAGTAACTGGCGCTAAGAAAAATGTACGTGTTTTAGTATGTGGCGAGTTACCTGCTATTGATGCACGTGCACCGCAACTTGACTATAAACGCGTAAATGGTGGCTTACTTGTTCAAGATCAAGACTTGGGCATGATCACTAAAGATGATCTTAAAGTAGTTACTAAACGTGCGCCAACTGAACAAGAAATTGATGATCTTATCTTTGCTTGGAAAGTTGCAAAATATGTAAAATCAAACGCAATTGTTTATGCTAAAAACCGCCAAACTATTGGTGTAGGTGCAGGTCAAATGAGTCGCGTTAACTCAGCGCGTATTGCTGCCATTAAAGCTGAACATGCTGGTTTGGTTGTTGAAGGTGCTGTAATGGCTTCCGATGCATTCTTCCCGTTCCGTGACGGTATTGATAATGCTGCTAAAGCTGGCATCAAATGCATCATTCAACCAGGTGGTTCTATGCGTGATGAAGAAGTAATCGCTGCAGCAGACGAAGCTGGTATTGCAATGGTGTTCACTGGTATGCGCCATTTCCGCCACTAATTTAAATTTAGTCCTCCCTAATAACCCTCCTTTTATTCAGGAGGGTTTTCCACAATAATGGAGCTAAACTCCACCTTGAGGAATAGAGGGGGATGAAAAGGATTAAAGTTAAGGAACAAATTAAAAATGAATATTTTAGTTTTAGGTAGTGGTGGTCGTGAACATGCTTTGGCATGGAAAATCGCGCAAGATACCAAAGTTACTCAAGTTTTCGTTGCACCGGGAAATGCGGGAACTGCAACTGAAGACAAATGCGTTAATGTTCAGCTTGATATTTTAGACAACCCTGCAATTATCGCTTTTGCTAAAGAAAATAATGTTGAACTTATTATTGTTGGTCCAGAAGCACCTTTAGTGAATGGTGTGGTAGATGCTGCTCGCGAAGCAGGTCTAAAAATTTGGGGACCAACTCAATATGCTGCGCAGCTTGAAGGCTCAAAGGCATTTGCTAAACATTTTTTAAAGCGCCATAACATTCCAACTGCTTTTTACGAAGTATTTACGGAAGTTGATGCAGCTAAAGCTTATGTTGAAAAAAATGGTGCACCAATTGTAATTAAGGCAGACGGTCTTGCTGCTGGTAAAGGTGTAATCGTTGCAATGACCAACGAAGAAGCTTTTGCAGCAATTGATGACATGCTTGCAGGCAACAAATTCGGTGATGCTGGTTCACGTGTTGTAATTGAACAGTTCCTTGCAGGTGAAGAAGCTTCTTTCATTTGTATGATTGATGGTAAAAACATTTTACCAATGGCAACTTCACAAGATCACAAGCGTATTTTTGAAGGTGACCAAGGTCCTAATACTGGCGGTATGGGTGCTTACTCTCCTGCTCCGGTGGTAACTCCTGAAATTTTCGAACGTGTTATGACTGAAATCATGCGTCCGACTGTTGAAGGTATGGCTGCTGACGGACATGTCTACACTGGTTTCTTATATGCTGGCTTAATGATTGATGAACAAGGTCAACCGCGTGTGATCGAGTTCAACTGTCGTTTCGGTGATCCTGAAACTCAGCCAATCATGATGCGCTTAAAGTCATCTCTTGTTGAATTGGTAGAAGCTGGTATTGCTGGCAATTTACCAAAAGAAGCTGAATGGGATGAACGTAAGTCAATCGGTATCGTACTTGCAGCCGAAGGCTATCCTGATAGCGTACGCAAAGGCGATGTAATTTCAGGTATTGGACAATCACCTGAAGATACTAAAATTTTCCACGCAGGCACTGCAAGTCGTGAAGATGGTCACATCGTGACTTCTGGTGGTCGAGTTCTTTGTGTAACTGCGCTAGGCGACAGCGTACTTGAAGCACAAATTAATGCACTTGAAGTATGCGGACAAGTGACCTTTACAGGTATGCAATATCGTAGTGACATTGGCTATCGCGCAATTGCACGAGAAAAAGCTGAGTAAAAAACTCTCAACTGATAAAAAGCCCTCTATTACAGAGGGCTTTTTATATTTCATTCTTATTTATCAGAAAATTTTATATAAATCCCGGTTTTTATTCACTTCCAATCAATAAGATCGAAACATGTCCACTATATTGAATATGTTTTTATTGATATGATTAGATAAAGCGTTGGAACTTTCCACAAAGTTATTGTGCCTTTAAATATTGAGGCTCATCGTCTAATTCTGTTAGGGATAATAGTTATTTTTAACATTGAATACTTTTAAAAATCGCTTAAAGACTGTCAACTCATGATAGAACTGTTGTGAAAATAGTTTTATTTAGTACAGATCAAAAACGGTAAAACAAGTATCTAAGGAATTAGAAAAGAGCTAAAAGCTATAACTTTTAGCATTCAAAACTTTGTGACGTGACAACAAAACTCATTTTCTTTTCTAGAGAGCCAACTAACTAGTTGATATCTCTCTTAATCAGGACTTTTTTTACATGAAAAAGCTGATCAGTCTTTTTTTAAGCGTGTCTGTACTATTACTTGCAGCTTGCGGTAAACAACAAAGTGAACCACAAGCTGGAAAGAGTGGTGATTCATCACAACTTCAAACTGTGGTTATTGCCTCAACTGGTTCTGACGCTGATATCTGGCGTTATATTTCGACTTTACCAGAAACTAAAGCTGCTGGTGTTAAGCTTGAGGTGAAAAATTTCACTGATTATGTTGCAATGAATACAGCTGTAGCAAATAAAGAAGTTGACTTAAATGCATTCCAATCTTATGCATATTTGGTGGCTTTCAATGCATCAAATAAAGATAAAATTGCTCCAGTTGCTACAACTTATCTTGAGCCAATGGGGATCTACTCAAGTAAACATAAAAAAGTAGAAGAATTTCAACAAGGTGCAAGCATTGCAATTCCTAATGATGCTGCAAACGAAGCTCGTGCATTATTGTTATTACAAAGTGCCGGCTTAATCAAACTTAAAGCTGACTTCGACCCTGCTAAAGGCACACCAAGCGATATTATCGATAACAGTAAAAAAATTGATATCAAACCAATCCAAATGGCGACAGCTGTACGCGTAAAAGATGAAGTTGATGCAATTGTTTTAGGTAATACATTAGCTTTAGAAGGTGGTCTAAACGTACTTAAAGATTCTATCTACTATGAACCTGTTGACCAAAGCACTAAACTGAATGTAAACATCCTTGCAACAGCTGAATCTCGCAAAGATGACCCAATTCTTCAGAAAGTTGGTCAGCTATACCACACTGAAGCTGTTAAAAAATACGTTGAACAACACTTTGGTGGTACAAAAGTTGACGTGAATCAGCCAATCAGCTACCTCACGGAAGCTAAATAGTAATATAATAGCTGCAACGCGAAACAGGCAAAGACTCTTTGCCTGTTTTTTCTTTTTAGCATAGTTTTTGACGACATGATTCAATTTAAAAACATTTCAAAGCACTATCAGCTTAAAGGCCAAACCATACGAGCTCTGGACCAAATTAATTTGGAAATTCCTGAAGGGAGTATTTTTGGCATTATTGGCTATAGTGGTGCAGGTAAAAGTACTTTAATCCGCCTGATTAACTTACTTGAACGACCAAATGAAGGTCAGGTTATCATTAATCAAAAGGACTTCACTGCTTTGGATGCGCGTTCATTACGTCAGGAACGTGCAAATATTGGTATGATTTTTCAGCACTTCAATTTGCTACAAACCAAAACGGTTGCTGAAAATATCGAAATGCCAATGCGTCTGCTGAATTACAATAAAGCAGAACGTGAAAAGCGCTTAAATGAGTTATTGGAGTTCATTGATCTTAAGCATAAAAAAGATGCTTATCCTGATGAACTTTCTGGCGGCCAAAAGCAACGTGTCGGTATTGCTCGTGCTTTGGCAAATCATCCAAAAATTCTTTTGTGTGATGAAGCAACCTCTGCCCTAGACCCGCAAACAACCAAGTCTGTTCTAGAGTTACTCAAGAAAATCAATCAAGAGCAAAAAATCACAATCGTTATGGTGACCCATGAAATGGATGTCATTGAAACTGTTTGTGATCATGTAGCTGTGATGGAAGCTGGTAAAGTCATTGAACAAGGTTCAACGATTGATATCTTTAGTAATCCTCAACATCCGACGACTAAAAACTTTATTCAAACTGTGTTACATCAACAGTTGCCTGTGAATATTTTAAATCAACTCGAAAATCAGCATCACCATAGCATCTACTGTTTACAGTTTTTGGGCCGTTCTGCTCAAGAACCTGTAATTCAGTCACTGATTAAACAATTTGATATTAGTTTAAATATCTTATTCGCTAACATGACTGAAATTAACGGTACTGTCATTGGTCAAATGTTTGTACAGCTTCTAGGTGAGCCACAGTTGATTAAACAGGCTATCGAGTTTTTAGAGAAAAATGAAGTGAGTGTAGTTCAATCAGGAGATCAAGTATGAGAGATTTAATCGTACAGTGGTTAACTGAACTTACTCAACCTTTCTGGCACAGTTCTCTTTCAATTGACCAGTTTGTAACAGCTCTACAAGAAACATTTCACATGGTGTTTTTTGCGCTGTTATTTGGTGGTATTTGGGGTTTCATTCAAGGGGTTATCCTGCTTGTAACTCGACCAGAAGGTATTTTGCCAAATAGATTCGTCTATCATTTACTCAACCCAATTGTAAATGCGTTACGCTCTCTCCCATTCATTATTTTACTTATTGCAGTGATTCCACTTACCAAGTTATTGGTAGGCACTTCAATTGGTACATGGGCTGCGATTGTCCCTTTAACAATTTACGTTGGTCCATATATGGGACGTCTGATTGAAACTTCCCTACTCGAAGTAAATGAAGGAATTATTGAATCTGCTCAGGCGATGGGTGCTACACCTTGGCAAATTATTTACCGCTTTATTTTGCCAGAAGCACGCAGTTCACTCATTTTAAACCTCACAACAGCGACAATCAGTTTGATTGGTGCAACAGCAATGGCTGGTGCAGTGGGCGCAGGTGGTATTGGTGACTTAGCAATCTCTTATGGTTACCAACGTTTTGATACAAGCGTTGTAATTTTAACAGTAATTGTTCTATTGCTCTTAGTACAGATTGTACAAACGCTAGGTAACTGGCTCTCTAAGATCCGTTAAATTACTCATATAAAAAGCTCCCTAAATGGGGGCTTTTTTGTTTTATATACATCATTTTCATAAAAAGGTTGAGTGAGTGGCTTACTACCATTTTCTGTTATTATCAAAAACAGTGATTACTTACTCTTTGGATTTGGTTTTAGGATAAAACAATGCGTTATAGAATTCATTTTATTGATGTACAGAATGCCCTCCAAAACTATATCTGGATTTTAGAAGATACTAAAACCCAAGAGGCTGTTGCAGTTGATCCAACAGAAGCTGATCTTGTGACTCAATTTTGTCAAAATCATCAACTCACTTTAAAACAAATCTGGCTCACTCATTGGCATAAAGACCATATAGGTGGTGTAGCGGATCTGACAACAGCTCAGAATATTACTGTCTATGGTCCACGTGATGAGCTCTCAAAAATTCCGGGAATTACTCACCCCTTACAACATGACGATCATTTAAAATTTAATGATTTAAAAGTAGAGATTATCGCGACCCCAGGTCACACCTTAGGGCACATTGTGTATTTTATTGAAGAGTTAGAAGCTGTATTCTGCGGTGACACTTTGTTTGCAATGGGATGTGGACGATTATTTGAAGGTACGGCTGAACAAATGTATCACTCACTTAGTCGTTTAGCAGCGCTACCAACACAAACCAAAGTTTATTGTACGCATGAATACACGCTTTCAAATGCCGAATTTGCCTTAACGGTAGAGCCGCATAACCACGCCTTATCTGAACGAGCTGAAGAAGTTCGTGAGCTACGTAAACAAGGATCAATCACCCTTCCGAGTACGATTGAACTAGAATTAGCCACCAATCCTTTTCTTCGTGCAGAAAGTGCTGAAGACTTTGCTCATTTACGTGCACTTAAAGATAACTTTTAAAGTTAAAGCTTCTCCTTTTAAGAGATACAGTTTCATTTTAAGAACTGTATCTTTTTCCATAGCGCACGTTGATCGTAATTATTTTTTACATTTACTTTCTTCATATTTATTCATCTTTTTAAAAATTCCCTCAAATTTATATTTTCTTAAAAACACATCAACAAACAATCCACTCAATAAAAAGTTTTTATTTTTTAGTTACATAACACCACTATATTTTTATAAAAATGAAAACTGTTCTTTCTCTATCTTACTTTTTTTACAAGTTGCAAAATAAAACAAAGTTTTCCCCCTTTAAAAAATCTAATTAAAACCCTATTAATAAATAAGATGTAATGCCACGGATAGAAGGAGTTCTCACGTGAAAAAGGTTGTTAAAGCTAAAAATTTGATTGCGTTTCGTATTTGGTTAGAAAAGTTAGGGTATTCAGTTAAAAATCTTGCTGATGGAAAAGGTTTTACTTTTAGTTTTAAAAAAGAATATGGTTTAGTGACCTGTGATTTAGCAGGTAATTCATTAGCGATGCAATTAGGTGAAGAGTTTGAAGATCACTTAAAAGCATAATTTTTTACGACCCGATTTTAATTACAGTATTGTCTTTTTTAAAGATAAGTAATATTGCAGAACTTTAGAATGGTTTAATTAAAATATATTGTTAGATATTAAACAAAAAAATCTGTAGCGGGGCTACTCTCCCAAATTGCTCTTAGCTACAGATTTTTTTATAAGATTATTGTGCTTTAGGGTTCTTTAAAGCTTTATCTAAAAGATCTTTATCTAAAGCTTTATCCCATCGTGCTACAACAATTGTTGCGCAAGCATTACCAACTAAATTTGTTAATGCACGGCACTCCGACATAAAACGGTCAATACCAAGAATTAAAGCCATTCCTGCTACAGGAACCGCCGGTACAACCGATAGAGTGGCAGCCAGAGTAATAAAGCCTGCGCCAGTCACCCCTGCTGCACCTTTAGAACTTACCATTGCCACAAGAAGCAATGCAATTTGTTCACTAATTGATAAGTCAACATTACACGCTTGTGCAATGAATAGAGCCGCCATAGTCATGTAGATATTCGTACCATCAAGGTTAAATGAATAACCTGTTGGAATCACCAAACCTACCACCGATTTTTCACAACCTGCTTTTTGCATTTTATCCATTAAAGATGGTAAAGCTGCTTCAGAAGAACTTGTTCCTAAAACCAACCAAAGCTCATCTTTGATATAACGGATTAAATGAATAATTGAGAAACCATTGTAACGGGCTACTGCTCCTAGGATCACTATGACAAACAATACCGCTGTAATATAGAACGTCATAATTAATAGTAATAAATTACCAATTGACTCGATTCCATACGCACCGATGGTAAAAGCCATTGCACCAAAAGCACCGATTGGAGCCAGCTTCATTAACATACCAACAAGGTAAAAAACTGGAGCTGTTAAGTTATTTAAGAAGTCGGTAATTGGACGTGCACGGTCACCCAATGCAGCCAAAGAAATACCAAATAATACCGCCACAAACAGAACCTGCAAAATCTCGCCACCTGCCAGAGGGCTAACTAGAGTTTGCGGGATAATATTCATGAAGAAGTCAGTAATATTTGTTGCATGCGCCTTTTCAACGTAAGTATTTACTTTATCGTTGACTAAGGTAGCGGGGTCAATATTAAGACCTTTACCTGGTTGGATAATATTTGCCACAATCATACCAACCACAAGCGCCAAGCTTGAGAAGGTAAGGAAATAAAGCATCGCTTTACCAGTTACACGGCCGACTCGGCTCATGTTTGTCATACTGGCAATGCCTGTAACAACTGTTAAAAAGATGACGGGAGCAATAATCATTTTAACGATCTTGATGAATGCATCACCAAGCGGTTTTAAACTTTCGCCAAGTTCTGGGTAAAAATGACCAATTAAAATGCCCAAAATAATTGCAAAGATGACCTGTACATACAAAATTTGGTGAAACTTCTGTTTTTTCTGTACTGTTTCTTGGTCAAGGGTATTGAAATCCATTATCTAAATACCTTTTCGATGGGGATAAAAAAATAAAATATAAAGCGTGCACCACAAGCTGCTTTATCAAGGAAAAGCCATTGTAAAGAATAAAAAACGGCCTGTGTTATAAATTTAAAAAATGTCAAATTCAATAATCATGCAATAAATTATATAAAATGATTTTAATTTTCTAGTTTTAAAAAATAAAAAAACAACCAAAATTCGCTATAAAGCATTATTTAATCTTAATATTTTAAGTAAAAACATGCACAAAAATGGCTGTAGAAGTTTAATTGTCTTATACTAGCACAACATTTATTAAATAAATGATTTTATAAAAAACATGTAAATTATAAATTATGAAAATTTAGTTTAAAAATAATAAGAAAAATTGATATATAATTTTTTAACAAGATAAAGTGTCTCGTTCTTGTTAAAAAAATCTTACTAATAGGCTTTAATAAATTAATTCAAATTAGGGAGCGTTAAATAACCGTTCCAATAAAATGTGGACGTAATCTAAGCTTAAGGTACGTTCAGTGAATAAGATGCGAAATAGCATAGGGGCAATCACAGCTTCGATAATTTCTTCATTATTTATAGTAGGTTCATTACGCGATTTAGCTCTGGCTTGAATAATATCAAGTTGTTGAATAATTAAGGCTTCACATTTTCTCGCATTTGAAGCGTCGGCTGTATATAGCACATCACGTAATAATGTTTGACCAACTTCAGAAGAATACTCCTCAAAATATTGTTCAATCCATGCAGTGATATCCAGCTGAAATGAACCTAAATCTTTTGGTTCCATATCAGGTTTAAGTTCATTTAGGGCTACATCTGAAAATAGCTGATTGATATCGCCCCAACGGCGGTAAATAGTTGAAGGTGTTACTCCTGCCTCATGAGCAATCATAGGTATAGTAATTTGGCTTTGCTCTAAATTTTTTTGAAGCTCTTTTACTGCTTGATGTACCGCAGTTTGAATTCTTTCACTACGACCACCTGGACGTAATCCAGTAACAACTTTTGCCATTTATAAACTCTGTAAAGGGATCAAAAAATTTATAAATATTTATATCTATATACAAAATACACTAAAGCTAAAGATTTGCTTTAGTGTGAAAATAATGTATAAAAGCTAAATATTCGCTTTTATGTTATTCATCTTATATGAACAATTCAAGTTCAAAACGGTCTGGATCAGTTTTTCAGTTAGATAGTGCAAGTGCATTGACACTTAATACAATCACGCTCATGACTTTTATGGCGGCGTCTAGTGCACCGACTCCACTTTATCGTCTATACCAACAGCTTTGGCAATTTTCACCTGTCACTTTGACTTTAATTTTTGCAACTTATGCTTTTACTCTGCTGGGTTCATTACTGATTATTGGTTCTTTGTCTGACTATATTGGACGTCGTCCTGTCATTATTGCAGCCATTTTTCTGCAAATTATTTCGATGAGCTTTTTCTTATTTGCTTCAGATGTTTCGATGTTATTTATTGCACGGGGCTTACAAGGAATCGCAACAGGGCTTGCTGTCTCGGCTATAGGCGCAGCAATTTTAGATTTTAGTAAGCTTCAGGGTTCGCTTATTAATAGTATCGCACCAATGGTCGGCATGGCTGTTGGTATATTTCTAACTTGTTCTATTTTGCAATTCTCTGCCCAACCGTTACAGCTTGTTTTTGAATTTTTATGTCTTCTTCTTATTTGTGAACTCATTTTAAGTTTTTTTACTCCTGAAACAGCCCAAAAAAGATCGGGTGCACTTGCCTCTTTAAAACCCAATATGGCTATTCCTCCACAAACAAAAAGTGCTTTATTGAGTATTAGTCCAATTAATATTGCTCTTTGGATGGTCAGTGGTTTCTTCTTATCACTTATGCCCTCTTTACTGGCAAAAATTTTCCATACTTCATCTGCATGGCTAAACGGTATTATGTTTATGGCGCTAGCACTCTCAGGCGCAGTCGGTATATTAACACTTAGAAAGTCGACAAATTACCGTATTTTATTAACCGGTACTCTTTCAATTGCTATTGGTTCAATCATTTTATTTTTAGCAATTAATCTTACAAATGCAGTAGTTTTATTTCTCGGTTCTATTATTACGGGTGTGGGTTTTGGTACAGCTTTTATGGGCGCAATCCGCACAGTAATGCCTCTAGCTTTACCAGAAGAACGCGCAGGACTTATGGCTGCATTTTTTGTTGAAAGTTATTTAGCATTTAGTATTCCTGCAATTTTAGCTGGCTATTTTGTTGGGAAAATTGGGCTGATGAGTACAGCAAATAGTTATATTTGTTTTATTGTCTTACTGTCGCTTGTTGCCCTTCTTCTGATTTTTAAAAACTTTAAAAGTAAATAAGCCTATAAAAAATAGCCTCAATAGAGGCTATTTTTTATTTCATTGGTCACGCCAAGGTTTTAAAAACCGCTTTACATATTTTTTAAATGGCCACGTAAATTGTTTTATAAAACTATTTGGAATTTTATAACCCACCGTGCCATACACGCTTGCTAGATGATTTGGCATATATACACTTTTGAAGATGACATCATATAGAGGAATAAAGGCAGCGTAATTTTTATCAATCGCAGGTTTTTCTGAAGAGTGATGCCAATGGTGGAATTCTGGCGTAGCGATAATCCAGCGCAAATATGGAAAACGAAAACGTACATTGGAATGAATGAAAATAGCGTGAAACGAAATAAAAACTAAATAAGCAAAAACTGCTGAAGTATGAAAACCCAACAGGAAAATAGGTAATGTCGCAATAAAGCGAGTCATGAGCACTTCAATGACATGTAAACGAGAAGATGCTAACCAATCCATATATTCAGTCGAGTGATGAATCGCATGAAAGCGCCATAAGAAATTAACCTCATGCATGGCACGATGTAACCAATACACCGTAAAATCGACCACGATGAGCAACTCAATAAATTGCAGCCAAATCGGCTGAGCTTGTACATAAGGTACAATTGGATTATCAGGTAGATGTGTAATCCAATATTGAATTGGCATAACTGTTAAAAAACTGAATAATTGGATTCCAATATGGCTGACCATGAAATATTTCATATCGGTCACCCACCCTACTCTTAATATTTTTTGTTCAGGATTTTTAGCAAAAAAGCCTTCAAGCGGAATAAAAATGAACGCTAAAATGAATAAGGTCAGTACAAAATAATCGATACCTGCATAAAACGGTACACTTGGCAAAACTGGTGCTTCAATTACACCACAGCCCAAAACTGCTGCTACAAGTGAAAAACACAGCCCGTAAAATCCATATCGGTTTTGACGGATAATGGCACTAAATGCACCGAAACCAGCACTAATAATAATGCCTGTGATGAGGCCATAATAAAAAAGATTATAGTGTTTTGCGTAAATAGGACGGAGTTCTGGGGTGGTTAATACACTGGGAAATAAAAAACATAATGCACCAAATAAGCAAAGTAAGCTGAGTGACATGGAAATAAAGGCGCTAATTTTCCCTAAACCTGCGTTAAGTTCTAAATTCTCAAATTTTGCTCTTAATTGATCGGTCATAATTCATATACAGTTCTTATTGTGTATAACGCGAATGCTATCAAAATTTAATAATAAATTGTAAAAAGAACCTGATTTAATTCAGACTAAAATAGATAGATAAAGGAAACTAACTAATTCACCAAATCTCGGGCAAATTAGTCAGTTATTTTAAAATATTTATTTATCTCATACCGTTGAAATAAAATAAAAATAATGAAGTCATGAAATGAGATTTAGACCATTTATTTTTTATATGGAGTCTCATAAGTCGTTTCTGCAACTGGCGAAACGCGCCAGATCGTATTGCCGACATCATCTGCAACTAACACAGCACCTGAGAAATCAATTGTTACACCCACAGGGCGACCATATGCTTTGCCTTTATCGCTGAGGAATCCAGTCAAGATATCTTGCGGTGGACCAGAAGGTTGACCACTTCTAAATGGTACAAAAATAACTTTATAACCACTGTGAGGCTTACGGTTCCAAGAACCATGCTGACCGATCAATGCCCCACCTCTAAATTGTGGCATCAGTTCGGCTGCATAAAATGCGAGGCCTAAAGAAGCCGTATGGTTGCCTAGCGCATAGTCGGGTTTAATTGCACGAGCAACCATTTCAGGATTTTGCGGTTTTACTCGCACATCTACATGTTGACCATAGTAGCTATAAGGCCAACCATAAAAAGCACCGTCTTGAACCGATGTCATATAATCGGGTACTAGGTCACTCCCAATTTCATCACGTTCATTAACCACCGTCCAAAGTTTACCGCTTTGAGGTTGCCAAGCCATACCATTAGGATTACGCAGTCCTGTTGCAAATGGGCGTGACTGACCACTTGCAATATCAAACTCTGTAATTTGTGCGCGATCTTTTTCTTGATCTAAACCATTTTCAGCAACATTACTGTTAGAACCGACAGTAATGTAGAGCTTTGTACCTTCGCGATTAGCAATTACATTTTTGGTCCAGTGGTGGTTTAAAGCACCACCCGGTAAGTCCAATACTTTGGTTCCACTGGCTGTAATTTGAGTTTTCCCTTCTTGATAAGGAAAACGTACTAGTGCATCCGTATTGGCAATATATAAGTTATTACCTACCAATGCCATACCAAATGGAGAATTTAAGTTTTTAAGGAATACCGTTTTCTGGTCAGCGACTCCATCTCCATTGGTGTCACGAAGTAAACTAATACGGTTTGCGCTCGGATGAGATGAGCCTGCACGCCTCATCACAAAAGTCATGATTTTACCTTTAATACCTTTGCTGTCTTCCGGTTTAGGCGGAGCATCTGTTTCAGCAACCAATACATCGCCATTTGGTAATACATAAAGCCAACGCGGGTGCTCAAGTCCTTTGGCGAAGGCTTTGACCTTTAAACCTTCTGCTGGAGTTGGCATAGCGCCATTTGGCCAACCTTCTGCTGGGGCTATATTAACGGTCGGTAATAAGCTTGTTTTTGGTTCAGGAAGTTTTGGTTCTGGCCCATAACTATCAGTAATTGGATATTGAGAGGATGACGCACATCCTGCAAGTACACATACAACCGTAATGCCTAAAGTTGGCTTCAAAAAATCGTTAAGCATCTTTTATCTCCATTTTATTTATTCGCAATAAATACAGGTTAATGCTTTAGAAGAGAGACTTATAGTTGATTTATTTAACTGTACTGAGCATTACAGACCGTATTTTCAAAAATCTAATACATAACTGAGTATTTATTAGGCACTTAATTTACTGTCTTCATTAACTATCAATTAGAACTTTTGTGTAAAGCATTTAAGAAACCCTCTTTATCTTTGGGCGAGATCATTACTGTAGCCATTCTTCCATCTTTCATATAATAAATTTTAAGTCGATCTAGCGATAATGCTGGAGAAGAAAGTGGATTATGGGTAGGTTCTATTTGAGTAATATCATTGATATTAATTTTCCATCGAAATACCAAGCTCTTAATGATTAATGTGTTGTTTTCTACTACGTAATACGTGTTAAAGACCGGAAGCCAAATAACCAAAATGACTAAACTATAAATGAAGAGGTGCTGAAAATTTGAAGCTAAAGAATAATGATGATTTGCTTCATAAATTTTCATAAGGATATTGCCAGTGACAACAATAAATATGAGTAAAAGCCACCAATCAATTTTTGATCTAAATTTCAAAGTTATCCTCCACGTATAAATATCATTTATAACGAGCCTTTCTATATTTTTTATAAAATAATTGAACTAAAAATTAGCTTTAAATGTTAATGATACAAAATCTCGATCATCTATCGTGCTAAATTCATTAGAACCAAAAAAGTTATTATAGGCAATCTCTGTTGTATATTTTTGCTGATAAGTCATAGATAACGCCCCAGTTACACTCATTTGCCCTTCTTGAAAGTTTTGGCTATATCCATAAACATCGTGTCTAAAACTAAGACTTGGCGTAATCACGGTAGAAGGTAAAATATCTTGGTAATTTAATGCTCCACGTAATCGGTAGCCAAATGACCATTCATTAAAAAAACCGTTTTTATTACAAAAGCGTTCATTTAAATTGTCTATTTCTGCATTGGTAAGATGGGCTGTACCATACGGCGTACATTTAAAGTCGCCTGTTTCAGGATTATAAGCACCTGTTGAAAGCTCACTACGGCCAAATGCACCAGTCCGACCAATCCGATGATTACCAATATCTGCAATATGGTTTAAGGCAAACTCTGTAGACCATGTCATCGAATTTGCACCCCAAATATTGAATATGCTGCCAGTTGCTCCAACCGAAAATTGTGTTACAGGTAAGCGTACATATCCTTGGATATATTGACCCAATCCAACAGTTTTTCCCGGCGGTGCAAATGGTGTTCCTTCTGATAACACTTGAGCATAGACAATGTCTGTACCGTTTAGTTGCAAAGGTTGATTAGGTTTGTGGGTTAACTCACTAAAAACGTTTGTTGTTCCAACTTTACCAGTCAAACTTAATCCAAACATTTTGATATTTTCAGGATAGATAGAAAAATAACTCGCGCTATTAAAATGTTCGGGTCCTGCAGCTGTTACGGCCGTTCCATCAAAGTTTGCATTACGGCTATGGTAATTCGCATAGTAAATACCTAACTCAGCATTATTTAAACTGGGTAATGTCTGTTTTAAAGCAATACCATATTGGCCGTTATCCTTTGCTTTTCTACTTTCTGCACGTGGAATATAGGTACGTAAACGAATTGCGGTATCCGATAATTTATCTCCACCTCCAGCAATCAGAACTGGACCTGCATTTTCGGGCACAAAGTCTGAAATCTCAAAGAAAGTTCCGTTACCATCAACAACTGAAGGTCTAAATTTAAATTGATAGAACCCTTCTATTTTCAAATTTTTATTAATGCTTGTGTCGAATGAAAACATTTCGGTTGGAATGATTCTTTCTTTTGCATCACCACCCGGTCGGTTAATTGCAGCAAAATCAAAAGCACTCACCGAATTTAAACCGTTTTGAAAAAACTGAGATTTCCCCCAATTTAAAGTCTGTTTGCCTAATTTTAAATTGATGCTTTTTCCATCGTCTAATTCAAAATCTTTCCATATATAGGCATTCCATAAATCGATACCTTTGAACTTTGCGAGCCTTGGCCACGCTGAATCATTAAAGGGTTTAAAGTCTCCGTGCCCTGTCTCATAGGCATGGTCATACCAGTATTTAGTGCTAATGACCGCACCCTGCTGTTTTCCATTTAGCTTAACTTCGGTTATGCCTCTGATGATCTGTGAAATGGCATCATATTTACTAAAATTCATACGCCCATCATCACCATTCACATCAATGCTAGCGCCTTGTTTACCTATTTTGTTTGCGTCAGGCCGATAAAGTAATGAAACGGATGGATCTTGCGTACTCCAACTGGCTCCTAAGCTTAATGTCGTTTTTGTATCGAACTTCCAATCTTTATCAATATCAAAATTCTCTGCGTTCACTTTAGACATGAATAAAATTAGGCTTAATGAAACACCTATTTTTTGAATATATAGAACGTGATTATTTCTTAGATTTAAATAGACGTACTGACCCATCATATTATCTCCCTATAAATATGATTTTTTTATTTATTGCTTATTACTCAAAGCCATCCATTGGCTTTAAATGGTTTACATAAGCAGGTATTTTTTTGCACTAGGCTGGTTGTTCGACCTGATCTAACTGTTGAATGAATTGTTCAGCTAAAGGCCAATAGCCAAAGCCAGATGCAGGGTTTAAATGTCCCACTTCACCTAAATTTACGAGTCGACTACCCCACTTTTCTGCCATTTCACTGACAGCTTCATAACGAGCTAAATGGTCATTGGTGCTTGCAACCAAAATGCTGGGAAAAGGTAGTTCTTGATCTGGTAAAGGACTCCATCCTTCTTGATGAAGTACAGTTGGGCTTGGATAATTTTCTGGCCAGCTTTCGTTTAAGTCAGGTGGAGCCACAAGTAGAGCTCCTTGAATTGGTCGTTGATATTTTGCAGCCCAGTGTATTGTCATCAGCACACCAGCGCTGTGTGCGACCAAAATGACAGGCCCTTGTATTTGTTCGAGTTGTGCCTGAATAGCAGCAACTCTATTTTCACAATTGAGTTTATTAGTTTCTACAGGTGGTACAGAGCGAACCTTTGCTAGCTTTGTTTCTAAGATTGTTTGCCAATGCTCGGGAACATGATCGCGTAACCCCGGAATAATTAAAATTGTTGCTTTGGTTTGTATTTTTTCCATTTCGACGCCTGTGAATTTTGCCATCTAGGATGCATAAGAATTTTTATAAAACTCCATTCACAATAAAGGCTCATTTCAGTTAATGGTGTACATAAGACGTCACGGACTTTTCATTTGACGACACATCTTTTTAAAATTTCGTAAATTAATTAAAATAGTTTTTGTAATTACAAATGAATTAAAAGAACAGATTTAAAATTGATTCGACATCATGATTAGGCGCTTAAATAAAAGCTTTTGTAATGCAGATATTTTAGTTATAACTAGATATGAGCTGTAAGGAATATGGCTGATTAAGAACAGGAGATAATAAAATGGTGCCTCTTGCGCATACCGCCTCTTTAAAAAATTATTTGGCAGTTGCTCAGCAATTAGATCTAAATCCCTACCATTTATTATCACGTGTTGGGCTTAGCCAAACTCAATTGAATGATCTTAAACAACGTATTCCTGTAGATAAAGCCATTACCTTGCTTGAAGACTCAGCCCAAATGAGTAATTGCGATGTATTCGGATTACATATGGCAGAGCAACGCGAAATCGCGGATTTTGGTGAACTGAGTTTATTATTAAGTTACCAATATACTTTGAGAGAAGCGCTACAAACGATTGTTCGTTATAGGAATTTACTCAATAACTCACTTGAAATATATATTGAAGAAATTAACGATACAGTAGTTATTCGAGAAGAAGTTATAACCACAACTTACGGATATAGCCGTCAAGCCACAGAACTTGCTTTAGGAATCACCCATCGTTTTTGTGCAGCACTCATGATGCAAAAATGGCGGCCTTTAAGTGTACACTTCACTCATAACCCGCCTAGTGATTTAACTTTGCATCGGCGGATTTTTGGCTGTGCGCTAGAGTTTGGTAGTGACTTTAATGGCATTGTTTGTACGGCAGCCGAACTTGATACAACAAACCCTCAAGCAAATCTGGCGATGGCTAACCATGCGCAGCGTTATTTAGATATTTTGCAAAATAACAATGAATCGACCATGATTTTTGATATTCGTAAAAGTATTTATCTTCTTTTACCAATGGGCCGCGCTACGATTGATCAAGTCGCTCAAACACATGGTATTCACGTACGGACTTTACAGCGTCGATTAGAAGAAGCTCAAACGAGTTTTAGTGATTTAATGAATGAAGTACGCAAAGATCTCGTATTTCGTTATTTAAAAAATCTAAATTATTCACTTGCTCAAGTGTCTGATATTTTAGGTTACTCAATGCCGAGTTCTTTTACTCGTTGGTTCATTAGCCAATTTGGTATGTCACCAAATATGTGGCGTAGTCACAATAAAGCCCTGCTCAATTAATTGCTCTTTATTTGAAACGAAATGAAGTCATTTAAAATGTAAGGAAGCTGGAGAACTACTCCAGAACTTCCTTAAAAATTTAATTTTTAAAATTAAAACCACAAGCGCATAAGTCCAAGAACCAATGCCACCAAAAAGATGCTTTCGCCGATCATTAAAAGAATCGGTTTAATGCCGACAGATGCTAATTCTTTTAACTGAGTTTTCATTCCTAAAGCACTAATTGCGATGACTAAAAACCAGCGTGATAAGTCATTAATTCCATTTTGAACCATCGCTGGCACCCATCCTGTACTGTTAATACAAGCGAGTAGTAGAAAGCCAACGGCAAACCAAGGCAGCAATGGTGGTCGCTCCCCTGTTGAATCAGCACCTTGCATACGGGTAATCATAGCCGCACAAACAATTACTGGAAGCAGCATTGCTACACGCATAAGTTTAACTACAGTCGCCGTATCCCCCGTTTGAGTAGACATGCTATAACCAGCGCCAACCACTTGCGCTACATCGTGAATCGTAGCACCAAGAAACACACCAGCCGCTTGTGGCGATAACTCTAGCCACTTCGCAATCATCGGATAGACGATCATTGCAAAGGTTGAAAGTGCCGACACGCCAATCACGGTAAACAAAGTCGCCTTTTCTTTTTGCGGATGATTTGGAAAAGCAGCAGATAGTGCCAATGCGGCTGAAGCACCACAGATTGCCGTTGATCCACCAGTAAGCATGCCAAATAGTTTTTGGAAACCTAAAATTTTAGCGGCAATGACAGAAACGGCAATTGTGACAATAACAAGAGTAACGACTAACGCAACAGGTTGCCAACCTAGTGCGGTAATTTGCCCTAAAGTAATACGCATTCCGAGTAACGCGATACCCATTCTGAGCACACTACGTGCGGTAAACTCGATACCTACCTTACATTTACTTTCAGCTGCTAAAAAATTCACGCTCATGCCGAGTAATAATGCAAATAACATGACTGGCGCGCCATAATGCTCTGATAAAAAACAGGCAGCCGCAGCAACGACCGAACTGACCACAAAGCCTGGTGCTAATTCTCTTGTACGTTGGGAAAAATTTTTCAAAACTAAACTACTCATGATTTTCCCCACAACCGATCACAATAAATACCTTGTCCTCGATCACTTCTACGGGATAGGTTGCAACTTTGAGCTGAGCAGAATTAACTAAACAGCCATTTGTTAAATCAAAGCGTAGACCATGGGCACAACACTGAATCACTCGTCCTTCTAGACGTCCACTAAATAGCGATGCGCCCTGATGAGGACAGCTGTCATCGATTGCATAAAATTGAGTCGCAACGTTAAATAGTGCGAGAGTTTTATCTCCAATTTTAAAAAAAGCCCGCTCACCTGAATTCGGTATTTTCTCAACAGGCACTTCAAATCGGTTAGTCATATCAACTCTCCTTGTGCCAGCATTGCCTCTTGCATCGCTTGATAAAGTGCATCTGCTGATTGCGCGCCCACCAAGGCAGAAGCCCGATCAAAAATAAAGTAAGGCACGCCATTACCTCCTGTACTTGCAGAGATAAAATCTTGATGATCTTGAATAAGCAAATCTTTGATCAGTTCACGCGGGAAACCACAGCGTTTGGCGATTTTGTATAAAGTGGTGGTATTTCCGATGTCTAACCCATCATAAAAATATGCAGCAAAGAGTTGTTCTAACAACGCATTGCACTGCTCAGGAGTTCCTAACTTTAAAGCTTTATCAAATAAGCGATGAGCTTTGGCCGTATTTGGCATGCGTTTAATTTGCTCAAAATCGATCTTGAGCCCAACTTTATTTGCAGCATTATTGACCTGTTCTTGTCTCATACGAACTGCAGTCAAGCTACCTAACCGTTTCAAATAAAACGTTTGAAAAGGTACCCCTTCAATTGCCAAGTCGGGTATGAGCTGAACACCTCGCCAGTGCACAACAACTTTGACTTCGGGGTGAAGCTGATAAAATCTATTTATAGCGATCAGTAGCTGACGTTTTCCGATTAAACACCAAGGACAAATAAAGTCAAAAAATACATCAATATGTAATTGCCGAATCATCATTTGTTATTCATCCCGCATTTTTGAATTTGGTTATCTGAATGATTTTTGAGCTCAGTTATTCCTTGCTGCTCAAAGCGTGAGATATCTTTGTGATAATGGCGTTTGGCATAAAAAAATACGGCTGCAGCTGCAATACTGACCAATGGCATGAGTTGAAATGCACTGTGTAAACCAATCACATCAGATACTTTGCCAACCACTAAAGGGCCAAGAGCTAAACCAAGAAAATTGTTAGCTAAGGTGAGTGTTGCAAATGCAGAGCCATGAACTGAGTTATGTGTGAGATTGGCCACCATGGCACTAGATGGCCCATTGGTTCCTAGAGCAATAAACATTCCGAGACAAATGAGAAGTAACTGATTACGTCCCGCAGGCGCAGCAAAAGCAATTAATAAAAGAACACAACTGAGCAAGCAGTATGTAATCGCTAAACTGACCTTACGATCTGGACAATTACGGCCCAAATAATCACACAACATGCCGCATAGAATTGTGCCTACTGCACTACATAGCAAAATGATCGCTGCCATTACGCCTGCTTTGTCGGTACTCATGCCGTAATAGCGATTGAGATAACTCGGCATCCAGACAATCACTGTGCCACCAACAAATAATTGCAGACCACTACCAATGTAAGTGGCAATGACTGAACGACTTGAATATAAAGTTTTTAAAGGGCTTTTTATGTGCTGGGTTTTACTACGAATTTTATTTTGAGGTGTTGCGTTTATTCTGTTTTCTTTCACTAAAATTGGATAAAGAAAGGCCAAAATGAGACCAAATAAAGCAATGCCTCCAAAAGCCCAACGCCAACCGAAATGCTGTGCGAGTACACCACCTAAAGCCACACCCAAAAACGAGCCAAATACGCCACCCGCCATAAAAGCACTGGCAAGTGTTGCACGCATTTCTCGTGGAAAAACAGCCACAACCACTGCTATTCCAACGCTGCCATAAGCAGCCTCACCCACACCAACCATAAAACGAGCAATAAACATTTGCTCATAATTTTCAGCCAGTGCACATCCTAAAGTCGCCAAACTCCATAACGTCGCCATAATGGCCAAGCTTTTAACTCGTCCAAAACGGTCTGCCATTAATGACAACGGCAGAGTCAATAAACCCACCATTAACGCGACAATGCCACTGAGCAAACCTAACTGACTATCGCTGAGTAACCACTCATTTTTAAGTAAAGGAAAGACTGCGTTTAAGACTTGTCGAGACATGTAATCTGAAATGAGCAAACCAAATGTCAAAGCAAAGACAAGCCATGCATAACGACGAGGTATACTGATTGACGTATCAACATCGCTCATCTGATCTGAATACTGATGTGCATTCATATGACCTCCTTGTATTTTTTATAATTTCTATTTAGCTAGTGCAGCAGCGCACTTTTAAAAACAAAGTGAATAAGCTGCACTACATTTGAGGTCTAAATTCCGTTAGACCTTGTCACATTAGTTACGCTGCGGCACGCCTTTTTGCCCTGCTTTACGGTTGGGTGCCATACCATTTGCGATTAGAGTTTCTTCAATACTGTTGTATTGCACCCCAATACGATAAATTTCACGGGCTTCTTTTCCTGAGGCAATTTCACGGCCTAATTCATGGGCAATCCGAACGGTTTGCTTAATTTGCTCTACAGATGAAAAACGGCGTCCGTGATGATCAATGATCGTGTCTTCGTTACCCACACGGGCATGTAAACCCATTGCCATCGACATCGTATTAAAAGGCAATACATTTTTGAGTAGAGACTCAGATGTCAAAGTACATCCATCGGGTACGCGATGAATAAAATTAAAGAAATTAAATGGGTTTGGACCATCGAAACCGCCACCGATTCCAATCCAAGTTAAGTTTAAAGGCCCCATGTACAATCCTTTACGCACCATACGTTCTAGGGTTTCAAGTCCATGCATACCCGTTAACTGAAAGTGCGGTTGAATATTGTTTTTACATAAGCGCTTAATATGTTCGGTAACCCATGCTGGCCCTGCTGGCACGGTCATCTCTGCATATGCTGCCTGAGTCGCTGGATGTGCCAATGAAGTCCCTTCTAAATATTCAGTATAGAGCAATTCCATAATATTCATTTGTGTAGTGTTAATTGCCACCGTAACCTGATCGGGCTTTGGTGTAAGTTCAGCCAACATATGTCGGGTGTCATCACTTAGCCATAATGCAGCCTCACCTTCACTCTCTGGTGCAAATGAGATCGAGCCACCCACCTGAATAATCATGTCAGGCACAGCTTCACGAACCCCTGCAATAAGCTCGTTAAATTTTGACAAGCGTTTAGAGCCTTTCCCATCAAGCTCACGTACATGTAAATGCAGCACCGTCGCGCCCGCTTCATAGCACTCAACCGCTTTTTGTATTTGCTCATCCATGGTCACTGGAATATCTTCAGGAAAGTCTTCCGGCATCCATTCGGGTCCATACGGCGCAACCGTGATTACCACTTTTTCCATATTTTCTGGGTGCAATGAGTCATCAAAGAATTGCATGTGCATCTCCTCATATATTTTTTAGAATTTTCAATTAGATAAAATTTTTAACCTATAGACTTAATAGGTTGCGTCACCAATAATGCCCGCCCGCTCCATTTTTCGGTGGCAAGGTGGGTAATCCATGACTGCGTAATGTTGTGTGCTGCGGTTATCCCAAATGGCAATGCTGTTAGGCTTCCAGCGCCAACGCACTTGAAACTCAGGAATATACGCTTGAGAAATTAAGTAACGCAGTAGTTCAGCTGCGCCTGGATTGGCATCTTGTCCAAATCTGACGCGCTCTTTGGTGTGATAGTTACTGAAGTGGGTTGTGAACGCGTTGACGTATAAAATTTTCTCGCCCGTTTCAGGATGAGTACGTACCACTGGATGCTCAGCATCAGGAAATTTTGCTTTTAAGTCCAAGCGTTTTTCAAGTGGCATAGCCGCGCCAAAACTCGCTTCTATGCTGTGATAAGCACGTAAGTCTGCAATCTTAGCCTTAATATCGTCGGGTAAAGACGCATAGGCCATGACCATATTGGTCCACATGGTGTCACCACCTACAGGTGGGCATTCGACACAGTGCAGCACACATCCCATCGGTGGAACTTTGCGCCAGCTTGCATCGCTGTGCCAAGCATTTTCATAACGATCGACAGGACTTTCAGGATGTTTATAGATCTGCACCAAACCCGGATGATCAGGGTGGCTGCCTACCGCAGGATGATCTTCTAACTGTCCAAATTTTTCTGCAAATGCCACATGATCCTGACGGGTTAAGTGCTGATCTCGCAAGAACAACACACGGTGTTTAAGTAGTTGTGTGCGAATTTCAGCAAATAATCCATCATCATAAATCGCATCAGCAAGTTTGATACCACTGAGCTCTGCACCAATATTGCAAGTTAACTGTTCAATTTGCATAAGAAATCCCTTCAAATTACAAAGATTGATGAACCTATTGTTTTACGTGCTTCCAAATCATGATGAGCTTGCACAGCATCCTTTAGCTCATAGCGCTGATTAATTTCAATTTTGATTCGTCCATGTCGAACATGATCAAATAATTCATTTGCCAATTCTTTCTTCTCGGCAGGATCTGCAATGTAATCTGCCAAAGCTGGACGTGTGACAAACAATGATCCTTTTACGGCAAGTAATACTGGGTCAAAAGCAGGAATTGGACCAGATGCTGTTCCTACGCAGACCAACAAACCACGGCGTTTGAGAGAGTCTAATGAACTCATAAAAGTAGCTTGACCGACACTATCGAAAACGACATTTACACCCACGCCGCCTGTTAACTCACGTACACGCTCCGCAACATTTTCATGACTGTAGTTAATAACATGATCACAACCATGAGCTCGTGCTACAGCAGCTTTTTCTTCTGAAGATGTGGTCCCGATAACAGTCAAGCCAAGTAATTTAGCCCATTGAGAAACGATCAGCCCAACACCGCCTGCGGCTGCATGTAATAAAATTGAATCGCCAGCTTTAAAGTCATAAATGCGGCGCATTAGATAAGCAGCGGTCAGCCCTCGCATGGTCATGGCTGCCGCTGTTTCACAAGAAATTTCTTCGGGTAATTTAATTAAAGCATTTGCTGGAATTAAACGGTGGGTGCTATATGCACCTAACGTATTTAAAAAACCTGTATAAGTAACTCGATCACCTACTTTAAGCTGAGTTACTCCTTCACCTAAAGCTTCGATAACACCTGAAGCTTCGACGCCCATGCCATTAGGCATTGGAATTTGATAGGTTCCATTACGAAAATATGTATCGGCATAATTTAGGCCGACTGCCACATGACGTAGGCGTACTTCCCCTGCTTTTGGATCTCCTACTTCTACATCTTCATAGCGCAATACTTCTGGCGTTCCTGTTCCATAGAAACGTATAGCTTTCGTCAACGTCATGTCCTATTCCATATTTTGGTTTTTTATTGAGTGCCTATAAAAGCAATAACCAAAATTACAACAGTTAGGATATGGGCCACTTTACATTTGACGACACAAGCTTAACGTTTAATGACAAAGGATATTCCAAATATTGCTAAACAGTATTCCCAGAAATTGCAGCAGATATATTTAAATTGGTGCTATGAAAATTCTTATTTTCATTCAAGCTAAAACTCACCGCCTCTTTTGCATGAATGGTGGTCGTATCAAATAAAGGAACCGAGAATTTAAGCTCACCAATTAACATACAAATTTCGGTACAACCTAAGATAATTCCTTGGGCACCTTCAGCTATAAGCCTCTCTACAATAGCAATATACTTTTGCTGAGAATCGGGGTTAATCACACCTAAACAAAGTTCTTCATAAATAATGCGATGGACTGTCTTTCGATCTTCTTCATTTGGAATAACAACATCAATTCCATGATCTTGTAATCGAGCTTTATAAAAATCTTGCGCCATTGTAAAAGCAGTCCCTAACAATGCAACTTTACCAATGTTTTGACTCAAAATTTCTTTTGCAGTTGCATCAGCAATGTGTAAGAAAGGAACCGTAATTGAATCTTCAATCTGTGCAGCAATTTTATGCATGGTGTTAGTACACACCAAAATACAATCTGCCCCTGCTTTTTCTAAATTTTGTGCTTGCTCAGCTAAATATGTGCCAGCTTCTTGCCATAAACCCTTCGCTTGCAAGGCTGCTATTTCTTCAAAATCAACACTATTAATAATGACCTTAGCTGAGTGCAATTTTCCTAATTTATGATGAACCATTTTATTAATTTTCTGATAATAAAGCGCTGTCGATTCCCAACTCATTCCACCTAATAAGCCGATTGTTTTCATTATTGAATCCTTCTATTTATGTAAAATTTATCTATATCTCTTATGGGTAAAGCGCAGCTAGAATAAAATTGCTTTCTTTATTGAATTATTATTCATCTTATAAGCTATAATTTTTTAAACTATTTAATAAGAACTCTATGTTAGAAACAGAACGTTTAATTTTACGGCCATTCCTTGAAGAAAACTTACCTATTATGTTGGAGATGTTTCAAGACAAAGATTTTATGGCTTTTTCACCTCATGGTGCCTTATCAACTGAGGCAGCAACTGATCGTTTTTTAGAAATTTTGGAGCACTATAAAAATCATAATTTTGGCAAGATGGCTATCGTTTTAAAAGATACCCATAAAATTATTGGTTATTGTGGTTTTGAAACTTGTGAGGTTGATAGCAAGACAGAAGCTGAACTAGGTTTTAGACTTATTAAAACTGAGCGAAATAAAGGTTATATTGTTGAAGCTTCACTTAAGTTACTAGAAGACATGCAAAGTCGAAAATTTAAGCATGTGATCGCTTTTTCAGAAAAAGATAATTTACCTGCCCACAACCTATTAAATAAACTTGGTTTTGAAAAAACAAATTCATCTAGTTACATGAATATGGATGTTATCTTTTTCAAAAAAGATCTGTAATTTCTTTGATAAAAAGTAAAGCATTACTATAAAAAACTTTAAGTTAGTGAAGATCTATTTGCCTCAAAGAAACCAGCATTAAATCCCAAATCATAAAACATAAGAATTCACGCAAAATTCACGACCAGCTCTTTAATTTGATCTTATAAAGTTGGCTTGGATATCGACATGAAAATTATAACTATAGCCCTAGGGTTGGTTACTTTGGTAGGTTTAACGGCGTGTAAAAGTGTGCCTAGTTACTCAGGTGACTATGGCAAAGCTGAACAAAAAATTACTGGTATAGAATTAGATGATCAACAGGCGTTAGATATCGGCAATCGTTTTGTCGCTGCATTTAATACACTCGGCACCCCTTCTTTTGTAAATAATGCCAGTAATCTTTACGCTGATCAGCTCTATATCAACGATACACTCTCACAGTTCTCTCAAAAGAAAGATCTCATTAAGCATTTTGAAGGCATGAATGCCCGAGTGAGTAATGTCACTGTAAAACTCATTAGTGCAACTCATCACCAAGATACAGCTTACATCCATTGGTACATGTCCTATGACTTTAAAATGCTAGGTCGTTCAAAAACCATGGCTTCTTATGGAATTAGTCAGATTAAGATTAATGAACAACAAAAAATTATTTTCCAGCAAGATTATTGGGATCCAGCGAATGGCCTCTACCGTTCTTTACCAATATTTGGAGGAGTATATAAATGGATATTGCCGTTCAAAAAAGTCGAATCTTGATATTTCTAGGAATTTTAATCGTATCTCAAGCGAATGCGGCTGAACTAAAAAAATGCAGTTCAGCACCTTTAATGGTGACGAGCAAGAAGGTGGGAAATGTCAGTTACTTTGCTGAAGATTGCCAAAAAAATTGGCAAAGCCAAAGCATCAAAATGGACTTTAGCTATAACCGCGATATTCCCGAGTGGGCATTTAAACGCGCAGCCACCCACTTTTTGAAGAAAAATGTTAGCGGCTTTGATGCTAAATCTCCGCTTAATCATATTAATGAACTATATAGGCCAATTAAGAGTGGAGATCTTTATAGTCTCTACTATCAACATGAAAATCAAAAACTAGAACTGAAATTAAACCAGAAGCTACTCGGCTCTCTAAACAATCCGAATGCAAATCAATATTTTAAAATCTGGTTTGGTAGCGAACCGTTTAATGCTAAATTAAAACAACAACTATTAAATTAATGGCTTAATAAAATCTCATGGGTAATCACTTTATCCTCATGGTTGAGGACCATTTTGAACTTGCAGCAACGGTCTGCGAATTTCTTGAAGTGCATGGTTATGTTGTCGATCATGCACGTAATTTAGATGCTGCACGCACTTTTCTCAAATCTCAGCATTATCATCTTTTGCTGCTTGATATAAATTTACCCGATGGCTCGGGTTATGACCTATGTAACTGGCTACGTACCGAACAAGGCGTTGATATTCCCGTTCTTATGCTCACAGCAAGAGATACTTTAGATGACAAACTTAAAGGTTTTACTGCTGGAACAGATGATTATTTGGTAAAACCTTTTGATTTTAATGAACTAGTAATGCGGATTCGTGCATTAATAAAAAGAGCAGCTGGCGAAGTTACTCACCATAAAATTCAAATCCACGACTTAATTCTTGATAGCGCAACTCAAACCGTGGTTCGTGCCGGAAATAATATCGAGTTACCCCCTATTCAATTTAAACTATTAAAAATTTTGATGCGCCATTCTCCAAAAGTGGTAACCAAGCAAGAACTGATGATGGAATTATGGGGTGATGAAGAGCCTGAAAGTGATGCGTTACGCAGTCATATTTATAACTTAAGAAAAATGGTTGATAAACCTTTTGACCCAAAGCTATTACATACAGTGGCAGGTGTCGGTTTAAAAATTGCTTTGGAAGATTCCGCGACTTAACTTAAATAGACCACAACAATTAAGCCTGTGGTTGGCTCCAAATCGAGTTCAGGATGAGTGGTTAAATAATATTGTCGATCAAACAGCTCCACTCTCCATCCTAATTGCTTGCAAAGCTTTTGTACCAATTGCAAACCAATGCCATGACCTTTAGCCTTTAAGGAAAGTTGTGAATCGCTGAGCTCTTGCACTTTCACATCGTTGGGTAAAGAAATTCCAATTCCATTATCAGCAATAATCAGGCTGTTTTTTTGTTGAATGATATCGATTTGTGAGCCTTGAGAATAGTTCAGCGCATTACGTAAAATATTACCTAAAACCATTTGAGTCATCGAAGGATATAACCAACGTGGCTGCTCAGAAACGTCAGGTTGAATATTAATCTGTATCCCTTTAGCTACACTCACCGCTTCTAAACTTTCAACAAGATCTTTTACCGTTTTGGATAATAAATTTTTCTCAGACGGCAAGCTTTTTACCGTATTCCGGGCAATCGCCAGTAAGGTATCGACGAGCAACTGCATATCTTCAATTGTGTTATGAAGACGAACTAAAGATTTATCGTCTCCGTATTTCGCCTGACACAGTTGTACATTACCTTTCAAAATAGTGAGTGGAGTGCGTAACTCATGGCTCACATCTCCAGTAAATTCTCTTTCACGTCGAATAAAATCACTTAAAACTTGATGATATTTTTCTAAAGCTTGTTTGAGATATTCGGCTTCCATGTTGCCATTGGTATTAATATCTCTAAAAGGAGATGCCTGAGTATCTTGATGTGCCCAATCAATATTTTCTAAAGCGTTCGCTAAGCGCGTAATTGGGGAAAAATAGCGTCGTGCTCTTCGGTTTGACCACCATAAAAAGCTATATAAAACAGATAAGCTGAACATGAGGGGAGCAAGACCAAATAACCAGATCAGCTTATTAACATTGCTTTCGCCAAATACCAACAGAACATGCTGACCATTACGCTCACCATAGACGGTCATTCGTTCTTTACCATCAACGAATACTCGGTGCACGCCACTCTCTAAATGCATGCCCCGAAAAGGTTGAGGCGCGACTTGTGTATTCCACCGATATCCATATAAATTTTTAGTATCTGGTAAATCAGCATTTGGATTACGTTCTATGCGTAACCAGTAATGCTCCATTTCCTGTTCTAAAGCGGTTTTAAGTAAAGAGCCCTTAATCACCCAAGCACTACAAGCCAACCCGACCACGATCGATAATGCAATCAGACCAATCTGCAACCAGTAATATCGATTGAACATTTGGGCTAATGGATGACTCGCTTTGCCATCATGTCGATTTTTTATCATATCTTTATCGCCGGGATAGGCTATAGAAATTACTATGATCGCTTTTTAAATAAAAAGTGACCAATGACCCATTCTTGACCTTGCTCAAAACCAAATAACTCAGCACAAGCCATGAAGAAAATACGCCAGCGTTGCCACCAAATATTGGCATCTTTTCCATAGATTTTTTTAAACAGTGGCTTTAGTTCGACTTCTTGATTATCCATGTTATCAAGCCAAGCATTTGCCGTTCTCATATAATGCTCACCCGACCACTGCCACTGTTGGGCCAACTCTAAATGCTCTTGAAAATGCAAAAAAGTCGAAGTCGAAGGCATTAAACCGCCAGTAAAGAAATACTTGGACATCCAATCATAATCCGATTTCACTTCAAAAGGATAATGTAAAAAGCGATGGCAAAAAATATGACACCAAAGTAAGCCGTCTGCTTTTAACCAACCCTGAATTTTTTCAAAAAGACGTTGGTAATTACGGACGTGTTCAAACATTTCGACCGATACAACACGATCAAACTTTTCTTGGTCTAAGTCGAGTACATTCACATCACAGGTAAGCACTTCAACATTGGTTAAACCTCTCAACTCTGCTTGCCGAAGAATATGCTTTTTCTGCGTTGCAGAATTTGAAACAGCCGTAATCTGTGAGCGCGGATAGTTTTCTGCCATCCACAAAGTTAAAGAACCCCAACCACAGCCTAACTCTAAAATGTGTTGACCGTTTTTAAGTTGTGCTCTTTCACAATAAAGCTGAAGTGCGAGCTCTTCTGCCTGATCTAAAGTTGTGGTTTTAGTCGGGAAATAACACGCACTATATTTGAGTCTTTTTCCAAGCACCGCCTGAAAAAACTCGGTCGGCAATTCATAGTGCTGCTCGTTTGCCTTATCCGTTTCAACGGCGATTTCGCTCTTCTTCAGCATATTAAGCACATCCATGTAGCGCTGCGCCCCTTGTTCAGGGTCATAACGGCCTTCTTGGATTAAGCGCTTTTTACTTAAAGCACGAATTGCAGCTCGAATTGCATGATCTGGAATCACACCACTTTCAACAATTTTCAAAGACTGATGAACAATAAAATCCATATGCGCACCTATTTTTTTGGTTTTCGCGGAATAAACATTGATGTTTTTTGTTGATAATCAAGATAATTTTGACCGCGACTTTTAATTGCTTGTTTTTCACTAAATGGAATACCCGTGACGTAATATAAAAATAGCCACATCAGTAACGGATAAATCCACAATAAATATTGGCCTGCCGCTAAACCAATAATTGGATAGGCAAACCAGTGTAACCATTCAAAAAAATAATTGGGGTGACGTGAATAACGCCATAAACCCTGATCCATCGTTTTGCCATGATGATCTGGATTTAATTTAAATCGGTATAACTGCTGATCAGCGAGCTGCTCTCCAATGAAAGCAATTGCTATGATGACAGCTGCAATTACTAAAGCGACTTTATATCCACTACTCCATTCAGTTGCCTCTACATTGAGGAGCATCCACATCGGCAAAAAGAACAAAAGCACTAAAAGTGTTTGAAAGATAAAAAAGAATAAAAAGCCAATATGCTGAAACTTACCCATCGCTTTACGCATGCTCGCGTAACGGCCATCTTCTTTTTGTTCAGATTGATAACGTCTTAACAGGTGCCAAAATAATCTTAAAAACCATAAGCCGCTAAAAATACCAATAAAAAGGCGCACTTCAACTGGGGCAACTGAAATGAGTAAAGAAGACACGATAATGTTTACTGCCAGACAGAAACTCCATGCAGCATCTACAATTCCAGCTCGGCCATTTAGAGTGGCAAGTAGCCAACTCAGCAACATGATCATTAAATCTAGAATCAGTAAATTCCAAAACATGAGCAGTCTCCTTACTTGAGGTGTTTGAGCTAGTAACTGGTACTTTCAAACAACAAGTGAACATTGCTTATCACGCCTTCTTTAAAACCACCTTCGCAATAACATAAATAGAAATCCCACATGCGAATAAAGTTTTCATCGAAACCTAGAGCCAATACTTGTTCCCGCGCTGCTAAAAAACGCGCTCGCCAGTGATGAAGTGTTTGTGCATAACTTAAACCAATATCATTTAAATGTTTTAACCTTAAACCACTTTCAGAAGCAGTTTGTGTCAATACACTTACACTAGGAATGAAGCTACCGGGGAAAATATAGCGCTTAATATAATCAACTGTATTTAATGCTTTTTTATATCGGAAATCTTCAATAGTAATGGCTTGAATAAATGCCAAACCTTTCGGTTTTAATAGTGCTTTACATTGATCAAAGTATGTCGATAAATATTGCGCACCAACTGCCTCAACCATTTCAATTGAAACCAGCTTATCGAACTTACCTTCGAGCAAACGGTAGTCTTTAAGTTGCACATCAATTCGATGTGCCAAGCCAGCTTCATTTACACGAGTAACGGCTTCATCATATTGAGCTTGTGAAATGGTAATGGTGGTTACTCTACAGCCATAATGTTGAGCTGCATAAATGGCAAAACCCCCCCACCCACTTCCAATTTCAACCAAATGATCTAGCGGTTTTAAATCTAACTTTTTACAAATGATCTCTTTTTTTAAATCAGATGCTTCTTCGAGGGTCATGCTTTCATTTTCAAAAACGGCGCTCGAATACATTAAAGACGGATCTAAAAATAATTTAAAAAAGTCGTTGCTTAAGTCGTAGTGCTCGGCAATATTTTTACGGCTACCACTTATAGAATTCTTTCGATTTTGATACCAAGCTTTAAGAAAAAACTGGCTCGCTTGAGCAATAACATTCTGGTTGATTTGGTCCAATACAGCTCGGTTACGTGCCAAGATCTGAATCAACTCGACAAGGTGCTCGCTGCTCCAGTCACCACGAATGTAGCCTTCTGCTGCTCCCAAAACACCATTTTTTAAAATAAGATCCATCAATAAAGGATTGTGAACTTCAATCACAGCATGTAAGTCTGAAACTTCACCGACCGTCCCATTCCACGCGCCCTGAAAAGTGATCTGTCCATGACGTAGTTTGAGAAGACTCTTGAGCAGTAACGGTAGTGAGTCATCTTCACCATAAAGAAATGTTTTTATCATGTCTTATCTACCTTGATCTTTTTAGGATGACGATAAAATGGAACTTTTTTTCGCCATAACTTAAATGCCTCTAAATATATTGAAAACAACATTTTAAAAGGCGCTAGGCTGTTTATAAGAGCATATCGATATTGCTGTGAAGGAAATGTGATGGGCACAAGCTCAAAACGCATAGTGGCATCAAAGACTTGTTTCTGCTCTTCAAAAAGCTGCATGTGAATGACATTCTGCTGATCTGAAAAACTAAATCGCCAACGGTAAGTCAACTGCATGGGCATGAACGGCGAAACATGAAATGATTTTTCAAAGTTAAAATCGAAACTTTGATAGTCACCTACCTGACCTTGTTGTTTTATACAGTCGTGTGTATAGACTTTTCGTTCATTCCACGGAGTGTTGGTAATTTCACTAAGAATAAATAACGGTTTTCCGGCTTTATTTAAAACAAAATAAAATACGACCGAATTAAACCGAAAGCCCAAACAACGAGGCAAAGCCAAGACTCGAATTTGCCAGTCTGGCCGGAGATGTGAGTTGTTATTTTGCAGTATCGCTTTCTCTACTCTGTCTCTTATAGAACCGTGATACATGTTTAAAAAATCATTTTTAGATAGCTTTAATACATTCCAATGATCCGTCGACCAGAGTGAACAATCTTTTGTAATATCAACTAATTGATCTGGATCGAACCATAAATAATTTAAGGTCGATCTAAACTCATGTGGTTTAGGGCTATAACGCCGATGACGAATAAGTGCAGGAGCGATAGCAAGTTTATTTAATAACATTTGAAAGCTCCTTACTTATTCTTATAACACTAAGAGTTGCTCAACAACACGTGCTGCACTACGGGCACCATCTTCATGAAAGCCCCAGCCCCAATATGCTCCACAAAACGAAGTCCGATTTTGCCCATTAATTTTGTGCCAACGAGATTGAGCTTGAATCGCTTTTGCATCAAATACGGGATGTCGGTATTGCCGCTCAACCAAAATGTCTTCGGCTTTGATTTTCATATTCGGATTTAAAGTAGAAAAAATTTGAGTAGCGCAGGATAAATTCTGCAAATTGTTCATCCAGTAGGTAAAACCATAATGTATGTCGGACTCATCGTTTTGAACTTGAGATTTTGGTGTTACATGTACATGCCAGCTTGCCCACTGCAAACGGCTTTTAGGCATAATTGAAAGATCACGATGGACGACCATTCGATTATCTTGATAACCAAATTGGCTTAATATTTCTTGTTCAAGCTCCGACGCATCTTTAATTAAACTTAGGCTATCGTCAGCATGGCTCGCAAAAATCACCCAGTCATATTGCGCTTGCCCTTCAACGGTTTCGATCAAAACTGTTTCTGGTGAACGGCTCACAGCTTTTACTTCTGCAAATTTCCACTCAATGGATGGGCAATTCTTTTGAATAGCACGAATATAGCTTGCCGAACCATGTTTAACAGTTTGCCATTGCGGGCGGTCTTTTAACTGCAACATGCGGTGATGCTGAAAAAAGCTCACCACAAATCGATATGGAATTTGGCCTACCTGCTCAACGGGTGCCGACCATAAGGCACCGCACATCGGGTAAAGATGTTCATAACGAAACTCATGACTATATTTGTGAAGGTCCAAATACTCTTCAATCGATAAATTAGGATCAATATCCACCACATCTATATCTTTATTATCATCATAAAAACGCAGCAAATCTGAGAGCATTTGCAGAAATTTTCGGTTTAAAAAGTTCTGCGGACGGGCAAAGAGCGACCATTTTTTTGAAGGATTATATTGAAGTCTACTGACCAGATTATTCACCGAGAAACTCATATCGCTGCATTGAGTTTCTACGCCTAATTTTTTAAGCATGTCGGTAAATAACGGATAGTTGTAGTCATTAAACACAATAAAACCACTATCTACCGCGACTTTAGTGCCTTCTATCTCTAGCTCGTGAGTGTCAGTATGACCGCCAAAATAGTTATTTTTTTCATACACAGTGACCTCGTGTTGTTCTGACAATCTCCAAGCCGCGTAAAGTCCAGATATACCCGAACCAATAATGGCAATTTTCATAACACTTCACCATTTTCAATTTTCTCTATCGATAAATTTTTAATCTTTTTATATTGATAAACCTTGTCTGGTACTGGCTTTAGTCCCCACACCAAACCCAATAAAGACATCAGTTTGAGCACATAAAAGGTGATATCAATCTGCCACCAATAAAAACCTTGCCGCACACTGCCTGCGTAAAAGTGATGGTTGTTGTGCCATCCTTCACCCAAGGTAATTAAAGAAAGTAGAAAATTATTACGGCTATCATCTGGGGTATTAAACTCACGTGAGCCATAACGATGAGCGAGTGAATTAATACACAAGGTTGCATGTGTTAATAGAACAGTGGAAATCACAAATCCCCACACTAAAAGTTGTAAGCCATTGGTACCCAACTCAGGGAAATGTTGTGCAAGCCACGAACCTAAACCATAAATTGCTAAGGCCGTCAAAATCACAATAGGCAAACTAAATCGGTCTAGCCAAATCAGCTCTGGATATTTCAACCAGTCTTTAATGACTTTTTTTCGAGTAGCAAAATTTTGCTCATTTAAAAACCAGCCTACATGCGAATACCAAAAGCCTGCTTTTGCTGAATGCGGGTCCTGATCGGTGTCGGTAAAGTGATGGTGATAACGGTGATGGGCTGCCCACCATAAAGGTCCGCGCTGCGCACTCATGGTTCCGATCAGTACAAAAATGAATTGAACAATACGTGATGTCTGAAAAGTTTTATGCGAAAGATAGCGGTGAAAAAAAGCAGTAATTGCAAACATGCGAAGAAAATAAAAACCCAGCATGAAAACAACCGCGAACCAAGATACGCCCACCCAAAACGCTGCTAAACAAGCGATATGTAATAAAATAAAAGGAATAATTCTTAACCATTGAATGTTCTTTTCAATGACATATTCGCTAGAAGCACCCACTTGCGCATTTTCTGAATCTGACCAGCTATCGATCCAGCGCAGAAAAAATTTAGACATTGATTCTTCCTGATCTAAAGCATTTCTTTTGGTTCTAATTTAGAAAATGCGCAATGAATTTTATGTGAAGTTCACTCAATTACGAGATAAATATAAACAACTATGCAACCAGCATTTCACTATTTAGACTGTGTTGTCTTAACGAGTTTGGAAACGTCGTAGCCATAGCTTTTTGCGGTTTGCAGATAAGACTGATATGTCGCCTCATCAAGTTGAGGACTACGAGAAAGAATCCATAAATATTTATGGCTTGGGCCACCGACTAAAGCAACCTGATAATTTGGGTCAACTCTTAAAACCCAGTAATCGCCTTTTGTAAAAGGAATCCATCTAAGGCCAGAAGGTAAAAAGCTTACCTTCAATTTACTGTTGCCTTCATTTTGCGGATAAGCAACTCCTTCAGATGAGATCATTTCGCCTTTTTTAGCCGTACAGCTATTTAAAACACCAACGGTTTTGTCCGCGTTAATAGAATAGTTTGCAGTTGTATTGGCTACACAATTACGCTGAAAAAACATAGGTAAATGCGCAATTTCATACCACTTACCTGCGTATTTATTAATATCGATAGAATCAACAGCGACGGGTTTAGTATTGGTGTCGGCAAAGGTGCTCAAAGGAAGCATTAAACTGACCGCTGCAAGGCTGCTGCTCATGACCAGTGACTTAAATAATAATTTCATGATCGCCCTCTTCTGTTTATTTGATGTGCTTAAACATACGTCAGAGGGCTGTGAACAAAGTGTGAATTTTAAAAATTAAGCAACATTAATAAGGGTTTAATTGTATTTCTTTGCAGCATCTGCAACTGGAAAATCAAGCTCAAAGCACACACCCTCGACCGTGTTACAAGCCTTATAGCGGCCATGATGCAGATCCATAATTGAAGCAACAATCGATAAGCCTAATCCACCTGTTTGATTCTGATCACTTCGACTTGAGTGACATTGGTAGAATCTTTCAAAAAGATGCTCAAGTTGATGATCTGCAATTGAAACACCTCCCGTTACCACAGTCAGACTCACCCATTGCCTATGTTCAATCATCTTATGTTTTGTTGCGATATAAATAGTTCGCTTCTTACCACCGTGAACCAACGCATTTAAAACAAGGTTATGAACGGCTCTTTGAAAAAGCTCAGGATCTGCAAATAACGTTTTAGCTTCTAAGTTAAAACTAAAATGACAGTCTTGTTCCTCGGCCTGATATTCAAAAATCTGGCATAGCCCATCTATAACATCTTGAAGGTTTATTTCTTGTTTGTTTACAAGCACCATTTTCTGATCGGCTCTTGCCAAGAAAAGCATGCTATCAATCATGCGTTTTAATCTGTGGTAGTCGTCTAAATGAGAAACTAGCAAATCTTCATATTGCTCAACCGAACGTTCGCCAGTTAAAGCAATCTCGGTTTGCCCAATCAGATTATTTAAAGGTGTGCGGAACTCATGTGCGATATCTTCAGAAAAACGGTTGAGCTGGGTATAGCCCTTTTCAATACGCTCAAGCATGTGGTTTATATCTTTGGAAAGCAGATCAACTTCTAAAGGTGAATTTGGGAGGTTTAATCGGTTCTGTAGCTGATTTGCATTAATAGAATGAGTTTGTTTGCGAAGCTGTTGTAGCGATCTTAAACCAAGATGACAAGCTAAAATACAAAGCACAAAGATTGCAAGCACGCCCCCGACCACATACATCAAGAGACTTTCTTGAAAAGGTAAAAGAATATTGATGCGTTCCGACCACTGTTTACCTGCAATGAGTAGATAAGGCTCGTCATTAATTTTTATGGTTTTCCATGCAATTCGTGTTGGATATGAGTTGTTGGCTAAATCTTGAAACTGAAGACTGTCGCGCTGTGCAAGTTCAGGTAGTTGAATGTGAAGCGGATTGATATTAATTAAAGTTTTGTCTTTATGAATAAGCAGAAATAAGTTGTCTTGATTGCCAAGCATGTTTTGATACAGCTTAGGACGCGCAATAATTTGCTCTACATTTTCGCTATCTTGCAGCAAAATTTCCAAACGATTAATTCTGTCTGCTAAAGCTTTATCTTGCTGCTTCAATAAAATTTGATTAATGCCTAAATAGGTTATAAAGCCGACTGAACATAAAATTAAGGCAGAACAAAGCGTGACCAGTAATGTAATACGGACTTCAAGAGAACGTAGAAATTTAAAGTTCATAAGCTAACCGAAATTTTATAGCCCAAGCCACGTATGGTATGAATGAGTTTTAATTCATATCCTTCATCAATTTTGCTTCGTAAACGGCGTACCGCAACGTCAATAAAGTTGGTATCGGTATCAAAGTTAATATTCCAAACCTCTGAACCAATTTGTCTGCGTGTCACAATTTGCTCTTTGTTGAGCAATAGATAGCGCAACAAATTAAATTCGGTTTTGCTCAGCTCAATTAAGTTGCCACTACGCCATACTTTATGACTGACCACATCCATCTTTAAATCACTAATAGATAGCTCATTTTCTTGCAGATATTGCTGTCGTCTTAATAGACTTTTAATACGTGCCAACAGTTCAATATAGGAAAAAGGTTTAGCCAAGTAATCATCTGCACCCAACTCTAACCCTTTCACTCTATCTACGACCTGATCTTTTGCCGTTAAAAAAATCACCGGAATTTTTGAAAACTGGCGTAGTACTTGTAATACGCTCCAGCCGTCTATGTCCGGCAACATGACGTCAAGAATAAGTAAGTCATATTGATCTCTCTTTAGCATTTCCAAACCTTGCAACCCTAAGTGAACACACTCCGCTTGATATCCAGACTCTTTTAATCCTTTGACCAAATAAGTGGCGATCTTGATCTCATCTTCAATAATAAGGATACGCATTTTGTAGAGACTCATTTGAAAGATGACAACTTTGTAATGTGATTGTCATGCTTGAAATTAAGCAATTTGTTTAAGATTTTCAAAGCGACATAGAGGCAATCATTATGAAAAAATTGAACTGGCTGATGTTAGCAGCCGTGCTATTTGGTAATAGTACTTTTGCACAGCCCCCTGCTTTGAATCAAGTTTATTCGTTAGATCTCAAAACTGCCCACCTGTTAGCCGACAGTGCGAAAGAGGCATGCAAAAAATTAAATCAAAATATTGCGGTTGTTGTTGTAGATCGCGGCGGTAATCCATTAACTGCCGAACGGCATGAGCTGGTGGGTCCGCATAATTTAATGGCTGCAGAGAAAAAAGCCTATACCGCGTTATCTACCAAAACATCGACCTTAGTTTTAAGCCAAAACAGTAACCAGAACCCCGATGCAAAAAATTTAACCACGGTAACAAATTTACTTTTGTTAGGCGGTGGCGTACCAGTTCGTTTTGAGAACCAAGTGATCGGAGCCATTGGGGTTGCAGGTGCTGGCGGTGCACAAAATGACAATCAATGCGCAAGCAAAGCCATTGAAACCGTTTTTCATTCATAAGGAGTTCACCATGACTAAATCATTTATTGCTTTATCTTCGTTATTTATTGCTGCCGCTACATTTGCACAAACTAATCCACTAAGTGTGCACGTGTTAAATCTAGAAACGGGTTTACCCTCTTCTCAGGTTGAAGTCGTTTTAGAGAAAAACACCAATAACCAATGGGTTAAGCTCAACCAGCAAGTGACCGATTCAAATGGTCGTATTACTGCGCTCTATCCAGAAAATAAAAAACTAGAGCAAGGTATTTATAAAGTTACTTTTAAAACAGAAGACTGGTTTAAAAAGAACAAACAACAAACTTTTTTTGCCGAGGTTCCTGTAATTTTTAAAGTTGATGGAAGCGTAAACCACTACCACATTCCGTTACTACTTAGCCCTTACGGTTATTCAACCTATCGAGGCAACTAAAATAAAAAACCCCTTTATCTGTTGTGCACAAATAAAGGGGTTGGTTAAAAACGATGCGTTTTACGAACAAACTCCATTGCTAATAACCGATTTTTTGTTTGAATCTAGCGCCACAATTGAAGAAGAAACCGTATTAATGATTTGAGTCATCGCTTCACTTGAAGCATTCACAATACCTTCCATCTTTTTAGCTTTCTGATCAATCGGCTGCTTAAAAGCAATTCGACAATTGAGCTGAGATCCTGCATTCGTGATGACTTTTGCATTATTTGACTCTAATTGAGTGGGCGGTATTTGACGCTTCACTACCCAAGACACCGCAATATTAATATAGCTTTTATCTACAATATCAAAATGAGAAAAGTCTGTAGAAACTCGATATAAAGGCTGATTGTTTCCAGCTAGCCCACTGCTATAACTGTCAATTGCCCCTAATTTTTGCTGTAAACCCGCCGACAAGGTATCGCGTAATTGCGTCCCCATGGTTGATGTCCAGCGTTCATTGTTTAACACCGTAGACTTACCACTACTGTCTTGAAGTACCAAAGGCGCACGGTCCAATCGGTCTGGAATCCCTACGGGTAATACCTCAATCACCTGCACAGTTGATTTTGTAGCCGCAGTAATTTTAGGGGACATCGTATAATAGTTTGGCGTTGGTGAACTCGAACATGCCGTCATGGTAACTGCCGTTAAAAGCAGGCCACTCCCAAGCAGCCATTTGGCTGCTTTAGGATGCTGAAAAGATAGAGTGTTTTTATTTTTCATCATCGGTCTCTGGTGTTTTACCACGAATAATTGATTCAGGATGTTGTTCAATATAGTCTGCCATTAACTGTAATGAAGCTGCTGCACGTGTCATTTGCTGTAATGCTTTACGTACGTCTTGTTGTAACGGCGCATCACTCGACAAAATAGACTCTGACGATCTTACAGTTTTACGAACATCGTCTAAGGTTGCTTGTAAACCAGGTGCAACTTTTCCATCTAACTGTTTAACCAGTTTGTCGGTAGACTCAATGGCTGTGTTCATATTGTTGAGCGTTTTACGTACATCTTGCCCAATCTCAACTAACGGGAATTTGGTTAACTTGTCAGCAATCTGAGAAACTTGTGCTTGTAAGCCACTCAGTTCGGTTGGTGTAGTTGGAACCACCACACGGTCATCACTCAAAATTTGTAATGTGGCTGGCTTAGCTTTAGGGAACTTATCTAGGGCAATATAGTTTTGGCCCGTGAGAAGGTTGCCTGTTCTCATTTGAGCACGCCATCCATGTTCAACAAAATCTTTGAAAATATTGCTGTTTGGATTGAGTGCCTGTCCATTCTCAACGCGTGACGGATAGATGACCGCCTCAACACGCATACGAATCTGCTTATAGTTGTTATAAAACTCTGCATTAATCGATTTAACATTACCAATTTCAATGCCCATGAAATCAATTGGTGCGCCAACAGACAGTCCACGTAATGAATGATCAAAGTACATGATCACACCACGAGGTTGCCCATCCGGTTCTTTTAATGCCTCAGTTTTCGAATCCCACAGATTAAAGCGACTATGATTTGCCGCTGTGGTAGCACGCGAACTTTCAGGGATTCCAAAAGCAATACCGCCCGCGACAATACTTGCCAGCGACTGAGTATCTAAACTAAATCCTGAAGCATTCAGGCTCACATCAATACCACTCGCCTGCCAAAAACGTGCATCGGTGGTGACAAACTTGTCATACGGTGCACGGATAAAAGTTTGCAGCTCTACAGTTTTACCATCATCAGATAACTTATAGGCTGTAATTTGCCCCACATTAATTCGACGATAATAAATTGGGGAACCGACATCTAAAGACCCCAAATCATCTGCATTTAAGAAAAATTCTTTGCCCGGCACATCGGAAGTAATCACTGGCGGTATTTCTAAGCCAGTAAATTCAAGCTTTTTCTCTTCCGACTTGCCACCATCCACTTCAATATATGAACCTGACAATAATGTATCTATTCCTGAAACCCCACTCGTCCCAATCCGTGGTCGCACAACCCAAAACCGTGAATCTTTTGCGGCAAAGTTACTGGCATCTTTACGCAAATCGATTCTGGCAATCACATGTGAACGGTCCTCTGAAAGATCAATCTGGCGTACTACGCCAATATCCACCTGTTTATAACGGACCGTTGTTTTACCTGCGACCAATCCCTCAGCCGTCCTAAAAGATACGTCAATGGTCGGGCCGTGAGACAAGAGCGCTTTTATCGCTAATGAAAGCGCAATTAAAAGAGCAATCAATGGAATGAGCCAAATTAAAAGAGGCTTCCACCGACTTTTCTTTTCTTGGGGTTCTGGCAAATCATTCATGCTATCCAGTTCAACATCCGGATCACGACGATCTGAGTTACCAGGGGTTATTTCATTTTCAGACATACTCATTGTTCTTTTATTGACTGGGATTAATGGAATCATTATTCAACGGCGGGTGTTCTGCCTGAATAATCTTGTTTTTGTTTGAGGCAAAAGAAGAAGGCTTATTTGTATTTTGAGATGCGTAGAAGTTATCCCAAATAAGTCGTGGGTCAAAACTTAACGATGCAAACATGGTTAACACCACAACCGCACCAAAAGCGATCGAACCCGGCCCTGCTAAAATGGTAGCAAGCGATTGGATCTGAATGAGTGCTGTTAAGAGTGCCACCACAAATACGTCAATCATTGACCAACGTCCAATAAACTCGACAACTCGATATAATTTAACGCATTGCTCAGGTAAAAACTTCCAAGCTGACGATTGTTGAAGATATACCGCCACCAATAAAAAATACAAAATTAGTAGCTTCAACATGGGAATAAAAATACTGGCCATGAAAATGACCACTGAAACCAGATAGTCTCCACTTTGCCAAAAGTAAATGACCCCACTCATGATGGTATCTTGCTGGCTACCCAACAGTGAGTCAGTCACCGTCATTGGAAGCACATTGGCTGGAATATAGAGAATAGTCGCAGCCACCACTAAAGCAAAAGTTCGATTCAAACTCGCTGGTTTACGTGAATGCAGCACGCTATTACAACGAATACAACGTAAAACTTGATAGCTTTTATCTCGTCGTTTTTTTCCATTTTGAGCAGAATTTACGACGCCACAGCAATGACACACAATTAATGAGAGATCTTTGGCTCTTGGGTATTGCTTAAGCATTGATCCTTGCTGCAAGCTTTGTGTTTGGGTCACATTTTTTATCGTTTTCATGGCAGTGACCTATCAATTTCGTTCCATATATCACTCACCTTTATGGAAGTAATATAGACCAACAATACACTCAAGATCGCAAATGCCCATAACGCAATTTCGGGAATCACCAACACCATTCCTATTAACTTCACAAGCGTGACCAAGATTCCGATTAAGAAGACCTCAACCATTCCCCACACTCTCATAAAATAAAGTGTACGTAAGGCAAATACTAAAAATGTGGGTCTTTTCTTCAATACGCTTACTGTGCCCAACACATAGGAGAGTAATAACAGATAGGAAAGTGGCACAATAAAAGTGGTGATTAAAATAAGAATGCCAACAAAAGCCCGATCATAATGAAACATTACCCAGACCGCACCCAGTAAGGTAGTTTCAGAGATGTTGCCCTGCAATTCAATTTTTACAATAGGAAAGCTATTGGCAATAATAAATACAATTAATGCCTTTAAGATTAAAGCCAACAGTGTCGAAAAAGGTTTGGTGTGCCGATAGAGTTCAGCACCGCAGCATAAGCAATAAGCTCTTTTTCCATAAGCAAGTGGGGTTCTACGATAGACAGTATCGCATTCCTCACAACCTGCTAATTCTTTAAGCTTCATAGTTATACTCTGAGATTTATATTTTTAACTGTGTCACACAAAACTCTTTTTATTACTAAGGTAAATTAAAATATAAATCAATCGAAAAACTATCCAAGTCATCATAAATTTTGAGATGAAAATTACCGTGTACTGTTCAATATATTATTGAAACTGCTGAATAATCTGTACAAATTATGTGGTCAAATTAAAATAGAACCTAAAAGTCAAAGGCTTAAGCTGAGATAACACAGTTTTATGACCAAAATATCTTAGATCGGCATGCGACAGCACGAAACCATCAAAAATTTAGCATTTCTGAACAGTACGGCATGTGAGTGATTGGAAAAACAGTACAAAAGAATAGCGTGTTGGTTATAGAGGCGGGCAGAGATTTACTTAAAAATATGAGCACTCATAGAGTACTCTCAAGTTTCTAAATCTTTAACCCTCTCTTTTTAATATGATAATTTTAATTAGAATATAAAACCAAAACATTAATCACTTTTATATTCAAATATACATTCTATTCAAGAACGGCAATTTCAAATCTTATATTTTTCTTTAAAATAAATGTAATTATGAAGATTAATTTAAATATATTAAAAATTAATTTATGCGACACAATTATCAAAAAACTAATTTTAAGCAGATTGTTTTTTAATTTATATAAAAATTAAGACCAGCCTAACAATTAAAAATTAATCACTTAAATATCAATAAACTAAAAATTTGTTTTCAAAATTAGATATAAGCAATACGCTTTAATTTCATAAAATATTCTTTATATTATTGTAAATAAATTTTATCTCTGATTAAAAAATTAATAGTTGATTTAAACACTCAGAATTACCACCAGACCTTAGTTCACACGTATTTTAAGCACATTATTTTTTATAATTAAACTTAAGAAAACCACTAAACCTGAAGGTTTGCTTAAGTAATTTTCATACTGTATTTTAAAAATGAAAAATAAATAAATTTATATATTAAAGATAGAGCTAATAATAAAAGTGAGATCAAAATGATTGAATGGTTACAAGGTGTTTTAAAGCACAGCCCCGAAATATTATTGTTCTTATCACTCGCAATCGGCTTCTGGATTGGACAATTCCAATTTGGAAAATTTCAATTTGGTGGAGTCGCAGGCTCCTTACTCGTCGCAGTTGTTTTAAGCCTTATTGGCGTACCTGTCGATAACGGCGTTAAAGCAATTTTATTTGCTCTCTTCATTTACGCAGTAGGCTTTGAAAGTGGCCCTCAGTTTTTTAAATCACTGGGTCCACAGTCCATAAAAGAAATTCTTTTAGCAGTATTCATGGCAGTGTGTGGTTTAGTCACTGTTTTAGTGATGGCTAAAATTTTTCATCTCGATAAAGGTTTGGCTGCGGGTCTCGCTGCGGGCGGCATGACTCAATCAGCGATTATTGGGACTGCGGGAGATGCAATTTCTAGACTCGATCTCCCACTCGCAGAAATTCAAAGACTTCAAGCAAATGTCGCGATTGGCTATGCGGTCACTTATATTTTCGGTTCCTTGGGAGCAATTATTGTCTGTGTGAATATCTTGCCTAAATTTATGGGTAAAGAAATTCACGACGATGCTTTAAAAGCTCAAAGTGAACGACTGAAAGGTGCTTTTGAATTAGCCCCAGGCCAAGAACTGGCAATGCCCGAAATTGTTGGCCGTATTTATAAAGTTAAACAAGCCAATGGGCAAACTATTGCGGAAATTGAAGCAAAAGAGCCGAGTATTACGATTGAACGGTTAAAACGTAAAGATCAGTTTATTGATGTCGCTCCCGAGCTAACTTTACAAACAGACGATGTCATTTTACTGGTTGGTCGCCGTGCGAATGTAGTTTCAGTTGCCGAGCAAATCGGTAGCGAATTACAGTCATCGCAAGGTATGGAAATGATTATGGATACCAGCGATGTCATCCTAAGAAATTCCAAATATCTCAACCGCACCTTAGGAGACATTAAGGCCAATACGCCTGCGTATTTAAAGCACGGTATTTATGTACTTGCAATTAAGCGTAACGATGAGACACAACCTTTAAGTGACGATACTGTTTTACGACAAGGTGATGTAGTCACCGTATACGGAACAAAAAGCGACCTCGAGCGCTTGGTGAAAGAAGCAGGTAAAGCCCTACCTGAAAGTTTAAAAACGGACTGGATTTTCCATGGTGCAGGCCTTGTGGTTGGCTTAGTGATTGGTCTTTTTGTGATTCGTTTAGGTGATGTGCCATTAACTCTTGGTGCCGGTGGCGGTGCTTTACTATCAGGTCTTCTGTTTGGTTGGATTCGAAGCAGAAATCAAGTGCATGGCAATATGCCTTTAGCAGCTTCACAGCTTCTTAAAGATTTGGGTCTTGCAGGCTTCGTTGCTGCCGTCGGCTTACAATCAGGTTTACAAGCTATTCAAACCATTAAAGAAAGTGGTCTTTCACTCTTTATGATTGGAGTTGTGGTAACACTGGTTCCTCTCCTACTTTCCATGCTCTTTGCTCGTTATGTTCTGCGTTATGACAACGTTGCAGTAATGGCAGGTGCACTATCTGGTTCACGCAGTGCAAACCCTGCATTTGGTGCAATTTTAGACAAAGCAGGAAACTCGATTCCGACCGTTCCATTTGCAATTACCTATGCCCTAGCAAATGTGTTCTTAACCTTGCTCGGACCACTGATTGTAGGCTTGGCCTGATTTTATACATTGAATTAGAAATTTTATTCATCTCACTATAATTAAGGAGACGTCCCATGGGGAAAGTCGATTATTCTAAATACGCAAAACTTAGCCCATTTGAACTTAAAGATAATTTAATAGAATTAGCTCAAAGCAGAACTGACCGAATGATGTTAAATGCTGGGCGTGGTAATCCGAACTTTCTTGCGACTATCCCACGTAGAGCATTCTTTCAACTGGGTTTGTTTTCTGCGACCGAATCCGAATTTTCATTTTCCTATATGCCAGAAGGTTTAGGCGGCTTCCCGCGCCCCGTTGGACTCCAGTCACGTTTTGATAATTTCATTTTGGAAAACCGTGACAAACCCGGTGTGGTCTTTTTAGGTAAAGCCGTGTCTTATGTACGTGACCAGTTAGGCTTAGATCCAGATCTTTTTTTACTTGAAATGGTTGAAGGGATTTTAGGGTGTAACTATCCAGTTCCAGACCGAATGCTCCGAGTGAGTGAAACCATTATTAAAGAGTACGTCTTACGAGAAATGGGCGTACAAGGCATGCAAAAAAGAGACTTAGATTTGTTTGCCGTTGAAGGCGGAACAGCCGCAATGGCCTATATTTTTAACTCTTTAAAAGAAAATAAAATTATAAAAAATGGTGACCGTATTGCCATTGGTAGCCCTATTTTCACGCCATATCTTGAGATTCCAAAACTCAATGACTACCAACTTGAAGAAGTATTAATTGCGGCAGACCCTAAACTCGATTGGCAATATCCAGAATCGGAGCTTAGAAAGTTAGAAGATCCGTCTATTAAAGCATTCTTTTTAGTCAACCCAAGTAACCCGCCATCGGTAAAAATGAGCGATGAAGGACTTGCAATTTTGGCTGATATCGTCAAAAAACGCCCTGATCTGATCATTTTGACCGATGACGTTTACGGTACGTTTGCCGATAACTTCAAATCACTTTTTGCGATCTGTCCTGACAATACGATTCTGGTTTATTCGTTCTCTAAATACTTTGGTGCGACAGGCTGGCGACTTGGTGTCATTGCACTTTCAAATAACAACGTGCTTGATAAACAAATTGCGAACTTATCGAAAAAAGAGAAGAAAGAGCTTGAAGAGCGCTATTCATCTTTAACTACCGACCCAGCAAGCATTAAATTTATTGACCGCTTAGTTGCCGATAGCCGAAATGTTGCTTTGAACCATACCGCTGGTCTGTCTACCCCGCAGCAAGTTCAAATGGTTTTATTTGCCTTGTTTAATATGATGGACTCACGCCAGAGCTATAAAAAAGCAGTTAAATCTGTTGTTCGTGAACGCGACGCAGCACTTTATAGACAGCTTGGTGTCGAGGTTCCAACAGATCCAAATGCTGTGGACTACTACACCCTAGTCAACCTTGAAAATACATCACGTACTCTCTATGGAGATGAGTTTGCTGATTGGGTCATGAAAAATAAAAATCCGACCGAGCTATTGTTTAGAGTTGCCGATGAAACAGGTGTAGTTTTATTACCGGGTTCTGGCTTCGGTGTGCAGCACCCTTCTGCCCGTGCATCTTTAGCTAACTTGAATGAATACCAATATGCTGCAATTGGTGATTCTCTAAGACGTTTTGCAGATGAAGCTTATGCAGAGTATTTAAAAACTAAAAAAGGCAAATAAACACCTATATACAGTGAGGCTCTAGCAGCCTCACTTTTTTCTTTCTGTTCTTTAATTTGCTATTTCAGTTTTTGAATGTAAAAGGTTCAATTTAAGCATTTATCTTTAAAAAGTAATCTAGCAACTGATCAGGTTCTTCATTTTGGCTTGAACCTAAAAGACTAAAAATCACACCATCAATCATAAATACAAAAATATCTGATTCTTCATATGTAGCCCTTTTTTTAAATTCTCGCAGAACCCAGAAAATTTCATTTTTAAGCCATCGCCTATAGCGAATTGCGGTTTGATATGCATTTGGATAAAGCTGTTTAATTTCAAAAATCGCTTTAAACAACAGGTAATACGCCCCCTTTAAGTCCGCATGTAAAAGGTAGATTTGTCTAAGCGTAAGAGCCAAATCTGGATATTGACGAGATTCACTTATCGCTCTCACTTTTTCTTTTAAGTGTTCTTTTTGAACCAACAAACACATTTCAATTAATCTTTCTTTGGAGTGAAAGTAGTTGTAAAAAGTGGCTTTAGAAATTTTAGTCTCACTAACAATTCGGTCCACCCCGACCTTGTTGAAGCCGTATTGTTTAAATAAGTCTGCTGCTGTGTTAAGCGCTCGCGTCGCTCTAAATGAAACTTCTAAATTTTTCATGTATACCGCTTAAAATAATTTTTTGTTGTATATAAAAGAGATAGAAATGCCGTCACTCTTAAAATGAGTGCTAAATACAGGCATGCAAAAATCGCACAATAATGGTGTGCTCACCTATCTCTGGTTTATTGTTGCTATGTTTTAGTCGTAACGATTCTTAAGGTGTAGAAACCTAAAGTCGATTACATCGTTTTAAAGACTGTTTAAGCGGTATGAGTCGAGAGAATTTGGCAAAGGCCAATAAAGAAAAAGAATTAGTACGCATAGAGGACTCCTCATGTCTAAAGAAGTTCTACCGAATTACTGTCAAATAATTATGGTGGCAGAACGAGAGAAGGTTGACAGACTGGTTAGACGCCAGCACACCCGAAGGTGTCCCTCTCCCGTCCTACCGCAACGGGAGGAGACGAGAAGCTTACACACAAAACTATTCCTCAGAAGGAATAATTCTGATGCGGTCTAAATCAGCCTGTCAAAGCCGGCTGACAATGTAGGTCAGCAGGCAAAGGATAGTGCCCAACCCCATTTCAGTCAAGCACACAAAATGACATCTGTTTTAAAATAGATCATTAAAAAGTAAGGATAAATAATTAAAATCTATTGTTAAATTGAGTTTATAAAACAGATATTTTCTAGTTCGCTTGAAGCTGTAGATAAACAACTAAGTTTTAAACGATTTTATCTTCGGTCAATATATTCCAGATAGCCCCTTCCTACTAATGGCTGATCATAGAATTCGCCTTGCCATGTATATGAAGAAACGAAACCAGCAGCCAATCCAAAACAATATGGAGTGTCTACTTGTGCTGAAATATCTAGAACCTTTTGATTGTTGTGATAAGCAGCCCAGCGAAAAGTATTTGGTAAATTCATTGGAAAACCATCAGGTGTAATCTGTGGTTCTTCTTGAAGAGTGGTTACTTCAAAAAGTATATCGCCGTTGTATTGAATTGATGTTCCATCAATATGACGATAGTAAACAGAAGTCAAAATGGGTTGGTCTTCATAGCAAATAAAAGCCAGTAATAACTGCTGTTCATGGTCAATATTAATAACTTGATAGCTAAAGACTTTTACAGGAAGTTGAATATTCTCAACTAACCATTTGTTTTTGAGCATTGAGGTCGCTACAGCTTTCCAAGACTCAAGCGTACAAAGCCCTTTAATACTCTCACTATTGCCTTTTTGTTTAATATAGCCGTCATAATGCATCAAGACACTAAAATGTTTATAAAAAGCACTATAGGCAAACCATGAAATAGCTTTGGTAGGCTTTAAATGAAGTTCTAGTTCTAAATCTTCTCTTTTAGTAATTAATATAAATCCATCACCATCCTCATGCATGACACTCTGATTGTCAAAATTAATAGCGAAAGGAGTTTGGTTAAACTTGATATCATTTTTGATTGAAAATGTTCTGTAGGCCTCAGGCGTTGTCGATAATGCTGTTCCATGTACCAAAGAAGCTGTATCCCCTTTTCCATCTTTAGACATTTGATAGTTGGTATCTGTAATCGTAAATCCAACATAACCTAATACCGAAGCCCAAGATAAATATCGAAATGGTTCAGGTAAGTCAGGAATCATGACCCCGTAATGTGTACTACCAAAGCGCTTATAAAGAGTATGAGGACTGAATTCAAACTCTTTTGGCAATGTTGCTTGTCGCTCTGGTGTAACAGCTCCCAACAATGAGCCTGAAAGTTTGGCAACCTTTTGATTGGCTTTGTCTTTAAAACTCTTTGGTAATCTATCGCTTGAGATTAACATTTTTAAGATCCTTTATTTTTATCTACTTAAAAAATGAAGTTCCATATTAGAACTTGATTATTTGCAATTGAATGTTAATAAAGGACATCTTGATCTAAGCAAATGCACTAAAACAAAAAAGCCAACTCTTTCGAATTAGCCCTAATTACCTCACGACCACGTCTGTGAAAATTGCTTTTGATTTTATTGTTCGCGACAATCTTCATCAATTTTTGTTATGAATCTAAATTAGCCTTTCTTTATGACATTTCGATTAAAAAAACATCCAAAATCTCTCCTAAACAAACTTCATACATAAAATATGTGTTTTAGAGAACTAAATCACAATTTACAGAGTTGTACATTTTAAAGGCATATTCCGCTAAACGGCCAAGTCTATTATGCTTAAGTCATCTAATTGTTAAGTATGTATGATGGAACAGCAAACTTTATTACAAGAACTGAACTCACTCATTGAATACTACTCAAAAAGAACCGATTGCCCGCCTACTCGAATACGCATCGGCTATAGGGCTTATGCAAAATTGATGCAGTGCCCGCCTTTTGCAGATGAAGTGATGAATTCAGCCCTAGATCCAAATAAGCGAAAATATAAGAAGTTAAAAATTAAAATTACAAAAGATGATAATCAGTTGGAACTTGAGTAAATTTTTAAGAGTTCAAAATAAAAAGTTCTTCAACTCTCCTATTTGCGATTTTATTTATATAACAATCCAGTCAAAGGCACAGCCGTAGAGCATTTATAGTCATTCCGTAAAAGCTCTGCTAAACAAAGCTTTTACAGATATTTTTTATACTAATCCAGACTTTCATTATCTGAGGTATCTTCTTTATTTAAAATCCGCCCTTCTTGTTTTGGTCGAATCAATGGTGCTGTCGGTCTTGGGTGATGAGTATGTGTATATTGCATACCTACTCCCGCATTGACGTCATCTGCCGCGATTTCAGTTTCAAAACGCTCATTATCCAAATCTCGAATTTCCTCGGTAATTCTTTCTACCTCGTCTTCATCCACACCAAGTTCTTGCAAAATCACGCCGCCGAACTTAATTGCAGATTCAAACGTTTCACGAATCATAAAGTCCACTTTTTGTTTAACTAAATGCAGTGAATGCTCACGGTCATATGAACGGACTAATAATTTTGCCAAAGGAAATTCATGGGTCACGAGTTCTACAATTCTATTGGTCGTTTCCTTGCTATCTACACACACCACAATCGCTTGTGCTGTTGCGGCGCCAGACGCATGCAGAATATCTAGACGGCAACCATCGCCATAATAAATTTTAAAACCAAATTTTTCGGCGTTTCGAATCATGTCGGTATTATTATCAATAATGGTGACATCGACACCTCTTGCTAATAATAATTGACTGGTGACCTGTCCAAAGCGCCCAAAACCGATCATTAAAACACTACCGCTTAGCCCGTCAGCAATGTCGATGTTTTCTAATGAAACCTTCGTTTTTGCTTGAGTAAAACGTTTGAAAATAATACCGACAATTGGGGTCAACACCATTGAAAGCACAACAATGGCAGTTAAGTTAGATTTAACGGTACTATCAATGACTTGTGCACTTAGCGCAGCCGAGAAAAGTACAAAGGCAAACTCTCCACCTTGAGCCATAAGTAAAGCGCGATCCAACGCTTCTGTATGAGGGCTTTTCGTTACTCGGGCGACTATATAAATCATCAGCGCTTTGACAAACATCAGGGCAATTACGCCACTTATAATGAGCTGCCAGTTCTGAGCAACTACCGATAAGTCCAATGACATGCCGACCCCAAGGAAAAAGAGGCCCAGCAAGATTCCACGGAACGGTTCAATATCCGCTTCAATTTGATGTCTAAAGGTTGATTCAGATAAAAGTACACCCGCTAAGAAAGCCCCCATCGCCATGGACAAACCGCTGACTTGCATCAGTAACGCCGCACCCAACACCACCAATAATGCGGCGGCAGTCATGACTTCTCGCGCTTTAGCAGCAGCCAAGAGTCTAAATAATGGATTAAGTAACCAATACCCTGCCGCAATAAGCCCTGCAATTGCGATTAAACCAATTCCTATATTTTCTAATCGTACCGACGTGCTTTCGACCACATGATTCGGTGCCATAAAAGCAACAATAGCCAGCAATGGCACAATGAGTAAATCTTCAAATAGTAAGATGGCTACAATCTTTTGCCCACGGGGCTGAGTCAAATCACCCCGATCACCCAATAACTGCATCACAATCGCAGTCGAGGTTAATACAAACCCTGCCGCACCAATAAAAGCAACTTGCCATGTAAAGCCAAATAACAGCCCAACGCCAGTCAAAGCCAGCGCGCAAATAATAATCTGTAGCGTACCAAGGCCAAAAATTTCGCGTCTAAGACTCCACAAATGTGAGGGTTGCATTTCCAAACCAATCACAAAGAGGTACATCACAATTCCTAACTCGGCAATATGCAAAATTGCGGCAGAATCTTGAAAAAAAGCAAAACCGAATGGGCCAATAATTAGACCCGCAATTAAATAACCAAGTACTGAACCTAAACCAATACGTTTAAAAATAGGAACTGCAATGACAGCAGCCGCCAATAAAACCACAGGGGCAACCAAGCTAATTGAATGTGCTTCTGAGCTCATACATTTCTCATTTTATTTATCTGCAATTTATTCTATGTGAAACGAGGTTTAAGGGCGATTATTAGTTTTGAGAAAAAGCATCCTAAAAATAAAATGGCTTGAGTCATACGAAAATAAAAATTGAGCCTATAAATAGGAATCAAATATTCATAGACAAACACCCATAAAAAAAGCCCTAACGGGCTTTTTTCAAATTAAGCAATGAATTTCAACATGAGCTGAATAACCGTTGCATTAATTAAGTCGACAAAGAATGCGCCACAAAGCGGAACAATCAAGAAAGCCTTATGCGATGGACCATACATATTAGTAATGGCCTGCATATTTGCAACGGCGGTTGGAGTTGCGCCCATACCGAAACCACAATGGCCTGCTGCTAACACTGCTGCATCATAGTTTTTGCCCATAACGCGGAACGTCACGAATGCTGCATATAAAGCCATCGTAATGGTTTGCGCACCTAAAATTACAACTAACGGGCCAGCTAGGTCGGCAAGTTGCCAAAGTTTTAACGAAAGCAATGCCATGGCTAAATAAAGTGACAAAGACGCATTACCAAATACATCAATCGCACGGTCAAAAATATCAATTTTCAACACGCTTTCTAAAATGTTTCTTAAAATTACGCCACCACCAAGTGCCCAAACGAAAGTTGGTAACTCGAACCAAGTTCCCTTACTAAAACCAGTCATAAATTCAGCAAACGCTAAACATGCTGCAAACATACCCAGTGTAGTAATTGCATTATCGGCAGTAATTAAACGAACTTGATGCGGGTTTTCAAACGGAGCAAGGTCATCTGAATTTTGTTCAAGATGAGTGTCGCGATTTTGGATTTCAGCATTGGTTTTTGGTTGAGCAAGACTGTAACGATTAATAAGTAGTTTCGCTAACGGCCCGCCAATCACACCACCAATAATCAAACCAAAAGTAGCACTCGCCATACCTAATGCTAAAGCACCCTGAATACCATGCTGACTTTCTAAAATTTCACCCCATGCGCCAGCTGTACCATGACCACCGGTTAAGGTAATTGAACCAGCAATCAAACCAATAAGTGGGTCAAGACCTAATAATGTCGCAAGACTCATACCAACAGCATTTTGCACAACAATAAATGAGGCTACACAAATTAAGAAGATGATTAAAGCAGTACCACCTTCTTTAAGCTTCATAAAATTGGCACTTAAACCAATTGAAGCAAAGAACACGAGCATAAAGCTGGTTTGTAATTCGCTACTAAAAACAATGCTATACCCCCACAAAGTGTGGACAAGTAAAGAAACTACAGCAGCAACCAAACCACCAGCTACAGGTTCAGGGATATTATAACGTTTTAAAAAATCAATACGATTAACAAGAAAGCGGCCCAACAATAAGACGATAACCGCCGAAATTAGTGTATAAAAACCATTAAAAACAAATTCCATATATACTACTTTCTGATTACATTCCTAATGGATTGTAAAATAATTATATTTTATTTTTTATTATTTAAAAAAAACACAAACAAACTTTACAAAAACCATCTTTATTTAATAATAATCATATAAATCAATTTATTATTTTGAGTATTTAGTAAAAAATCACAATGTATCCTCTCTTAAATTTCTATATTGCTTTGATAATTAATTTTTTAAACATTTAAATGCTCAAGCGATGAAATCAAGACATCTGGTTGCCTCAATCTTATTACCGATTTTTTAAGTAAGAGTATGTTGGGCTAAGCTAAGCTCTACTTGATACATTTAAAGAAAAATCCTGTCTTTTGGGTCACTGAACTTCTCCATCATTCACTTTAATATCCTTCAAAGACCAGCTCTTTACTGTTCTGGGCAACATCTTTATAGGTTTTATATTCAATGAGTTTATTGCTTAAAGTTCGTCAGAACGTTCCACAGCTACAATCTATTAAAAAATCTCTTCAGACACGTGCTGGTCAAAAAATACCTCACATGCTGATCAATGCATCAGATCTCTTTTTCAGAGGCCCTCAAATAGCTTTGTCAGGAAAAACACCTTTTGATGTGATTCATAAGCATGAAATCATTACCTTACGCCATTATAAAAATGAGACTGATACCCCTATTCCTAAACATCGCGTACCTTTAGTTATTGTTCCACCACTAGCAGTGAACATGCTCATTTACGATTTGTTCCCTACTCGTAGTTTTGTACGTTTCTTTTTAGCCCAAGGGTTTGATGTTTACTTAATTGACTGGGGCGTACCAACCCGACACCAAGCAAAATACAACTTCGGTACTTATATTAAAGTTTTCATGCCAGAGATGTTAAAGCAAGTTCGCCTACACAGCGGTCAGCAACAGCTTTCTTTACATGGTTGGAGTTTAGGCGGCGCGCTTTCGCTCTGCTATACCGCATTGTTTAAAGATAAAGATATTAAAAATCTAATTATTCTCGCTTCCCCTATCGACACACACAAAGCAGGTTATATGGGGAAACTATACGGTAGTCTTACCAAACCTGCCGAATGGGTTCGTAAACATACGCCATTTCGTATCCGCCATCATGTACCAAGTGAAGCATTTCATATTCATGGCTGGCAAAACACGCTTGGCTTTAAATTAACGGATCCGATTGGAAATTTGAAAACATATTGGGAACTTTTTAAGAATCTAGATAACCGAGAGTTTATTGTCGATCATGCAACCTCAAGCTCATTTATCGATAATATGTTGGCCTATCCGGGCGGTGTGATGCGCGACATTATTCTCCGTTTCTGGATTGATAATGAACTGTCTAAAGGTGTAGTTAAATTTGGTGAACTTACCGCCTATCTAAAAGACATTAAATGCTCTGTGTTAGCTATTGGTGGCAACACAGATATTATTGTCACAGCTGACGCTGTTAAACCACTCATGGATTTAATTAGTAGCCAAGACAAAACATTTAAGGTGGTACCAGGTGGTCATATGGGCGTAGTTTCTGGTAGTCAAGCACCCACTACGGTCTGGCCAGAAGTGAGTACTTGGTTAACTACTCGTTCAGAATAATTAATGCAAAAGCAGTAAAGCCAGTGTAGTCAGTTCTATGCTGGCCATAATTCAAATTTTATAAATCTGATATTCTAGTTTCATTTATATTGCAGTAGTTTTTTCTCTTAATTCAAAAGCAGCTCATTACTAGATGACTCAAAAATATAAATATAATTTCCTCACTATTAACCACATTAAAACCCTTCAATACATAAATTTTATTTATTGGAAATACAACTTAATAAAACTATATTTTATCAAATGTTAAAATTTTTTAAATAGATTAATTTTCTCTTATTAATATTTATAAATTTTAAGAAAAGTACCTCTTAAAGTTGATGTTACTTTTTGTTATTTATGTAAAGCTCATCTAAACAATATATTTACTTAAGTTATTGTTAAATAAATTTTTTTATAAATTTAATTTTGTAAAATTTGATTATTATTTATACAAATGTAGGCAATCTCTCACAATTATGTAAGCCAAAGCTTACAACTCAAATGATTGTTTTTCTTATAATTAATTTCAGTACATATAAGCACTCTTTACTATTAAATAGAAAGCTGAATATTAATAAAGAGATCTGGAGAAAATGATAAAGTCATCTTTATTAATATAAAAACTCTTAATAATAGAAAAAGAATCTCAAAAATTAATATGTACTATCTTTCCTCTGGAAACAGAGGAAAGATACTTTTTTAATCATCAGATAGGGTATAGAAAATGTTTATTGCAAAAAATATATTTGTATATTTACTATCAATGTTAGCTTTATGCTTACTGATTATTTTCTTTAATTACATAGGAATGAACGAGACGATTAATCTTCTTCTCTCTTCTGCACTGTTTGGAATATTTATTACTTGGTATTTTAAAGGTAGTGGACTCTGTCTCGCCCTATTTAGCTTTTTTTATTGGGCTATGTTTGTCATTAGTCAAAGCTTAGAAGTGATATGGATGCTCGCAAGTTCAGTTATTGTATATTTAGTCATGACTAAAATATTACCTAAACTCAAGACCATCCATATTGGCGTGATAGCCAAATAGCTAAAACGGTTTCACCCCACGATTCACCATACCCACTTTCTTAACTGTGTTAATTTTAGTTTGTTCGGCAAAGACTAATTCATTGATGAAAGCTTTTAAGTTTTGCTCATCAAGACGAATAGGATTAAAAGTACTTTCTCCCATTTTTAGAAAGAAAGATTCGATATTTGTATTACGTTGTACATATTTCATTGACCATTTTTGAAAAGAGTTTTGTTCAATGGAATATGTACACAACCATTTAACATTGTGGTGTCTTTCGTCATTTGTAATTTTTTCAAATAATCGTTCAACCACCTCTCGCTCACCTTCCAAGCATTGAAAGAAAGCATTATCGGCATAATAGAGCACCCCACAGATCTGATTCAAATCATTGAAATCTCGTGCTTCTGTCAAAATATCACGTAAATCTTGCAACAAGTCTTCATTTTTTTCGTTCCGTTGACTGGCATAACACAGGCGAACGTTCATTAGCAATTCCGTGAAATATAAAATTTCTTTATTTAAAGATTTTTTAATCTACCATATCTCTATTACTAATAATTTATATTTCACACATATTCTAAAGTTTATATTAAAAATATGTTCGATTATTAACTATAAGAGCTTAATAACTAATGATTTATATTAACAAGAAAATAAAAAGCCCTACTATTGAGGGCTTCTAATGCTCTAAAAGAACAATAAATTGCTTTAAAAGCTAAAATAAAAAAAAGCACTAAAAAGTGCTTTTTTTACTTGCTGTTATATTATTGTGGAATAATATTTACAGCATTTGGGCCTTTTTGCCCTTGAGTAACGGTAAATGTTACGCGTTGACCTTCATGCAAAGTTTTGAAACCAGAACCTGCGATTTCTTTGAAGTGAGCGAACACATCTGGACCGTTGTCTTGTTGAATGAAACCAAAACCTTTAGTTTCGTTAAACCACTTTACTGTACCACTTACTGTATTAGACATGATATATCCTACTGATTTCTAATATTTTAGAATCATTAAATAATGACCCTATCATAACTTTGAAAAAAGAATAACAAATTGAGCTTAATATCTTAAAAAACGAAGGATTATGACTAAAACTACGATACTTAAAAGAAGATTTACTAACAAGTCTTTTTTCTAGTTAACAGCATCATACATGAAATAAAATTGTATTCAAGGCTTTTATATAAATAATTTCCAAAACTTAAGTTAAATAAATATAAAACAATAGCTTAATAAAAAGATTAAGAAATTCAGTATATTGCTTAATTAAAAAACAATCTATGATGTGATAAAAACATTGAAAAGCAACAGCTATAAAAATATCTATTTAGAAAATTGCTTGAGCACGAATGAAAAGTTATTTTTAAAAATATAGATAATAAAAAAACTCCCAAATAGGAGCCTTATTTTATGGCAGAGGATCAAGGACTCGAACCTTGACGAACGGTTTTGGAGACCGTCATGCTACCATTACACCAATCCTCTATATTCATGATTAAACACTCAAGATTTAATCACAAAAAAAGCAAGATTATAATCTTGCTTTTTTAATGGTGGGGGCGAAGAGACTCGAACTCTTACACCTTGCGGCGCTGGAACCTAAATCCAGTGCGTCTACCAATTTCGCCACGCCCCCATCTGGGACATTTATTTAAAATAAATGTGGCAGAGGATCAAGGACTCGAACCTTGACGAACGGTTTTGGAGACCGTCATGCTACCATTACACCAATCCTCTTCCAAGATCTAGATGACTTAACACCTACATCAAACTTTAAGTTATTAACTTAAAGTGGTGGGGGCGAAGAGACTCGAACTCTTACACCTTGCGGCGCTGGAACCTAAATCCAGTGCGTCTACCAATTTCGCC
>NZ_JAVQNP010000007.1:0-1179 GCF_031798995.1 Acinetobacter sp. V104_13 | reverse complement strand
AAGTTTGAACGTAATAAGCCACACGTAAACGTGGGCACAATCGGTCACGTTGACCATGGTAAAACAACTTTAACTGCTGCGATTGCAACAATTTGTGCAAAAACTTACGGCGGTGAAGCGAAAGATTACTCACAAATCGACTCAGCACCTGAAGAAAAAGCACGTGGTATTACAATTAATACTTCACACGTAGAATACGATTCTCCAATTCGTCACTACGCGCACGTTGACTGCCCGGGCCACGCCGATTACGTTAAAAACATGATTACTGGTGCTGCTCAGATGGACGGCGCGATCCTTGTGTGTGCTGCGACTGACGGTCCAATGCCACAAACTCGTGAACACATCCTTCTTTCTCGTCAGGTTGGTGTACCTTACATCATCGTATTCTTAAACAAGTGTGACCTTGTTGATGATGAAGAATTACTTGAATTAGTAGAAATGGAAGTTCGTGAACTTCTTTCTACTTATGACTTCCCTGGTGATGACACTCCAGTTATCCGTGGTTCTGCGCTTAAAGCGTTGGAAGGCGATGCTGGTCAATATGGTGAGTCTTCAGTTCTTGCTCTTGTTGAAGCGCTTGACTCTTACATCCCAGAACCAGAACGTGCTATCGACAAAGCATTCTTAATGCCAATCGAAGACGTATTCTCAATTTCTGGTCGTGGTACTGTAGTAACAGGCCGTGTAGAAGCTGGTATCGTTAAAGTTGGTGAAGAAGTAGAGATCGTTGGTATTAAAGATACAGTTAAAACAACTGTAACTGGCGTAGAAATGTTCCGTAAACTTCTTGACGAAGGCCGTGCAGGTGAGAACTGTGGTATCTTACTTCGTGGTACTAAGCGTGAAGACGTACAACGTGGTCAAGTACTTGCTAAACCAGGTACAATCAAGCCGCACACTAAATTCGACGCAGAAGTATACGTACTTTCTAAAGAAGAAGGTGGTCGTCACACTCCATTCTTAAATGGTTACCGTCCACAGTTCTACTTCCGTACAACTGACGTAACTGGTGCAATCCAATTACAAGACGGCGTTGAAATGGTTATGCCAGGCGACAACGTTGAAATGTCAGTAGAATTAATCCACCCAATCGCAATGGACCCAGGTCTACGTTTTGCGATCCGTGAAGGTGGTCGTACTGTAGGTGCTGGTGTTGTTGCGAAAGTAACTGCATAA
>NZ_JAVQNP010000006.1:0-1185 GCF_031798995.1 Acinetobacter sp. V104_13 | reverse complement strand
GTGATTGATGTGACCAATGATGGTTTAAAGGTGATCGAGAAAGTGGAAGGTCTTAGCTTTGATGAGTTACAGGCTTTGACTGGTGCAACTTTGATTGATGCGACTCAAGGGTAAGTTTAAACAGCAGTAACTATCGTGACAGGCGACATGGATGTCGCCCGTTGGACAGGGAGGCATGGAAGCCTCCTCTGTTCAACAAAGGTTTTTGTTACTTTTGACCTTTCAAAAGTAAGGTATCGCTTATGCAACAGACCTATGGATATCACAGTAAATTACGGCCGTGATGTTATTGGTTGATATGAAAATTTATAAAGTATCACAACGGAGTCTTATCTGTTTAAGCCAGATGCCACTCGCTAATTCGTGTCACTTTTTTAAAAAAGTAACCAAAAATCTTTGTTACTCAGACACAACTTCCTTGTTGTGCTGAGCAACACGGCGACATCCATGTCGCTACCGCGAAATACTTACGGAGAATGGCTAAAAAGGCCTAAAGTAAAGGACAAAAGTTAGAATGAAAAACGCTTATATCATCGATGCCATCCGTACCCCATTTGGCCGTTATGCCGGTGGCCTTGCACCCGTCCGTGCCGATGACCTTGGTGCTGTGCCGATTAAAGCCCTCATGCAGCGTAACCCAAGTGTAGATTGGGAACAGGTCGATGATGTGATCTATGGCTGTGCCAACCAAGCCGGTGAAGACAACCGTAATGTCGGCCGTATGTCAGCACTGCTTGCAGGTTTACCGTATCAGGTACCGGCAACTACCGTTAACCGTTTGTGTGGTTCTTCACTCGATGCGATTGCCATTGCTGCCCGTGCCATTAAAGCAGGTGAAGCGAATTTGGTGATTGCCGGTGGTGTAGAAAGCATGAGCCGTGCACCCTATGTGATGGGTAAGTCAGACAGTGCTTTTGGCCGTAGCCAGAAGATTGAAGACACCACTATGGGATGGCGCTTTATTAACCCTAAACTTAAAGAATTGTATGGTGTAGATACCATGCCCCAGACTGCCGAAAACGTTGCTGAACAGTTTAACGTCAATCGTGCAGATCAGGACCAGTTTGCCTTGGTGAGCCAACAACGCACCGCAAGCGCGCAAGCCAAAGGCTTTTTTTCTAAAGAAATCGTGGCAGTTGAAATCCCTCAGCGTAAGGGTGATGCTGTTGTGATTGATACCGATGA
>NZ_JAVQNP010000005.1:0-5548 GCF_031798995.1 Acinetobacter sp. V104_13 | reverse complement strand
ATCATTAAGAGAATTGAAGAACAACTTGTGTGGATTTTTACTGATTGATTAATCGAAATAATTTTCATTGATTAATTGGTTTAAATTACTCGAAGTTTATTTGAGCGAAATTTAAGTCAGTAATTGATGAGCCAGAATTGGCACCTTGTCTTTAATAAGGTGCAAAATGATTTTAACTGAAGAGTTTGATCATGGCTCAGATTGAACGCTGGCGGCAGGCTTAACACATGCAAGTCGAGCGGAGAGAGGTAGCTTGCTACTGATCTTAGCGGCGGACGGGTGAGTAATGCTTAGGAATCTGCCTATTAGTGGGGGACAACATTTCGAAAGGAATGCTAATACCGCATACGTCCTACGGGAGAAAGCAGGGGATCTTCGGACCTTGCGCTAATAGATGAGCCTAAGTCGGATTAGCTAGTTGGTGGGGTAAAGGCCTACCAAGGCGACGATCTGTAGCGGGTCTGAGAGGATGATCCGCCACACTGGGACTGAGACACGGCCCAGACTCCTACGGGAGGCAGCAGTGGGGAATATTGGACAATGGGCGCAAGCCTGATCCAGCCATGCCGCGTGTGTGAAGAAGGCCTTATGGTTGTAAAGCACTTTAAGCGAGGAGGAGGCTACTTTAGTTAATACCTAGAGATAGTGGACGTTACTCGCAGAATAAGCACCGGCTAACTCTGTGCCAGCAGCCGCGGTAATACAGAGGGTGCAAGCGTTAATCGGATTTACTGGGCGTAAAGCGCGCGTAGGCGGCTAATTAAGTCAAATGTGAAATCCCCGAGCTTAACTTGGGAATTGCATTCGATACTGGTTAGCTAGAGTGTGGGAGAGGATGGTAGAATTCCAGGTGTAGCGGTGAAATGCGTAGAGATCTGGAGGAATACCGATGGCGAAGGCAGCCATCTGGCCTAACACTGACGCTGAGGTGCGAAAGCATGGGGAGCAAACAGGATTAGATACCCTGGTAGTCCATGCCGTAAACGATGTCTACTAGCCGTTGGGGCCTTTGAGGCTTTAGTGGCGCAGCTAACGCGATAAGTAGACCGCCTGGGGAGTACGGTCGCAAGACTAAAACTCAAATGAATTGACGGGGGCCCGCACAAGCGGTGGAGCATGTGGTTTAATTCGATGCAACGCGAAGAACCTTACCTGGCCTTGACATAGTAAGAACTTTCCAGAGATGGATTGGTGCCTTCGGGAACTTACATACAGGTGCTGCATGGCTGTCGTCAGCTCGTGTCGTGAGATGTTGGGTTAAGTCCCGCAACGAGCGCAACCCTTTTCCTTATTTGCCAGCGAGTAATGTCGGGAACTTTAAGGATACTGCCAGTGACAAACTGGAGGAAGGCGGGGACGACGTCAAGTCATCATGGCCCTTACGGCCAGGGCTACACACGTGCTACAATGGTCGGTACAAAGGGTTGCTACCTAGCGATAGGATGCTAATCTCAAAAAGCCGATCGTAGTCCGGATTGGAGTCTGCAACTCGACTCCATGAAGTCGGAATCGCTAGTAATCGCGGATCAGAATGCCGCGGTGAATACGTTCCCGGGCCTTGTACACACCGCCCGTCACACCATGGGAGTTTGTTGCACCAGAAGTAGCTAGCCTAACTGCAAAGAGGGCGGTTACCACGGTGTGGCCGATGACTGGGGTGAAGTCGTAACAAGGTAGCCGTAGGGGAACCTGCGGCTGGATCACCTCCTTAACGAAAGATTGACGATTGGTAAGAATCCACAACAAGTTGTTCTTCATAGATGTATCTGAGGGTCTGTAGCTCAGTTGGTTAGAGCACACGCTTGATAAGCGTGGGGTCACAAGTTCAAGTCTTGTCAGACCCACCATGACTTTGACTGGTTGAAGTTATAGATAAAAGATACATGACTGATGATGTAAGCTGGGGACTTAGCTTAGTTGGTAGAGCGCCTGCTTTGCACGCAGGAGGTCAGGAGTTCGACTCTCCTAGTCTCCACCAGAACTTAAGAGAAGTTCGGATTACAGAAATTAGTAAATAGAGATTTAGATCTTGGTTTATTAACTTCTGTGATTTAAGTATCACGGTATTAAGCATGACCTGACGAAGGCGTGTTTATTCATTAACAGATTGGCAAAATTGAGTCTGAAATAAATTGTTCACTCAAGAGTTTAGATTAAGTAATTAATCTAGATGAATTGAGAACTAGCAAATTAACTGAATCAAGCGTTTTGGTATATGAATTTAGATTGAAGCTGTACAGTGTTTAAGTACACAGACAACAGATAGTAGCGATGAAGAATCGCACGGACAACACTCACTTGTAGGTGTTGACGACTGTTTGGGGTTGTATAGTCAAGTAATTAAGTGCATGTGGTGGATGCCTTGGCAGTCAGAGGCGATGAAAGACGTGATAGCCTGCGAAAAGCTCCGGGGAGGCGGCAAATATCCTTTGATCCGGAGATTTCTGAATGGGGGAACCCACCTACTTTAAGGTAGGTATTGCAACATGAATACATAGTGTTGCAAGGCGAACGAGGGGAAGTGAAACATCTCAGTACCCTTAGGAAAAGAAATCAATTGAGATTCCCTCAGTAGCGGCGAGCGAACGGGGATCAGCCCATTAAGTTATGTGTGTTTTAGTGGAACGCTCTGGGAAGTGCGAACGTAGAGGGTGATATTCCCGTACACGAAAGGGCACACATAATGATGACGAGTAGGGCGAGGCACGTGAAACCTTGTCTGAATATGGGGGGACCATCCTCCAAGGCTAAATACTCCTGACTGACCGATAGTGAACCAGTACCGTGAGGGAAAGGCGAAAAGAACCCCTGTGAGGGGAGTGAAATAGATCCTGAAACCGCATGCATACAAGCAGTGGGAGCACCTTCGTGGTGTGACTGCGTACCTTTTGTATAATGGGTCAGCGACTTATATTCAGTAGCGAGGTTAACCGTATAGGGGAGCCGTAGAGAAATCGAGTCTTAATAGGGCGTTTAGTTGCTGGGTATAGACCCGAAACCAGGCGATCTATCCATGAGCAGGTTGAAGGTTGGGTAACACTAACTGGAGGACCGAACCCACTGTCGTTGAAAAGCCAGGGGATGACTTGTGGATAGGGGTGAAAGGCTAATCAAGCCTGGTGATAGCTGGTTCTCCCCGAAAGCTATTTAGGTAGCGCCTCGGACGAATACCATAGGGGGTAGAGCACTGTTTCGGCTAGGGGGTCATCCCGACTTACCAAACCGATGCAAACTCCGAATACCTATGAGTACTATCCGGGAGACAGACTGCGGGTGCTAACGTCCGTAGTCAAGAGGAAAACAATCCAGACCGCCAGCTAAGGCCCCAAAATCATAGTTAAGTGGGAAACGATGTGGGAAGGCATAGACAGCTAGGAGGTTGGCTTAGAAGCAGCCACCCTTTAAAGAAAGCGTAATAGCTCACTAGTCGAGTCGGCCTGCGCGGAAGATGTAACGGGGCTAAAACTATGTGCCGAAGCTGCGGATTTGACATTAGTCAAGTGGTAGGGGAGCGTTCTGTAAGCCGATGAAGGTGTATTGAGAAGTATGCTGGAGGTATCAGAAGTGCGAATGCTGACGTGAGTAACGACAAAACGGGTGAAAAACCCGTTCGCCGAAAGACCAAGGGTTCCAGTCCAACGTTAATCGGGGCTGGGTGAGTCGACCCCTAAGGCGAGGCCGAAAGGCGTAGTCGATGGGAAATTGGTTAATATTCCAATACTTCTGTGTAATGCGATGAGAGGACGGAGAAGGTTAAGTCAGCCTGGCGTTGGTTGTCCAGGTGGAAGGATGTAGGTATGTATCTTAGGCAAATCCGGGGTACTCTATACTGAGATCCGATAGCAAGCTGTACTTGTACAGTGAAGTGGCTGATACCATGCTTCCAGGAAAAGTCTCTAAGCTTCAGTTACACAGGAATCGTACCCGAAACCGACACAGGTGGTCAGGTCGAGTAGACCAAGGCGCTTGAGAGAACTCTGCTGAAGGAACTAGGCAAAATGGTACCGTAACTTCGGGAGAAGGTACGCTGTTGTTGGTGATGGAACTTGCTTCCTGAGCTGACGACAGCCGCAGAAACCAGGCCGCTGCAACTGTTTATTAAAAACATAGCACTCTGCAAACACGAAAGTGGACGTATAGGGTGTGATGCCTGCCCGGTGCTGGAAGGTTAATTGATGGGGTTAGCGTAAGCGAAGCTCTTGATCGAAGCCCCAGTAAACGGCGGCCGTAACTATAACGGTCCTAAGGTAGCGAAATTCCTTGTCGGGTAAGTTCCGACCTGCACGAATGGCATAATGATGGCGGCGCTGTCTCCAGCAGAGGCTCAGTGAAATCGAAATCGCTGTGAAGATGCAGTGTACCCGCGGCTAGACGGAAAGACCCCGTGAACCTTTACTGCAGCTTGACACTGAACTTTGACCTTACTTGTGTAGGATAGGTGGGAGGCTTTGAAGTTGGAACGCTAGTTCCAATGGAGCCGTCCTTGAAATACCACCCTGGTAATGTTGAGGTTCTAACTCTGTCCCGTTATCCGGGACGAGGACCGTGTCTGGTGGGTAGTTTGACTGGGGCGGTCTCCTCCTAAAGAGTAACGGAGGAGTACGAAGGTGCGCTCAGCGTGGTCGGAAATCACGCGTAGAGTATAAAGGCAAAAGCGCGCTTAACTGCGAGACCCACAAGTCGAGCAGGTACGAAAGTAGGTCTTAGTGATCCGGTGGTTCTGTATGGAAGGGCCATCGCTCAACGGATAAAAGGTACTCTGGGGATAACAGGCTGATACCGCCCAAGAGTTCATATCGACGGCGGTGTTTGGCACCTCGATGTCGGCTCATCTCATCCTGGGGCTGAAGCAGGTCCCAAGGGTATGGCTGTTCGCCATTTAAAGAGGTACGCGAGCTGGGTTTAGAACGTCGTGAGACAGTTCGGTCCCTATCTACCGTGGGCGCTGGAAATTTGAGAGGATCTGCTCCTAGTACGAGAGGACCAGAGTGGACGAACCTCTGGTGTACCGGTTGTGACGCCAGTCGCATCGCCGGGTAGCTATGTTCGGAAGGGATAACCGCTGAAAGCATCTAAGCGGGAAGCCTACCTCAAGATAAGATTTCCCTAGGAATTTATTCCTCTAAAGAGCCGTTCGAGACTAGGACGTTGATAGGTTGGATGTGGAAGCATAGTGATATGTGAAGCTGACCAATACTAATTGCTCGTGAGGCTTGACTATACAACACCCAAGCAGTTGTATATGAAGCATCAATCGATTCATAAATATGCAAAGCAACTTGATTTGGTTATACTACTAGCTAAAATGAACAACGAAAAATCAGACCAATCAGCCCATCTGTAAAGATTTGGAAAACGCAACGTATCACACAGTGAATAAAACGAAGCAAGTATCCATACCAGTTGTGCTGGCGACCATAGCAAGAGTGAACCACCTGATCCCTTCCCGAACTCAGAAGTGAAACCTCTTAGCGCTGATGGTAGTGTGGGGTTACCCATGTGAGAGTAAGTCATCGCCAGCTCATTATTCTAAACACCCCCATTCTAA
>NZ_JAVQNP010000004.1:0-7805 GCF_031798995.1 Acinetobacter sp. V104_13 | reverse complement strand
TCTGGATATGAAAATGAAGGAATATATCGTCTGATTAATTGAGCCTGTGTAACAGATATCCTCTAGTTTCTAGTTCTAATAAAAACACTGGTCAAGGTAGCTCAAGTCGACACAGGCTTTGCGGACGGTATCTGCGAGAACGCCCTGCAGTGGGTGCGGAGCTGCTATTTCAGGAAGAAGCATATTCACCTGGTAACTGATGGCAACGGTAAGCGGCCGTACTACTAGGTCCGATCCGCTAAGTTCCATTGCAGTGAACGGGTTTACGATGGCAACGCCCAGCCCTTGACGCACCATGGCGCAGACGGCCATTGCACTCGTGGTTTCAAGCAGGGTTACGCGATGTACTTTAGCGTCCTCGAACATCGCATCAATGGCGGTTCGATACGGGTCGCCAACCGCGAGGCTGATGAAGCGCTCGCCTGTAAAGTCGCGTGGTTGCAGTCGCGCCTTGCGGCACAGACTGTGATCACGTGGCAAAACAGCCACTTCATTAACTTTTAGTAAGGGCTGTAAGGCAACTCCAACAGGAGCCTTTTGGGTTTCACTCAGCCCCAAGTCAAAACGTTGTTCACTCATGGCTTGTTCTAGCCAAGGCGACTCTAAGGGATGTACGCTAACGCCTGAATTAAGCCGCGCCGCGAAGCGGCGTCGGCTTGAATGAATTGTTAGGCCTCAAGCAGTAGCTGCCAGTAGCCCACGTCTACCCAACGGTCTTGCTTGAACCCAACCTGCTCAAAGTGGGCAACCTTCTTGAATCCAAGGCGCTCGTGAAGGCCTACGCTTGAGGCATTGGGAAGGGCAATGCCCCCGATTACAGCATGCATAGAGCATGCGCGAATCGCATCAATGAGCGCGGCGTAAAGCCGGAGGCCAAGACCCTTGCCGGTATGCGCTGGGTCCAAGTACACAGTGGACTCGACCGAATAGCGATATGCGCAGCGGCCTTTCCATTTTGAGGCATAAGCGTAGCCAACGACCTGGCCCGATACCTCGGCCACTAACCAAGGCAGAGAGGATTCCAAGGTCTCGGCGATTCGCTGCGCCATCTCCGGCACACGGACGGGTTCGGTCTCAAAAGTGATGCATGTCCCCAGCACATAAGGGCTGTAGATGGCCGTGATGTCGGCAGCATCGCTTTCTCTTACGGATCGGATTGATGTTTCCATGAGGCCTAACTCCTAGTTCAGGATGTGCATGTGAGAGATATACCAGTGCGCGGGGTACCAAGGCATGGGCCAATGCTGGCAAACACGCAATTCGCAAGCGCCCTGTCGCTTGCGTGCGCAATTCGCTGGCGCGCGCTGCGATCTGTTCCAAGCCTATAAACGAGCGTTCTACTTCCTGCATCAACGCGAGTGCCCGCACGGTAGGTCGTAATCGGCCCCGCACCCGGTCAAAAAGGTTAAACCCCAGTAACTGCTCCAAACGACCCAGCTCGCGACTCAAAGTGGGCTGGCTTGACGCACATGCTTCAGCTGCACGCCCCAGGTTGCCGTGCAGCATGATGGCGCGAAACATAGTCAGCTGGCGATGAGTTAAATTCATATCAATATTGAATAGCTAAACAACAAGAATAGCATTGATTGAATTGACTATGAAGTAGATCATCTATCCATGAATCCTTTTACTCCCACTACCATTGCTCCTTTGGCTCAGCAATTTGGTACCCCGCTGTGGATCTATGATGCCGACACCATTACGTGCCAGATTGCCGCTCTGCGGTTGTTTGACATAGTGCGTTTCGCTCAAAAAGCCAACTCCAATACACACATCCTTCGCCTCATGAAGCAACAGGGCGTAGTGGTGGACTCGGTGTCTTTGGGTGAAATCGAACGCGCATTGGCTAGTGGTTTTACGCCAGGCTTGCACAACGGGCACGCAGACATCGTATTCACGGCTGATCTGCTAGATCACGCTACGCTTGCGCGCGTGGTGGAACTAAATATTCCTGTGAACTGTGGTTCAATGGACATGCTAGACCAATTGGGTACGGTCAACCCAGGGCACCCGGTGTGGTTACGCATCAATCCAGGTTTCGGGCATGGCTACTCCAAGAAAACAAATACTGGTGGTGAGCATAGTAAGCATGGCATCTGGCATGGCGACCTAGTACGCGCCTGCGAAAAGATCAAGTCCAACAGCTTGGCCTTGCAAGGTCTGCACATGCATATTGGCTCAGGCGTGGACTACACGCACTTGCAAGAAGTGTGTGGTGCCATGCTGAAGTTGGTAGAGGTAGTGAATGCGCAGGGTTTAGATCTGCACGCCATCTCCGCGGGCGGGGGGCTATCTGTTCCCTATCAGACCGGTGAACCCACGATTGATACAGCGAACTATTTTTCATTATGGAATGCAACGCGCCATGCAGTGGAACAACTACTAAAGCACCCAGTGAAACTAGAAATAGAACCAGGTCGCTATTTAATGGCCGAGTCTGGTGTGTTGGTCACTGAGGTACGCGCTACGAAGCAACAGGGCTCCAACCATTTTGTGATGGTGGACGCCGGCTTCAATGATCTGGTTCGCCCAGCCCTATACGGTGCCTACCACGGCATGGAGTTGATCCACTCTGATGGCACAGCGGTTAATGGCCTGCAGTTAGACACGGTGGTTGCCGGACCTCTGTGTGAGTCAGGAGATGTATTTACGCAGGGAGATGGTGGCGTGGTGTTACACCGATCCTTGCCGCAGGCGCAGGTGGGAGATCTACTTGTATTGCACGACACCGGTGCGTATGGCGCCTCCATGTCATCGAACTACAACGCGCGCCCGCTGATTGCCGAAGTACTGATGGAAAATGGTGAGCCCCGGCTTATTCGACGAAGGCAAACGGTGGCTGAGCTGCTCGCGCTGGAGGCGGTGTAAAGTGACCAAACAAAATTATCAACTTAACTGATCTAAGTCGAGCTGCGGCAGTAGATCAGTGAACTCAATTGATCGTATAGATGAAGATCAGCATCTCGATTCATATCCAGCCCATGATGTGAAGTTGATAAAGTTAATATTCAGATTAGCTTTTAACCCCCTATTTAACATAATGGTGGTTATACGAAATCCAGCTGTTAGAAACCATTTATTACATCAAAAGTAATGAAAAAGTAAAGAATATGCTTTATATTATCTTTACTTTAATGGTTTTTGAGTGAGGGAATTATGTCCGCAGTCAATTTCAATATGCGCTTAGAAGCAGAGTTAAAAGAACAAGTTACCCCTATTTTGGAAGACTATGGTTTGACTATGCCTCAAGCATTCAAACTGTTCTTGAATCAAATCGTTAAAACTAAAGCGATTCCTTTGTCTTTTGACTATGCACGAGAACCTGCTTTAACGCCTAAAGCAGCAGCCAAGTTACTTCAATCTTTAAAAGAGATCGAAAATGGTGAGTACACCGAGTACGAAACGGTAGAAGAAGCGATTAAAGCTATGTCGGAAGAAGCACATGGCTAAACGTAAGATTATCGTAACCAGTTCTTTTAAACGTGATATTAAAAGACGTTATTTAGAACTGGTTACGGCTGAATGGGCAGAAGTATTAGATTGTTTAGTCGCAAATAATCCTTTGCCTGAAAAGTATTTAGATCATCCCTTGAAAGGTGGTGCAGAGTTTAAAAATTGTCGTGATTGTCATGTGAAGCCTGATTTAGTCTTGATCTATAGGCTTGTTGGTGACGATATTTTAGAACTGCATCAGTTGGATAGCCATTCCGAAATTTTTGGATGACTATCGCTCGATGCTTTGAAAGATGGCTTTAGCCATGTTTCAAAGTCGGGCAACTTTGCGACTGCTGTCATTGATTCGGTGATGGCAAGAGCCGAGCAAAGTACTGTCTAATCATTATTTTGGGTCAATCACACAATAATCCTTATTCGCTCCGTGACAGTCATTTTTCATGATGCGAACGCAAGACTTCCCATTGCAATTTTTAATATCTAGGCTGTATTTTTGTTCTAGCCATGCAACGTCTGCTCTACGCTGTTTGATTTCGTCCATGCTCGGCACATATAAAAATAATGCTAAAAAGAAAACGATCAGCAAGCTAACAAAAGCACTGGCGTAGATTGCCATGAATCGCCAGTCAAGTTGATTGGTTGCATTGTTTAATTCTCGAATACTGTTGTTGAGTGCGTCTATTTGCTTCTGATTGGCGTTTTTTAGGTGTTTTTCGGTCTTATTGAGTACTCCGCTAGCCACTTCCTTGTAAAACGCTTCTAATCGCTTGTTATCGTCTGCTATGGCTTCTCGATACTCTTTCATAGATGCCAGTAAAATATAGAGCTGGTCATCTAGGTCGTTTTGGTTGCTCATCGGTACATTCCGCCCTGATCTAAGTCTTGTGATGCTTTACGGTTGGCTCGCTCGGCTTGCTGTTGCTCTAGTTTTTGCTGTCGTTGTATTTCGGCTTGGCGTTCTTGTTCTAGGCGTTTAGCTTCTTGGTTTTTCTGCCATTGCTCGAAGCCTTGCTCGGCACGGTTTAAACCGTGCTGTAAAACGCTGTCTGTGCGCTGTTGCTGTTGTTTGAGGTGTTGGGCGTTGTGTTGCTTCACATGGTCGTTATAACGGCTGATTTCGGTGTCTATGCCTTGTCTACGGAGTTGAGTGACCGAAGTCCCCTCATGGATGGTGGCTTGTAGCCCGTTGTTCTGATCGGCATAGCTGCGGTGATCTATTTTTTCTCGGTAGCCTGCACGTTCCAATGCTTTATTGGCTAAGTCTGCCCATGTTTCTCTAATTTGCTTAATGTCTTCTTGGGTTGTCCCCATACCAAGGCTTTTTCGTTTGGAGTTGCTGAGTTCAATATCGGTTTTGGTGTTCAGAGTGAGTTTATTGTCTGCGTCCAATTCGGCTTTTCGGGTTGTGAGCATGATATGGGCGTGATGGTTTTTATCATTACCGCCTTTACTCGGTTCATGGATGGCTAAATCTGCGATTACGTCATAGCGATCAACTAAGGACCTGGCAAAGTCTTTTGCCAAGTCCTTACGTTGATCAGCGTCTAATTCATCAGGCAGGGCAATCACCCATTCTCTAGCGGTTCGGGCATCTTTGCGGTTCTCGGTTTTTTCTGCCAAGTTCCAAAGTTCGCCACGGTCAATTTCAATATCTAAATTAGAGATAATTTCAGAATGGGCGACACCGTCTTTTCTCGTAAAGTCATGGGTTAGCCCTGTGCGTTCATCTTCTAGTTTTTCACCTGCACGATAGGCACTTGATGCAACCGCAGTTCGTCCTGAACTTCGGTTAACTGTTTTAGTTGAACAATGATAGATTGCCATGCAGTCGCCTTGAGATGCTTTTGCTTTTAAAAAATTGCGTAGCAGTTTTTTGGGGTTAAGGGGTATCCCCTTACGCAAACTTTGACTTGGATGAAATCCAAGTCGTAAGTGCGCATTTCATGAAAAACACGATAGCATATTACCCGCTTGAATTTCAATTCATAGGGTCTTATGCTTGAGTGGTTTTCTACATCCCGAAATTTGACGTTATGACAAAATCAACTGAAAATATTGAAAAGAAAATTGAAGCCCAGTTAGAGAAGCTGAAACAGTTAAAGGCACAGAAACAAGCTATCGAAGCAAGAGAACGTACCAAGCAAAAGGAACAGCAACGAAAGGATGATACTCGGCGTAAAATCTTGCTCGGTTCTTATTTGATTAAAAAAATGCAGAATGAAGCCAATAAAGAAAAAATATTGGCTGAACTCAACGAATATTTAACAGAAAATAGAGATCGACAGCTTTTTGATTTGCCCGACATTGAAGCCTAATTTTTGTTAGCTGTTTGGTTGTTTTGTTCGGCTTGATACTCTGGAATGAGCGTATTTAAAACCTTTTGAATCTTGTCCTTGTCTTCTATCTGCAAATTATCTCGATAGTAAATTAAGTCCTGTATTTTGCTTTCCATCTGCATTTTTTCGGTGGGTTCGGCATCTTTGGATAGTCGGGATAATAGGAAGATATAACCGCATATATTTTCCCTCGCAATTTCATAATTTACGATGTCGAGGTATTCAACGGTCACATGCTTTAGATCGGTTGATAGGTTATTTAATTTAATCATGGCTGAAATCCTGATTTTTCTAAAATTGGATAAAGCTCTCTGAATTTTTCAGGCTCTAAAAGCATATCAGCGATACGTATAGCAAATTGCTGGTAGCTTTCTGTGCCTTGTGAATATTTACTCATTTCAGGCATTTCAGACATTTTATTGGCAAATAAATGGCGTTGCGCATCGGTCATTTTTATAAAAAAGTCAGGGGTGTTTGGATCTCGTTTAGTTTCAATTTTAGGTTGTACTTTTTGCTTAAACTTGAATGAAAACCCTGTAATTGTACGCCCTTTCTTGTGTTGCTCATAAGTGGCTTTTATGTCTGTATGTTCATTGATTTGAGTAATGGCAGTTTCTAATACACGGCTTTTAAAATGGTGCATACGTTGATATTCATCATCTTCAACACCTAAATTTTTACGTAATTGTTGTAGTTCAAAAACAGGTGTTTTACCAACTTCACGCCAAGCGATTAATAACTCATAAAGTCTAGTGGCATACTTACTGGTCAGGTGTGCAACTTGTTTGGCTTCATATTTTGTAAAGTGTTCTTCTAATCTAGTGATTAAAGGCACTACATCAGGTGCGAAAGTAATTTCTAGTAATGCCAAATCATCTACATAAAAAATACGACTCACCCAGCGAGAGCGAACGATACCTACCTTTCCTGTTTTTTTATATTCGGCTGTATAGCTAAACTGCCTGTTAAATAGATTATTTACAGCATCTTTCAGGGCTTTGTAGGATGCATCAGGTGATACATTAAATAGCTTTGCATAGTCACTAGCATGTATTTCTAGTTTGCTATCTGCCGTAATACCCTGCCCTAATTCTCTTGCATTAATGATTGCAAGCATGACTAAACGCTGTTCTGTTAGTTCTAAATTATAACTGGCGTTTATTAATGCATTATCTTTCACAACTAAACCATTCTTCATATTAAATACACGTTATTATTAATGTGTATTTACACACTATATATTTTATGTGTGTAAATCAAGAGAATTTGTGTGCTTATACAAGAGAATTTGTGTGCTTATACAAGAGAATTTGTGTGCTTATACAAGAGAATTTGTGTGCTTATATACGCTAAAACCCTCTTATATCAATGCTTTCAGCTCATCTAAAAGCATTTAAAAGCTTTAAAAATAATTAAAAGCCTTTCGAGAGGGGAGTGCAAACTGCCCTAGGTACTCGCTAAAGCTCGTACTCTATTGAAGCTCGTTCCTCGCTTCGTGGGGCAGTTTTTAGTTAATCCTGTTTGTGAAATCTAAAAGCAAAAGCATTTGTAATGTATTCGCTTCGCTCATACTTTTTGAAAAGCAAAAGCTCCAAAGTTCGCACCCATTCGGGATGCTCTGTACCTACCGTTTAAAATCGAAAGGGAGCTTGTAATCAGAGAAAAGGCGAGGGCGAAATTTTGATGATGCTCAATCGCTCGTAGACACTCGCTCGGTTCTTATTATCTAGGTTTTAATTATTTACTGGAGCTAATCAAAGTTGTGAAACATTGCTTAAATAATAGGCGTGGAACGTGAAAAATCATAAAAAAAGCCCGAACAGGGATGTTCGGGCTATCAACTAGAAACTACAGCATTGATTTCTATAGATAATTATAACGCATTTCGTATAAGGTGTATTATGTTAATTTTAGAAAATCTTTAGATTAAAAGAAATTTTCTGGATATGAAAATGAAGGAATATATCGTCTGATTAATTGAGCCTGTGTAACAGATATCCTCTAGTTTCTAGTTCT
>NZ_JAVQNP010000003.1:0-23594 GCF_031798995.1 Acinetobacter sp. V104_13 | reverse complement strand
CGCTCATAGCTCAGCTGGATAGAGCACTTGGCTACGAACTAAGGGGTCGGGAGTTCGAATCTCTCTGAGCGCACCAACTTGAAGAATTAACCGCTTTTATAGCGGTTTTTTTGTGCCTATTTTTTAGTACTTTAAAAAATCTAAATTTATAACTTTTTAATTATATTAGAGATAATCATAAATGAACTTAGCTTTATTTGACTTTGACGGCACGATCACTCACAGCGATACATTCAGCCTATTCCTTAAATTTTCTTTAAATAAAAAAACTCAAATACTAGGTGGTATTCGACTTGCACCTTATATAGCGGGTTATAAGCTTGGATGGGTAACCGATAAAACCATTCGAACTAAACTCTGTCAGGTGGGATACGTGGGCTATGATGCGGCTTCCCTAAAATATATGGGGCAATAGTTTGCTAAAAATATCCTTCCTACCTGTGTGCGTCAAAATGCTTTGGAACGTATTCTCTGGCATAAACAACAAGGTGATCAGATTGTTGTTGTATCTGCATCATTAGGCGTTTATTTAGAAAGCTGGTGTCAATCTTTAGATTTAGACGTTATATGTAATCAACTTGAAATACGTGATGGTATTTTGACAGGTGATTTTATTAATGGTGATTGTGGTTATTTAGAAAAAGTAAATAGAATAAAAAACAAATATGATTTAACTCAGTATTCTACAATTTATGCTTATGGTGATACACCTAATGATTATGCAATGTTAGAGCTAGCGCATAAGAAATATTATAGATGGGAAGAAATGAATTAATATTTAAAGATATATTAATAAATAAAGCCACTTGTAATAAGTGGCTTTATTTTAATGACTTATATTAAACAGTATTGAAAGAGTTTTCTAAGAAGTTATCGGTAAGTAATGATGTAGGTACGATAGTATGCGTTGTATTAGTTACGCTTGATACTGTCGAAGTTACACCACCAAGTAAGCTACCACCAGTTAATCCACCTAGTAAATTAGAAATAACATCTAATCCGCCTTCACTAGTCACACCGCCCGTTAAGCTACCCACGATATCTGTTACGATGCCGATAGGGTTGTCTGTACCACCAGTAACGCCACCAGTTAAGCCGCCTAGAAGGTCGGTCACTAAGCCAAGAGGACTATCACCATCTACGCTACCAGTTAAACCGCCAAGTAAATCAGTGACTAAGCCTAGTGAGCTATCTCCACCAGTAACCCCACCAATAGTTCCTGTCAATCCACCAATGATTTCTGTTACTAAGCCAGTAGCAGTTGTGCCATTTGTAATTAGCGTATCGAGAATACCGGTAGCAGATTCAGTAGCACCTTGAATGTCTCCACCCACTAGATCAGAAATGACTTCAAGCGTGCCATTTACTGTGTCACGAGAAGTTTCGAAAGTTAATGTGCCGAGGTCTGCAAGTTCAGAAACTGGATGTTCTGCTTGTGGAAGAATGCTGATAATTGTATCTGCAACTGTATCAATGCCAGTGTTGATAATTTCAGTTTTTAAGCTTTCTACGCCCTGAAGAATATCAATACCACCTTGAACAACATCAATCACTGGGGAGATTGGAGAAGTTCCATCACCGATACCACCAGTTACACCGCCAATAATGTCAGTAATTACTTCAAGTGGATTACCGTCAACACCACCAGTTACACCGCCGATGATGTCAGTAATTACTTCAAGCGGGTTACCGTCAACACCACCAGTTACACCGCCGATAATGTCAGTTACGATTTCAAGAGGATTACCACTAACACCGCCAGTTACACCACCAATAATGTCGGTTACCACGCCAAGTGGGCTATCACCACTTGTTGCGCCGCCGATAATGTTATTAATAATTCCAGTAGCAGTTGTGCCATTTGTAATCAGCGTATCGAGAATACCGGTAGCAGATTCAGTAGCACCTCGAATATCACCACCGACTAAATCAGAAACAACTTCAAGTGCACCGTTTACTGTGTCACGAGAAGTTTCGAAAGTTAAAGTGCCAAGATCTGCTAGGTCTGAAACAGGATATTCAGTTTGTGGAAGAATACCAATAATAGTATCAGCAACAGTGTCGATACCAGTATTGATGATCTCAGTTTTTAGGCTCTCTACACCTTGTAGAATATCAATACCGCCTTGAACGACATCAATCACTGGAGCGATTGGAGATGTGCCATCACCGATACCGCCAGTTACGCCGCCGATAATATCGGTAATTACTTCAAGCGGGTTGCCATCAACACCACCAGTTACACCACCGATAATATCAGTAATTACTTCAAGCGGGTTACCGTCAACGCCACCAGTTACGCCACCGATGATGTCAGTAATTACTTCAAGCGGGTTGCCATCAACGCCACCAGTTACACCACCAACGACGTCTGTAATGCTTCCGACAACGTCAGTAACAATACCTGTAGCAGTTGTACCATTAGTGATTAATGTTTCAACGACACCAGTAGCAGACTCAGTTGCGCCTTGAATGTCTCCTCCCACTAGATCAGAAATGACTTCAAGCGTGCCATTTACTGTGTCACGAGAAGTTTCGAAAGTTAAAGTGCCAAGATCAGCAATTTCAGAAACAGGGTGTTCAGTTTGAGGAAGGACACCAATGATAGTATCAGCAACAGTGTCGATACCTGTATTGATGATTTCAGTTTTTAGGCTTTCAACACCCTGAAGAATGTCGATGCCACCTTGAACAACATCAATAACTGGAGCAATTGGAGAAGTTCCAAGATCAATACCGCCAGTTACTCCGCCAATAATATTAGTTACTGTGTCTACAGGACTTGTAGAACCGATACTGCCAGTAACAGTACCAACGGCATCAGAAACAAGGCCTGTTGTGGTTGTTGTAAGAGTATTTGTTACTGTAGATAGAGTATCTGAAAGTAAACCAGAAGTTGATATCTGGCCTTCAACAGAAGAGCTACCAGTTACAGTAGTGTTCACCGATACAATATTACCCAAATCTTGAGTAATTTTTGATATCGAAGATACGAGGTTTGTTAGTAAGAACATGTTGGTCTATTTCCTATATAATTTTGTATTTTTAAGTAAGTATTATTTATTGCGCTTTATAATTAATGAGATGTGTATCTCAATAATTGCGATTTAGTATTGGTTAGATCTCAAAAGCTGTCAATGTGTATTTTTAGTCACATTTTTTGTTATTAAATAATATTTAAAGAAATAATAATTTATTTAATTTAGACATAAAAATAATAATAATTTTTATATTATATAATTTTAACTAATTATTTTTTTAATCATATTTTCACTTATTTGAAGCATTATCTTAGTTAAATTTCAAACAGTCTTATAATAGTTAGGTTCAACCAGAAATATATTATTTATATAATGTTGACTAAAACAGTAGCCTTTATCTTCTAGATAGATGGCAAAAAGCTTCAAAAATTCTATAAAACTTATTTGAAAAAAAATATTTCAGATACATCTTTGGTGAGCAAAGTTTCAATAACTTTAGCTACAAAGCTATGTAAACTAGAGTGATGGCTAAGAACTAGACGTTTGATGACAGAAAAATGAAAAAAGGCTTCCTAAGCCTTAAAAAATGCGTATAATGCGCAACATCAAGTACGCGCTCATAGCTCAGCTGGATAGAGCACTTGGCTACGAACTAAGGGGTCGGGAGTTCGAATCTCTCTGAGCGCACCACTTGAAGAATTAACCGCTATATATAGCGGTTTTTTTGTACCTGTTTTTTATTAGTTCGATTTAAAAGCTAGTGCTCATGGCAACCAGCTCTTAAATGATTTGAAGTTGAAAAAAATTAGCCAAATGTTTTAAAACGGCTTTTATCTTCAATAAAAGCTTTTTCACCTGCTTCGCCTTCAATTGAACCAAATACTAATTGGGCTCTTAGTTTCCATTGAGCAGGAATATCAAAAGCAGCATTAATTTTCTCATCGATAATTGGATTGTAATGTTGTAAAGAAGCTCCAATATCTTGTTCAGCCAATACATTCCATACTGCAAATTGTGCAATTGCTGTTGAGTGTTCAGACCAGACTGGGAAATTATCAGCATACAATTCAAATTGCTCTTGTAGACCTTTAATCACATCCTGGTCTTCAAAAAATAAAACTGTACCAGCACCCGCTGTAAAACTTTGAATTTTTTGTTCAGTTCCAGCCAGTGCTTCGGCAGGAACAATAGTTTTTAATACATCTAAAACAATATTCCAGAAATTTTGATGAGACTCATTAAATAAAATTACAACGCGAGATGACTGAGAGTTAAATGCTGAGGGGCTATGTTTGACCGCTTCTTGAATTAATCCTTCAATCTCCGAAGGAGTATGTTGTAAGTTTTTCCCGATCGAATAAATAGAACGACGTTTTTTAATTAATTCTAAAAAGCTTGGTTGATTGAAAAGAGAGGACTCTTGAGTGGCTTGAGTAACCACATCTTTTGAGACTGTTGCTTTTTGATTTAAGCCAAATAATTTTGCAAAGAAAGACATGAGACATTCCACTAAGAAGGTGATGCTCTTATTGTAGAAATTTTAAAAACTGAAATAAGCTCAAAAAATATGAATCTATGTTCTATATATGCAACGTAGTTGATCTTCGAATCTCATCATAAGCTCCATTTTTAAACAAAATAAAAAATAGCCTTTGATTCATTTTAAAGCTGAAATGAATATGCTCTAATAGTTTCGATTTATTGAGTATTGATGCAGTGCAATGACTGAGCAAAAAACAGCTTTATCTTTACGTTACTATTTGAATTTAGAAGAGTCACAAGATGGATTTTCATTAGTGACATTTGGGAAAAAGCAATTTACCCGTTTTCTTACACCTGCAATTAGTATCGCAATTATTATTTGGGGATTTTATTTAGGTCTCTCTGGGGTTGGACGATATTATGTCGGGTTAGGCGTATTTTTTCTGGTGATGCAAGGCCTGATGCGTTACTGGCTTTTACCTATGTTATTTAAGCGTCAATTTGTTCGTTACCAATTTGGAAAGAGTGAGCAGGGAATCGACTTATATCAAGATTACTTTGAGCTTTATGCCAATGGTCGTAAGCAGGTGATGCAATATACGGATGTGCAAACTTTTGCTAAAGGTAAATTGACCTACATGCTTGAGCTAAAGAATAAAACTGTAATTATTGTACCAAAGCGTGCATTTGCACAGGTTTCAGATCAAACCATATTTGAAAATACATTTAAGAAATAAATTATTGGAATTATTAGCCGCAACAACAAAGGAAGCCTCATGAATACACGTCCTTCAAAAATCGTTTGCGTGGGCAGAAGTTACGCCGATCATGTCAAAGAATTAAATAATGCTATGCCTGACAGCCCTATATTATTTATTAAACCACCGAGTAGCTTGATTGGTTTAAATGACGGTATTTATTGGAATCCAGCGTGGGGCAGTTGCCATTTTGAGTGTGAGTTAGTGTTACGTATTGATCAACCTTTGAAAGGTGAAACTGACCCTGAAAAAGCTTTAAAAGCGATTGGAGCAGTAACTTTAGGTCTTGATTTAACAATGCGTGACTTACAGAATGATCTGAAAAGTAAAGGCCACCCATGGGAGCGAGCTAAAGCTTTTGATGGTGCTTGTGTTTTGGCAGATTGGGTTGATACAAAAGAAATTACAAATTGGCAAGAGACCAAATTCACTTTCCATATTAATGATGAATTGCGTCAAGATGGTAATACTGCACTGTTAATGTTTACTATTGGTGAACTTTTAACTGATATTAATCAGGTTTTTTCACTAGAACCGGGTGATGTGATTATGACAGGTTCACCTGCTGGGGTTGGGCCATTACATGCAGGCGATCAGTTGAAAATGACATTAAAAGGTGCAACGCAAGATTTTGCATGGGAAACTTTTGTAAAAGCATAACCCACTCCTAAAATTGCCAATAAAAAACCCTATTATTTTTTTAATAATAGGGTTTTTTATTGGGTAGGAAAGAGTGTCTATACTATTGAAGAGTTCTACTTTTTTATTTCTCTTCAAAAATTGTTGAGAGTGGAATAGAAAGTTTTGCTGCTAAATAATCATTAGATTCGACCAAGGCAGGTCCTATTTTTTCCATCCATTCATCGTCATCGTGTACATTTAGAACATCTTCACGTAATGGCAGAGGGTATGGAAGAGCAGTGAAAAAGCTCCAGAAGTCAACTTGGGATAAATTGCGCGCAAGCACATATTCATCTTTATCGGTACGTTTAACCAAATTTTGCTCTTCAAGCAAAAGTACATAAGCTGGCCAGCGGCCAATCTCTCCACGACCTAAAATTTCTAAAGCTTCTTTGTCACGTACACTTTCACCGAGTTTCTGTTTTTTATAAAACAGCTCGAGAATATCTAATAGCATTAAAACAGGATGACGTTTCTGCTCTTTACCCGAGTGAAAAGCAGTTAGTGCAAAACTTACTTCTACACCAAGTAAAATAATGTTCCATGACAGGAAGATCCATAGAAGGAAAATTGGCACTGCTGCAAATGCACCATAAATAATTTCATAACTAGTGAAATTTGACATCACAAAGCTAAAGAAATTTTTGAGTATTTCAAACAGTACAGCACTTAAACAAGCCGCTATTCCTGCTGCATAAACTGGGACTGTGCGATTGGGAATGGTCCAATATAAAATGAAGAAACCCAAAATTGTGAGTACAAAAGAAATTAGCCAGAGTAGAAATGCGCCATCAAGTTGATAACCTGTGAAGTTATTGCTTAATAAGTTCATCGATGCAACTGTTGATGAAATAACAAATGCACTGCCTAAAATAATCGGACCTAAAGAGATGATTGTCCAATAGCGCATAAAGCCCATAATACCACTGCGAGTTTCTTTTACACGCCAAATACGGTTAAAGACGGTTTCAATTGAGGTCAGCATTAAGACAGTGGTAACGAATAAAAACAGCACACCAATAACGGTTAAGTTGCTAGATTTTTCTGTAAAAGCATTTAGCGCTTTATCAAATGCGATCGTGCTCTTTGGTAAAAAGTTACTATAGATTAAATGTTGCAGCTGTTGTCTTGCGGGTTCTAACGCTTTGATTGAAGAAATAATTACTAAAAAAACTGTTAACATCGGCACAACTGCGAATAGCGTTGTATAGGTGAGAGAGCCAGCTTGTTCACGGCACCGATCAGCTTCAAAACGCTTAAATACATATAAAACGAACTGAAACCAGGTTTTATTATAAAAAGGAAGCTTACTTAAAAAACGTTGTAACATGCGTCGTCTATCCCGATTTTTTTAATCATCATGTTGGGCGATTGATAGCTTATCAAAGTATGAGCTTAAGAACTCAAATCGTAGATTAAAGCAAAATAATAACTTATAGAATTAAAGTCGTTCTGTAAGTTTACTATGTGCTATAGAAAGAATTGTAGCCATAAACTTTTTTCAAAAAAGTAGGCTTTCTGTTGTCTAAGCAAGGGTTTACCAAAAGTAGATAAACTTTTTACTCAATGAGTCCGAGAAAATTGCTCGCATTATCTTTTGTGCTGCACCATCAATCACCTCTAGAATTTCATAAAATTGGTTGCGCCAAAAAAATAAAAAATCCCGTATAGTGTTCTTTTTAACAAAATTTATGAAACCGATGCAACCTTACATTCTTGTACTCTATTACAGCAAATATGGTTCTACTAAAGAAATGGCTCATTTAATTGCCAACGGTGTTGAGTCTGCGGGTATGTCAGTGAAAATTCGGACAGTACCAAATATTGCTCCAGCTGTCACAATAGCCGAGCCAAGCATTCCGGAAGAAGGGGATATCTACTGTACGTTAGATGATCTAGCGAATTGTTCAGGTTTAGCGTTAGGTTCTCCAACCCGCTTTGGCAATATGGCAAGTGAAATGAAATATTTTTGGGATCAAACAACGAGTCTTTGGCTCAATGGGGCATTACATAATAAACCCGCTTGTGTTTTCACTTCTTCTGGTTCAATGCATGGTGGGCAGGAAAGTACTTTACTCACTATGTTACCGCCGTTATTTCATCATGGGATGATGATTTTGGGATTACCTAATGCAATTCCAGCCTTATCTAATACTAAAACAGGGGGAACACCTTATGGCGCAAGCCATGTAAGTGGACCGCGTCATGACCAAAACTTAAGTCAGGATGAAAAGATTTTGTGTGAAGCTCAAGGCAAACGTTTAGGAGAGGTTGCCAAAAAGCTTTTAGTTTAGTTTTGAGCAAATAAAAAAAGAGCGGATATCCGCTCTTTTTTAGATGTACATTTTATTCTTTTACAAAAGTAACTTTACCATCTGTAAGAGAGTGAACACGTGCTAATGATTCAACGCGGTAGCCTTTTTCAAGCAATAAATCACGACCTGGTTGGAATGATTTCTCAATCACAATACCCACACCTACAACTTCTGCATTTGCTTGGTGAATTAAATCAATCAGGCCTAATGCTGCTTGACCATTTGCCAAGAAGTCATCAATAACTAATGCTTTATCAGTTGAATGAAGATGTTTATTTGAAATCGCAATCGTGCTTTCAGTTTGTTTAGTAAAACTAAATACTTTAGAGCGATATAAGTCATCTTTTAAAGTCAATGACTGATATTTGCGAGCAAAAATTACAGGTACACCAAGTTCTAAACCTGCCATGATTGCAGGTGCAATACCTGATGCTTCAATGGTAATAATCTTGGTAATCCCTGCATCTTTAAAGCGAGCGGCAAATTCTTTACCAATCTGCTGCATTAATACAGGATCAATTTGGTGGTTTAAGAAAGCGTCGACTTTCAAGACTTGATCAGATAGAACGATACCTTCTGTTAAGATTTTCTGTTCTAGTGCGTGCACGGGAGAATCCTCTAGACGGATGCTTTTTAAAGCAAATGCGTATTTTAAAAAGCATCCAAAAAAATGCAAGCTTTAATTCGTCTTACCTGTATAACTTGTTAATAACAATCCATAAGAAGTTTTACCATCAATATGACTGACTTTAACTGGTAAATAATCTAATTTCGGAGCTAACCAAAAGATTGTACTGCGTTCAGGTTTGTTGTGTTGTAAAACCACTTTAATGGTATCGAATGTTCCATAAGAGGTTTTAATTTTCTCATTACCTTGTTTTACAAATCGACGATTTTCAACTTCTTTTGCATCTGCAAGTGGATAAGAGGTCTTCAGTGAACCATTCTTTAAGTCTTCACGCAGTTGTAACTCTGCGTTTAACTCATCAAGGACGCCTGCCTGCCAAGCAAATGAACGAGCTTTATCATCTTTCTTGGTAGAGATAGTTTTGCTATTTGGATTAAAGTTAATACTCATGGTGTTGTTATGAATCAAAATTTTGCTGGTACGGCTAAAACTTTGAGACCCAATTTTACCATTGGTGAAACTAAATTTACTTGTTTCACTTGCGGACGCAATTCCGCCTGCTTTTGCAGTGAATTTATAAGTCCAGTTATTACCTTGCTGGCTTAAGGCACGTGTAGCTGATCCCATGCCTTTATTATTGTAAGTAAACTGATAATTCGCCTGAAATGGGCTCATGGCAAGTGCATGGCTTGAGAAGCCTGCAAAAAGCAAAGTTGTTGAAATACCTGTTGCGATGCCAAATGATTTCAGAAATTTTGTTGCCATAAGTAAATATCCTTGTACAGACTAAAAAGTCAGTGCTGATGCATCTGTAACTTAAACATATTATGCCTGTTGATCATGGAGAAAAAATCAGGATTTATGCTAAATGTGTAATCTATTTGTGTTTTTTGGCAGTTAATTAATCTTCATTTATAAACCGTTTACTCATCTTTTTGCTGAATTGGGGTTATTTCAGAATCTACGAATTCTTCTTCAAAATCGTCGTCCTGATCACGAGAAAGTAAGGCTGCTAAATTCACATTTCCAAATACAACTAACTCAGCTTCACGAACTCGTGCGTAATTTATATGTACTTTGCCTAATGTTTCGATGATGCTGGCTTTTTTGCCAAACCAACGGTTGAGATCAAGAAATATAAGTTCATCGCGTTCTTCTGCTACATTAAAACGTTCAAGAATCATCCCCAAAGGGTCTTTTTTCAAAATTTTATGGTAATAAAAAACTGCGGCTTTTACGGCGATCTTTTGCCAAAAGTTTTTATATTTCGCTTCAATAATTTGTGTATTGCTAATTTGTTCAAAAACTAAAAGTTGTTGTTCTTTATTAAATTCCATCTGGATCAGTTTTAAATCAACCGATAGTGTGGTTTCTAAACCTTTTACATGCATGGTTGCATATAACCTTAACCAGTCATGATAAAGATCTGCATGTAGGTCATCTAAAAACTCAACATTATTGGTCACGTAACGTTGCAAAGTGGCATTCAGAAAGGTTTGCGATAATGTAAAATCTCTTTCTTCCTCAATGAATGCTTCTGCTTTTTTATAGACTTTTTGAAGGCGTCTGACTAATGAGGAAAATAGCGTTTGCATAAAAGAACTTCCAAAAGATAATTTACTAAAGAGCCCACACAATCTTTATTATGATAAAAAACGGGTTTTGATATTGCAGTGTAGCAAATTTACTTGATACATTTTGACAAAATGAAAATGGATAAAACCCTATATTTGAAGTGAATCACACTTTTATCCATATTTGAATATCAGTTTGTATTTTATTCGGTATTAAACCGTGGGGAAAAGGCATTTATATGCTTTTAAGATTATGTTGAACAAAAGAAGTTTATCCATAGAGCCTTTTCATTATTGGTGGCAAGACCGAGTCTTTATTGCTGCAACAATATTAGCAATCTTACTCCATATTTTTGTATTGCTCATTCACTTTGCTATGCCTAGCCCATCAGAGCAATCTACTAAAGAAATTGCAATTTCAATCCGGCCAAGCAATGAGCCAGTTCATCAGGCAGATTTTTTAGCGCAAGCAGATCAGCAAGGCTCGGGCGCATTTCGTGAAGCTCATCGGACTTCTAGTGATACTCCAAATCCGATGCTCAATGATGCTTCAACTGGAGATACTGAGTTAGAAAGTTTGCAAAAGATACAGCAACAAAGAGAGCTTAAATTTGAAGAAAAAGTTTTAATGACGGTTTTGAGTTGGCAGAAACAAGCGGATGCAAGTCAAAGAAAAAAAGAACTAGAACAATTACAAAGTCAATTTCAAGCGAAAGCTGCGATGGTTGCAAGCCTTGAAGCACAATATTTGCAACGTAGACAAGATTTCAGCCGTCAGCAAAAAATCAAAACAGTCGATGGTATTCAAGCAAAGAAAGATGCTTCGGCTGCTTATTTGGATAAGTTCCGTGAAAAAGTAGAGCTTTATGGCAACCGCTATTACCCTGAAGAAGCCAAACAGCAACAGCTAAGAGGTGAAGTGCGTTTAATGGTTATTTTGAATGCTCAAGGGGGAATTCGTGCAATTCGCTTGCTTGAAAGCTCAGGTCATCCAGTTTTAGATGAAGCAGCGAAGTCTTCAGTACGCCGCGGCGCACCATTTGGGCATTTTGATGCCAATATGAAAGATATTTCAGAGTTGCGTATAGTACGTACTTGGCGTTTTGACCCAGCTGAAGCTGAATTTGAGGTTAACTAATTAAAAAATGTGGATAACTTTTAGGATATCCACATTTTAATAATGATCACATTATTCCTGATAAGGGTTAGCAATATTGAGTTTTGCTAAAATTTCAATTTCTAAACCTTCCATCTCTTCAGCATCTTCATCACTGGTTTCATGATCATAACCGAGCAAATGTAAAACACCATGTACTAACAGATGTGCAAAATGATTTTGGGCATTTTTTTCCTGTTCTAATGCTTCTTGTAATACCACTGGAATGCAGATAACCAAATCACCCAATGGTAAGGCATCTAGCATTGGTAAAACTTCTTCAGGAATATCACTTGGGAAAGATAAAACATTAGTCGGTTTATCTTTTTCTCGGTATTGCAAATTGAGTTGCTGACTTTCGTCCAGATCAACGCAAGCAACCCCAATTTCACAATCTTCTTTATAACCGACGTGGCGTAAAGTTGTCTCAATAATTTTTTTGAGTTGAGCTCGTTTGAGCTCTAACTCAGGTGATTGAAAGTCTTGTTGTAAACTTAAACTGATTTTCAAAATGAATCCTTAAGCATCCTGATGTTGCAAGTCTGCTGCTGTATCGTTTTCAGCAACTAATGCTTCTTGGCGTGCTTTTCGTTCAGCACGTGCTTCAGCATTAAGACGGTGTTGTTCACCATCCCAACCTTCATACGCTTCAACAATTTTTTGAACAAGTTGATGACGTACAACGTCACGGGAATGGAAACGGGTAATATGAATTTCTTTAATGTTCTCGAGTACACGTAGTGCATGTGCCAAACCAGATTGTTGGCCTCGAGGTAAATCTACTTGGGTAATATCACCTGTAATCACTGCACGAGAACCAAAACCTAAACGGGTCAAGAACATTTTCATTTGTTCTGGCGTTGTGTTTTGAGCTTCATCCAAAATTACAAATGAATGGTTAAGTGTGCGACCACGCATATATGCAAGAGGTGCAACTTCAATCACTTGACGCTCGATTAACTTGGCAACTTTTTCAAAGCCGAGCATTTCGTAAAGAGCATCGTAAAGAGGGCGTAGGTATGGGTCGATTTTCTGAGTTAAATCACCCGGTAGGAAACCTAGCTTTTCTCCAGCTTCTACAGCAGGACGTACAAGTAAAATTCGCTGAATTTCGTTACGTTCGAGCATATCTACTGCCGCAGCAACTGCTAAATAGGTTTTACCTGTACCAGCAGGGCCCACCCCAAAGGAAATATCGCTTTGTAAAATACGCTGTACGTAGCGTTTTTGATTGGCACCACGTGGGTTAATACGGCCTTTTCGAGTTTGGAAATAGACATCCATTGGTGCATCATGTTCATCCATTTCTTCTCCAACTAACTCGAAATTACGTTCAGTTTGAGAAGATTGAATTAACAGATGCAACAAATCCGCACTGATTTGCTGGGATACCTCAGACTCTTCGTAGAGTCGTTGCAATAATGCTTCGGCTCTCCCAACAGCATCTATCTCACCATCGATATGAAAAACATCTCCACGATGAGTAATTTTGACATCTAAACGCTGTTCAATTTGCTTAAGGTGCCCATTATAGGCACCCAAGATGCTCTTTAAACGTTCCATTGAAATTTCAGGAAATGTTACGGTACGTCGAATCGCTGCAGTCAAGAGAAAACCTTTCAGTAGACTTTAGAATACCTCTACATTACGCCACGTCAGGCTCAAGATTCAAGAGCTCACCGTAAACTAAATTTAAAGTTTTAATTTCAGTAATCTCGATCTCTGCAAAACGACCTACCCAAGAAGCATCACCGACAAAAGTGACTAGACGTGTATTATCGGCTGTGCCTAGTAAAATATTAGGGTCTTGGTCCGAAACTTTTTCAATAAGAACACGTTCAATTTTGCCAAGCATTGCATCAGTTTTTTCAATGCTAGACTGTTTAATCACTTTTTGAACTTGAGCTAAACGCTCTTTCTTAACGTGCTCAGGCGTAGTATCAGGCAAGTCTGATGCAGGTGTACCCGGACGTTTTGAATAAACAAAGCTATATGAATGATCAAAATCTAAGTCTTTGATAAATTGAAGTGTTTCGGCGAAGTTTTCATCAGTTTCACCAGGGAAACCAATAATAAAGTCACTCGATAAGTGCATATCAGGGCGTATTTTTCTTAACTTGGCAATCTTGTCGATATAAACATCAATCGTATGATTTCGCTTCATTGCCTGTAAGACATCATTTGATCCACTTTGAACAGGTAAGTGTAAATGTGACACCATTTGAGGTAAATCTTCATAACACTGAATTAGCTCGTCAGAGAACTCAAGTGGGTGCGATGTTGTATAACGTAAACGTCCAATACCTGGAATTTCTGCAACGAGTCGTAACAATTCAGGGAAGGTACAGATGCCACCTTCGAAGGTTTCACCGCGATATCCATTTACATTTTGACCCAGAAGTGAAATTTCACGCACACCTTTTTCCGCAAGACCTGCAATTTCTGCAAGTACATCATCTAATGGACGAGAAACTTCTTCACCGCGTGTGTAGGGAACTACACAGAAAGAACAGTATTTAGAGCAGCCTTCCATAATAGAAACGAATGCTTTAAAACCTTCTACACGTGGTTCGGGCAAGAAGTCGAATTTTTCAATATCTGGGAAAGAAATATCAACCAGTTTGATTTTATCTTTTTTAGGTTTTTCTACTTGAGCATTATGTTGATCAAGCATTTGCGGTAAACGGTGTAATGTTTGTGGACCAAAAATCATGTCTACATAAGGCGCACGTTTTTGAATGTTGTCACCTTCTTGAGATGCAACACACCCACCCACACCAATCACAAGATCAGGGTTTTTGTCTTTTAATTTGCGCCAGCGACCTAACTCACTAAATACTTTTTCCTGCGCTTTTTCGCGAATAGAACACGTATTCATGAGCAGAATGTCTGCTTCATTGGGGTTGGTCGTCAAAACGTAACCGTGAGAATCCCCTAAAAGGTCTGCCATACGGTGACTGTCATACTCATTCATCTGACACCCTTGAGTTTCAATATAAAGTTTTTTTATTGAAACATCAGTGGTGTGCGTTGGCTGGGTAACAGTGTTTTCTGAGGCAGCTTTGGCACCATTGGGAATGAAGGTTTGAACCGTCATGCAGGCTCCTAACAGATCGATCTAAAAAAGAATAAATTGGCCCAAAATGGGTCAAACCATCTATTATAGCAGTATTTGAGCTGAACCGATAACAGTAAACTTTCAGAACATGACACGGTTTTTGTGAAGTAAATTAGGTGAATTTTAATGATGTTGAATCATAGAGTTACATAACACAACAAAAGAAAGCACGAAGAATAATTAAACTATGCGTTGAAGGTGAATAGTCAGGGTTTAGCACATATATGAGACCAAGTAGAAAGAGCTCATCAATCCATAGTCGTGTAATGAAAAATAAATATATGCATCGTAGCTGGTTAGGAGCTATGTGTTTACTTGGTTGTTCATTTACCTATGCTGCCGAAGAGCAGTTTAATGATGCACTAAATGCTGCAAATAGTGGTAATACCGCGTTATTAGACCAATATCAGCTTGCAATGCAAAATGATGTGTTGGGATACTATCCAGAATATTGGAAACTTAATACGAACCTTGGCTTTCAACCTACTGCCTCTATCGTAAGCTTTGCTCAACGCTATCCACAATCAGCAATGGCTGAAAAATTAGCAGCCGATTATGTTGAAGAAAAAGTTAAACAAGCTGACTTTGCATCTGCACAACCCGTCTTATCTTATGTCACCAACCCTGACCAAGCCGAAAATTGTGCTTTAGCACAAGTGCGGGCGAAAAGTGGTGATGCATTAGTTTTTGCTGAATATAAAGATGTTTGGTTAGCAACTGAGTCACAACCAGAATCCTGCCTAGGTTTAGGGCGCATGATGTTATCTAGCCCTTTAATGAGCGCACAAGATAAACAACAACGTCTGTGGGTGCAGTTGCGTTCAGGTTTGTCTGGGCAGGCGCTTGCTACAGCACAGACTCTGGGTTTGAATTTGTCTTTGGCTCAGCTTAACCAAATTCAGGCCAACCCACTCAATTATTTATGGAGTGCGCCTAAAACAAATGATGCAGATTATGCTTATTTAATTTTCGCGTTAGGGCGTTTAGCTAATAATGACTTAAGTAATGCTTTTTCAAATGTGCAGCGTGTTGCCCAAGGTACGCCACAAAATGTTCAAAAATATTTATATCGTACGGTAGCCTATATTGGTGGCACCACGGTAATGAAAAATAATTTTAATCGTGAAGTTCTTCAATATTTTGATGCAAGTTATGGTTATCCATTAAGTCCGGAAGAAGCTGAAATTTATGCACGTCAGGCGATTCGTTTTGGGGCGTGGGAAAGTTTAATTCGCGCTATTGATAGTATGACGGTAACCCAAAAGCAAGAAGATCGCTGGCAATATTGGCTTGCTCGGGCATCAGAGCAGCGTGGAGATAGTGCTTCTAAAGCAACAGCGCAACAAATTTATAGAAAACTGGCTCAGGCTGGTGATGACTATCATAACCTTTTAGCAAAAGATCGCTTAGGTGAACGTTATAACCATCAACCTTATGATGATCAGCCAACAGCAAGTGATTTAAGACGTTTAGATCAGAATATTCACTTTAATCGTGCTTTTACTTTAAGACGTATTAATGCAAATCCAACTTACACGAATCGAGAGTGGAATTGGGCAGTTCGTCAAGCATATCTTCAGCACGATGATGGTTTACTTTTAGCTGCGGCAAAGCGTGCTCATGACATGGGCTGGTATGACCGTGCAATTTATGCAGCAGATCGTACAACAAATAAGCATAATGATACTTATCGCTATGTGACTCCTCATAAGACTAATGTCGTAAGTCATAGTTACAATGCAGGAATTGATCCTGCATGGGCTTATGGTTTAATGCGTCAAGAAAGTCGGTTTGTTACTTCTGCGCGTTCTCACGTTGGGGCGGGCGGTCTTATGCAAATTATGCCTGATACGGCGAAGTTGATTGCACGTCAAATGGGTGAAACTTATAATCCGGCTGCATTAAATGAAATGAATACCAATATTCGATATGGAACATTTTATTTGTCGATGATTCAGGGACAATTAAGCAATAACCCTGTTTTGGCGACAGCAGGTTATAATGCGGGGCCTAATCGGGCTAGACGTTGGCAGCCGGACTATCAATCAATTTCGGCTGACCAATATACTGAGACAATTCCATTGTTAGAAACCAGAGACTACGTCAAGCACGTTATGACGAATGCAACACATTACGGCGTAATATTGGGGCAAGGCGCCCAGTCGTTATCGCAGCGTATGAAAGTCATTCCAATGCGTACGTCGCCTTAACTTTAAGGTGGTTGATGATGGATCTTCTTTTAATTGGCATATTCAAGTTTTAATTAAATGAAATATAGATATTTGGAACTTCGTTCAATTTTGCAACTTGCATGGTGGCTCATCTGTGCGGGAGTAGGGTTGATGAGTTCCGTTTTACATGCCGAACCTGTTAATTTACAGGGGTATGTTATGCATGTGCAAATGACACCTGCCGCATGTGCATTAGATCCCTCTAAACAAAAACAACGTAAATGTCTTGAAGGATATTCACTGACAATTACAGGCCTCATGCCAGAAACAAACCAAAGTAATTGCTCAACAGACAGTTCTGCAACCTTGTCTCCATTGCAAGCCAAAGTCGTAGCTCGGGTTATGCCTGATAATAATGCTCGTGTACAGCTATGGAAAAGTGTAGGTGGATGCGTTCCTATGAATGCAAGCCAATATTTCCGTACGGTTATTAATTTTGCTGAACGTTTAAAAATTCCGGCTAGTCTCACAAGTTCAACAAATGTTGAAATGCAGCAATCCGCTTTAAGACAGCAGTTTGTACGCCTTAATCCGAGTTTACCTCAAAATGGTATCCGTTTTAGTTGTCAATTATCACGTTCGGATGTGGTTTTAACGGAAGTGAAAGTTTGTTACACGGTAAAGGGCCAATATAAACAGTGTGCAAATCATGTGGTATCGAATTGCCCTGGTGAAATCATGATTAAAGGTAGTTATTAAAGATTACGAACATTTCGTAAGGAAATGCTGACCATACATTGAATCTATTTGTAAAGATTAATTTGTATTTTCTATCAGACTTTTGGTGAAAACAAGTCGCTTTTACATGCATCTGCCAAATCTTTAGAGTACAATCTTTGCCGTTTATGATGATTTGGTTAGATGGAATTCCTATTTAGCCCGATTAAGGACACTCATTGGAGACAATTACATGAAGCAACCCGTTCGTGTTGCCGTGACTGGCGCTGCAGGTCAAATTGGTTACAGCTTATTATTCCGTATCGCAAGCGGTGAAATGTTAGGTAAAGATCAACCTGTTATTTTACAATTGCTTGAAGTTCCAGTTGAAAAAGCACAACAAGCGCTTAAAGGCGTAATGATGGAACTTGATGACTGTGCTTTCCCTTTATTGGCTGGCATGATCGGGACTGATGATCCGAAAGTTGCATTTAAAGATGCTGACTACGCATTATTGGTAGGTTCTCGTCCACGTGGTCCTGGTATGGAACGTGCTGACTTGTTAAAAGTTAACGGTGAAATTTTCATCGGCCAAGGTCAAGCATTAAACGAAGTTGCTAGCCGTAACGTTAAAGTATTAGTTGTAGGTAACCCTGCAAACACTAACGCTTACATCGCAATGAAATCTGCTCCAGATCTTCCAGCGAAAAACTTCACAGCTATGTTGCGTCTTGACCACAACCGTGCGTTGACTCAAGTTGCTCAAAAAGCTGGTGTTGCAGTTGCTGACATCGAAAACTTAACAGTTTGGGGCAACCACTCTCCAACAATGTATGCTGACTACCGTTTTGCAACTGCAAATGGCGAAAGCTTAAAAGACAAAATCAACGATCCAGCTTGGAACAAAGACGTATTCCTTCCAACTGTTGGTAAACGTGGTGCTGCGATCATCGAAGCGCGTGGTTTGTCTTCTGCTGCTTCTGCTGCTAACGCTGCAATTGACCATATGCGTGACTGGGCGCTTGGTACAAACGGCAAATGGGTAACTATGGGTATTCCATCTGATGGTTCTTATGGTATTCCTGAAGGCGTTATGTTCGGTTTCCCTGTTACAACTGAAAACGGTGAATACAAAATCGTTCAAGGTTTAGAAATCGATGAATTCAGCCGTGAGCGTATCAACTTCACTCTAAACGAGCTTGAAGAAGAACGTGCAGCAATTGCTGACATGGTGAAATAATTCATCAGTTTGATGAGTTAAAAAAGCACTCTTTTAGAGTGCTTTTTTATTGAATTCTGAAAAAGCAAACACAAAAAGCAACAAGAAAATATAGACACTATCATGCAAGTAAAAACGTTTTATTGTTAGATTACTTAATAGATGATTTAAAAGAAGTTATAGGAGAATAACAATGTTTGAACAGCAACCGACTTTAGAGCTTTTATTTGATCAGTTGGGTTTAGATTCTGATGAAGCAAGTATTGAAAACTTTATCAAAACACATCAATTGCCAGCCGAGCAAAAATTACATGAAGCGTCTTTTTGGTCAAAAGGTCAAAGCGATTTTTTGAAGAGTCATTGGGAAAAAGATGATGAATGGATTGTGGTTATTGATGAGCTTAATGAACAACTGCATGAAGACAGTGTGAAAAAATAATTTCAAAAAATAAAGCCTGTTTTACAAGTAATACGTAAAACAGGCTTTATTGCATTAATAGTTTAATGTGTCTTTACTTTTAATTTATCTTTATACCATGGCTCATGACGTACAAGGTCAAATACAGGTTGGCCATGAAGCAATTCAAGATCACATGTAGACGTTGATAAATATTTAGTTAACCAATGTCGGGTTAATGCTGACTCTTGTCGTGCTGCTGACGCATATGCCAAGAAGAAATAGATATCAGCATGTTCATGATGTGCTAATGGCTTCAAAATTTGTTGAGTAATCAACGCAAAACGTTTTTCTTTATTGAGTTCAAAGTAAAGCATATACGCTTTGGCTAAGTGTAAAGACAAATTAAGGTATAAGCTCAATGGCATTTCTTCATATTCCATACGAGCTTGTTCAAGCAGAACAATAGCTTCTTGTAAAAAATGAAGTTGTTCTTGGCGAACACGACTTAATATTACAAGTTGCATGCGTAACTCAGCACGCTCTAAAGCAAGCTCAGGCGTATTTTTAGTCAAATAAAGTTGGTCTGTTTCACCAATTCGGTTCACAATTGTTTTACTTTCAATAGACATACGCCATCACCTTTTTTAATCAATAGCTTTTATATCGGGTTCATTTACCAAATTTAAAGAGTAACCTTTAAACCCAAATAGAATTTCCACTACGAAGCCAAGCTGTAATAGAAAGTCTTTGTTGTTTTGAAATTAATACTTCATGTAGTAAATCGCTTTGGAATATTACCAGTCGATTGGGTTCGGGATTAACAATATGCCATTTCTCATTTTTATCTTGCAGTCGTAATTGTCCACCCCAATCTTCTTGCCATTCTGGATGTAGATAATAGACAGTTGAGATAATACGATCATTTTTTTGTTGAGGATTGTCTCGATGTAAAGCATAAAATTCACCCAAATTATAACGAGCAAAATGAGCTTCAACCTCTTTAATCCCTAAATAGAATGCTTGATTTAGACTTTGTGAGAATAAAGTTAAGGTTTCAATATGTTGCTGAGCAATAGGAAGTTGATCGTTAATCCAGAGAATATGGTCACTACGAATATTACTTACAACGCCGTTTTGAATGCCTGCTTCTCTAAACTCATCCATATGATGGCTACATTCTTGAGAAACCTGTGCGCGATATTGATCTGGATATGCTTGATTTATAATGGCAAAGCCATGCGCATTTAAATCATCTAAAATTTGATCCAAATTCCATGAATCAGGAAGTGAATGAGAGTGCATATAACCTCGAGTAGATCGTAAAAATATCAAGCAGCTCTATTTTAGATGATCACAACCTTACGAAAGAATATTTTTTTCATGTTAAACTATTTGTTGAATTGAGGAATTAAAGTCAACATGAATTACCGTCACCATTTCCATGCGGGCAACTTTGCAGATGTTATGAAGCATGTGCTTTTGCTACAGCTTCTCAACCGTTTAAATGCTAAAGATAAACCTTATCGTTATATCGATACGCATGGAGGGGCCGGCAAATATGATTTATCTCTGGCACCTGCACAAAAGTCTGGAGAATTTCTCACAGGCATTCATCGTCTAGTTCAACTATCTGAAATGGAAAAGCGTCAGGCACCTGAAGCAATCCAACAATATTTGAAGTTAGTCGAACAATTGCGTTCTGAAGAAGGTAAGGGAAGCTATCCAGGTTCTCCTTGGTTTGCCCTGCAAGGCATGCGTGAAATCGACAAAGCGACTATATTTGAAATGCAGCGCGATGTATTTCAGCAATTACGTCATAACATTCGTGATAAACGTGCAGGTTTACATGAGCGTGATGCATATGAAGGCTTGCTTGGCGTAATTCCGCCAAAAGAAAAGCGCGGTCTTGTTATGATTGACCCTCCTTACGAATTAGAACGTAAAGACTTTCCGCAATTAGTTGAACTTTTACAACAAGCTTATAAAAAATGGCCAACAGGCGTTTTTGCAGTTTGGTATCCAATCAAAGACCGAGCGATGATTGAACGTTTTGAAAAGAAAATGTTTAAAACGGGCATCCGCCGTCAGTTAGTTTGTGAAATTTGTGTATGGCCAGATGACACCCCTGTAGGTCTAAATGGTTGTGGTCTATTAGTGATTAACCCACCTTGGCAGTTCTCTGAGCAAGCAGACCAAGCACTACAATGGTTATTCCCGCATCTTCGCATGCAAGAAACTGGTGGTCATGCTGCTGTTCGCTGGTTGGTAGGTGAGTAACAGTTAACTTAAATCAATGCACATGTTTGGAATAGAAAATAATGACAAATGCGCCTAAACCAGAGCAAGATTTAACTCATAATGAACATTCATTTGATGGGATTACATTTGAAGTGGTTGAAGAAGAAGATAATCCGGAAGGACAAAAAGTGAAGCGCCGAGGTATTTATCTTTGGCCTAACTTAATTACAACCGCTGCTCTGTTGTCCGGTTTCTATTCCATCATTGCGAGTATGAATGGGGATTTTAACCAAGCGATCTATGCCATTTTTATTGCAGCGCTATTGGATGGCTTAGATGGTCGAGTTGCTCGAGCAATTGGCGCACAAAGTGCTTTTGGCGAGCAATATGATTCTCTCTCGGACTTGTTAGCTTTTGGTGTGGCTCCAGCAATGCTGATGTATAGCTGGAGTTTGCATGATTTAGGTCGTATTGGTTTGGCTTGTTGTTTTGTTTATACAGCCTGCGCAGCCTTCCGACTAGCGCGTTTTAATGTGCAAATTGGCGTTGTTGATAAGCGTTATTTTATCGGCATTGCAAGTCCACTCGCTGCTATTATTATTATTTCACTCGTCTGGGTTGCTCGCGATTATCCTTTCATTTTTGATTTACGTGATATTGCGATTCAAACTATTAATGCTGTTCTTATGGTAATTGTGGGATTACTCATGATTTCCAATATTAAATATTATTCTTTCAAGCAGATGGATCGTAAACGCGTTCCTTTTGTAGTTATGTTGCCAGTAGTACTGATTTTTGCGGCAATCACTTATAATATTCCAATGGGCATTTTGACAGTTTCAATTATCTATGCTCTATCTGGTTTTGTTACGACTTTATTTGCACGCAAGAGTAATGAAACACTAAAAACATAAAATAGAAGAGGTTCAGTATGCCTAAGTTGATAAATGAAATTAATCAATTACAGCAGCTGGGCCCTAATGCTAAAGAGGGGGTTGTTTATCAACCTTCTCGTGGCTTTTTTAAAATTGTTTATCAAGGCTTGATCCTTCCAAATTTACCTACCCCACTTCGTTATTTTAATTACATTAGTTTAGTGGGACAGCCACGTATTCCTCTGTGTTATAACGCCCACAGCATTACAACTTCAGCTATCGACACTGCAACAGTGCTTGTAAGTAATAGCCAACATAGTGTGGGACATTTAAAAACATATTCTATTCGACGCCAATGCCAGTTTGATTCGGCGCTATATCAATTTGATAAAACCGACCTGATTCAATGGCAAATTCCCATGATTCGCCTTCAGCGATTAGACCCAGAAATGGGGTGTGATCTTAAAATTCAGATTCCAGAAAATATATCTAATGCCTCTGCTTTGCAGTGGGGTGTTTCTGACTATTGGTCAACATTATGTATATGTGAAGGTGAAATTTTTTATAAAGGACAGAAATATCAAATTGAAGGGTTGGGGCGATTTAAACACGCGCGAGCTTTGCATTTGCCGTTCTTGTCTTTATGTTTCTATACATGCCAAATTATAAACTTAAATGAAACGACGCAGCTTACATTCTTACAAATAAGAAATCAGTGGAATATCATCTTATGTTCAAGATTAGATATTCAAGAATTTGGGAAGCCTGTTGAAAGTTTTACAGAAGACGTAAATTTACATATCCACCGAGTTTATCCAAAGGTTAAAACACCGAATGGTAAAGAGATGTACTTGCCTAGGGAGTTTTCTTGGCAATGTGAGAAAAATGGAAAAATAATTTTTGAACTTTATGCACAAAGTCGTGGTGATTATAAGTTTGGGTTGGCGGCTGGATATGTGGGAAGCTTTCAATATCAATTAAGCTGGAATGAACAGTGTCTGCAAGGAGAGGGTGGATACTGTGAATATATTGATTGTCGTCCACTTAGATGGCAAGAAAAGAATCAGGACGAGAAAATTTTAGATAAATTGATGCTTTTACAACCATGTTTATATAAAAAATGACTATTTTTATCATTTTTGATTAAAAAGCGAACTGTTGTTGTACTAATATTAAAAAAGGGGTTGCAAAGGGATCTTAATCATCTATAATGCACATCCATCGGCGGTGATGCAGATAGAAACTTGTTGAAAAACAGTTACTTGTGATTAGGTTGATTGC
>NZ_JAVQNP010000002.1:0-27147 GCF_031798995.1 Acinetobacter sp. V104_13 | reverse complement strand
GGCGTGATAGCTCAGTAGGTAGAGCAACGGATTGAAAATCCGTGTGTCCCCAGTTCGATCCTGGGTCTCGCCACCATATTCGAAAAAGCCCCATACATAATGTATGGGGCTTTTTTCATGCTTGTTTATTTAATAAAAATGTTAAGACCTTACCTGTGTATAAATCTCATTTTATCCACAAGCAAAGAGGGTTATCCCCAATATCGCCTTAACTTTCTAAAAATAGCCCAAACAAAACGTGGTTCTAATCATGAGAACTATCACGAATAAGTCGTTTTCCTAAGCACACTGCTTCTACCTCGTCATAGCCAAGCTGTTCGTAAAAGTTCAACACATTCAAATTGTCTTTACGGACGAGTAATTGTAGTTTTGGGCAGCCACGAGCGATGAGGCGCTTCTCAAGCTGCTGAACAAGCGCTGTAGCGATTCCTAAGCGTTGTTGGTGGGGGTGAACAGCCAAATAGTTAATCCAGCCTCTATGGCCATCGTAGCCGCCCATAAGCGTACCAATCAGTTGCTCATCTTTAATAGCAACTAAAAACAAATCATCCTGTTGCGAGACTTTCCTGAAAATATCGGTTTCAGGATTATTCCAAGGACGAGTCAGACCACAGCTTTCCCATAAAATAACGACATCATCTAGATCTGCATTTGTAAATTGACGAATAATAAACATATGGATTTCTACTTTTTGTTTTGATGTGCTGAAAAGATAAAATAAAAATTCGGGCTTGAGCAGTTTTTTATTAATAATTTAAACAAATAAAAAAGCACCCCCGAAGGAGTGCTTGAATTAAACCAGTGATTTAAGCTGATTTTGCAACTGGTGCTGCTTGAAGCATTTGACCTGTTTCTTCGAAGTTTGCATGCCAAGACAATGCTTCACGAAGTAAGTGAGGGGTATGTCCACCTTTAGCACATGCACGGTCAAAGTAGTCATTTAATGCATCACGATAAAGTGGGTGTACACAATTATCGATAATAGCGCGAGCGCGTTCACGAGGCGCTAAACCGCGTAAGTCAGCTAAACCTTGCTCTGTCACTAAAATATCAACATCGTGTTCACTGTGGTCAACGTGGCTCACCATTGGCACGATAGAAGAGATATCGCCGCCTTTAGCAATTGATTTGGTCACAAAGATCGCCAAGTGAGCGTTACGAGCGAAGTCACCTGAACCACCAATACCGTTCATCATTTTAGTACCACACACGTGAGTTGAGTTCACGTTACCGTAAATATCAAACTCAAGCGCAGTGTTAATGCCGATAATCCCTAAACGACGAACTAATTCAGGATGGTTAGAAATTTCTTGTGGACGAAGCACTAATTTGTCTTTGTAAGCTTCGATATTGCCAAAAACTTTTTCGCCACATTTTGCAGAAAGGGTAATTGAGCTACCAGAAGCAAATTTCATTTTGCCTGCATCAATGAGTTCAAAAGTACAGTCTTGTAGTACTTCTGAGTACATGATGAGGTCTTCAAAATCAGAATCTTTTAAACCTGTTAGTACAGCGTTGGCAATAGAGCCAATCCCTGCTTGTAATGGACCAAGGTTTTTCGGTAAACGACCTTCTGCAACTTCTTTATTAAAGAAAGCAATTAGATGGTTTGCAATGCCTTGAGTCTCATCATCTGGAGGAGTTACTGTTGATGGTGAGTCATGTGTATCGTTAAATACAATACCTACAATTTTTGCAGGATCGATTTGGATTGCGGTTGTACCAATACGCTCATCCACTTTTGTTAATGGAATTGGCGTACGTGTTGGACGGTAAGTCGGAATATAGATGTCGTGCAAACCTTCAAAGCTTTCGCTTAGAGAGGTGTTGATTTCAACAATAACTTTTTCGGCAAAAATAGCAAAGCTTGCAGAGTTACCCACAGAAGTTGTTGGAATAATGCCGCCATCTTCAGTAATCGCAATTGCTTCAATCACCGCAACATCTGGACGTTTAAGTTGCTGGTTACGCATTTGCTCAACAGTTTCTGATAAATGTTGATCAATAAACATAACTTCGCCGTTGTTAATCGCACGACGTAAAGTGTTGTCTACCTGAAATGGCATACGACGAGATAAAACACCTGCTTCCGTGAGTTGTTTGTCTAAGTCATTACCTAAGCTAGCACCCGTAATTAACGTGATTTTTAACGGATTTTTCTTTGCATGCTCTACAAGTGCTTGTGGAACAGCTTTAGCTTCACCGGCACGAGTAAAACCACTCATACCAACAGTCATTCCATTTTCGATGAATTGCGCAGCTTGTTCAGCACTGATGACCTTGTCATGAAGAGAAGCTAGGCGAATACGACTTAAAGACATTGGACATCCTCAATATTGTCAAAACATACGGGATTTTAGCTATGAAAAATTGAAAAGTGCATAGGTGTTAGGCTAAGGTCTAATTTTGTAAATAAATGGCGGTATAAATTATATTTATGGTTTTTATTTGATTGATTTTTATTGCTTTTATTTGTCATTAAAACAAGGCTTTTAATTGCTGATTGATCAAATTAAAAGCGCTCACTTAATGTTTGTTTTATTTTTTCCAAAGGATTCGTCGTGGTATTTTCTTCGGTACTCGGTTTTTGGATTGGTAAAGAAATAATAACTTCTAAACCACCTTGTTCACGATTATGAATTTGAATCTCACCATGATGAATATCGACAATACGTTTAACAATAGCCAGCCCAAGACCACTACCTTGAATGGTTCTTGCTGAGTCACCGCGAACAAAAGGTTGCATTAACTCTTCAATTTGATCTGCCGGAATGCCTTCACCATGATCAGCAACGGTAATTAAAATAGATTCATTTTCAACTTTTGCACTGAGCTCTATCGGTTCAGCACCATAGCGTTTTGCATTATTAATCAAGTTGGCAATCAATCTTTTTAAAGAAAGACTACGTGCCGGAATAATAGGCACATCCTGCATCTCGAATTGAATATCGAGAGGTTTAAATTGCACAACAAGTTCTTGCAAAAGCATGTTGATATTGGTGTCTTTCAACTCCTCATCTGAGCCATCGCGCATGTACGAAATGAACTGATTAAGAATTGCATCCATATCATCTACGTCATAGACCAAACCTTCACGCAAAAACTCATCAGGCAGCATCTCTGCTGTTAAGCGTATGCGTGTAAGAGGAGTGCGCAAATCATGTGAAATACCTGCCAACATAATACGTCGTTCACGCTCAGTCTGATCGAGTGTATAGACCATACGATTAAAGGCTTGGTTTACTTGACGAATTTCTAATGGACCGTGGTTGGTATCAAGATACGGCGCTGTTCCGGATTTACTGTATTCATTGGCAGCATTCTGCAAACGACGCAGAGGGCGGTTCATCTGTCGAACCAAAATTAAAATAATGATAGCTGACAGTAATGGAACACCCACGACCCAACCCACTAAAAGTTCAGGACTGTAGTTGGCATAGGTTTTTAAAGGCTCACGAACCCAGTTCCCATGCATTTCAGGTGTTTGAATCCAAATGCGTGGGCTCGGTTTAAACTGAAAGTAAACGGTAACGTCTTTAGTCCCAATCTCATTTGCCAGCTTTTTTTCGACGTGATTGGTAAAAAACTCGGCAATGACCTTTTCTCGGACACTTGGATATTCTTTGGGGTTGGTAACGTATTCAATACCGACTCGATTACGCAACCACGCATCAATATCTACTTCATTTTCACGATGAAAAATTCGTATATCAGGATTATTGACGAGCTCAAGCTCGACCGCAAGATAACGGGCGTGCTGTTGAATTTCAGGTAAATAAAGAGTGCGCCAAAAGAACCATAACGACATAAATAAGCTAAAGAACACCACCAGCAGTACCAGAATAGTGGTACGCATGGCAGCAGAACGTGGCTTTATTTTGTCGAGAAAACGTTCCCATCGAGTCCGTTTACGTTCTGAGTAGGTCACGTAATCGGTAAAGTTCTGTGGGGCGATTGGTTCTAAACTCACTCTATCTTATCTCAAGCTTATTCAGCACCATCTGGAACGAACACATAGCCGACACCCCATACAGTTTGGATGTAACGTGCACGTGCAGGGTTATCTTCAATTAAACGACGTAAACGAGAAACTTGAACGTCAATTGAACGTTCCATTGCACCCCATTCACGGCCACGCGCTAAGTTCATCAGTTTATCGCGCGTTAATGGTTCACGTGGGTGTTGTACCAATGCTTTTAATACTGCAAATTCGCCAGTTGTTAAGGTAACGATTTGTCCTTCGCGTGTCAGTGTGCGGGTAGACAAGTCTAAAGACCATGGGCCAAAGCTTACAACTTCAACTTGTTGGCTTGGTGCGCCCGGAACTTCACGAACTTGGCGACGTAATACCGCACGGATACGTGCTAAAAGTTCATTTGGGTTAAATGGTTTTGGCAAGTAGTCATCTGCACCAGCTTCAAGACCTGCAATACGGTCTGAATCGCTACCGCGTGCTGTGAGCATGATGATTGGCGTATCAATATTTGATTGGCGTAAACGACGGCAAATACTCAAACCATCTTCAACTGGCAACATAAAGTCGAGTACGATAAGTGAAAATAACTCACGTTGTAATAAACGATCCATTTGTGAAGCATCATGGGCAGTTTTTACAACAAAGCCTTTATCTTCCAAAAAACGTTGCAAGAGGGTACGTAAACGCACATCGTCATCGACCACTAAAATACGTTCGACACGGTCCGTTTCGTTGTGTACGGTTTCAGGATGTTCAGCAGGTACAACTAAACTCATGATGTACTCCCTTTTAAAGTCATAATTTATATATTATTGGGTCGGATAGGCTTATTGCCAACAAGCCCTCAGTATAATGCCGATGTTCTTGTTTAGACTATGTATCAATTTGCTCAAAATTACAATTTTCAAGGTGGTTTGAAACCAAAAAACAACATCTTAAGCCCATAATTTAGCAAAGACCGCCCTAAAACAACAAATAGTTAAATTTTCAATAAATTTATAATAACTCAATAGTAATAACTAATTGTTTCAAATCAGTTATTTGAAATAAATATAATAGACTTTTAATTGCTGAATTAAGATAAAAAAACTGAGTAGATAAGAAATTAGAAGAATAAAGTAGTGCTCAATCTCAATTTTTTATCTTCTGGGTTATGTATCAATATGATCATTTTCTCATAAATTATATTAATTTTTTGTCACGTTCATGACATAAGTTGTACGTTTATATTTTTTAAAGATTAAAAGGTAGGATTCAGTTTTAACTTTTTCATGCTTAAATCACTGTTTTTGCGTGCTCTCGTAGTCGTAAAAAGTATAAATATTCAGAGTCAATACAAAAAAACGTTTTGAATACGCAAACAAGTGTGGATTTTATGGGCTTGGTCTTTATAATCAGTGCTTTTAAACTTTATCCTTGTGGGATCAAACACGATGACTGACTTAGTTCAGCAGTTGGCAAGTGAGCTTGCCGTACGTCCAAACCAAGTAGAAGCTGCCATCCGCTTAATTGACGAAGGTGCCAGTGTTCCATTCATTGCCCGTTACCGTAAAGAAGTAACACAAGGTTTAGATGATACGCAGTTACGCCAATTAGATACTCGTTTAGCGTATTTACGTGATTTATATGAGCGCCGTGAAAAGGTCATTCAGTCATTGCAAGAACAGAATAAATTGAATGATGACTTGTTGGCGCGGGTGAATGCAGCCGAAACAAAAAATGCTTTAGAAGAAATTTATGCACCGTATCGTCCTAAGCGTACAAGTAAGTCTTTTAAAGCAAAAGAAGCAGGTTTAGGACCGATTGCTGAAAAAATTATTGCAGAACAAGTTGACCCGACAGAAGCATTGGCTGGTTTTAGTCATGAAGACTATCCAGATGTTGAAAGTCAGTTAGATGCGATCCAGCATATTCTGATTGATGACTGGGCACAAAATATTGCGCTTACTACAGAATTAAAAGCAACTTTTGCAAAAACTGCGGTTTTAAAAAGTACTGTTGCTTCTGAAGAAAAGAAAGAAGTCGGTAAAAAATTCCGTGATTACTTTGAATTTTCTGAAGGTTTAAACAAATTACCTTCACACCGTTTATTGGCGATGTTACGTGGTCGTCAAGAAAATGTATTAGGTTTAAAAGTTGATGGTGAAGATGATGCGCCATTAGCGCGTATTGAAACTGAATACAACCTTGAGCAAATTCAACCTCAAGCACGTCAAGATTTCTTAAAACAAACCGCAAAATTATTCTGGTTGGGTAAAGTTCGTCCTCAAATCGAGCATTCATTGCTAACAGAGAAACGACTTACTGCCGAAGCAGAAGCAATGCAGGTATTTGCTGAAAATCTTCGTCATTTACTATTATCAGCGCCAGCAGGTGGCCGTACTACTTTAGGTGTTGACCCTGGTATTCGTAGTGGTGTGAAACTTGCGGTAGTAAGCGATGCAGGTGATGTACTTGCTCATAGCACGATCTATCCATTCGCGCCTAAAGAAGATAAAGAAGGTTCTATTGCTGAACTTGCACGTCTATGCCGTGAATATAATGTAGAGCTTATTGCTATTGGTAATGGTACAGCTAGCCGTGAAACGGAAGCTGTAGTGGCTGAAATGATGGCTGCAAACACCGACCTCAAATTAACACGTGTGACTGTAAGTGAAGCGGGTGCATCTGTTTACTCTGCAAGTGAGCTTGCTGCGGCAGAACTTCCAGAGCTTGATGTTTCAATTCGTGGAGCAGTGTCGATTGCTCGCCGTTTACAAGATCCACTTGCTGAACTTGTTAAGATTGATCCGAAATCAATTGGTGTAGGTCAATATCAACACGACGTGAATCAAACTGGTTTAGCAAAAACTCTTGACGCGGTAGTTGAAGACTGTGTGAACGCTGTTGGTGTTGATGTAAATACTGCTTCTCCAGCAATCTTGGCTTACATTGCGGGTTTAAACAAAGCGATTGCTCAGCAAATTGTTGAATACCGCAAAGAGCATGGTCGTTTTGATAACCGTCAAGCTTTGAAAAGCGTACCACGTTTAGGCGAACGTACTTTTGAACAAGCGGCTGGTTTCTTACGTATCCAAAATGGTTCTGAACCTTTAGATGCTTCTGCTGTTCACCCTGAGAGTTATGGTCTTGTTGAGAAAATTGTTGCAGCAAAAGCGACAACTGTGAAAGACATCATTGGCAATACCGAAATCATTCGCCAAGTAAAAGCTGATGAATTTGTTGATGACAAATTTGGTTTGCCAACAGTACAAGACGTATTAGCTGAACTTGAAAAACCAGGTCGTGACCCACGTCCAGAGTTCCGTACTGCTAAATTCCGCGAAGATATTACTGAAGTGGGCCAATTAACTGAAGGTATGCAACTTGAGGGTGTGATCACTAATGTCACAAACTTTGGTGCCTTTGTTGATATTGGTGTACATCAGGATGGTTTAGTTCATATTTCTGAATTAGCGAATGAGTTCGTTTCTGATCCGCATAAAGTTGTAAAACCAGGCCAGATCGTACAAGTGCGTGTTATGCAGGTTGATGTTGAACGTAACCGCGTGAACTTAAGTATGCGTGCTGAAGGTTCTGCACCTGTAAAAGCCCAGCGCCCACCACGCCGTGAACAAAATACAGAACAGCGTTTTGAGCGTAAGCCTCAAGGTAAACGTCCTCAACCGCGTAAAGATCAAGCTGAACGCCCTCAGCGTAGCAAGCAAGAGAAACCACAAGAACAAAAGATTGGTGGTTTAGGTGCATTGTTATTACAAGCAGGAATTAAAGGTTCTAAATAAGAGTCTTTAATTGATAAAAAAAGCCTCCAATTGGAGGCTTTTTTTATGGGTTAAAATATTACTTTTTTAATAATTATATAAAAGCGAAATAAGAAAAAAACAGTCGTAAAGATGAGGTGAATCTTAAGATCAACAAATCGTTGTTAAATACACAATTAAATACACAACGTTATAGCATAACTAAACTTTAATGATATTCAGTTGTTCGACATCATCAACCCAGCCTTGAAGCATTTACTCACTTTCAGGCTGTAATAGTACAACTTTGCTTATTTCTTTATATTATAAATGGTTGTTTTATGTCGGTTTTAAACCTGAAAAATAGATTTCATTTAAAAGACCTCTTGTCCGGAGTTGTCGTATTCCTCGTGGCATTACCACTGTGTTTGGGTATTGCTTTAGCCTCAGGTGCTCCCATCATCTCTGGTATTATTGCAGGTATTGTGGGCGGCATTATTGTGGGTTTACTAAGTGGTTCTCACATTAGCGTTGCAGGCCCAGCGGCAGGGCTGACTGCTGTCATCCTTGTACAGTTAGAACAATTAGGCGGCAATTATGCCGCCTTTTTATTATGTATTATTTTTGCCGGTGTCCTACAAATTCTATTTGGATTATTTAAGTTAGGTTTTTTTGCGAACTTTATCCCAAATAATGTCATTTTAGGGTTATTAGCTGCTATTGGTGTCATCCTGATTGCCACGCAATTGCCTTATCTGTTTGGACTTTCTGATTTTGCATGGAAACAAGTTTGGACTTCAACACCAGATGCATTCCTTCAACGTTTTGATGGAGGTGCTGCGCTTATTGGCTTACTCAGTTTATTTTTAATTTTAGCGTGGGATAGCAGTCCGCTTAAAAAATTAGCTTTACCTTCTGCTTTGATTGCGGTTGTACTAGCAGCAGTTTTAAATTTTATTTTAGTGAGTATGGGCTCTTCATGGGCAGTGCAAATTGATAACCTCATTCAATTGCCGAATATCTTACAAGCACCCGAAAAAGTATTAATTTTTCCTGATTTTAGCTATTTAGCTGAGCCTATGATTTACACAGGGGCAATTACTCTGGCTGTCGTTGCATCTTTAGAAACGTTATTGAATTTAGAGGCAGCAGATAAAATCGATCCTCAAAAACGTTCTTCTCCGCCGAACCGTGAACTTTGGGCACAAGGTACAGGGAATATCGTTTCGGGCTTAATAGGTGGCATGCCCGTCACCTCAGTGATTGTACGTAGTTCGGTGAATGCGAATACAGGCGCGCGTAGTAAGTGCTCTACCATTATTCATGGGGTATTGTTGCTGTTAGCGGTTTTGTTCTTCGTGCCATTAATGAACATGATTCCTCTGTCTGCATTGGCTGCGATCCTTATTGTGACAGGCTTTAAGCTTACCCATCCAAAACTATTCAAACAGCTTTATCAAAAAGGTTGGAAACAGTTTTTACCTTTTATTATTACCTTAGTTGCAATTTTGCTGACAGATCTTTTAATGGGAATTTTAATTGGTCTGTTCACCAGTAGTGCTTTTATTCTCTATGGCAATTTTAATAAAGGTATTCGTGTTTATAGAGAGAAGCGTTTGCATGGCGTAGTCACGCGTATTGAACTCCCATCACAAGTGACCTTCCTTAATCGTTCTGCGCTTATTTCGGCATTGGAACATGTACATAAACATCAGCAACTCATTATTGATGCAACTCAGTGTGATTCGATTGATCCTGATATCTATCAAGTTATTCAAGATTATCAAAGTGAAACGGCCATTAAACGTCAGGTAAACCTTAAATTGGTCGGATTCAAACAGCACTATCAAGACGTTGATGATGCGGTACTTGATATTGATATTAGTACACATGATTTGCAGCAAAAGCTGAGTCCACAACAAGTCGTCAACTTACTTAAAGAAGGGAACGAACGTTTTGTAAAAAATGAACGTTTACAACGAGATATTTACCGACAAATTCGTGTGACTGCAGATGAAGGGCAACATCCGATTGCAGCAGTCCTTGGGTGTATGGACTCACGTGCCCCTACCGAAATGATTTTTGATGTCGGTATTGGTGATCTGTTTAGCTTACGAATTGCAGGTAATATTGCTGGGCAAAAAGTATTGGGTTCACTTGAGTTTGCATGTCAGGCTAAAGGTTCTAAAGTCATCGTTGTTTTAGGACATACCGATTGCGGTGCGGTGACGAGTGCATGTCAATTGCGTTTAGAGCAAAAGCAAGTATCTGATGTGAAGGAAATGCCACACATTCAATATGTACTTGGACCATTAATGCATTCAGTTGATAGCGTATATGAAATTATGCAGCCACGTGAATTAGGTAATGCTTTTATCAGTCAAGTCACAGCAATGAATGTTCATTATAATATTCAATATATTATTAATAACAGCAGTGTACTTAAAGATATGGTTGATCGAGGTGAGATCGTAGTTGTGGGTGCGATTTACGATGTAAAAACAGGGCACGTTCAGTTTCTTGATTGATCAGTTCTTTAGTCAAAAAAAGCGCCTTATTTAAGGCGCTTTTTTACTCGTTATGCGATTAACTCAGAATTACCAGTGTTCACCTGGGAAAATCCGCGCATAAGCTTTTTGTGCCCAGTTTAATTTCTCGGTTTTTTGTCCCTTCGCTGCATCCGAACTTGGGAATAAACGGAAACCAATCGACATAAACATATTATTGATGCCTGGCGCTACAGAATAAGTCATTGAAGCTAAGCGGCCTAGGTTCGTTGCCATACGTTTCGGACGTTTCACAATTGCATAAGCAATTAAGTCAGCAGCCTGCTCAGGTGAAAGGGTTGGAACATATTTATAAATTTTAGTTGGTGCAATCATTGGGGTACGAACCAATGGCATATAAATTGAAGTAATCGCGATTTTATGCGCATGAACTTCGGCAGATAAGCAGCGGCTAAATGCATCAAGAGCGGCTTTAGATGCCACATATGCAGAGAAGCGAGTAGCGTTTGCTAAAACACCAATCGAGCTAATATTAATAATTTGCCCGTCTTTACGCTGAATCATATGCGGCAAAATATTGAGAACTAAACGTACTGCGCCAAAATAATTTAATTGCATGGTGCGTTCAAAGTCATGGAAACGATCATAAGACTCATGTACGGCACGGCGAATAGAGCGACCTGCGTTATTAATTAAAATATCAATGTGATCAACAGTCGCCAAAATTTCTTTAGAAACTTGGTCAATCATTTCCATATCGTTGAGATCACATGGGAAAATTGATGCCTTACCGCCACGTTTTTCGATATCTGCTTTTACTTCTTCCAAAGTTTCTTGAGTACGGGCAACCAGTAAAACATGGGCTCCAGCATCAGCAAGTTTGTTTGAAATCGTTAATCCGATTCCACTCGAGGCGCCTGTCACTAAAATGACTTTATCTTGTACCTTTTCCTGGAACAGAGCTTCTAATTTTTTATTCACAGCATTTTACCTAAGTAGGGGCAGGGACTATTTATTCCGGTATGTAATTTTTATTTTTTACAACCGTAGGTTCATCCAAATGAACTCATAAATATTGTCTTTATCTTAATAGATGTTTAAAAATTGTCTAGTCTGTAAATATATGAAATTTAACAATTTATTTAGAGTAAAAACTCTAAAATAGTATCTTAATCCATTAATTATTTTAGTCATAAAATGAACAAGAAAATGAAAAAAGCCTCTATTTCCAGAGGCTTGTTGAATGGTTTAAAATTTATACAGCTGAAAGTGCTTGTTCTAAATCGGCAATTAAGTCATCAATATGCTCAATTCCGATGGAAAGACGAACCATATCTTCACTTACACCAGCAGATTTAAGCTCTTGTTCATTGAGCTGACGGTGAGTCGTAGTTGCAGGGTGGCAAGCCAAACTTTTCGCATCACCAATATTCACCAGACGAGTAAATAGCTGAAGTGCATCGATGAATCGAGTACCTCCTTCACGCCCATCTTGTACACCGAAAGATAAGATTGCAGAAGGTTTACCTTTTACATATTTTTGAGCAAGCTGGTGCTGTGGATGATCTTTTAAACCTGCGTAATTCACCCATTTTACTTTTTGATGGGTCTGTAAATACTCTGCAATTTTTTGCGCATTCTCAGTATGACGCTCCATGCGGAGATTTAGAGTTTCGAGGCCTTGTAAAATCAAGAAAACACTCAGTGGACTAATAGCCGCGCCTGTATTACGCAATGGTACAACGCGAGCTCGTGCTATATAGGCAGCCTCGCCTAATGCCTCAACATAATTAACCCCGTGATAACTTGGGTCTGGCGTGTTCAAAAGTTTAAAACGCTCTGGATATTTACCCCAAGGGAATTTGCCGCTATCGATAATCGCGCCACCAATGCTGTTACCATGTCCACCAATATATTTGGTAAGAGAATGAATAACGATATCGGCGCCATATTGAAACGGTTTTAATAAAGCAGGGGTGGCAACCGTATTATCGACGATGACAGGTACGCCATATTCATGTGCAATTTTTGAAGTTGCCTCTAAATCGATAATATTTCCGAGTGGGTTCCCAATTGACTCAACAAAAACAAGTTTAGTTTTATCATCAATTAAATTGCGTAAGCTTTCTGGTTGTTGATAATCAAAAAAGCGAACTTCAATGCCTTGTTTTGGTAAAGTGTGGGCAAATAGATTATAAGTTCCGCCATATAAAGTTGAGACGGAGGCAATGTTGTCTCCTGCTTCAGTAATCGTTTGGACAGCATAGGTAATCGCTGCCATTCCAGAAGCCAAGGCTAAAGCACCAATTCCGCCTTCGAGTGCAGCAAGGCGTTGCTCAAGAACAGCAGTGGTCGGGTTCATAATCCGGGTATAAATATTGCCCTGAACTTTTAAATCGAAAAGGTCGGCACCGTGCTGTGTATTATCAAATGCATATGAAGTGGTTTGATAAATAGGGACCGCAACCGCTTTTGTTGTTGCTTCGGGTGAGTAGCCAGCGTGAATTGCTAATGTTTCATCTTTATAAGTCATGATTACTTCATCTTCGTGAATTAAATATTGAGCGAGTCTAGCTTAAAAGTTAAATAGAAAATTGCAGAAATTCTGGTTTGTTTTCTAATTTTAGGAATATAGATAGAAAAATATACGCTGAAACGCTGTACAAATCTTATTCATAAACATTTTGCAACTTATTGAAAAAGAAAATTGTTTGATAAATCCGTACGATGGAAATCATAACTTCAAGTCATCGAGGTTTTCAGCGTATAATACGCGCGATTATTTATCGCTTATGCGATGTATTGGTTTTTCAATTGAGGAGTCCTGCGTGGCCCAATATATTTATACGATGAACCGAGTGTCTAAGATGGTTCCGCCAAAGCGCGAAATCTTGAAAGACATCTCTTTATCATTTTTCCCGGGTGCCAAAATTGGTGTGCTCGGTTTGAACGGTGCAGGTAAATCTACCTTGCTTCGTATTATGGCTGGCGTAGATAAAGATTTCTCTGGTGAAGCTCGTGCACAACCTGGAATTAAAATCGGCTATTTAGAGCAAGAGCCACCTCTTGATCCGACTAAAGACGTTCGTGGTAACGTTGAAGATGGCGTGCGTGAAGCTTTAGATGCATTAGAGCGCCTTGATCAGGTATTTGCAGAATATGCAGACCCGGATGCTGATTTTGATGCACTTGCAAAAGAGCAGGAAAAATTAGAATCAATTATCCATGCTTGGGATGCACATAACTTAAATAACCAGCTTGAAATCGCGGCAGATGCGTTAAACCTTCCAGCTTGGGATGCAGACGTAACTAAGCTTTCAGGTGGTGAACGCCGTCGTGTAGCACTGTGCCGTTTATTACTTTCAAAACCAGACATGTTGCTTCTTGACGAACCGACGAACCATTTGGATGCAGAATCTGTATCTTGGTTAGAGCGCTTCTTGAAAGATTTCCCTGGCACAATCGTTGCGATTACGCATGACCGTTATTTCTTGGATAACGTTGCCGAGTGGATCTTGGAGCTTGACCGTGGACACGGTATTCCTTACCAAGGTAACTATTCTTCTTGGTTAGAGCAAAAAAATGCTCGTTTAGAACAAGAGCAGAAACAAGAAGAATCTTTTGCTAAAGCATTGAAAAAAGAACTTGAATGGGTTCGTTCAAATGCGAAAGGTCAGCAAAAGAAAAACAAAGCGCGTATGGAGCGTTTTGAAGAGCTTAACTCTAAAGAATTCCAGCAACGTAATGAAACGTCTGAAATCTACATTCCACCTGGCCCTCGTTTGGGTAATAAAGTTGTGGAAGTGGAAGGTATCAGCAAATCATTTGACGGCCGTGTATTGTACGAAAACTTATCGTTTACTGTACCTCCAACAGCAATTGTAGGTATCGTTGGTCCAAACGGTGCGGGTAAAACAACATTATTCCGTATGATGACTGGCGAACAGCAACCTGATACAGGTACTGTGACTTTAGGTGAGTCAGTTAAAGTGGCTTACGTGGGTCAGATTCGTGACACTCTAGACAATAACAAAACTGTTTGGGAAGAAGTGTCTGGTGGTTTAGATATCTTGAAAGTGGGCGATTATGAAATTGCTTCACGTGCTTATATCGGCCGCTTTAACTTTAAAGGCCAAGACCAGCAAAAACGCGTAGGCGAATTGTCTGGTGGTGAGCGTAACCGTTTACAACTTGCGAAAATTTTACAGCAAGGTGCAAACGTTATCTTACTGGATGAACCATCAAACGACTTGGATATTGAAACTTTACGTGCGCTTGAGGATGCAATTCTTGTGTTCCCAGGTACAGTAATGGTGGTATCGCATGACCGTTGGTTCCTTGACCGTATCGCGACACACATCTTGTCATTTGAAAATGAACAGCCAGAATTCTACACAGGTAACTATGCAGAATATGAAGCATACCGTCAGTCACGTTTAGGTGAAGACGCTGTTCAAAAACGTACTAAATACAAAAAAATTAGCGGATAATCTCTGATAATTTAAAAACCAGCCTAAGGGCTGGTTTTTTATTTTAAGAAAATGCGAGCTTGCTAAACGCTTCTTGTAAGCAGCGTTCAGCATCGGGATGCCCCTGACTTGCTGCTTTTTGTAGCCATTTTTCAGCTTCACGATAATTTTTATCTAATCCAAATTGGCCATTTAGATAACCAATACCAAGCTTAAAAGAAGCATCAGAGCTACCACGTAAAGCTGCTCGTAAGTAGCACCACATAGCATTTCGGTCATTAGGAGTTACATCTAACCAATTTTGCATACGTTCATGGTCTTGCTCGGCTAGTTCCTCAAAGCGTAAACCCTGTTCAATTTCATCAACTGCTTGTGAATGCATATCAGAAGGTAAGTTTTCAAAAGCAAACAAGTGATTAAGCCTATACTTGATTGATTTCATATTCATGATAGTCTCCCTTGTTCCTCAATTTAATTGAATTGACTCACACTTTTAAGCTAGTCCCTTATATTGAAATATTATGTTTTTTTTTGTAAATGTGATATAGCGCATTTGGATGAAAAATAATGAAGTTTTGGCTTACATAAAAGTTACACGTGTTTTTACGCTAAGTGAAACTACTATGAGAATAGTGGCATTCTTAAGGGAAATTAGAGCTTTTAAAATTAAAAAATAGCTATTATTTAACGCAAAAGACTTTTGAGAAAATTTATAAATATCAAACAAAAGAAATTTCTTTAAACAAAACCAGCCTAAGGGCTAGTTTTTATTTTAAGAGTGAAAGATCTTATTTATTAAAGTCACCATGTAAATCTGACCAGATTAATGATGGAGCTACCGTAATCACGTCAAAGGTCATTGCTAGAGGATATAAAGCCATGCGTGTTACACGTTTAAACGGATGTTTCTTGGTTATTTCATCTTTTTGTTGTAGAGCGACTGGGTAGGGAGTTGGGAGCTGCTGTTGAATCTTTTGATTATCTGCTTTTTGATAAATCTTTCCTTTAAAGCGGATTATGGTAAAAGGGTAGAAAACTTGTTTTTGATTTTCCATCGCCATAAATTGATTTTTAAAACCTAATGTATTTAAAAGTTCTTTTTGTTTTTCATCTATTTGATAAGTGGGAATATTATAACGAATCGTTATTTCACCATGAAAATGAGTAGAATCATCCATCTCAAGTACAAGCGGTGATGGTGTCTTTAAGTTTCTCTGTTCTGCTGGAATACTTTTGATAATATTTAAAAGGTTTGAGCTACCGTCAGTCATTAAATAGTTGTAGTCTTTCCCCACAAATACAAAACCTTGTTCTTGGTCATTTTCAACTGTTTGACCTAAGGCAATGATTTGATCTTTTGCTAAAATGATTTTCTCGGTTCTTGTGGTTTCGTCCGGTAAGGCTTCTGAAAGTAATGTCGTGGCACAAGCACTCAAATTTAAACAGACGACAACAAGTAGGGTAGAAAATAGTTTATACATTGCGGGAACTCAAACAGGAAATTAATTTTTCTAAAGAAAAAACTTTTTTAAAACAGCGATAAATTAACCAAAAATCATTTTGTAATTTTATTACATTGGTATCGCTTGCTATAGTGACTTTGTGCAATTTACTGTCATGGTGTACCGTTGCCACGTTCTACAGTTTTTATGTCCGTCTTGTTTAGTTTGCTTATATTCCAAAGCTTATGGAATGTGGCAGCGGCATTTTGCGTGCATAAAAATCAGGAAAAGGCATTACAACATTTCGGTCATCATGCAGATTTAAATGTATATCAATCTTCAGACCATATGCAGACTGAACATGTGGGTATTGTAGAAAATTCTGATAATGCTCCATTAAGCTGGCAAGATCATCACGATCATTTACCTTCATGTTTTCATGTAGTGATGACTGAAAATGCACAACAAGCTCAAGAACCTTTTGTGCGTGTACATGAGCTTTCACAAATCTATTACTGGTCTAATTCTTATCAGTCTCCGTATCTTGGCTCTTTAAATCCCCCTCCTGTCTTAACCCTGCTATAGGTGGGGTAGCCGAAAAATAACCCACCAGAAATTTATTTATTTCAAAGGGTTATTTTATGCTTAATTATATGTGCAAACAAAGCGCAGCAATCTTCTATGTAGATTACTCGCTTAAACATTCACGTCTTTATGTTAATGACAAGGCGGGATATAAGGTTCTGTCAAATCTTTCGGGAAAACAAAAATATCATTTTAATGAATCGGTTATCTCATCTCTGATGATTCACAGTGATGGAGGTTTATGGAAATGAATATTTTATTTACCCCCCGTGTTAGAACTGTGAGCTCCCGAGTGATTGGGCTGATTTTAGCTATTATTCTTGCTTTAAGTTTTAGTAAATGGCATTTCCAAGCGGCATTTATAGAACATATTTTATGGTTCTTTGGATGGTTTTTTGTGGGCAGCGGAGTAATGGGAAGAATATGGTGCAGTCTTTACATTTCCGGATTTAAGAATGCCAAGTTGGTGACAGACGGTCCCTATTCTTTATGTAGAAATCCACTCTATCTGTTTAGTTATCTGGGTGGAGTCGGGATCATGTTGATTACAGAGACGTTTATCTTTCCAATAGTATTCACGCTTTATTTTCTCTGTTACTACCATTTTGTTATACGCCAAGAAGAAGCATTCCTAAGTGAAAAATATGGAACTGCATATTCAGATTATATAAAGACAATTCCACGCTTTTTACCAAGTTTCAAAAATTTTAAAGAGCCTGAGTTCTATCAGGTTTCGCCGAAGCATTTCCGTATTTTTTTGACGCAGGTGGTGTGGTTTATCTGGGTTGCGGCCTTAGTCCAACTTTTTGATGAGTTGCGTCTACACGGTGTCCTCCCTTCATTGTTTAGTTGGTTCTAAAAATGAAATGAAAGTATATCCGCATGCTTCTTAGTGACTCAGAAGATTTGTCCTAAATTGATTAACTCAGGCATGCGAAAAATTAATTCTATTTCTGGGTTAAGTCCTTAAATAAATTCGGAATATTTAGATCTGGTGATTATTATGTCTATTAAACTAAATACAAAATCGGTTTTGATGATTTTACTTCTTTCAACAAGTTTGGCTCATGCTGATGGAGGGTTAATATTTCTCGAAAAGAATATTAAGTCTCAGCAAGAAACAAAAGCTAAAGCTGAAGAAAGTAAGAACCCTCATTTAACTTGTAAGCGTAAATAATTTTTATTTTGTAGGAAACTAATTACTTAATAATTAGTTTCCTATGAGTAAAGATAGAGATTCTTAATGATTTATTCTTATCTTTACTCAAGCGAGATTAGAATCGCTTCTATACTGCTACTTATTAGATGTAATTTTATTACATGCCCACTGCCTGCTATAGTGGCTTTGTTCAACTTCTTAGTTTAATGGTGTGCTGTTGCCACGTTCTGCACTTTTCATGTCCGTCTTATTCTGTTTGCTTATATTCCAAAGTTTATGGAATGTGGCAGCGGCATTTTGCGCCCATGAAAATCAGGAAAAGGCATTACATCATTTTGGTCATCATGCAGCGTTGAGTTATGAAGCTTCACAGCATAGCCATACGGAAAAGACAGATATCGCGGGGACTCATAAAGCTCCCTTAAACTTGTCCGATCATCATGATCATTTACCTTCATGTTTTCATGTTGTGATTGTAGAAGCACAAGAAAAACTTGTTTCACCGTTAATACAGTCATCTGAGCCAAAACAACAATATTATTGGTCCAATTCTTATAAGTCCCCTCATATCTCTAAACAAGACCCGCCTCCTGTTTTAACCCTGCTATAGGTGGGGTAGCCGAAAATTAGCCCACCAGAAATATTATTTATTTCATAGGGTTATTTTATGTCTATTTTTTTATACGAAAAAAGTTTCGTTAGTCTGAGTACGTCTTGTGTACTTAAATCATTAGTTGTTGCAGTTGCGCTTTCAACTAGCGTTGTAACAACTGCTGCTAGTTCAAATCAGAATCTTGCTGAGAATACTCAATCGCAGCAGGTACAGAATGTTTTAACGTTTGAACAGGTGCTCGATCAGGTTAAGCAGTTTCAGACTCAAACAGGAATTTGGCAAACTCAACAAGATATCGCCGAGAGCAATATCAAACAGAGCCAGCTATGGGAAAATCCGACGGTTTCTGTACAGCAAACGGGTTTTAAATCTGGAAAAGATCAGGAATTAGAACTTGGGATCTCGCAAAAGCTAGATATTTTTGGTGTACGTTCTGCAGCAAAAAAACTGGCAAGTGTTCAGCAAAATCAAGTTGAGTTAAATCAAGTTTTATATGAGGCTCAACTGAAGCTAGCGGTAAAATATTTATGGTCACAAGTATCTATTTTAGAGCTTGAACATGAAGTTGCTAAAGCCCAGTTAAGAACGAGTAAAAATCTTCTTGATGCTACCCGCTTACGCTTTCAGGCAGGCAGTATTGCTCAGGTTGATTTAGATCGAACTCTCATGACGCATGTTGAAAATCAGCGTTTATATCAGGAAGTTGAATTATCACTGAGTAGTGCTAAAAGAAAATTGGCTAACTTATGGGGTGAGACAGAAGATAACTTCACGTTACGTCCAGATATAAAAAGTGTGTGGCCTTTAAAAAATGAAGGTGATATCGATCAATATCTAAAACAGAATTTGTTAGAACAGTCCCTGCGGCTTCAAGCAATACAACAAAATTCTGAAATTAATTATTTAAAGGCAAAAAATCGGCCTACGCCTACTGTAAATATGGGCGTGGTTCGTAGTAAAACCTCAGAAACGAGCAGTACCGAAAATCAGATCCGAGTAGGTATAGCAGTTCCTTTAAATATTTTTAATCGCCAGCAATATGCACTAAAAGTTGCTCAAAGCAAACTCGATTTAATTGACCAGCAGCAAAGCTTTTATAAAAAGCAAAGTGAGAATTCTATTCGTACTCTACAGTACGAGTTAGCGGGTTTAAAGCAGCAATATAATTTAATGAATGAGCAGCAAATCCCTTTATCAGAGACGGTACAAGAGAAAATGTTGCTTGGCTTTAAAGTCGGTAAATTTGCAATTACCGATGTTCAGCAATCTACCCTTCAATTACAAGAACAACGCTTGAAAAAAGTTCAACTCCTTAAATCTGCTTGGCAAAAAGCAATTGAGGCAGAAAGTTTAGCTCTCGGGATCGATCCAAATATGGTGATGTCTGGAGATGCATTAAATCAAATTAATCAAAATTTATGGCAAGACACCTATAAGTTGCCGACAGTTGGAGGGGCAGAGTAATGTCAGTTAAAAAAATGAAAAACCAATGGCTTATTGCTCTTTTATTGCTGATCGTCTGCCTTGTTTTAAGTGCTTGGTTATTTTTCTCTGGAAAAAAGCAGCCTAATACTGATGAAGGTGAAGAAGAGCATGCAGAGGGTGAAGCTGGTCATGAGGAATCTGAAAAAGAGGAAGGAAGTTTAAACCTCACTTCTAAGCAACTGGTTGAATATGGAGTGAAGTTAGAGCAAGTAGGACGTGGAGAAGTTGAACAGAGCCTCTCTTATCCTGCCAAACTTGTTGTAAATACAGACCAGCAAGCACATGTCTCTTCTACGTTTTCTGCACGAGTAGACAGCGTAAATGTTGCACTGGGACAACAAGTTGAAAAGGGTCAGGCACTTGCGACTTTATTTGTGCCGGATTTGGTTGATCAACAAGCTAACTTAAGCATGGCACAAGAAGCACTGACATTAGCGCAGCAAGATTATCAACGTGAAAAACAATTGTGGGAACAGGGTGTTTCAGCACGTCAAGATTACCAGCGCGCTTACAATGCATATCGTCAGGCACAGATTCAGGTGCAGGCCGCAAATAGCCGTTTATCTGCTTTGGGAGCGAATCGCTCAAGTAAAGGCCGATATGTTTTAACTGCACCTTTAAGTGGTGTAATCAGTAATAAAGATATTGTCATTGGTGAGCAAATTGGTCCTGAAAAACAATTATTTGTTATTGATCGCCTAGATCAGTTATGGGTCGAATTTGTGCTACCAAGTGCAAATACCAATATTCAGCCTAATCAGGAAATTGAATTTAAATCGTTGCAAACGAACAATATTTTCAAAGCGCAGGTACAAAGCCTAACTTCAGAAGCAGATACTCAAACTGGTCGTTTACAGGTTCGTGCCAAGGTACTGACACCTTCAAAAGAATTACGCCCTAACCTAATGGTCAATGTGTTACTGAAACAAAATAATGCAGCGACTGTATTACGGGTTAACAAGACAGCGATACAACAGATTGATGGAAAGAATGTCGTCTTTATTGCAAAACAGGAGAAAGATAAAATTCATTTTGCTCCTGTTGCCGTTGAGTTAGGCAATTATTCTTCAGATGCACAATGGGTAGAGGTTAAATCCGGAATTACCGAAAAGCAGCAATATGTGACTCAAGGTAGTTTCTTGCTCAAGTCCGAACTTGAAAAAGGGGAGGCTGAGCATGGACATTAATAAACCTGATTTGCCAAAGGCTGAAGGTTTGTTTGATCGAATTATTCAGTTTTCAATTAACAACGCCATTTGGGTCATGATGTTTGTCATTGCTTGGATTGGTGTCGGAATTTATAGCTACCAAAAACTTTCAATTGATGCTGTGCCTGATATCACCAATGTACAGGTACAAATCAATAGTCAGGCCAATGGCTTTACTGCGCCGGAAGTTGAGCAAAGAATTACTTATCCGATTGAAAATGCCATGTCTGGTATTCCAAATCTGGAACAGACTCGTTCAATTTCCAGATATGGTCTTTCTCAGGTCACGATTATCTTTAAAGATGGTACAGATATTTACTGGGCAAGACAGTTAATTAACCAGCGTTTACAAGAAGCTAAGAGTGCTTTACCCGATAGCATTGATCCGCAAATGTCTCCAATTTCGACTGGACTCGGTGAGATTTATCAATGGGTGGTAAAAGCAGAGCCAAATGCTAAAAAAGCAGATGGTTCAGCTTATAGCGCGATGGACCTGCGTGAAATTCAAGACTGGATTATTCGGCCCCAGTTACAACGTGTACAAGGGGTAGCCGAGGTTAATAGCATTGGTGGATATAACAAAACCTATGTGGTCTCTCCAGATCTGACACGGTTACAACAGTTGCAAATTCCACTCACTGATTTACAAGATGCGCTTCAAAATAATAATGAAAACCGTGGTGCCGGATTTATTGAAGAGAATGGCCAGCAGCTCACAGTTCGTGTTCCGGGTATGCTGACATCGATACAAGATATCCAGAATGTTACGGTCGCCACTAAAAACGGTTTACCTATACGGGTTGCCGATGTGGCCTCAGTATCGATTGGTCATGATTTGCGTACAGGTGGTGCTACCTATAATGGACAGGAAACTGTTTTAGGTATCGCCATGATGATGATGGGTGAAAACAGTAAAACTATTGCTAAGGCGATTGACGATAAAGTTCAGGAAATTCAAAGATCACTCCCTCAGGGTGTGGTGATTGAAACAGTCTATGATCGTAGTAGCCTCGTAGATAAAGCGATTAAAACAGTAGCTAAAAATTTGATTGAAGGGGCGATTTTAGTCATCGTTATTCTTTTTATTTTTTTAGGAAACTTTCGCGCCGCCTTAATCACTGCTTGTATTATCCCATTGGCAATGCTTTTTACCTTAACAGGTATGGCCGAACAAAAAATCAGTGCTAACCTCATGAGCTTGGGGGCTTTGGACTTCGGGATCATTGTAGATGGAGCAGTTGTTATTGTTGAAAACTGTATTCGGCGTTTAGCTGAAGCGCAGCATTTAAAAGGTCGCTTATTAACACGTTCAGAACGTTTCACTGAGGTCTTCCTCGCCGCTAAACAAGCACGCCGACCATTAATATTTGGTCAGATCATTATTATGGTTGTGTACTTGCCAATTTTTGCTTTAGCAGGCGTAGAAGCAAAAATGTTCCACCCTATGGCAATGACCGTCGTTTTAGCGTTATTGGGAGCGATTATTTTATCTGTGACCTTTGTGCCAGCAGCTGTCGCTTTGTTTGTTACAGGTGAAGTGAAGGAAAAAGAAAGCCGCTGGATGATGTCACTGAAAAAAGGTTATGCAGACTTACTCGATAAAGCATATGCCTTCCGATATGTCGTTGTCACAGCAGCGATCAGCATCTTGATTTTGACAAGTGCTATTGCAACACGAGTGGGGAGTGAGTTCGCGCCTCAACTCAGTGAGGGTGATTTTGCACTACAACTCATGCGTGCACCGAGCACAGGCATAGAAGAATCACTTAAGATTCAGGAGAATGTAGAAAAGCAGTTACTCAAAGCTTTCCCTGAAATTAAAGCCATTTTTGCAAGAACAGGAACAGCCGAGGTTGCTACCGATGTCATGCCTCCTAATATTTCCGATGGTATTGTTCTATTAAAGCCACACGATCAATGGCCTAATCCTAAGGAAACGATCGATGAATTGCGTACCAGAATGCTGCAATTCGTGAATCAGATTCCTGGTAATAACAGTGAATTCTCGCAACCGATTGAACTACGTTTTAATGAACTCATTTCAGGCGTCCGTAGTGATATCGGGGTGAAAGTTTTTGGGGATGATATGCAAATCCTCAATCAGGAAGCGGAAAAAATAGCCCAACAGCTACGTAGCATTCCAGGTGCCAGTGAAGTCAAAGTTGAACAGACTGACGGTTTGCCATTACTTAATGTAGATGTTGATCATGCACTAGCTGCTCAATATGGATTATCAGTCAAGTCCATTCAGGATATTGTCGCTGCGAGTATTGGAGGACAAAGCGTAGGGCAAATTTTACAGGGTGATAGACGTTTCGATTTCGTGATTCGCTTACAGGAAAACATGCGTACGCCTCAGCAGCTAGCACAATTACCGATTCGCTTACCAAACGGCGGTCTGATCCAGTTACAAGACGTTGCCAAGGTTGAGAATATTCTGGGCCTTGCTCAAGTGAGCCGTGAAAATGGTAAGCGCCGAGTTATTGTGACGGCAAATGTGCGTGATCGTGACCTTGGGTCTTTTGTACAAGAGATGCAAAGCAAACTGGCGCAGCAAAAGCTACCTAGCGGTTATTGGTTGGGTTATGGAGGACAATTTGAGAATCTTGCTTCTGCCACTGCAAGAATGCAAATCGTAGTACCGATGGCGCTCATCATGATCTTTGTGTTGCTGATGGCTGTATTCAGTAATTTTAAAGACAGTTTACTTGTATTTAGCGGGGTTCCTTTTGCTTTGTCTGGCGGATTAGTAGCTTTGTGGTTGAGAGATATTCCGCTTTCTATGTCTGCTGGAGTTGGGTTTATCGCTTTATCAGGTGTTGCGGTATTGAATGGTTTGGTCATGCTCACATTCATTAAAGAGCTAAGAGCAACCCTAGATGTTCATGCAGCTACTTGGAAAGGTGCTGTACTGCGACTACGCCCTGTATTAATGACGGCATTTGTTGCTTCACTTGGTTTTATTCCAATGGCTTTAGCAACTGGAACTGGTGCAGAGGTACAACGACCTTTGGCAACGGTAGTAATCGGTGGCATTATTTCATCTACGATACTAACGCTGGTTTTATTACCAGTCATTTATCGATGGATGAATGAAAGCAAGACGAATAAAGTTGAGCATTCATAATGTCATCGATTTGAGATATCTTTTTTTGATGAAAAAGTTTGAGTCAGAAAAGTATTTGAAACAGGTAAAGGTAAACATGAATTCATGGTTACTTTTACCTCACCATAAAGATAAATAATAAGGAGTCCGCAAAATGGGTGGACAACATGGTCATGACCATAGTCATGCTGTAGTGACTGAAGGTAATGCCAAGAAATTAACGATTGCCTTGGCGCTTACTACGACATTTTTAATTGTTGAGGTTATTGCAGGTTTAATCACACAAAGTCTGGCGTTGCTCTCTGACGCTGCGCATATGTTTACAGATGCAGCTGCTTTGGCAATTGCTCTGGTCGCAATTCAGATTTCAAAACGTCCCGCTGATAATAAGCGTACTTTTGGTTATCAACGCTTTGAAATTCTGGCCGCTTTATTTAATGCACTCATGCTGTTCGTGGTGGCAATTTATATTTTATATGAAGCCTATATCCGATTCTCTAAGCCACCTGAAATTCAAAGTGTGGGAATGTTGGTTGTAGCGACTATTGGTTTGGTAATTAACCTCATCTCAATGAAAATCCTGATGTCGAGTGCCAATAACAGCCTAAATGTGAAAGGTGCTTATCTAGAAGTATTGAGTGATGCACTAGGTTCGGTAGGCGTTATTATTGGTGCAATTATTATTTACTTCACTAATTGGTACTGGATTGACACGCTTATTGCGGTACTGATTGGATTTTGGGTGCTGCCAAGAACATGGGTTTTACTTAAGCAAAGTATTAACATTTTGCTCGAAGGTGTACCCGAAGAGGTCGATATTGAGAAGCTACGTGCAGATTTACTTTCTTTAAATGGTGTTGAGAGTATTCACCAACTCAAAGTGTGGGCGATTACGTCTAAAAACATCCATTTAACCGTGCACTTATTTGCGCCAGAAGCTGACCGTACCAAGTTGTATCAAGATGCTGTTGAAATGCTTTCTCATGAACATGGTATTGGTGAAGTGACATTGCAAATTGAGGACGATGCCGAGATTAATTGCCAGCATATTGCTCAGCATGCTTCGCACAAACATGATGATGCAGACAATACACATTCACATCAGCATTAAGCTGATGTGAACAGTTTTTTTAAATTTCCCATTCGTTATTGCAGTCACGGCATTTCCAGTGTTTTTGTGACTGCATAAATGCTTGCATAGACAGTTTAAAATCAGGCAAATCACGCCAGAACATAAAACCAGCCCCTACAGTAACCACAAATGCAACTACTGTTGCGATTTGAAGAGAACTACCTGCACCATTGCCAAAAATCCACATAAAGATGCTAATGACTACTAACAGTAAAAGCACAAAAATTGCAGGAATCAAGATAACCAGACTTTTAGGAACGACAGGTTTTGCGCTGTTCACGCCTTGGCTCACAGGCATAATTTTAACACTTTGACATTTAGGGCAACGATATTGCATGAGAACTCCACATTTAGTTTGAATCTATTCTAACGGAAATGTGCAGAAAGAAAAAAATTTGTAAGATATCGATGAAATGCGTTGAGTTAGCAGAAAAATTACTTATGAATAAACAAAGAAATATAAAAAACAGATGATTTATCCGTACACATAAAAATTAAAATAATATTGTAGAGCATGCTAATCTACAGAAAAATGAAGTGTGATTAGCACAATAAATGAGCTTAAATACTCGAATAGGATGTGGGATAAATATAAAAAGGAGAGAGGGACTTGGGTCAACAAGATGACAATAAGTCGCAGCCTACAACGACAGCATCGGTTTTAGCTACCCCAGTTACCGCTAAACCGTCATTATCTCGTCGATTACTGCATAAGACATTGCAACATGCCCAAGATGCAGTTGGGTTTGCTAGCGACACGACACGTAATATTGCAGAGGTTGCTGATGCTGCTTTGGACGCACTCGATCAAGTAACTACTCATACACGACGTGGAGTTGTCGGAATGACAAATCTGGCAGCAGGTACTGTAAGAGATATGGTGTCTGAAACCAGTGAAACAGCACGCCAAGTCGCGTTGATTATGGCGCGAACTTTTTTGGGCAAAAGTACCTTAACGTTGTACTTACCCGAAATGTTATTAAATAATCAAATTCGTAAGCGCATTGATCGCTCCGAAATTGATGATATTAAAATCAAGTGCGGCAATGACAGTTTCCAAGTCGAGATCGATGGGCATTATCATCGCTTCATGTATCGTTTGAGTTTAGATTTTAAAGTATTGGAATGTCGTATTGGGCAGGAAAAATTCTTACGCCTACGTCAAATGGATGAAAGTCTTGATGTTCAGATTCGACATGGCGGTACCTTGTCAAATTGGGCTGTGCGCCGTATTGGTCGAGTTGGTTTCGAAGTTGTAAATATGTTGCCTATTCCATCACTCATTAATCATTTGATTGGTGATATTCCCGGAATCCAACGCGATGGGCATCGCATGTGGTTTATTGACCTAGAGCAAGCAGGATTTATTGACTTTATTAACAACCGTTCATGGATGGTTGAAAAGCTTTTAAGTTTGACTGATTTTAGTATTTTACCAGGCTTGAATATTTTGAGAGAAAGTCGCGAGCTTGTGCAGCAGCTCGTAGATCAGTTTGAAATTAGAGGACTACGAGTGCAGTCAGGTCGCCTTGAAGTACAAGTAGGAATTGCGGGTTGATAGAGCATATGAAAAGCTAATCATTGATTGGCTTTTTATTTTTTTAGGCAAGAAAAAAGCCACTGACGTTATGCAGTGGCTTTTTAGAATTTGGCGTCCCTACGGGGATTCGAACCCCGGTTACCGCCGTGAAAGGGCGATGTCCTAGGCCTCTAGACGATAGGGAC
>NZ_JAVQNP010000001.1:0-29027 GCF_031798995.1 Acinetobacter sp. V104_13 | reverse complement strand
AACAAAAGTTTGGGGGAGAGTAAAGAATGTTGCCCTGAGTGTGGAAGTTTGGATATAGAAGTTAATAATAAAGGAAAAAAATCTGCCTTTTTAGCGTTTATGTTTTTCGGCCTACCTTTATTTTCTTTTAAAAATGGTAATAGATGTAAGCGTTGTGGACACTTTTGGAATTAAATATGTAGTAAAAGATTATTGATTATCTTAATTATGGAACCTGATGTAGGGATATTGGATTTAGTTATATCTCTGCAATTAATGTGTTGTGCATATAAGCAATTGATATTAAATAAAATAAATTATTTTGATGGCCGTTCAATTTAATAAATATAAGGACTTATTTAATGGTAGATAAAAAACAGCTAACTCAAAAGCAAATAGAGTTAATCCTTGAATTATTAAAGAATAGATTTGAAAAAAATACACATCGTCATACAGAAATAGAGTGGTCGGATGTGCAAAATAAACTAATTAAGGTTCCTGATAAACTTTGGTCATTGCTGGAAATGGAAAATACAGGAGGGGAGCCTGATGTTATTGCTTATGATCAGCAGAAAGACGAATATTTATTTGTAGATTGCTCTCTTGAGACACCTAAAGGTCGTAGAAGCCTTTGCTATGATCGTGAGGCTCTCGAATCTAGAAAAGATCATCCTCCTAAAAATAGCGCAATAAATGTAGCTAAGGAAATGGGAGTTGAACTTTTAACAGAAGAGCAATATTACCAACTACAAGAAATTGAAGAGTTTGATCTTAAAACATCAAGTTGGCTCAAAACCCCAAATGAGATTCGTAAACTAGATGGAGCACTTTTTGCTGATCGTCGATATGGTCGTATCTTTATTTATCATAATGGAGCGCAGTCTTATTATGCTGCCCGTGGTTTCCGTTGTTGCTTAAGAGTATAGGCATTGCATTGTATTTGAATAAAAAGAATAGGCTTTGATGTTTTATGCCAAGAAAATGGAGATTCTTGCAACTTTTGATTGATGGCAAACATGACAAGATGTGTTCTGGAATTAAATAAAAACATCAGGACACCTGTCGAAATGCAACCAAACCCAATTTATTATAATGAACAACATATTGCTTTTGCTGATAATGTTCGTCGATTTGTACAAAAAGAAATGGCTCCTTTCGTTAATGAATGGGATGAGACTGAGACATTCCCAAGAGAGCTATATAAAAAGGCTGCTGAAATTGGTCTATTAGGTTTAGGATTTTCTGGGGAATATGGCGGTATTCCCGATGCAGATCCATTTTATTCATTACTGGCTGGTGTAGAAATGGCGAAGGCTGGCTCAGGCGGTGTGCATATTTCGCTTATGGTACATACCATTGGAGCACCACCGATTCAGCATTTTGGAAGTGAAGAACTAAAGTCAAAAGTTTTACCAAGGATTATTTCTGGAGAAAAGATTTCAGCATTAGCGATTACAGAACCAGGTGGTGGTTCTGATGTCGCTGCATTGCAGACCAAGGCTGTCAGAGACGGTGATTACTATATTGTCTCGGGTGAGAAAACATTTATCACATCGGGAATTCGTGCAGATTATTATACAGTTGCGGTGCGTACAGACCCAACCAAAACAGGTGCTGAAGGCATTTCAATGTTGCTCGTTGATGCGCACAGTGAGGGAATTACTAAAACACCTTTAAAGAAAATGGGATGGTGGGCTTCTGATACAGCTCATTTGCATTTTGATCAAGTGCGAGTACCTGCATCAAATCTGCTCGGTAAGGAAAATGCTGGTTTTAAAGTTATTATGAATAACTTTAATATGGAGCGTTTTTTCTTGGGTGTAGTGGCGTATGGCTATGCATTGGTCTGTTATGAAGAAGCTTTAGATTGGGCACAGCAACGAAAAACTTTTGGTAAGAGATTAATAGACCATCAAGTCGTTCGTCATAAATTGGTAGATATGGCAACACAATTGACCTCAACACGGGCATTACTTGAAGAAACTGCATGGAAAATGACTCAGCAGAAGTTACAAGGGCCTGAGTTGGTGGCACAAATTTCAATGCTTAAAAATGTTGCGACTCGTACTATGCAATTTTGTGCTGATGCGGCTGTACAAACATTGGGAGGTATGGGCTTTATGCGAGGTACTAAGTCTGAACGTATTTACCGTGAAGTAAAGGTCAATATGATTGGCGGTGGCGCTGAAGAAATTATGAAAGATTTAATTAGTAAACAGCTTGGTTATTAATTCTTGAAAGGTGGTTATTGAGCCACCTTTTTTTTATTTTAATGCCATCTCCCAAACCATTTCGGTTAACTCATCAATTTTGACTTTACCTTCAGATTTATACCAAGTGACAGTCCATGAAATCGCACCACCAACTAATCTTCGCCAAATAAAGGCATCATGTTTTATTTTGCCTTGAGTACGTAACTTTTCAATGACATCTAACCAGATTTGTTCATATTCATTACGCATTTCTAAAAGATAATCTTGTTTTTCTTTTGACAGCGCAAACCACTCATAAACTAAAACAGCCATGGCTGCACCAGTATCTCCAGTAATTGAAATGAGTTCTGCTTTAATAAGAGCTCGTAATTGATGTTCTGGATCGGTAGATTGAGCTGCTGCCTCTGCTAAACGAGCAAGATTGTAAATGATAGTTTGCTCCATTACATGAGCGAGGATGTCATCTTTACTCTTGAAGTGATGAAATAAGCTACCTGATTGAATTCCAATAAATTGAGCAAGTTCGCGGACAGTGGTTTTATCATAACCTTGTTTGTGAAATAGATAGGCAGCTCCCTGTAATAAACGACCACGCGGGCTATCGTCAAAGCAAGAAATATGTGGAATCTGTTCAATTGAAGTAGCAATCATACGAAAGCTGGATCCTTTATATAAAAATATTTACGGAAAAAATTTTGCTAAATCTCACCATGTTTTAGGCTAATTGTCGAGTTTGGCAGTTTTAGTCAATTTCACAATAACATTTTGCTCTTTACAAACCAAGCGCTTGCTTGGTAATGTTGAGTGTAATTTTTAAACAAAATAATGAGAAATAAAATGGCAAGTGATCAGCAGGATGATAAGCGTGTCGTAAAAATAGGTTGTGCCTCAGGTTTTTGGGGGGATACCAATACTGCCGCTTTCCAATTAGTACATTTAGCCGATATTAATTATTTGGTTTTTGATTACTTGTCAGAAATCACCATGTCGATTATGGCAAAAGCGAAAATGGTAGAACCGAAACATGGTTATGCTTTGGACTTTGTCAGTCGGGTGATGGCGCCTCTACTTAAAAAAATTGCAGAAAAAAAGATTAAGGTCATTAGTAATGCTGGTGGTGTTAACCCATTGGCATGTCGAGATGCTTTGCAAAAAATAATTAAAGAATATGATCTAGATCTGAAAGTGGCTGTGGTGTTAGGTGATGATCTTTTACCGCAACATGAGCACCTCAAACAGCAAAATATTCGGGAAATGTTTAGTGGGGAAGCTTTGCCAGAACAAGTGGCGAGTAGTAATGCTTATTTAGGGGCGGTGGCTGTTCGCAATGCCTTAGACTTAGGCGCCGATATTGTAGTTACTGGCCGTGTGGTTGACTCTGCTGTGGTGCTTGCCCCTTTACTTCATGAATATCAATGGTCTTTAGATGACTATGACAAATTAGCACAAGGTTCGTTGGCAGGTCATGTGATTGAATGTGGTGCCCAATGTACGGGTGGTAATTTTACCGATTGGCAATTGGTGCAGGGCTTCGACAACATGGGTTTTCCAGTGGTTGAAGTGAGTGAAGATGGCTCATTTGTTGTAACTAAGCCTCAAGGTACAGGTGGTCTGGTTTCTACTGCTACAGTTGCAGAGCAAATTGTTTATGAAATTGGTAATCCTAAAGCGTATTTACTACCCGATGTAATTGCTGATTTCAGCCAAGTGCATTTAGAACAAGTTGGGGAGCACCGAGTTCGTGTGACGGGTGCAAAAGGGCAAGCTCCGACTGCGCAATATAAAGTTAGTGCAACTTATCCTGATGGTTATCGGGTTTTAGTGAGTTTTTTAATTGCAGGACGTGAGGCACCACAAAAAGCACAAGTCATTGCCGATGCGATTTTGACGAAGTGTGAGCGTGTTTTAGCAATGCGTTCGGTGCCGCCATTTAGTGAAAAGTCGGTTGAAATCTTAGGTATTGAAAGTACCTATGGAGCACATGCCCAAACATTAAATAGCCGTGAAGTTGTTGTCAAAATAGCTGTGAAACACATGTTTAAAGAAGCTTGTATGTTCTTTGCATCTGAAATTGCACAGGCTTCAACAGGTATGGCTCCAGCTTTGGCTGGGATTGTGGGAGGGCGTCCAAAAGCATCTCCAGTGATTAAATTATTTTCATTTTTAATCGATAAAAATCAGTTGAATGTTGAAATCGATTTTGATGGCCAACGTCACGCAGTTGAAATTCCACAAGGGGTTTATACAGAGCAATTGCCTACATTGACGGCAAGTGAAAATGCAGTTTATCAAGGAGATGAAATTGAAGTTCCTTTGATTGAAATTGCGCATGCCCGCAGTGGTGATAAAGGCAATCATAGCAATATCGGTGTGATTGCGCGTAAAGCAGAATATTTACCATGGATTCGTGCGGCACTGACTGAACAGGCGGTTGCTAGCTATATGCAGCATGTTTTGGATGCAGAGAAAGGGCGAGTAATCCGTTATGAGTTACCGGGTTTAAATGCACTGAATTTTATGCTGGAAAATGCTTTAGGCGGTGGTGGGGTTGCAAGTTTGCGTATTGATCCACAAGGCAAAGCATTTGCACAGCAATTATTGGATATGCCTGTTAAAGTTCCGGCACATCTTTTAGAAAAATAAAATGAATGGATGAAACAAAGATGAGTTATCAATCAATATTTAGACCAGATGCTTTCGCCAATAAAGTCATTATTGTGACAGGTGGTGGCTCAGGAATTGGCCGTTGTACTGCACATGAGCTTGCCGCTTTGGGTGCACAAGTAGTGATTACAGGACGAAAAATTGAAAAATTAGAGAAAGTAAGCCAAGAAATTATAGAAGATGGGGGCTTAGTTCATTTCATTGTTTGTGATAACCGTGAAGAAGAACAAGTGAAAAATATGATTGCCGAAGTGATTGAGAAATTCGGCAAATTAGATGGCTTGGTAAATAATGCTGGCGGCCAGTTCCCCTCAGCTTTAGAGAATATTTCAGCGAATGGTTTCGATGCAGTGGTGCGTAATAACTTGCATGCAACTTTCTATTTAATGCGTGAAGCTTATAACCAATGGATGGCTAAACATGGTGGCAGTATCGTCAACATGACAGCTGATATGTGGGGCGGCATGCCAGGGATGGGACATTCTGGTGCTGCGCGTTCAGGGGTTGATAACTTAACTAAAACAGCATCGGTTGAGTGGGGCAAATCTGGCGTTCGTGTAAATGCGGTTGCACCGGGGTGGATTGTGTCATCCGGTATGGATAATTATAGCGGTGATTTTGCCAAAGTGATTATTCCAAGCCTTGCTGGAAATGTTCCGTTAAAACGTATGGGAACTGAATCAGAAGTTTCATCGGCGATTTGTTATTTACTGTCAGATGCTGCGGCTTTTGTGTCAGGTGTAACTTTGCGTATTGATGGCGCTGCATCGCAAGGAACACGAATGTATCCACTAGCTGATGCGACAAATAGTCGGTCTTATAATGGTTTCCATCGCGCGTTTATTCCTGAAATTTTTCAGAAAAAGACTGAGGCTGAGGAGGAGTAACAGTGACTATTCTCCAATCCGAAATTGCTGTTGGTAGTGAACAGTATCAAAAGAATAAAGAGGCATTGCTTACTCAACTGAGTGAAGTCCGTGCAATTCAGCAAAAAAGCATTGATAAATCGTATGCTGCTAAACCGAAATTCGATAAAAAGGGCAAGATTCTGCCGCATGAGCGTGTACGATTGTTACTCGATGCTGATTCACCTTTCGTTGAGCTTTGTGGTTTGGTTGGCTACAACATGCATGATGACAAGGATGGCTCCGAAGCTGGTGGTGGTGTAATTGCTGGGATTGGTTTTGTCAGTGGTGTGCGCTGTCTGGTTTCTGCAAGTAATAGCGCGATTAAAGGCGGGACCATGTCACCCATGGGTGTGCAGAAAACCTTGCGCTTGCAAAAAATTGGTTTAGAACAAAAACTCCCGTTGATTACGCTGACCGAAAGTGGCGGTGCCAACTTAAATTATGCTGCTGAAGTATTTACTTATGGCGGCATGACCTTTGCCAATCAGGCATGTCTTTCTGCGGCAGGTATTCCACAGCTTGCAGTTGTTCATGGCAATGCAACGGCAGGAGGGGCTTATCAACCCGGACTTTCCGATTATGTCATTGCTGTACGTAAACAAACTGAAATGCTTCTTGCAGGTCCCCCTTTACTCTTGGCTGCCACTGGTGAAGTAGCAACAGCTGAAGAATTGGGCGGAGCAGAAATGCATTCGCAGGTTGCGGGAACAGCAGAATATTTAGCAGAAAATGATGCTGATGGTATTCGACTTGCACGTGAAATTTTTGAACACCTGAACTGGAAAGAGCAAATCAAACCAGTTGAAACGACTTATAAAGAACCTCGTTACGATAGTGAGGAATTGTTGGGTGTGATTCCAAGTGACCCTAAGCAACCATTTGATATGAAAGAAGTGGTCGCCCGCATTATTGACGATTCAGATTTTCTAGAATTTAAACAGGAATATGATGATTTAACGGTGTGTGGTTGGGCGAAGATTGGCGGATTACATATCGGTATTATTACCAATAATGGTCCGATTACACCTCAAGGGGCGGCGAAGGCAGCTCAGTTTATTCACTTATGTGAACAGACTAACCGCCCGTTATTATTCTTACATAACACCACTGGTTTTATGGTGGGAACCGATGCAGAGCAAAATGGCATTATTAAACATGGCTCAAAACTGATTCAAGCGGTTGCCAATTGTACCGTACCTAAAATTTCGATCGTTGTAGCAGGGTCATATGGCGCTGGCAATTACGCGATGTGTGGGCGAAGCCTATCACCAGACTTTATTTTTGCTTGGCCGAATTCGCATGTTGCTGTAATGGGTGCTGCACAAGCTGGAAAAGTATTACGTATTGTTGCTGAAGGGAAACAAAAAGCTTCAGGGCAGGAGCCGAATCCGCAAATGCTCGATTTTCTTGAGCAAAGTACGGCCATGAAATTAGAGCAGCAATCTACCGCGCTTTTCAATACAGCTATGCTACATGATGATGGCATTATCGATCCGCGAGATACCCGAAAATTATTAATTTTCCTTTTACAGACCATTTATGAAGCACAGCAACGAGAGCTAAATCCAACTCGTTTTGGTGTGTCCCGTTTTTAATCAACCTTTACCGCAATTAAAAAAATTAATAGGAATAACACAATGAAATTTACTAATGAACATGAAGCATTGCGCCGTACAGCTCGTCAATTTGTTCAAAATGAGCTGAATCCACATATTCCAGAATGGGAGGCCGCGCGACGTTTCCCAATCCATGAAGTATTTAAGAAGATGGGGGATCTTGGTTTATTAGGAATCTGCAAGCCAGAAGAAAATGGCGGTTTAGCGTTAGATTATTCGTATAACCTCGTGGTTGCAGAAGAAATTGGCTATGCGGCTTGTGGCGGGGTGCCTTTAGCTATTGGTGTACAAACCGATATGGCAACACCTGCTTTGGCACGTTTTGGTAGTAAAGAATTACGTGATGAGTTTTTAACACCAGCGATTGCAGGGGAATATGTTGCATCCATTGCAGTATCAGAAGTACATGCTGGTTCGGATGTTGCTGCTATTAAAACAACTGCAAAAAAAGATGGCGATGACTATGTCATTAACGGCAGCAAAATGTGGATTACCAACTCATTGCAGGCCGACTTCTTCTGCCTTTTAGCCAACACGTCTGATGATAAACCTCACGTTAATAAGTCAATGATTATTGTGCCAGCAAAAACTAAAGGGATTAGTTTTTCAGAGCCACTTAATAAATTAGGGATGCGTTCAACAACCACAGCACAAGTTTATTTAGACAATGTACGTGTACCACAGCGTAACTTGGTGGGTGTTGAAGGTATGGGCTTCATGATGCAAATGATGCAATTTCAGGAAGAGCGCTTATGGGCATGTGCTAATGCGATTGGCGGCTTGCAGCATTGTATTCAGCAAACGATTAATTACACCAAAGAGCGTACCACTTTTGATCAGCCTCTCATTAATAACCAATATATCCATTTCCGCTTTGCTGAACTTATGACCGAAGTGGAAGCACTCAAAGCATTAACTTATCAAGCATGCGAACAGCATATTGCGGGCGAGGATGTCACGATGTTGGCGTCTATGGCAAAGCTCAAAGCTGGACGTTTAACTCGTGAAGTTGCTGATAGTTGTCTGCAATACTGGGGCGGCAATGGCTTCATGTGGGATAACCCAGCGTCGCAGCTGTATCGTGATGGCCGCCTAGGGTCTATTGGGGGTGGGGCAGATGAGATTATGCTAGGGATTATCTGTAAGTTGATGGATATTCTGCCTAAAAAGCACAAATAAATATAAGGAATACACCATGACACTTTCAGCATCTCTACAAGTTTTAGATATAGATGACAGTATTCAATTGGAACAGGACAGCGGTATTTTATACCTTTGGTTAAATCGCCCAGAGAGCCGTAATGCCATGAACTTGAATATGGTCAATGCAATTCAGCAAGTTTTTGCTGCCATTCGCGATGACCTTTCAATTCGCGCGGTAATTATCCGTGGGGAAGGTGGAACTTTTTGTGCGGGTGGTGACATTAAAGACATGGCAACTTTACGTGTTGAGGCAGCTAATGTTGGCAGTCTACAACCTTATGTGGACTTTAACCGCCGTTTTGGTGCCTTGCTTGAGCAAGTTGAAGCTGCGCCGCAGACTGTTGTGGTGATTTTAGAAGGTGCAGTGTTAGGTGGTGGTTTTGGTCTGGCTTGTGTTTCCGATGTTGCCATTAGCCGTGACAATGCTCAGTTCGGTTTGCCTGAAACAGGGCTTGGGGTGATTCCTGCGCAAATTGCTCCTTTTGTGGTGAAACGCGTTGGTCTGACACACGCGCGTCGACTTGCTTTGCTCGGCATGCGTTTTGAAGGGCATACTGCACTGAGTGTCGGCGTGGTTCATCAAATTGCACATAATGAAATCGAACTTGAACAAGCTTTACAAGAAACCATTCAACACATTAAACGTGCAGCACCAGAGGCTTCGCGTGTAACTAAAGCACTGTTACATCGAACGCTCAATGAACCTTTGAGTGGTTTATTAGATGATGCTGCACAGCAGTTTGCTCAAGCAGTTGGTGGTACTGAGGGACAAGAAGGAATGATGGCTTTTATTCAGAAAAGGTTGCCGAATTGGGCTGATGAATCATAAGCGATAGGGATAAAAATAATGAAATTTTCAAAAGTACTGGTTGCCAATCGTGGAGAAATTGCAGTTCGAGTCATGCAAACTGCTAAGGCAATGGGCTATCAAACTGTCGCAGTTTATTCCGATGCAGACCGTCATGCTCGCCATGTGCAAGAGGCCGATGAAGCTGTCTATATTGGTGCTTCAAAAGTATCTGAGTCATATCTTTCAATTACCAAAATAATAGATGCATGCAAAAAAACTGGGGCAGATGCGGTTCACCCTGGCTATGGTTTTTTGTCAGAAAATACTGATTTTGCTCAGGCATGTATCGACAACCAGATTACATTTATTGGGCCTACCGCTTCTGCAATTGAGTTAATGGGCAGTAAACGCCTTTCAAAAATCGCCATGATTGAGGCGGGCGTTCCTTGTGTGCCGGGGTATGAAGGTGACCGACAAGACCTTGAATATTTAGCAACTCAAGCTGAGCAGATTGGCTTTCCAATTATGGTCAAAGCTTCGGCGGGTGGTGGCGGTCGTGGCATGCGTTTGGTACAGCAAGCATCCGAGTTGTTTGAGGCATTACAAACCGCACGTTCAGAAGCTGAAAATGCTTTTGGTTCGGGGGAGTTGATTTTAGAAAAAGCAGTCATTGCTCCACGCCATGTCGAAATTCAGGTTTTTGGTGATACACACGGCAATTATGTTTATTTGTTCGAGCGTGATTGTTCAATCCAGCGCCGTCATCAAAAGGTCGTTGAAGAAGCACCTTGTCCGGTGATGACGCCTGAACTGCGTCAGAAAATGGGTGAGGCAGCCGTAGCAGCGGCAAAAGCATGTGCTTATGTCGGTGCGGGAACGGTTGAATTTTTACTTGATGCATCGGGTGCATTTTATTTTTTGGAAATGAATACCCGCTTACAGGTAGAACATCCTGTGACTGAGCTTATTACAGGATTGGACTTGGTTGAATGGCAGTTGCGTGTTGCCAATAGTGAACAGTTACCTTTAAAACAACAAGAATTGACCTTAAACGGTCATGCCATCGAAGTGCGCTTGTATGCAGAAGACCCGCGCCAAGATTTCTTGCCACAAACAGGTCAAGTCTTACGTTGGAAGCCCGCAACTTTGCCAAATGTACGAATAGATCATGGCATGTTGGCAACTGATGAGGTTAGCCCATTTTATGACCCGATGGTGGCGAAGGTGATTGCATATGGGAAAACCCGTGAGGATGCGATTCGCTTACTGGCGCGTGCAGTTGATGACTGTGTGTTGCTAGGTGTAAATAGTAATAAGCAGTTTTTGGTCAATTTACTGCGTCATCCCGTTGTTGTGGCTGGTGATACCAATACAGCATTTATTCAGCAGCATTTTCAAGATGACGGCAGTTTACATAAGCAGGTTCTATCTTTAGAAACATTGGCGATTGCTGCGGCATTATTTAGCCAAAGTAACGGTACGGCAGTGTGGCAAACTGGTCTAGGTGTACCATTACCATTAAAGCTTAAATATGATGAACAGCAAGTTCAATTGCAGCTTTCATCTGTAAATAACACGTTTACGGTACAACTCTGTGAGCAAACTGTAAGTATTGAGGTTGTTGAAAAAACAGCAGAACAATTGATCTATCTGTTGAATGGTGTGCGCCGCCGTGTGCGATACGTATTGGATGGAGAGCAGCTTTATTTAGATCAGAATAATGGTAATGTTGTGATTCGCAATGTGACTTATACAGCACCAGAAGTTGCCGATGTAGCAGGTGATGGCAAAATTCGTGCGCCCATGGATGGCGCTGTGGTGAATATTTTGGTCAATAAAGGTGATCAAGTAATGAAAGGTCAAACTTTATTAGTTCTTGAGGCTATGAAAATTCAGCAACAGATTAAAGCTGATGTTGATGGTGTAGTGGAAGAGGTTTTAGGACAGCAAGGCCAGCAAGTAAAAAAAAGGCAAATGTTATTTACTATTCAAGTCTAATGAAAATACCGCTCATATAGAGCGGTATTTATTTTAAATGAGGAGTCCTGATTTATTCGCCATCAGCTTCCGCAATTAACTGACTTGCTTTTTTTAGACTATATAATAGTTGTCCTAAAAGAACCTCTTTATTGCTTAGCGTAACCATAACCATCGGGTGATAAACAGCAGGAATAGCGGTCAGAATAGCTTTGCCATTATCTGCATCTAAAGTAATGTTGTTACAACCAGTGAGTTGAATCTCTTTTAAAAATGCAGTGACCATTGCCAAAATTGAGCTACTCACCGCTGCTAATTTTGTAGTGTTACGGTAGTTTTTATGACTTACGGTCGCTAATTCAAAACCATCAGAAGAACAAATCATCACAAAGTCTACACCTCGTGTATTCATCAAAATATTATGAGCTTCATTTTTTGCAAGTTGTAGTAACTGTGTTGGAGCGGTCCGTTTTTGAGTTGGGATACTAAGCATGATCATTCCCTTGAGATGTTAAGCCTACCTTGACTTCAAGTGATGCAATTAATGATTCAACCATCATTAAAATTTGTTCTTCCTCACGTGCATCAATAAAAAACAACGGATACGGTAATCCTTTTGCTTTTATCCAATTGCGATATTGTTGAAGTGATGACTCTTTATTTTCGTCAACATGAGTAATACCAATCGCAATATTATCATTGTAATTTTTAAAGGTTTCTAAGTAGCTTTCTAGCTCAGCAATTGGGTTCGAACTATTATGATCTAATAATAAAATAACACCGATTGCACCTTCACAAATGACCGACCATATAAAATCAAAACGGCTTTGTCCCGGGGTGCCATAGAGTCCGATTTTGATTCCATCATCTAAAGTAATTTCACCATAATCAATACCTACAGTGGTCTGGGTTTTCTGGTGGCTCTGTACATCAGTGTTGAATGCTTCTGTTTCCAGAATTGGAATTTCAGATAGCGATTTAATCGCTTCTGTTTTACCTGCCCCCATACTACCTGCAAAGACAATTTTATATTGCTGTATAATCATAACTTCCCTTAAAGACCAAAACGCCGTCTAATCTTCCCTATAAAATTTTTAAAAAAATGATTGTCTGTATTTGAATTTTCTAAATAAAAATTTGGTGTGTAAGCACATTTATTCGCAGAAATAAATTTTCCATTATTTGCCATTAAGCAAGCTGTAACAAAGTGCAAGACATCATCAATTGACATGTTAAGCTGGTTAGCCACATCAGTAATTTTTGCTCCCTGTATAAAGCAAGCAGAGAGTTGTAGGCTCACTTTTCTATATTCTTTTTGATAGGGTTGTGGCCAATAGTCAATTTTAAAATAACTATCCTTCGAGGCTAGATTCTCAAAATTGTTTGAAGTCCAAATCAGATTCCATAACCAGTCTTGTACATAATAATCTTTTTTACGAGAAACCTTAGTAAAATCAGATGTTTTTGCAAAAGCAAAGTTAAAGCTCATATTAGTTTGTGTTTTTTGACGAGAGGGCTCCAACCAAGCAATTTGAGTTCTATTATCAATAATCGCTAAAGTGCCTTTATCATCAAAGATGTGTAGCCTAGGGTTTTCTGAACTGTGCAAATTCCTTATAAATTTATTATCAATGAATGGAGACTCATTTGATAAATCAGAAACTACAGCAAAGTTTATCTGATCTAAAGAGGACAATAAATTGTCCTCTAGCCATTCTAATAGAGGTTCTGTTTTTTCTACTGGTAGATGTAAGGTGTGTTCATAAATAGAATTTCTATTTTCTGAAGCTGTTTTCGTAACTTTTAAATAAAGAATTTTTTTCTTGTGAAGAATATTTTGAATATTATCTGCATCAAAAAAGTTTTCGTTAATGATTAATAAATCAATATGATTACTGGAAATATTAACCCAGTTAATACCATATTGATTTGATATTAGATTGCGGATTAATATTTTTAATTCATCTGAAAATTTTAAGCTTAAACCTGAAACTGCAATATTTATGCAATGACTATCCATAGTATCATTTTAAATTTTTATAAATTGATATAATGATTTTTTATGCTCTTTATAATGAATATAAAGAGCATAAACTAAATCACTTAACTGAAATCGAGCTCTTTTTCAAATGACTTTAACTCATGACGAGCCATAGCCAAATTTGATTTGCTACGGTCAAGTACTAAGTAAAGGAACAAATTATTATTACTTTCTAAAGGTCGAATTAAATGGTAAGCCTTACCTAAGGTAATTAAAATATCCTCAATATTATCATTTAACTTCAATGCATTAGCTACATTGCGCTTTGCGCGAATGACTTCTGTATTACCAGCAGCAGCCAATTCTAAATCAATTTCCCCACCACCTTGAGTTGCAAGTGATAAACCACTTTCTGAATCAACAAGTGCAGATGCAATAAAACCATCAATTTCAGTTAAGCTATCTAAAGAAAGTTTAGCCATGTTTTTATCTCTCAGGATTCTAAAATTATATTTACTACTTTTTCCTAAAAGTAGTTGAAATTCATTATATTTCTGCTCAATTTGAAGTCAATAAATCAAAGAAATAGAGAAATTGTTGTTTTGGGAAATAAGTGACAGAAAATGTCAGATTATAAAAAATATTATAAGATTATTTTTACATTATACTTTTAATATTGTGCTGAGTTTTACATTATATATTTTAAAATCTGAATAAAACAATTGTAATAGAATGTTAATAAAATATTGAAAAATAAAATATTCTAATTTTAATCATAAAAAGGGGAATAATGAATTCCCCTTTTTTTATATAAAAATCAAATTAAACGAGCTGTGTATAAATACAGTAGAGATAGCCCAAAATTGCTAAAGCAACTACAGGGGCAACAATCTTTGACCATGTAGGTACAGAAATTTCGGCAGCTTGTTCTTCAATATGCACGTCATCATGATGAGGTTGGGCTTGGTGAACCATTTGGTTGAACTCCTTCATTGTTGTATCCAATGATAGCTCTTCTTGTTCCACAGGTTTAGAACCAATTAATTCATTTAGGTGGTTTGTTGACCAAACCCAATCTTCAGCTTGGCCTGATAAGTGTTCAATCTGACCTAAAATTAATTCTTTTAAGCCATTATGCCCAAAACCACCTGTTTCATCGAGCTGATTAAGTTCTGCTAATTGCAAAGTTAAAATTTCAGAAATACTCTGTTCTAGTTCTGAATTTTTTAAAGTCGACTGATTATATTTAGAAGTCGTTAAATGACGAGCAACTTCTTGAATATAAAGTGGATCTGAGGTTTTGATTTCTTGATAAATCTTATTATCATTCTGACGCCATAAACTAATCAGTTTTCCAAGCGTAAGAATATTCACCTCATCAATCAGTTTATTTTTTTCATTAACTGGATATTGATTTAAAAGCTGAGGCTTTTGAATTTTTATCTGCTCAGCAAAGTATTGGACTAAATCAAATGCCATGCTTTCTTCCTCTAAATTTAATCTAAAATTCTTAACGTCGGTTTTTTCTTAGTCGATGTTGTTTCAGTTGCTTCTTGTACTTCTGACTCTACTGTATTTTCTACAGGTATTACATTGGCATATTCTTCAGGATCAAAGAATAAACCTTGTCCATTCTCACGTGCATAAATCCCTAAAACCGCTTGAAGAGGGACATAAATGTCTTTTGATGCTCCACCAAAGCGAGCTGAAAATGTAATAGCTTCATTGGTAATAAGTAATTGATGAACTGCATGCGGCACAATATTTAGAACAATTTGCCCATCTTTAACAAATTGTTGCGGAACGTCGGTATGCGGTTGTGTCGCATCAACTAATAGATAAGGAGTAAGCTGGTTATCACAAATCCATTCATAGATTGCACGAGCAAGATAAGGACGTGTAGGGGTTAAATCAATAGTTTGCTCAGACATATCACGCTATTCCATATTTAATAGTTCATTGTAACGGTTTTTCTCTTGAGGCGTCATCGATTTAGCAAAAGAAGGCCGTTCAAAGATACGTTTACAGTACAAAAATATAGGTCGACAGTGCTGTTTGGGTAAATCAATTCCCATGCTATTTAATCTTAAAAAGATAGGGGCAAGCATGCAGTCTAAGATTGTAAAATTCTCAGACATGAAATACGGAAAATGCTGAAATAGGGGAGTAAGTGAAATTAATGTTTCACGTAGTTCTTTTTGAGCTTTTTGCTTTTGTTCGAGATTTAGTGAGTCAGCATGTTTTAACATGTGATCTGCTAACTTAAACCAGTCGTTTTCAAGTCTCCAGATATACTGACGCTGTTCTGCACGCATCATAGGTGCATCGGCATAAAGCTTGCTTTGGCGATAACGATCATCTAAATATTCAGCGATGATAGGTGCTGAAAATAATTTAAGATTTTGTTCGACCAACATCGGTAATTGGTTGTAAGGATTTAAGCTGGCTAAATCTTCGTCTTCATGGTCAGTTATGATTAATTGATATTTGATTTGTTTTTCTGCTAATAAGAAACGAATCCAGTGAGAACGGAAATCATCAGCATGACTGTAAAGGGTAATCCCCTGAATAGAGGTGTTTTCGACCGACATATCACAAGACGACGTGGTTGAGTGAATCGATTAGGATACTAAAAATGCTCTAGGAAATCACTGTTCTAAAGAGATAGTTTGTTTATATTTATAAGTTTGCATTTTATGGCTCTATTTTCATAATAAAAAAAGCCTTGGAAAAATCCAAGGCTTTTTGTCCAACTCGATAAACGAATTAACGTTTAGAGAATTGAGGACGCTTACGAGCTTTACGTAAACCAAGTTTCTTACGTTCAACTTCACGAGCATCACGAGTAACGAAACCAGCTTGACGTAGAACAGGTTTTAAAGTTTCGTCAGCAGCGATAAGCGCACGAGTAATACCGTGACGGATCGCGCCAGCTTGACCACCGATACCACCACCTTTAACAGTGATGTAAAGGTCAAACTTTTCAGTAACTTCTAAAAGTTCTAAAGGTTGACGAACAACCATACGAGCAGTTTCACGACCGAAATATTGCTCTAAAGTACGGTTGTTAATAACGAGTTTACCTGTACCAGCTGACAAGAAAACACGTGCAGTTGCGGTCTTACGGCGACCTGTACCATAATTAGTAGCCATGTGCTGTATCCCTTAGATGTCCAAAACTTGTGGCTGTTGAGCAGCATGCGGATGCTCAGTACCAGCGTACACTTTCATTTTTTTAATCATTGCATAACCAAGAGGACCTTTTGGTAACATGCCTTTAACCGCTTTTTCAAGAACAGCTTCAGGTTTGTGAGCAATTAACTTCTCGAAGTTAGTCTCACGGATACCACCAGGGAAACCAGTATGGCGATAATATTTCTTATCAAGTGATTTTTTACCAGTCACTTGAACTTGTTCAGCATTAATCACAACGATGTAATCGCCAGTGTCAACGTGAGGAGTATAAGAAGTTTTGTGCTTACCGCGTAAACGACGAGCGATTTCAGTCGCAAGGCGACCTAAAGTTTTGCCAGAAGCATCAACAACATACCAGTCATGTTGAACTTCAGCTGGCTTAGCGCTGAGAGTTTTCATTAAACCACTACCTATTATAGTTGGTTTGGACTATGGAATCTGTCCAAACAAAAGGAGCGAGCATTCTAAACGAGTTTGTCCCAACTCACAAGAAAAATCCATTTTAAGCCATATAATTTAATCCATAAACTGATGAATGTCAGATATGTTAAAATCAAAAAAATTCTTGTTATGTGTCTGGAGTGATTGTGCTGCCATTATATGTCACTTCCGGTGAGCCGGCTGGTATTGGTCCAGATATCTGTTTGAGCTTGGCTAAGCGGGTTGATGAACGCCCTGTTGTTATTTTGGGTGACCAAAATTTATTAGAACAACGTGCCCAAAAACTTGGGATCGATATTCAATTTATAGAATATACCGGACAGCCTGAGTCATCATCTCTGAATGAACTCTATATAGAACATGTGCCTTTAGAAGCAGCTGTCATTGATGGTCAATTAAACCCAGCTAATGCAGCCTACGTATTAGAACAACTGCGTCGTTCAGCAAATTATGCAATGTCTGGTAAAAGTGTGGGAGTAGCCACGGCACCCGTGCAAAAATCGGTTATTAATGATGCTGGTATTTTGTTTAGTGGTCACACTGAATACTATCAAGAGTTTGCAGGTGTAGAGCGTGTCGTTATGATGCTTGCAACCAAAACCTTGCGTGTCGCCTTAGCAACTACACATTTACCCTTAAGAGATGTAGCGGATGCAATTACTAAAGAACGATTGCATCAGGTTATTGATATTTTACTGCATGACTTAAAAACTAAATTTAAGATTACAGACCCACGTGTACTCGTGTGTGGCTTAAATCCTCATGCAGGTGAAGATGGTTATTTGGGGCGTGAAGAGATTGAGACTATTAATCCTGTACTCGAAAGTTATCGGGCGCAAGGGCTTAAAATGAGTTTAAGCTTGCCGGCAGATACCTTATTTACTCCAGAACATCTTAAAAATGCAGATGCTGTACTTGCCATGTACCATGATCAAGGTTTACCTGTGTTAAAATCACAAGGGTTTGGTGAAGCCATCAATATTACATTGGGTTTGCCTTTCATTCGAACTTCGGTTGACCATGGCACTGCGTTGTCTTTGGCTGGGACTGGTTTGGCAAAAAGCTCAAGTTTAAATGTCGCTGTTGATTTAGCTTTATCTTTAGCAGCGAGCTAAATTTTTCATGTTGGAAATGTTCTATGTATCAAATTAATGCCCTAAACCCGAAAGATGAAGGGCATAAAGCTCGTAAACGTTTTGGTCAAAACTTCTTACATGATCAACGAGTCATTGCCAAAATTGTGCGCTCTGTAAGTCCGCGTACAGGCGACAATATTGTCGAGATTGGACCTGGTTTAGCTGCCTTAACATCTCCTTTAATTGGGGAATGTGATGCATTAACAGTAGTGGAGCTAGACCGTGACTTAGCTGCTGGGCTACCAGAACGTGTTCCACATCCTGAACGTTTGACGATTATAGAAGCTGACGCATTAAAATATGACTTTAGCGAACTGGTAAAAGATGGCCGACCATTACGTGTAGTCGGTAACTTACCTTATAACATTTCAACCCCATTACTCTTTCATCTCTTGGAATTTGGTAGCAAAGTTAAAGATATGCACTTTATGCTGCAAAAAGAGGTGGTTGACCGTATTACTGCTGAACCAAATACAAAAGAATATGGCCGCTTGTCGGTAATGATTCAATATTACTGTCAACCAACATTTTTATTTGAAGTGCCGGCTGGTGCATTTAACCCACCACCTAAAGTAACGAGTGCGGTTTTCCGCCTTGTTCCTTATGATCAAAAGCCAATTACAGCAAAAGATGAAAAAGCTTTAGCTCGACTGGTTGCCCATGTATTTACTCAGCGCCGCAAAACTTTAAGAAACAGTCTTAAAGGTATGATTGCAGAAGATGGCTTTGAAAAAGCTGGTGTTGATCCAATGGCTCGTCCAGAGACCTTAACACTTGCCCAATTTGTTGCTTTGGCCGATCAAATGGTGGCGTAAATGACTAAGCGTTTTAACTATGTTATTGGCGATGTGCAGGGGTGTTTTGAAGCTCTAAAAGCCTTGCTTAAAGAAATACGTTTTGATCCAGATCAAGACTTTTTATGGTTTGCTGGTGATTTAGTCGCACGTGGTGAAAACTCGGTAGGGGCATTACGTTTTATTAAAAAGCTTGCTGATCGTGGAGCTGCTGCAACTGTACTTGGAAATCATGACCTGACTTTAATTGCGGGTGCGCGTGGTTTAAAAGAGATTAAAGAAAAAGATCGTACCCAAGACGTTATTGATGCTATTGATGGTGATGAGTTAATCGATTGGTTACGTAAACAGCCATTATGTTTATTGCCAAACGAGCATACGATCCTTACTCATGCTGGCATACCTTGTATTTGGGATGCACAAAAAACTGTAACGTTGGCAAAAGAGGTAGAGGTAGTACTGTCTCATCAAGACTTATCTGTATTGGATGCTTTTTTAGCAGACATGTATGGTTCTAAACCAGATTTGTGGGAAGATAACCTAACTGGTTCTGCGCGTTTACGTTGTATTACCAATTATTTGACTCGCATGCGTTTAACCAATGCCCAAGGGGCTTTAGAGTTTAGTTTTAAAGATTCTTTGGATGCACCAATGCCGGAAGGTTATTTACCTTGGTTTGAATTTCCGAGCAAAGCCGCACAAACTCATCAGATTATTTTTGGTCATTGGGCTGCGCTCGAGGGCCGAACTATTAATGAGCAGATCCAGAATATCGATGGTGGCTGTGTTTGGGGCAGAAAATTAATGGCTTATCGTATTGAAGACAAAGAAATTTTTTCTGTTGAAAATCCTGTGCAAATATAAGAAAAGCAATGTTTTTCTATGAGTGCAAGATGAAGCTTGTAGCTGAGCTAAAAATAAAAAAGCCGCAGAAGCGGCTTTTTTATTGGGAACTATTATTCTACTCGAATCCAGATTTGATTACGCCCTAAAGCTGAAACTCCGAGATAACCGCGCATATGTAAGCGTTTGCCAGTTGAACTGAGTTTTGCTTTAAGCCCGTAAACTTTGCCAGTATTCGGATCTAAAATTTTACCGCCAGTATAGTTCAGTCCATCTACCTGTTTTAAACCAGTTGCGATATCCAGACCTAAAATCGGTTTATTGGTATATGGCGCAGGGCAATTATCACAAATTTCTTTAGGCGTATAACCTGGGCGTGGCGTTACTTTGATAATTTTCCCGGCATATGTCCCGTTCGCTTCTTTTCGTATTTCTACCTGTGCTTTAGGAGCACCTGTCTTATCATCAATTGTTTGCCAGAGACCTGTAATATCTGCTGCGAATGTAGCAGTATTAATCCCCAATAAGAGCAGAGCTCCAATAAAAATTTTCCCCATAATTAAAAATCCTTTTAACTTTGAAAGGTCATCTTATTTGGAATTGATAGACCGTTCAATGTTTATTTAATCAACTTCTTAATTATGGTGTTCCAAAAGATAACATTAATGTTGGTAGCCAAATTGCAGTAAATACACCATTCAATGCCATACCAAATGCAGCGTAACGACCTGCAACAGGCCCACGTTGCCAAGCTTGAGCTGTTCCGATGGCGTGTGCAGCTAAACCTAAGGCTAAACCTGATGCTCTCTCATCATGAATATGTTTAAGTAAGAATGGTGAGAATGCAGCGCCGATTACTCCAGACAAAATAACAATAAGGGTTACGAGTGTTTCAGGAGCGTGTAATAAAGTTGCGATGTTCAGAGCAATTGGAGTGGTTACTGCACGGGTGGCAAATGCAAGAATGGTAGGTTCGGACATATGTAACAAGTATGCTAGCCCCATAGGTAGGGCAACGGCGCTAATACTTGCAAAAAGTAAAATACCAATGACCGATTTAATTGGAAGATCATCGTAACGCATTGCAGCTAAAGGGATGGCTAATGCTACGGTGACATAACCTAATAGATGACCAAATAAGTCATTCACATAAAGACGATACTGCTCATATGGCACATGCAAAACTGAAAGTAAGCCAATTACAATGAACATGCCGAAAACTAAAAGTGGAACTTGCGGGAAACGTCGGTTTAAAGGCTTTGCACACAGATAACCAATGAGTGTGATCAAAAATCCGTAGAAAATCGTAAACATTATATTCTCCTTATAACCAACGTTTTGCCATTTTTGCATAGACCCACAAAGGTATAAGGGTACTGACCACTAAAACAAAAAGAAATAATGGAATTTCCTTACCCATATGTACGAGCATAATTAATGAACCTGCACAGATAGGTAAAAACGCGAATCCACTTTCTTTCATAATTTTATTATTGGTATCCACTATTCGAAGTGGAATTTTTTTAAACTTTCTCCAAATCAGTAAAATAATAAGTAAGCTGATTAAACCGACCAGATTACCTAATTCTGGATGACCAAAAGCACGCATGACAACGACAGAGCCTTCACGAAAACCAATAATGAGTAGTAATGTAATTACCCATGCTGTCCAGTCTATACTTTTGATCTTATCCATATTTTTTATCTCTAAAAGTTTACTTATCAAGTTTTAACTGATATCGCCCTTGATTTCAAACTCTTCCAAGGGGCGCTTAAATTGACTTGCGTGTTCTCCCAAGATTTCATCCAATGGAAGCTTTGCTTGGCGAATCAGCTTTTCTAACTTATGTGGCGCAATCTTCACATCAATATGTAATAAGCCTGCATCATCATAATGTTCAGACTCAATAACATTTAAGGCATAAAGTTGAGTACGTAATTTGCCATAAGCAGGCTTAAGCACGAGTGAAAACTTTTGAATTTGGCCCATTAAGCATTCTTGTACTGCTTTTTGGAGCAACTCTAGACCTTGACCAGAATGAGCTGAAACATAAACTCGATCTGGGACGTGGGGCTCAGCATAAATGATTTTGGCCTCTTCACCACTTAGGTCAATTTTGTTGTACACCCGAAGTACGGGAGCATCAGCACCAATGTCTTTTAATACACCTTCAACTGCTTCAATTTGGTCAAGCATGTCATGGCTACTACTATCAATAACATGCAGTAAAAGGGTCGCTTCTAGTGTTTCTTCAAGTGTTGCTTTAAATGATTCAACCAAATCATGCTGTAAGTTTCGTACAAAACCTACTGTATCTGCTAGCACAACAGTACCGATACCATCCCAGTCTAAACGGCGTAGGGTTGGATCGAGTGTTGCAAATAGTTGATCAGCTGCGTAGACATCACTATTAGCTAAAATATTAAATAAAGTCGATTTACCAGCGTTGGTATAACCTACTAATGAAACCGTTGGAATAGCTGCTTTTTGTCTTGCAGCACGCCCTTGCATACGAGTCTGTTGTACTTTGTCTAATTTATCTTTTAATTGGGTAATACGAACACGAATGAGACGGCGATCTGTCTCTAGTTGTGTTTCACCAGGACCACGTAAGCCGATACCACCTTTTTGTTGTTCAAAATCGGCAGACCAACCACGAATAAGACGAGTAGATAAATGTTTAAGCTGAGCAAGTTCGACTTGTAACTTACCTTCATGCGTACGGGCACGCAGCGCAAAAATATCTAAAATCAAGCCAGTGCGGTCAATAACTCGGCATTTTAATATTCTTTCTAAATTTCGTTCTTGAGCAGGTGATAACGCATGGTCAAAGATAACCAGACTCGCCTCTAGTTCCTGAACTTGCTCTGCAATTTCTTCGACTTTTCCGGAGCCAATAAAAAATTTAGGATTAGGCTTATTACGCTGAACCTTAATATGTTCAAGGATATCTGCACCAGCAGACTGTGCAAGTAGAGCAAACTCTTCGGCATCCAGATCATCTAATAATTGTACAGAAACACTCACTAAGATTGTGCGTTCACCGCCTTGATGCCGATCAACATATTCCACGTGGCTATAAATCCTGAAAATGAGAAAACTTTATTCTAGAGGAAACTTAAGCAAAAGGGGAAAGCGTTTGTTTTTATCCTTTAGATTAGTTACATGAGATTAGTCTAGTGTTCAGATTTATTTTATTTGCCGTTCTCTAACGTCAATGCAAGTTTATTACGAAACGTATAGAATGACTTGAGATGGGTATAACAATGATTAATCGTTAGTGAAATTTTATGGCTCAAACGCAAAGTATAGTTAATTCAACGTTAAAGAAATTATCAAAAATAGGTTTATACGGAAAAAAGGTCACTTCTGCCACGGCCGCAATTAGTGAAGGTTTTTATCTAGTTTATCGACATGGGCTTTATAAAGATCCTAATAATCCTGTTAATACACGTTATGTCCAATACTTTTGCCGCCGTTTATGTCAGGTTTTTAATTTAGATATAGAAGTACATGGCACAATTCCTAGAGAACCAGCTTTATGGGTAAGTAATCATATTTCTTGGCTAGATGTTGCAGTTCTAGGTTCTGGTGCACGAGTTTTCTTTCTGGCTAAAGCTGAAATTGAAAATTGGCCTATTCTTGGCAACTTAGCCAAAAGTGGTGGAACGTTATTTATTAAGCGTGGATCTGGCGATTCCGTCAGAATTCGTGAGCAAATTGCTGAATTTTTAAAACAGAATATTCCAGTATTATTTTTTCCTGAAGCTACAACTACAGATGGACATTCTGTTAAAAAAGTTCATGGACGATTACTAGGAGCAGCGATTGAAGCACAGCGTCCAGTACAGGTTTGTTTGATTTGTTATGTAAATCGCGATGGGCAATTAGATACAGTTGCGCCATTCATTGGTGACATGACATTTGCCGAACATATTCAACGTGTACTCGAAATGCCTAAAGTAACAGCTCATCTGTTAACTTTGCCTCCCATTTCAGTGGAAGGGCATGACGTCAAAAGTTTAACGCGTGAAGTGCAAGAAAAAATGGTAGAAGGTTTGGCTCAACTACATCAGAAAGTACTTAAGCCAAATAACTAATTACATAAATCCTTCAAGTGGCAGCCATGAAAGAAATTTCATGCCTGCTTTTTGCCACCATTTCATCTCAGGTTCCTGTCTATAAATTACAGGACCATTCGGAGTTTCTTGCTGCCAATAAATATGGTTATTAGTGTCGAGCTTTAATTTATAAGCATACTTATTTAAATTTTCATCCATTGTATGGTGAATCGTCTTAGCCAGTGATGGGCTATCTAAAATCACACCAATTTCAGTATTTAAGTAAGCCGAGCGCGGATCAAAGTTAAATGAACCAATAAAAACCTGCTCATCTAATGCCATAAGTTTAGTATGCAAACTTGATCGGCTTAGCCCTTTCATATTTACTTTAGCTTTAGTGGCAAGCTCATCTGTATTTTTATTTAAATCTCTTTTATCGGGTGTTGGTAAAAATTCATAAAGTTGTACGCCGTTTTTAAGCAGTTCTTTACGATATTTCCCATAAAAGGCATGTACAACAGCAACGTCATTCGCTTTAAAAGAATTCGTTAAAACTCGAACCTCAACACCTTCTTTGGCAAGCGTGCTTAAAATCTTGGCACCTTGTTTTTCAGGAATAAAATAAGCAGAGATTAAGTCAACGTTACTTTCTGGTTTTTCCAAATGATTAATTAATTGGAAGTTGAGATGTTCTTCCTTCTTAGCTTTCGATTTGATTTTATCAGGTGAGTCTTTTACCACTTCTGCTTTGACCCAATCGAATTGAATATTATGATTTAGCCATTGATCAAATGCATGGGATTTTGCGGTTAAGTTTAAAAAGTTTTGAACGGTAGCTTGTTGATAGTGTGCTTCAAGCTGTTCTTTTAAGCCTTCATAGCGTAAACGGTGCTGCTCAGGGCTTACGATACTTTGAACCGAATATGCATATTCATGATTCCAGTAATCATCAAACGAATTTACGATATCATCAACAGCAGCGCCTACCAACATTACATCGACATCAGAAAACTGATAGCTATCGCTTACATTGTAATATTGATTGGTCATGTTGCGCCCGCCAATAAGAGCAACTTCATTGTCGGCAATAAAACTTTTATTGTGCATACGACGATTGATACGTTTTAAATCAAGCACCATATCCATCGCACGATATTTGCGGAAACGGTAGGGATTAAAAAGCTTAACTTCAATATTTTTATGCTGAGAAAGGGCTAGTAAAATCCCTTCCATTTTTTTTGCATTATTGTCATCAATAAGAAGTCGGACTTTTACACCTCGATCAGCTGCACGAATAATCGCGTGCAAGGCTAAAGCACCAACTTTGTCATTATCCCAAATGTAATATTGTAAATCTAAAGTCTTTTCGGCTTTATCAATTAATCTAAGTCGAGCCGCTAGAGCCTCCAGCGGATCATTTAGAACATGGAAACCCGTTAACTTTGGATTTTGCTGGCGTAAAGGTGTAATAATTTTGGCAAGTGAAGTCTCAGAGGTATCAATATCTTTTGCATATTGTACTGGCTCAACACCATGTTTTGGCAGAGTACTACATCCTGTCAAACCCACAGCAAAACTTGAACATAGGACTATAGAGGCTTTTATCAAAAAGCCTTTAGCTTGTTGATTCGTTTGAAGCTGTTTGGAAGGAAAGGATTGTGCCATAATCAGTACATACGATAAGGTGAGCTAGAGTATAATTCGTGCATATTGAAAGATAAATATTGAATTTGATTACTAGCAATCAATATAAGATAAGTCGAGAGCCGTAATGTGGAATCCAAATTCAATCATTTTTTGTTTTTACTTTATTTTTTCAATACTTGCTTTATGGGGAATTTCTGAGGCTTGGATTCATCAATCACGAACCGAGACGATTCATCCATTTAAAGCTTTTGTGCATCTACTCGCATTTTATCTCTCTTATCTACTTATTCCTCTCTGGTTTTTTAATTTATATGCTGCTTGGATTGGTTACTACTCAATTCATCAAGGTATTTTCATCTTTTTCTTAAGTGGCGTGTTAATTTACGCCCGATTTATTGAACCTCATTTAGTGCGTGTCGATACTCATCAATATCGTTTAAACCCAGATCGTAGCTTTGATAAGCCAGTAAAAGTAGCCTTAATTGCAGATTTACATATTGGTTTATTTTCAGGGCATGAACGTCAGCTCAAAACCATCGTTAGAAAATTAAATGAACAGCAACCTGATTTAGTGGTAGTCGCTGGTGATTGGACATATGAGCCAGAAGACAGATTGATTGAAGAATTAAGTGTTTTAAAAGAAATTCAGGCGCCTGTATATTCGGTTCCTGGAAATCATGATGAGCAATATCCTGGCCCACCGATTCAGCAACTATTAAAAGATGCCCTATTTTATAATGAAGTTGTTGATATCGAAGGTAAGATTGTTGATTTTGAAGAATTTCGTTTGATTGGTATTGGTGACCTCTGGGCAGGCAAAACCGATATGCGTTCTATGCCAGATTTACCGCAAGACAAGCCTTGGTTAATTTTATCTCATAACCCTGATACGGTAGATATGGTGCCTAAATTACCGAATCGACCATTAATGTTATCTGGACATACACATGGAGGGCAGGTAGAGCTTCCATGGTTGACTAACTATATTATGAAAAAAGTATCAATTTTAGGTCATAAGCGCGGTTTCTACTCTCACGAGCATGCGGATGTCTTTGTTACCGTTGGCACAGGAATGGTTGGAATTCCTTTGCGTTTCAGAGTGCCACCAACCATTGATATTATTGAGCTAGTTTAAAATAAAAAAGCCAATCACAGAGGATTGGCTTTTTTTTGAATTAAATCTACTTATGGAATAACGACAATCGCAACACGTCGGTTAATCGCACGGTTTTCATTGGTTGTATTTGGCACATAAGGTTGTGTTGAACCACGACCAATTACGTAGATGTTTTCTTTTTTAAATCCACGTGTTAAGAAAAGGTTTGCCACACTTTGAGCACGCTCTTCAGATAACTTTTGGTTATATGTAGCATCACCAACATCATCAGTATGACCAACAATTTTCAATTTATTCAGGTCATATTTATTCAGTTGATTTGCCAGACGTACTAACTCAGCTTCATGACTTTGTTTTAACTGTGCATTATTAAAGTCAAATAACAAGCGTTCTGGTAAACCTAAAGTCCAGCCTTCATCAGTAAGAACGAAACCTTCTTTTTTGAGCAATTTTACTTGACGATATTTTAATGGACCAAAACTCAGGCACCCTGCAAGAGTAATGCATAGCAATGCAATAAAAGAGAGTTTTAAAGATCTTGTATTCATAGATTAGCCTAAATTTAATTTTCAGGTTTATAGATAAACCAGTGTTCATCCGAATTTTTAGCCTTATACATTGCTTGATCTGCTTGCATAATGAAATCTTCGGGGCTAGATGCAAATTGTGATAAAGCAATACCTACACTGAAACTGAAGTAAATGGTTTGACCATTTAGATGCAAAGGTTCTTTACAGCTTTCGAGTAAATTTTCAGCAATAGATATTAAATGATCAGCATGACTAATGGAATGCAAAATGACAGCAAATTCATCACCACCTAACCTTGCAATAAAATCTTGATGACGCAAACGAGTTTGCAGGCGATTCGCCATTTCTTTTAAAACTTCATCGCCAGCTAAATGGCCAAATTGGTCATTAATTGCTTTGAAGTTATTGTTATCTATAAATAATAATGCAGACTTATTATCAAACCCTTTATCTTCAAACATGTCTAAAAGGATTTGGTAAAAATAATGTCTATTAGGTAATAAGGTGAGCTGGTCGTGATGAGCCTGAAAGGATAATTTACGATTTTCCTTTTGTAGCTGATTATCCCATATTTGAATTTCTTCAAGTAACTCGTTAAAAACGGTATTTAAATCTTGAAACTCTTTAATTCGGTTATAAGGAAAACGAAGATTATAAGCTTTTTGTTCACTTACAATTTGAGCGATATTAGTAAGTGGGTAAATAGCCTGCATAATTTGACGATAAGTTAAATTTACTGACCACCATAAAGCGCAAACAATAAACAACATTGCAATCGCAAGCCCTACCATAATCATTTTTAGGAACTGCAATATTTTTTCAGAGCTACCAAAAAGTGTGAGTTCACCTACATTTTGTTCATGATGATAAATTGTAAGATGAACAGGCTCATTTAAAAACCAGTGATCAAACCAGCCTTCTAAAATTGAAGTTTGACTTGATAATTTAAAACTTTGGGCAATTAAATGATGTTCAGAATCATAAATATGAATAGTACGAATTGAGTGGTCATTCGTATACTCATTCAAAATCTGCTCTATTGTAATTTTATCATTAAACACGACTGCGGGCTGAATACGCTCTAATAGAGTATGACTAAGCAATTGCAAATTCTGTTTGGCATAAGTTTCCATAGTAAAAACGGAAATTGAGACAAACGTAAAAGAGCAAATAAAAAAAGTAATAGCAAAAATAGTAAATTGAGATTTTCTAAATAATGCGTGTAGTGAAGTGGACTGATACAACTTTGATATCATGATCCTTACTCCGCATTCTTAGCCAAGAGTAATACTCTCGGATCAATATGGACTTTGGAGTGACTTAAAGCATCTAAGTTAACTTTAAAGGTAGTGTAATTATTCTGAGTATATAAACAAAAGATACTTCCTATCTCGCACTCTGAATTATTAATACTTAAAGAAAGTAAAGAATGATAAGGATAGTTTTGAATAAGGTTTTGTTGTTGCTGCGGAGAAGTACTAGAAAAATAGACAGCCTGACAATGTGACCGAGCAAAATCTTTCGCATTTACAGTTTGAACACGATAATTATAAGACATTTGCTGGATATAAGATTGAAAAGTAGATGTAATAGAAGGGTTATCAATCACACAAAGAGTAGGAGTATTTACATTCTCCCACTTACTGTAGCTTAGAATAGATAAAGTAAGTACATAGAAATTATGTTTTGAATTGGCATAACAAGGCCCACTCGTAGCAAGCACTACAAGTATGCAAACAAATACTTTTTTAGCGAACTGCCACATGGTGAGTTAATGCCAAACTATTGCACGAATAATCTATTCTACATGAAGTTGATAACGTAAAAAAAGTTTAATATCTCATCTAAAAGTGACTAAAAAGCTTAAAAAGTATCCAGTTGATGATATTGATTTAAAAAAAGGGTTGCAAAGGGGATGAGATGGTCTATAA